>CAZIJZ010000001.1:0-290956 GCA_964539765.1 uncultured Smithella sp.
CAGAAACAGGCAGAACAGCGACAGGCTCAGGAACGGGGCAAGCAACAGAAGCTTCAGCAGCAGAAACAGGAAGAACAGCGACAGGCTCAGGAACGGGGCAAGCAACAGAAGTTTCAGCAGCAGAAACAGGCAGAACAGCGACAGGCTCAGGAACGGGGCAAGCAACAGAAGAAGCAGGAACAGTTACGCAAGGAACAACTGCGCAAGTTCTGCAAGCAAAACCCGAATGACCCGAAATGTAACTAGTCAGCCGGGTGTTCGTTTTGATCAGATGGGTTCAGGCGTATGAAGATTAATTACCAATGGGCGGCTCTAAAAATACGTCGTATCCACTTAGGCGGGTCGAGATGGCGGAGTGGTGTCGTTCGCTTTCTAATCTTTGCAATGGTTATCCCGGTCACTCTCGTTGCCATTGGACTATATCACGTCTATTTTGACCGAACCAACCTGCCTGATCTACAACGATTTATACGTTTTGAGTTTCCGACGATCGGACGTGTTTATGATGCCAACGGTCAGCCGCTCGCTGAGATGGCAAGAGAGTACCGGCAAAATATCAAGTATGAGGATATCCCACTCGTTGTTCGTGGTGCGATCCTGGCCACCGAAGACAAGAACTTCTTCACACATAGCGGAGTGGACTATTCGGTAATTCCCCGCGTACTCAGCAAAGTCAGGATCAAGGCTCTGGCGGTAAGACTGACAAGGATAACACGGGGAAAAGAGGTGAGTCGTCCGGCGATCTTCCCGCAGGGCGGATCGACAATCACCCAACAGCTCGTGCGGTGCTATTTTCTGAAAAATATGACGGTTTTCCAAGATATGACGGCTCAGGAAAACAGCAATCAGCTTAGGCAAGGCCTATCCCTGCCCAGAGTGCTGTCTTACATCATAGACTCCAGAAGCGTCAACATAATGGCTCGGAAGATGGAAGAGATTCGACTGTCGTTGTGGATTGAAAAAAAGATGCAGGAGCGTTTCGGTTCGAAACGCCGCGCCAAGGAAGAAATTCTGGCCAGATACGCCAGTTTGATCTACATGGGAAACGGTAAGTACGGATTTGCGGCGGCCGCAGAATATTATTATGGACGGCCTCTTAAAACGTTTACCATGGATGATGCTGAAAAGGCAGCCGTGCTTGCCGGTATTGCAAAGGCGCCTAGCAACTACGCACCCAGTGCGAGAAACACCCAGAGAGTCTTGCGCCGGAGAAATCAAAACCTGGTGCTGATGGCGTCCAATGGTTTTATTTCTCCAGACAGAGTTAAGGGCACTAAAAATCGCCCGATTCAGGTGGCCGTGCGGCGCAAGAATAATGCATCCCTAGCGCCATCTGTTGTCGGAAATGTTCTTGAGGATCTTAAAGGACTCCGTGCTGACCTCAGTATTGAAGACCTCCTGCAAGGACGCATTCAGATTTACTCGACAGTGGATGCCCGCGTTCAGCAAATTCTGAATGAGGCGCTGGAGCACGGCCTCGAAAGTTATGAGCGGCGACATCCGCGTTCCAAAGGGCTGATTCAGGGATCGGTCATCGTGCTGAGAAACCGCGATGCAGCGATCCTCGCCGAGACGGGCGGTCGTCAATTCTACAAAGGCCGCTTGGCATCGTACAGTGATTTTAACCGCGTCACGCAGTCCCTGCGGCAACCCGGGTCCGCAATGAAGCCTCTTGTCTATCTCGCTGCTTTTCGCCGGGGGAAATTTAACCTTAATACTCCGGTTCCCGACAACCCGATCGGAATTCCGGATAATGGGGAGCAAAGCACGAAATGGATCTCCAACTACGATGGTAAATTCAAGGGCGTAATTCCTCTCCGGAAGGCGCTGGCGGAATCCAGAAACGCCGTCGCGATATGGGTGGTAGAGCGAATCGGGATTGGCAGCGTCCTGCAGATGTCGAGAAGACTGGGGATCCAGACACCGTTGCAACCTTACGCCTCAACCGCGTTGGGTGCGTCCGAAGTGAATCTGCTGGAACTGGCCAATGCATACCGCACAATGGCATCGGGCATCATTGCTCAGCCGTATGTGATACGGCGGATTGTTTTCGAGTCAGGCCAGGAGGTGGCCGATTATGTACCTAAGGTGGCTTCGGTAGATATTGACCAGGGTGTTCTCTCTCTCATTCAGGAAGGTCTGCGCGGCGTCGTCCGCATTCCAGGCGGAACGGCTCATGCCCTTGATGCAAACTTTTTCCCGATTGCCGTTATGGGAAAGACAGGAACGACTAATGAGTTCAGGGATGCGCTGTTTATCGGCTCGACTTACGGGCCCGAAGGAATAACGGTCGCCGTCCGAATAGGTTTTGACGATAACCGTTCATTGGGACGAAAAGAAACCGGCAGCAGGGTCGCGCTTCCGGTGTTCAGAGAAATCATGCTCAGGACATATCGCGAAAAAATATTAGGCCCGGTGCCAAAGTTCCCGGAACAGATAGAGCAGAATATTAATAATTATCTGGAGAGTGTGGTGGCCGATGAGGGGTTGTTACGGAATGTTTGGAACAAATTGATAAAAATATGAAACGCACACTCAATGCGTGTACAGAGTTGATTCTTGCCATCTTTAATTGTTGTTGTGGCGGGGATGAAGAAAAATTGATCGAGGATATCAAATGAAATATATGCAGAACATTATCTGGAATGAAAATCTGAAAGAAAGTTTAGCTGGAAATCATATCAACGGAAGGTGTCGAAAGCTGCGCCTGCAGAGATTCCATCCCTCAACATATGTCATAAAGATACATGCCAACAGTACGCTGCTCATGATCGGTGATTCAATTACGGACTGCGGCCACATCACCCCTGCTGCTGAAACCGTCCGCGACTCTCTCGGTTATGGCTATGTCAAATTCATCAATGAATTTATCAATGCCACCTGCCCGCAGCAGCACATACACATCATCAATAAAGGTGTCAACGGCAATACCGCACGTAATCTGGCCGTGCGCTGGCAATCTGATGTCCTGGACTTGAAACCTGATTGGCTTTCTATAATGATCGGTATAAACGACGTCTGGCCAAAGTTTGATGCCTGCCAGCCGAATGCGTGGTTTGTCTCAATTGAAGAGTTTGCATCTACGTTGGAGCAACTTATCCACACAACACGTTCTCAACTAAAAGGGATGGTACTCATGACACCCTACTGCATCGAACCCAATCGGGCGGACCCCATGCGGGCGATGATGGATCAGTATGGAGATGTGGTGCGCCGGTTAGCCGGACAATATCAAGCCATCCTGGTCGATACTCAGGAGGCGTTTGATTGCGTCTTGACGGAAGTTCATTCGACAGTGCTATCGTTAGATCGGGTGCATCTGAACCCTGCAGGGCATATTATCCTGGCACAGGCTTTTTTAAAGGCGTTGGAGTATAATCAGTAAGCTCGGGAATTACACTCTCAACTTAAAATTAAGAAAGAAAGGGACCAATATTGTAAAAATATTGAAGCTTTTAATAATATTACAAACAAATAGAATTATGAAGGGAAGTCCCATGAAATTTAACGTTGTTTTAGTAGTCGTATTGGACTGATATTTTGACCGTCAGCTACCGGTTTGTTCTGAGCTGGCTTGCGCGAGGGGCAAGTCATATGTTCCGCTGGTAATTTAAATACAGTGTTCTCTAGAATAGGACTTACAATGTATTTATTTCGCTTGATAGTCATATTCGTTGTCGCATACTCATTCATGGCAACGTCTGCATTTTGTTATGATTCCCATGAGTCTGACGCTCAGGTGTGGAAGGTCGGCCAGAATCGGTGGACGATTCACGATGAATATAGTTACGGCCAGTGGATAGAAACAAATATTACGGAAGATTTTCTTATTCGCCATAAAATTCCCGTGGACTGCGCCGATGTCCCCTATGCCATTCGATGGATTTATGCGCGTATCCACCATTTGCCGGCAGCTGCCACAACAGTTGACAATCGGTTCATCGGGCACTGGTCAAAAGACTGGGCTCATCTCCCGACCAGCACAACGTGGGATAAGGATAGTCGTTTCCGAGCTGCGTTGTTGTACATGCTATCGTCAACATCGACGAGAACCCTGCCCTCTGATACCTATCCCATACGCGTTGCTGTAGACTCCGTGACCGCTGGAACCGTCTTCCTTTTCGCGAGAGATCATGCGGGCATTGTGAGCCGTATCGTCATGGATGGAAGTACGGCCCATCCGGTTCAGACCTTTGAAGCCGGTTCACCTGCAAGGATAAAGAGACTACGTCTCGGTGATTTCCTGTTACCTAATCTGAATTATGACCACATCTCCGGTTTGCTAAAGTTTCGATGGCCGGTAAACATGGGAAGCCAATGGCATTATCTTCCCGATGAGGAACAACCCTTCCATTCCGAGGAACAGTATTCGCCAGAGTTTACGGAAGAACATGCAAATTATCTCGAAGCAGTAGAAAAACGGATCAATCCGACAGTTTATGAACCTGGTGAAAAAGTAGAAAAAATAATTAAAACTGTCACTCGCCGATTAATTGCAAGAATACCTATCATTCTCGACGGTCATAAGAAATGTCATGAACTTCAATGTCCGGAAGGTTCACTTTATTGGGAAATCTACGGTACGTACAACCGGGACGAACTCATCAGGGTTCTGTTTTACTATCTCGAAACAATCATTAAGAATAATCATTTGGATCGGGATGTCATTCTTGATAAAATGAAAAAGATTTACCTGCAAATTTCTTCTGATCGGTTTGTCACGTTGGAATACGTATTTCAGAATTTCAAGTGGATGTCTTCAGACCCCGAAGCCACGATTGAGGCCCGCTGGGGGCTGGACAAATGCAACATAATAGCCCTCCATCTAAAGAGTGCTCAGGAATCCATTTCTTTTATTCAAGAGAAATACGGCAAGACGGATCCCCATTTTACAGAACGCTCTATTTGGAAAAAACAGAAAATCGTGGACGAGATGAACAGGGAGAGTCAAAAAAACAACTGCACGATAGGACGTTTCGTTGCAACTGACAATCAGTAAGCCTCAACATATTGAGGCGCCACCAAAGATTGAGGCCAACCAACGCAATTCGTGCCTTTGAGGCCCACTGGTCCTGTTAATCTAACAACCCGTTATTAAAGAAGGAACAAAACTTCTGATTTTCTTTTACTTGTTGGCAAGCCATTTGCAATTATTATCGTAGCGATCATTATCAATGAGCTTCAAGCGTAACAGCGAAGACTGAATGAATTAAGGTTAAAACCTGAAGGAGGAAATATTTTATGAAAATTACGGATGATTTGTTTTCCCTGGGTTTGGCATTAATATTAACATTAATATTAATGGTCGTGGTTTTTAATGTAAATGCCGCTGACAAATCAATTTGTAATCCTGATGTAGATATTGTTCTTTATCGCAACGGATCAGTCAAATCCTGCCAACTCAACGATGATTACGATGTGAATAACGTCACATGTAAAAATGGCGGTCCTATTAGTTTTTACAGCAACGATAAATTGGAATCCTGCCAACTCAAAGATGATTATGATGCGAATAACATCACATGTAAAAACGGTGATTCTATTCGTCTATACAGCAACGGCAGATTAGAATCTTGTGTGCTTTATAATTCAGTTTCCATAGGCAAGAATAACTGTAAGGAAGATGCTCTGATTTCTTTTTACAGAGATGGCCAACTGAAATCATGTATGAAACAGGACAATTGAACAAAGGCAGGGGAGGTAATGACCATGAATCAACAGGAATCAAATCAGCTTTGGCAGCATCTTCACGCTCACATGGAAATTTTATTTAAACCGACTCTTGCAAAGGATGTGCATCGACTCGAATACAAGCCAAAATTTGTCGCCCTGTTGGAGATGCCGTCCGGACATCATCCGAATAATCAATTGGAAACAAATCGGAAAAGAATACAGGCAAAATCAAAATATAGATAATGATGCTTTGACCTGAATCCGGGAGTTCAGCGATTAACGACCCCGGGCATTGCGTCTGATCTGCATCAGTCCCATGGACTCGGAATGTGAGGAATATTAATCATGAAAAAAAAATTGACCATTGTAGGGATTATTCCGCAATACCCGAAACATTCACAGTATAATATATACGCGAAAATAAAAATGCCGCCGGTGGGGATTTTGTCGGTCATGAGCCAGATTCATCATCATCCCTGTTGCCAGGAAGCTTACGCGATTGATGAAAATAATTACAGCGGACCGCTGGATGAGATTGGCCTTCCTGATCATTCCTTTTTACAGACCAGACAGCCTGCGCATTTCGCACTATTCTACGGCGGCATGAGTAACTCGATTCCCCGCATGTTTACGGTAGCCGGGCAATACAAGGGTTTTGGCGCCGTCACGATTGCCGGCGGCAGTCATGTGGATGCCCTGCCGCAGGAAGCGCTTTCTTCCGGTATAGATATTGTCGTCCATGGTGAAGGGGAAGAAACCATCTCGGAATTGCTGGAGGTATTGGTGGCTGATAGCGGCGTTTTGTTGAACCGGTCCGGATTGGCTGCTGTTTCGGGGATTAGCTTTCTTGATGAAAATGGAGACTATGTCTTTACCGGCAAGCGTCAGCCCATCGAAAATCTGAATGCATTGGCCGAAACAGATTTGACGCTGGTTAGATTCCTGAAAAAGAAATGGAGCGCCATTCCAATCAACCGGGGTCGAGGCTGTAACTGGAAATGCGAATTCTGTGTCGTGAACAGGCAATATGGACATTATAAATCCGCGTCTATTGAGAAAGCCCTGCGACAGGTGATCAAATATTCTGATTTGGGATACAAGGATTTCTTCTTCACCGATGATAACTTTGCCCAGAACCCGGACGAAGCCATTGCGCTGTGCAGAGCGATTGGCGATTACAAAAGAAAATTCCGGAAAAAAATAAATATTATTGTCCAGGTGCGCACCGAAGTGGCGGAAAACGATGCGTTGATCGAGGCCATGCGCTACGCCGGAGTGTCCTTGCTGGCCATCGGTTACGAAAGTCCGATCAACGAAGAATTGCGGGCGATGCGCAAAGGAGTGACCGTGGAAAAATTGATTGCTCGTTCTAAAAAACTCGCCAATTATTTTTATCTGCACGGCATGTTCATTTTTGGCTATCCCGCAAATAAGAATACACAAGAGCGTGCTTTCTTGACGATCAGAGAGCGGGCCGAATGTTTTAAAAAGTTTTTCAAAAAAGCGGGAATAGACACGATTCAATTGCTCAATGCCGTTCCTCTGCCCGGTTCCGAGCTCAGAGCGAGGCTGGAGAGCGAAGGCCGCGTCCTGCCTCTTTCGACGGTGGGATGGGATAAATACGACGGGTTGTTCCTTTGCTACGATCCGCGACCGGAAGGGCTGGAACCGTATGATCTGCAAAATACGCCGAAGATGCTGATGAAAAAAAATTACATCGGGGGATTTATCAGCCGGAAACTAAATTATGGCAACTGGCTGAACTGGGTTTATATTGCCACCATTGGCTTTCCCATCCAGTTCGTCGTGTTCTATTCCAAGCGGTTTATTCGTAATTTGTTGGAAAAACAGAAGACGAGGAAGGCGCTGTGCCATGATCTTCCGATGCATACCTTTTTTACCGTTCCACTCGCTAATGCCTGGAGAGACATAAAACGAAGATGGAGAAATCTGTTTATTAAAACATACGCGGGCGCAATCGCGAAGCGATGGCTTAAGGAATACCAAAGCAGCGACTACATCAACACACTAAGGCAACTATGACTTATCAACAAATATTCTTATCATAGGAGAAAGCCATGAAGAGAATAATGATGTTGGTCATGGTTTTAGTAATACTGCTGACATCTATTGGTGGATGTTGGCCATGGTGGTATGGACCTGGCGGTCCCGAAAGAGGTGGCGGACATGACAGAGGTGGAAGTCATAGCGGCCCTAGAGGTCCTCAAGGCGGAGGTCCCGGTGGTGGAGGACATGGAAGTGGCGGTCCCGGTGGAGGACATTAGGAAGGATAAGGGCGAGGCTGCATAATTTCGGGAGAGTGCATCCGTACAGATTCCCTCAACATTCTGAGGCTCCTCCAAATTCTGAGGCCAACTGAATCATTACATTCTTGCCGCTTCTCTCTCCTGCTAATCTAACACATTGTTATTAAATGATTAATTCGAACTTCTAATTCTCTTTCGATTGTTGGCAGACTATTTGCTTTTACTATTTTAACACCTTTTTTTATTTTTACTAATGGAGGTTCTATTTATGACACTTTTAATAATACGAATGAATGTCCTTGCCGACAAACGTGTAGAGTTGTCACAGACGATTGCTTCACTTTCTGTTTCCACGAGGAAAGAGAAGGGATGCAAGAGGTGTGAATTCTGCCAGAGTATCGAGGATACCAATAGATTTTTTCTTCTTGAAGAATGGGATACGCAGGAAAACCTTATGACCCACTTGCAGTCGGAACATTTTAAGGTGATCAGAGGTGCTAAAAACCTTCTCCATGAGCCTTACGAAGCGATGTTCCACAATGTATTCCACCCGGCGGGGATGGAGAAGATATGATGGATAGATTGCTTCTTGCTAAATGTAATCGCTGCGGAGGTGCAATGGTCTATGACAAATTTTACGGTTCCCATGGACAGTATTGGGGATGGAAATGTGTGATCTGCGGAGAGATTGTTGACCCGGTAATTCTGAATAATCGGCAGGCGATGATCGCGGGTCAGGGGATAACCGTCAGAAGAGAAAGACGATAGGCGGATTGTGCCGGGGTCTCCTTAATGGACTCTAAAGCAGACAGTATCGCAGACGTAAAGAATAATGCGATCTTGAAACAGGTAAAGGATGAATACCATGAAAACAGGCAGTAAGGATAGCGTTCCCATGTTGAATGTTTTTGCCGCCATCTATGTCATTATTATTGGCGTTCTCGCGTTGATACGCTAATTGACTTACGAATCTTATATTAATGAAAAAAGCTTGGCGCTTAAGTCAAAACTTAAAGGAAAGGAATATCATGAAATCAAGCAAGAGAGATAAGCTGGAAGGCAGGTTTCACCAAATGAAGGGTAGGGTCAAGCAGATCGCCGGGAAAATAAGCGATAATCCCAAGTTGGAAGCGGAAGGCACCGTTGAAAAGATATCAGGCAAAGTTCAGGAAAAGATCGGTTGCCTCAAAAAGGTTTTTGAGAAGGAGTGCGAACCGCGCGTCGTTCACCGGCCCGTTTTTGTCTCACGGATGTGTTTGAATGATACACCGCAAACATTACTGCGAAAGACATTCGGTTTTGGCGTTAAGGAGTTTAAAAAACAGTAGTCACAGCAAGAATAAGGATAACGTACAAATGAAAAAAACAATATATTTCATGTTCCTAATGATAGCAGTAGTGGCTCTGCTTACGCTCAGCTCTCCTGCGCAGGCGTCTCAGGTGGATGAGAACATCGAATCAACTGCCAGGAATACATATGTGTTCAAGACCTTCCTTCAAGATGATGATATTAAAATAGTATCCAGCGACGGCAATGTCACTTTGACAGGGATTGTCGCGGACAACTTCAATAAGTCATTGGCCCAGGAGACATTAGCAGGCATCCCCGGTGTCAAGAATGTTGACAACAAACTGGGAGTTAAAGGTGAGTCACCCACCGCAAACTCGGACGCATGGCTCCGTAGCAAAGTGAAAGCCACGCTTTTGTTTCATCGCAGCGTGAACGGCTTAAAAATTGAAGTTAATGTGCAAGACGGCATTGTCAACTTGCGAGGTGGAGCGGAGAGCCTCGCACAAAAGGAACTGGCGGCTGAATACGCCAGGGATGTCGACGGAGTTCGAGGCGTAAATAATGAGATGATATTGATAAAGACCGCAAAAGAAACACAGACGGTAGGCCAAAAGATTGATGATGCTTCTATCACTGCCCAGGTCAAGCTCTCATTGCTGTATCATCGATCGACCAGCGCCATTAATACCAAGGTCGAGACGCACAATGGCGACGTTACGTTGTACGGCAAAGCCGGCAGCGCAGCAGAAAAGAGTCTGGCCACCAAATTTGCCAGCGATGTAAACGGCGTGAATAGCATATATAACCGGATGACAATTGAATAGTTGAAGCAGAAAAAACAAAGACACTTTATCCCCCCTGTCGGCCGATGCGAGGGTCGCAGGCCGGCGGGGGATAAACAACAAGAAAGGAGAATATTATGTTGTGGACAATTGCTTTGGTACTGATAATTTTATGGGCACTCGGGTTGGTTTCCGGCTACACGATAGGTAATTTTATTCATGTCCTGCTGGTCATTGCCGTTATCGTTATACTGGTGCAAGTCATTCAGGGGCGAAGAGCTGCATGAATGATTGTTGAAACTCCAATTTCAAGAGGCTCAACCTGCAGCAGCGTAGCGAACTGAAATTTGTAAGTCGAATTAACCAATAGCCAAAGGCTATTGGGAACAATCCCGCGAAGCGGAGGGTAATGAGATCCAAGTTTCAGAAACAGCGTGCACTGAAACTTGTAGATCGAATTATCCTGCCTAAGCAGGGGTTTAACACCCGTGATTATCTTATTTGAACGTGCTCTGTTTGTTCAATTAACTTTGCAATCTAAAGTAGGGGGAATCGAAATGAAAACATACACAATTATAGGCATCATCCTTATCGCGATCGGAATTATTGCGCTGGCGTATCAAGGCATCACCTACACGACGAGGGAGAAGGTTGTCGATATCGGTCCCATTGAGATTAATGCCGATAAGACAAAAACGATTCCGCTACCTCCGATCCTGGGTGGTATTGCTCTTGTGGGCGGCATCGCGTTGCTGGTTGCGGGAGGCAGGAAAGACTGATGAAAGGCAAAACTTTTCGTATGTACAGGAGTCAATGAAATGAAAAAGTTAATTTTTGGAACAATATTATTAGCATTGATAATTGCAGTTCCTATTCCAACCATGGCGATGGGAAGGGTCGATGTCGGAGTGAGCATTCCTCTGCCACCACCCATCGGATTTGCCGGTCCGCCAGATATGGTAGTGATACCTGAAACGTATATCTATGTTGTTCCTGACGTAGATGTGGACGTCTTTTTCTATGGCGGCTGGTGGTGGCGTCCATGGGACGGACGATGGTATCGTTCGCAGAGCTATAGTTCAGGTTGGGGCTACTATGAAGGAACGCCATCTTTTTATAGAAGTGTACCCTCAAGCTGGAGGAATAATTACCGGCAACGTCGTTGGGGAGATCGTCAATGGAACTACCAGCGAATACCGCATCAGCAAGTTCAGCAAAACTGGCAAGGCTGGGAAAGGGACAAACACTGGGAAAGACAAAATACCTGGGGTGTTCGAGATTTGAAACCGCGAAGGCAAACAAAACAACCGTCTACGGTCCAACCCAGACCTCAGGCAAGACCGCAATCACGAAACATTCAGCAACAGCAACCACGGCCGCAACGGGTTCGAGAGGCAGCAAAACCGCAATCTCGGGAGGTTCAGCCTCAGCAACAGCGTCCGCAATCCCGGGATATCCGGCAACAGCAACCACGGCCGCAAGCTCAACCGGCTAAACGACAAGTTCGAGGGACAGCCAAACCACAAAGGGGAAAACCTGCAAAAGAGAACGAAGAAAAAGAGAACAGAAGGTAGGATTACAGTCACCCTTTCTCAAGCATCTATCGTGGGAGGAATAACTCTCGCGGGTTGCATTGCGCTGATGGGATGGAAGAAAGTCTGATGAGATACAAAACATTCATATGTACAGGAGGCTATAAAATGAAAAAGTTGCTTTTTGGAATGGTGCTTTTAGCACTGGTAATTGCAGTTCCTGGTCCAACCATGGCGATGGGAAGGGTCGATGTCGGAGTGAGCATTCCTCTGCCTCCCCCCATCGGATTTTCCGGATCTCCCAATATGGTAGTTCTGCCTGAAACGGATATCTACGTTGTTCCTGACGTAGATGTAGACGTCTTTTTCTACGGCGGCTGGTGGTGGCGTTCGTGGGACGGACGATGGTATCGTTCGCAGAGCTATAGTTCAGGTTGGGGCTACTATGAAGGAACGCCATCTTTTTATAGAAGTGTACCCTCAAGCTGGAGGAATAATTACCGGCAACGTCGTTGGGGAGATCGTCAATGGAACTACCAGCGAATACCGCATCAGCAAGTTCAGCAAAACTGGCAAGGCTGGGAAAGGGACAGACATTGGGAGAGACAGAACAATTGGGGTGTGCAGGATTTGAAGAAAACCGAAACGAAATCACAACAACGATCCCGAGAGGATCGAAACCGTCAACAACAGGAATATCGTGATCGTGAAAAGATGGAGAAGGATAGACAGGATCGGTGGGATAAGGAACGGCGCGATCGATTGGATAAAGAAAGACGGGGTAACAGATAAGATTACAGGTTCGCCCGACTATAAAAAGAATCTCGTATCTATTGGGGGGGCGTGAAGCCCCCTCAATGCTTCAGCACAGATCTGATTACATTAGGCAACTGGCAAAAAAATAAAGTAGCATAGAAAAGCGCATTCGACTAAACGATGAACCGGCCAATAACTTGCTCAACGGATTACCGAGTGCAGGAGGTAGAAAATGGCCGTTAAAAAAACCCAAACAACATCCCGTGAATTGTCAAACGACATCATAGATACCGTTCGTGAACCCTTGATCGTTCTTGATAAGGATTTAAGGGTGGTCTCCGCCGGCCGCTCCTTTTATGAATTATTCAAGGCACAACCTGAAAATACAGTGGGAAAACTTATCTATGATCTGGGCAATAAACAGTGGGATATCCCGAAACTGCGTGAACTGCTGGAAACCATCCTGCCCCAAAAAGCAGCCTTTGATAACTATGAGGTCGAACACGATTTTACTACCATTGGCAAGCGTATAATGCTTCTAAATGCCCGGAGAATTCCCAGACCACCGGAAGAGCCAAAAGTTATTCTCCTGGCTATCGAAGATATCACCGAACGCAAGCGATTGGAAAAGATATTGAAGGAATCCGAGGAACGCTACCGCAGGGCCTTTGAGACCTCATTGGACGGGCTGCTGCTTCTTGACAAACAAACTGGCAATATCGTTGATAACAATCCTGCTGCCGCAAAAATATTGGGCTATTCCGGCAAGGATCTTTTAGGGAAAAACCTTGACGATATCGGGATTCTGAAAGATACGATGGACTTTAAAAAAGACTTGGAGAAAATAGAGAGATCCGAACTTGTTTCCTATAAAGACGTTCCCATAACCAAAAGAGGAGGCATGCTTATAAATGCGGATATCTATCTCATCGACCGGGCAAAAGTGGCTCAGTTAAATATCCGCGACGTCACCGAGCGTAAGAAAATAGAAGACGGCATGGAAAAGACCAGAAATGAACTGGGGATAATTAGAATATCCGAAGAAGAGGCCCTTGAATACGCCGAGAGCATTATCGACACGGTGCGTGAACCCTTAATCGTTCTGGATCAGGATTTAAGGGTTGTCTCTGTCAGCCGTTCCTTCTATGAATTATTCAAAGTAAAAACTGAAGAGACAGTGGGACAGCTTATTTATGACTTGGGAAATCGCCAGTGGGATATCCCCAAACTGCGGGACCTGCTGGAAGACATCCTGCCCAAAAAGGCAGCTTTTGATAACTATGTAGTGGAACACAATTTTTCAACCATCGGCAAGCGCATCATGCTTTTAAATGCGCGGCAAGTTCAAAGAGTGTTGGGTAAGGAACGGATCATCCTCCTGGCCATCGAGGACATCACGGAGCGCAGAGAGATAGAAAACGGTCTGAAAAAAGCCCATGAAGATTTGAAGGAGTTAGCCACCGAGTTAAAACGTACCTCTCGCGTAAAATCTGAATTCCTGGCCAACATGTCGCATGAGCTCAGAACCCCACTTAACTCCATTAACGGTTTTTCCGAGGTATTGTACGACGAGACTTTCGGACTGCTTAATGAGAAACAAAAGAAATACGTTAATAATGTTTTAACCAGCGGGAAGCACCTTCTCTTACTGATCAATCAGATACTGGATATGGCCAAAGTTGAAGCCGGAAAGATGAAGCTGGTATTATCCAGATTACCCATGAAAATCCTGTTAAAGGAGATTTCACTGCTGGTAGAGGATATGGTCAGCAAAAAGAAGATAGACATGCTGCTGGAGTTAGCCGATGATCTGCCGGATATCGAGGCGGATGAGCTCAAGGTAAAAGAGATAATTTACAACCTGCTTTCCAACGCCGTTAAGTTTACTCCCGACGGAGGTAAGATTGGCATACGGGCCTCTGCGAAGAAAGCAAATTCCGAGATAGAAGTTGTGGTTTGGGATACGGGAGTCGGTATTGCGCCTGAAAATATGGAGAAAATATTCGAGGGTTTTTTCCGCGTCGATACTCCCTATTCCCGGGTCACTGAGGGGACAGGTCTCGGTTTGCCGCTCTCCAGAAAACTGGTTGAGTTGCACGGCGGGAAGCTTTTTGCACAATCAGAGGGGCTAAATTGCGGCACCTCGATCAGGTTTACTCTGCCTATTGTATCCGAGGGGGTGTAAAATGAGGAAGAAAGCATTAATTGTCGATGATAACGAAAAAAATCTTCTGCTGGAAAAAGATCTTTTGGAAGTCGGCGGCTTCGACGTATTGGAAGCTGAAAATGCTTCCGATGGTATTGCCATTGCCAGAAAAGAAAAACCGGATATCATCATTATGGATATGCGGCTTCCGGATATGCGTGGTTCCGAAGCCGTCAAAATATTGCGTCAAGGCAAAGAAACAAACGGTATTCCCGTTGTTTTTGTGACTGCTTCTGTGATGGCAGAAGGTATGGAGGAGATAAGAAACATCCCTAACAGCGGATTTATAGGAAAGCCGATCAATACGCGCACTTTTGCGCAAGAAATAAGTCAATACATTAAATGAATCATCTAAAACAGGGAATAAATGATGAAAGATAAACCCGTAATCTTAATTGTTGATGACCAACCTCAAAACATTGAACTTCTGGAAGCCTATCTTGTGCCAAACGATTATGAAATTGTCACCGCGGCAAACGGTGAAGCAGCGCTGGGGAAACTTTCCGGTAATCAAATTGATCTGATTCTGCTGGATATAATGATGCCCGGAATGGATGGTTTTGAAGTTATCCGCAGGATCAGGCAAGATACTGCGCATCGACTGCTTCCGATCATTCTGGTTACATCATTACATGAAAAGGAAGACCGGGTAAAGGGAATCGAAGCCGGATGTGATGATTTTATTACCAAACCCGTTGACAAGATGGAGCTTCTTGCCCGGGTCCGGTCATTGCTAAAGGTCAAGGCCTACAACGATTTGATGATTAATTACCGGAAGGAACTGGAGTCCGAGGTAACCAAAAGGACCGATGAATTGAAGCAGGCTTTGGAGAAGATAAAAGCAGCTTCCCTGGAGACGATTTACAGGCTGTCCATGGCCTCAGAATATAAGGATGTGGACACCGGCACGCACATAAAGCGCATGAGCCGTTATTCCGCAGCGGTTGCCCGCCGCATGGGGCTTGACGAAGAAACGATTGAGACAATCCTTTACGCGGCGCCGATGCACGATTTGGGTAAGATAGGCATACCCGACCGGATTCTGCTGAAGCCGGGAATGCTGGACCCGGCTGAATGGGAAATGATGAAGCAGCATTCGGTGATTGGCGCAAAAATCCTCAAGGGCTCGGATGCCGAATTCATCAGGCTGGCAGAGATTATAGCCCAAAGCCATCACGAGAAGTGGGACGGCAGTGGTTACCCGGACGGTCTAAAAGGTAAAGAGATACCCATCGCCGGCCGCATCACGGCCATTGCAGATGTATTCGATGCCCTGACCTCCAAACGACCTTATAAGGAAGCATTATCCGTGGAGACGTCGCTGGCCATTATCAGGGAAGGGCGGGGACGCCACTTTGATCCGGATGTGGTGGATGCTTTCTTCGTCATTCTCGATGAGATACTCACGATCAAGAAGGAATATGATGACGACAATCAACAGGCTCTTGAAATTCCAGAAAGAGAACATTTGCGACCTAAATACGATCGTGAAAAATTGTATAAAAAGTTAAAAATAACAGATTATGCGCGGAAAAATAAGAGGATGTGATGAACATTTCCTGACTTCGCCATTGTCCGGCTTTGAACCGAGCGCAGGGAGGTAGAAAATGGCCGTGAAAAAAACAGTAACAAGATCTCAGGAATTTTCTGATAGTGTCATCGATACCGTGCGTGAACCCTTAATCGTTCTGAATCACGATTTAAGGGTTGTCACGGCCAGCCGCTCCTTCTATGAATTCTTCAAAGTAAAACCTGAAGAGACTGTGGGACAGCTTATCTATGATTTGGGAAACAAACAGTGGGACATTCCCCAGCTGCGGGAACTGCTGGAAACCATTCTTCCCGAAAAAACGACCTTTGATGATTATGAAGTGGAACACAATTTTGCTGCTATTGGCCGACGCATCATGCTTTTGAACGCCCGGCAGATTCAAAGAGAGTCGGGAAAAGAGCGGATCATCCTTCTGGCCATCGAAGACATCACCGAGCGCAAACAACTGGAAGAATTGTTAGAGGCATCTGAAGAGCGTTTCAGGCGTCTTTTTGAGACGGCAAGCGACGGGATAGTCCTTCTCGAAAAACGCGAAGGCAGGATAATCGATGCTAACCCGGCCACCGAAAAGATGTTGGGCTATAACAAGAAGGAGAGCATCGGGCATAAGCTTCCGGACATCGGTATTTCACTTGACAGGGGTGATTTCCAAAAGACAATGCAAAATTTGAATAGGACAGGCATTCTTAATTACGATGATGTTCCGGTAGAAACCAGATCCGGAAAGCACATCGATACGGATATATATCTCGTTGACAGGGCAAGGTTGGCACAATGTAATATCCGCGACATCACCAAACGCAAGCAAGCGGAGAATATGCTCAGGCAACAAACTAATGCCATGGATTCGGCCATCGATGGGATAGCCATCCTCAATAAAGATGGGAAATTTGTCTATTTAAACAAAGCGCATGTCAAGATTTACGGTTATGAGAATGAAGCGGAACTTATTGGGAAGTCATGGAGAGTTCTCTATGATTCTGAAGTCATTCAACGCTTTGAACAAGATTTCATGCTTGAGTTGAGTCGGAAAGGATATTGGTTTGGAGAATCCATCGGTACGAAAAAAAATGGTAGCAAGTTTCCGCAGTCTGTATCCCTAACGGCTATGGCTAATGGCGGTATGATTTGTGTCGTCCGAGACATCAGCGAGCGCAAGCGAGCGGAGGAATATCTGCGGGAAAACGAAGAGCGTTCCCGCATTATATCGTCCTTAACCTCGGATATTGCCTATTCTTGCAGCACGAAAGAGGATGGCCGTCTTTCGATAGACTGGATGATAGGTGCGACAGAACGCATCAGCGGCTATTCCGTCGAGGAAATCATGGCACAAAGGTGCTGGAGTTTCCTGGTTGTTGAGGAAGATCTGGCTATTTTCGAGAAAAATGTCATCGACCTTACCCCAGATTCAAAGGGTTTGTGTGAACTACGTATTCGTCACAAGAACGGCGACATCGTCTGGATTACCTCTTATGCTGAATGCTTTATGGCTACGGAGACACCGGAACATTTCCTTCTGTATGGTGCCTTGGTTGATATCACCGAACGCAAGCAGGCAGAGGAGGAACTGCTCCAAACAAACGCATTACTAAACTCGATTATCGAGAATATCCCGGACATGATCTTCCTCAAGGATGCAAAAGAATTTCGGTTCATCCGTTTTAACCGGGCGGGAGAGGATCTGCTGGGTTATTCCAGAGAAGAAATGCTGGGAAAGAGCGATTATGATTTCTTCCCGAAAGAGCAGGCAGACTTATTTACGAAGAAAGACCGGGAAGTTTTGTGCGGGAAAGAGGTTGTGGATATCCCGGAAGAAACTATTCAGACCGGCAACAAGGGAGAGCGCATAATGCACACCAAAAAGGTGCCACTCCTGAACGCGAATGGAGAACCAGAATACCTGCTGGGTATCTCCGAGGACATCACCGAGCGCAAACGAGATGAGGAATCTCTCAGAAAAGCCGAAGAGACATACCGTTTGGTGGTTGATAACATGGCGGAAGGTATAACAGTCATGGACTTGAATTTACGTTTTATCTACGTCAGTCCTTCCATTTTTCACCTTCGCGGATACACGGTTGAAGAGGCCATGGCGCAGACCTTGGAACAAGTCATGACGCCTGAATCCCTGCAACTCGTTACCAGAGTCTTTGAAGAAGAGCTGAAATTGGAAGCCGGCGGCACGGCAGATCCCGGCAGAATCCGCATCGTGGAATTGGAGGAATACAGGAAGGACGGTTCCACCGTTTGGTTGGAGAATCACCTTTCAGCTTTCCGGGATAAAGAGAACAAGCTTGCAGGCATAATCGCATTAAGTCACGATATCACCGAACGCAAGCAGATTCAGGAAGAACTTAATCAGACCCTCGAAAGTCTCAGGAAGGCATTTGATACAACTATTCAGGTCATGATATCTGCAATAGAGGTAAGAGATCCCTATACGGCAGGTCATCAGATCCGGTCTGCGGACCTTGCCGGCGCCATTGCCACGGAGATGGGACTAGACCAACTGAAAATTGATGGAATCAAGATGGCCGGTTCCATCCATGACATCGGGAAATTATCCGTACCCTCGGAAATATTGTCCAAACCTACCAAACTGACCAATATCGAATTTGCCATGATTAAAGAACACCCCCGGAGCGGATACGAGATACTGAAGAACGTGGAATCCCCCTGGCAACTGGCACAAGTTGCTTACCAGCACCATGAACGGATGGACGGATCCGGATATCCAAGAAATCTGAAAGGAGAAGAGATTCTCATGGAGGCCCGCATTATGGCTGTGGCTGATGTCGTGGAAGCCATGGCGTCACACCGGCCTTACCGTACAGCTCTGGGTATTGATGCCGCCCTTGAAGAGATCGAAAAAAATAAAGGAATTCTTTATGACCATGTTGTTGCCGATGCTTGTCTGAGATTATTCAGGAAGAAAGGTTATACCCTGGATTTAAAAAAAGCTTAAGGACCAGAAAGCGGTCAAAGGGCAAAAGCTTGGTACCAGCAGAGTGGTTAGTCTATTGTGACACTCTGGACATTCTCAACAGGAAAGACGAAAGAGAGGATTATGATGGCAAAGAAAATCTCATCAGAAATGAGCAATCTGAAATCTAATATCAGCAATTCGCAATCACTCCGGGCGTTAATGGTTGATGATTCGCAAGATGATGTGCTGCTTATAATCCGTGAACTCCAAAAAGGCGGATATAATCCGGTATATGAACGGGTAGATAACGCTTCCGCGATGAATAAAGCTCTTCAAGAGAAGTTATGGGACATCATCCTTTGCGATTATAAAATGCCGAAATTCAGCGGTCCATCAGCCATAGCCGTATTAAAAGAAGCAAATATCGATATCCCTCTTATCATTATATCAGGAACAATTGGCGAAGAAACAGCTGTAGAGTGTATGCGTCTGGGCGCCCATGATTATTTGATGAAGGGTAAATTGTCCCGTCTTTGCCCGGCCATAGCCAGAGAATTAGAAGAAGTTAAAGTCAGAAACAAGCAAAAGCAGGCGGAGTTTCAAAGAAAGGCTATGGTCGAAGCGTTGCATCAAAGTGAGAAAAAATATCGAAACATTCTGGAAAATATCGAAGATGGTTATTACGAAGTGGATCTTGCCGGTAACCTCACCTTTTTTAACGATTCGTTATGCCGGCTCTATGGCTATTCCAAGGATGAATTGATGGGTATGAATTACCGGCAGTATGCTGATAAAGAGACCGCAAAAAAAGTTTTTCAGGCGTTTAATAAAGTTTACACCACCAGAGAAACCATCAAAGAATTCAATTGGCAGCTGATAAGAAAAGACGGGGCTAAAAGATACGTTGAAGTTTCTATATCGTTACAAAAAGATTCATCAGATAAACCGGCAGGGTTCAGAGGCATTATACGTGATGTAACCGGGCGCAAGCTAGCCGAGTTCCAAAGGGAGACGGCGCTTGAGTCGCTGCGTCAAAGTGAGGAAAAATACCGGACTATTATTGAAAATATCCAGGAAGGTTATTTTGAGATTGATCTTGCCGGCAATTTTACTTTTTTCAACGATTCAATGTGCCGATGCCTGGGCTATTCTCAAAAAGAGTTAATGGGGATGAACTACCGGAATTACATGGACGAAAAAAACGCAAAAAAAATATTTAAATTTTATAATGAAATATACGCAACAGGAATAACCGAGCGTATATTTGAATATGAAATTATAAGAAAAGATGGAACGATAAGACAACTCGAAGGATTTACATCTTTACAGAGAGATTCATCAGGCAACCCAATATTATTTAGAGGAACGATAAGAGACATCACCGAGCGCAAGCAGGCGGAGCAGGAACTGCGGGAGAGTGAAAAATATTTTAAGGAGATTACAGAGAACTCTTCAGACATCATTATCATTACGGATAAAAACGGAGACATAAAATATGGCAGCCTTTCTGTCGAACGTTTTATCGGATACAAGCCAGAGGAGGTAATCGGTCGAAGTGCGTTCGCGTTTATTCATCCGGATGACGTTGAACGTGCTGTCGATGATTTCGGCAAGGCTATTCTGACAATAGATTCCGTTATTGCCGGCGAATACCGCATAGTGCGAAAAGATGGCTCTGCCGGTCATTTTGCGGGGCTTGGGAAAAATATGCTGGATAACAGAGCTATTGCAGGTTTTATCATTAATATGCGGGACATCACCGAGCGCAAACAGGTTCAGGAGGAACTTGAGCGAACCCTCGAAAGTCTCAGGAAGGCCGTTGGCGTTACCATTCAGGTATTGGTAGCTGCCCTGGAGGCCAGAGATCCCTATACGGCCGGTCACCAACTCCGGGTTGCGCATCTGGCCTGTGCCATCGCCACGGCAATGGAATTAACTCAGGATAAAATTGATGGAATCCAGATGGCTGGTTCCATTCATGACATCGGGAAATTATCCATACCCGCGGAGATATTGTCCAAACCCACCAAATTGACAAACCTTGAATTTTCTCTGATTAAAGAACACTCTCAGAATGGCTACGATATGTTGAAGGACGTGGAATCTCCCTGGCCGCTGGCCCAAATTGTTTACCAGCATCACGAACGGATGGACGGATCCGGTTATCCAAGAAAATTAAAAGGAAATGAGATTCTCGTGGAGGCCCGCATTATGGCTGTGGCAGACGTGGTGGAGGCTATGGCCTCCCACCGTCCCTATCGTCCCGGCTTGGGTATTGAGGTCGCCCTTGAGGAGATCGAGAAAAATAAAGGAATTTTTTATGACGATACTGTCGCTGACACTTGTTTAAAATTATTTCGGGAAAAAGACTATAAACTGCCTACATAGAGAAGATTCATGCTCAATAGGGGAAATCAAATCTTTTCTGGTAATTTTTCGCGAACAAAATCATAGAAGTGATGATACTGCGCCAGGAATGTAAATGCCCGCCGCATAAGTTTCGGATTTATTTTCCATGTGCCGATCATGCTTTGCCAAAAAAGCTTCCGCACTTCCGGTTTGGCAAAAAGCAGGAAGTAAGTAATCATTCTCAGCCCATGCGATAATTGCCGGGAATCGAACTTCTTATTCGTGTATAGATTATTCTGATAATTAACTTGCGTCATCCAGCCATTGAGCCGTTTTTGGAACAATTCCGGATCATATATTTTTTTAAAAAGTTTACAGTAATGGTTTAAAAGTGTGGCGCGGCTCATCTGTTTAGGAATAATGTTCGTATAGAGTTGCCATTCTCCGGAAAAATCGTCACCCATAAGCCGGCCTTCCTTTTCCATACGCTGGTAAAGCAGCGTGTGGCGCGGCGCGTTCAGCAGGCTGATGCCGGCAATCGGGCTGTTGGTGCGGGCAATAAAATCATAGAGATCATGAAAGACGCTTTCATCATCATGATCAAACCCGACAATCATACCGAGAAACGGCATAATGCCGTAACGGGAAATTCTATTGACGCGTTCGTCAATATCATATTTTAAATTATGAACCTTATTCACCTCCAGCAGGCTTTCCCGCCGTACAGTCTCGACACCCAGAAAAAGAACAGAAAAGCGGGCATCTGCGCACATCCGCAGCAAATTTTCGTCATCCGCTATTTCCACGGTGATCTGCGTGGAAAATGATAGAGGACGGGACTGCGCGCTGTTCCATGAGATTAATTCGGCAAGAAGCTTTTCGGTAAATACTTTATCGGCCAGGAAATTATCATCCGAAAAAAATACAGTGCGTGCGCCTATTGAATGCGCGTTTTTTACTTCCCGCATTACCTGTCCTATGGATTTGGTGCGCGGTTTTCGGCCCACATATTGAATAACATCGCAAAAATCGCAGTTGTTCGGACAGCCGCGGCTGGTCTGCACGCTGATATTTACGTAATCTTTAGCATTAATCAGAGACCAATCCGGCGCGGGACTGTCTTTTAAATCAATATATGTCTTTTGATGATAAACAGGTACTGCGTTACTGTTAATCCATTGCTGTAGAAAAGCAGGCCAGGTATATTCAGCCTCGCCGATAAAATGAAAGTCAGCCAGATTAGCGCAGAGATCATGATTGATACTGGCATACGCTCCGCCAAGCGCTACCGGAATACCCTTCTGCCGGAAGCCCGTGCAAAGTTCATGGATCCTTTTTTTATGCAACGTCGCGCCGGTGATCACCACTAAATCACAGGGCATGTACCAGTCCAACTCTGCAACATTTTCATCGCCCAGAACATATTCCACATTTATTCCAGGCGGTGTCAGAGCCATCAGTGTGGCCAGAGCGGCATTGGGCATGAGGGTTTTGGCGCCCAGGAGCTGGGCCGTTCCCTGCATGGACCAGAAATTATCCGGATGACGAGGCGCGATAAGATATATTTTTTTAGATTGATTTCCCTGGCCGTAACGTTTAGTCTTAATCTGATTCATCGCTTTAATTTTCCTCCCTCTTTTATCCTCGTACCGTCTCTCTGTGGTCAGAGCATTTAGAGCAAATCCAGAAAATCAAAATCGTTCAATGAAAACGTCACCCATTATTCCCTTATTTATTCTTCCAGTGGCCCGGTTTCGTGATCAAGACCAGTGCTTTTTCCCAAATCAAAACAATGTGCCAGTCCACAAGCTTTCAGCGCCTCTTCTACAAAGTTACAGCAATTGTGGGTTACCGGATCATATTCGAATACTTTTGTTCGTTTCCCGGCTTTTAGAGCATTTTCAGGATTGAAACTTCCGGCATAGCGACGCAGGCAATCCTGATACCATGGGGTTGATTTCCTGGTGGCTTTATTGTCAATGCAAATTGGCATGGTTGCATAATTGAGCCCTTTACTATCCAGTTTTGCCCGTTCATTTTTATCGGTAAATTCAACAACATCCATTTGATCTCTGATCATTCCGAATAAGGATATTGCCGCCCCGATCTGATGATAATCTTTTATGCCCGCTTTTTTTAAATCAGACAAAGATTGCAGCTCAAGCTGATAAAATGAATTAGCCTCTGTTTCGATACGAATGGTACAGTGAGAAAAGACCCCGCGCCACATTTTATAAAGTTCCAGCGTAGGCGCTTGAACTGTTTTTGAAGCATAGGCTGCGACCCCATACTGTTCCTTAAAAGATTTAATCTTTTCATCAATGGTTTCTTGATTGACTATAGAAAAGCCGCCTTGAGGAAGATCGGAATCTTCCAAGAAAGAGAATAAATTTTCAGGAGATTCATTGGTTTCAATTCGGGTTTCGCTTCTACGATTTGCTTGTCTGCCTTGTGCCGTTTTGTTGCTGGCGATTGGTTTTTGGTAATCATAGCCAATCACCCGAATACGTGAACCGTCGATATCAAACTCCCGGACAAGATATGCTTTGATATTAGCGGCACGAAGGTGGGATAGTTTAACATTGATCAACTCTTTGCCGACATTGTCTGTATGTCCAGCTATAACGACAGACGTTGAAGGATATTTTTTCATTGCATCGGCAATTTTCTTAATGTCATTATGATACTTTGGTTTGATCTTTGCTTTGCCGGTGTCAAATTGTACATTCAGAGTAATGGCAACATTTTCCGGGACAGGTTCCGCTTCAGAAACTGCTGTCTGCTGTGTAGCGTCACCGGTTTCGTTTGAGGATGTCTCTTCTTTTTCCATTTCAACAGATTGAGACGGGGACACAGATATCGGTTTTTCAGCACACATTCTCGCTGGTAATCCCTCCGGCATGGGAGGCATGATAATGGCTTGACCAAGCACAGGCACGACAAAGGTTTCGGGATTCAGATTATTCTCCGCCAATGCCGAAGCTAGAACATTCGCCGGATCATCAAATCCCTCCATGCCCAGCCGAAATGTCTGGAAGTGAGCAGCGATGGTGAAGGGCTCGTCCAGATCCAGGTACGCCTGGACGGCCTCCACAGGTCCCATGTGGATGATGTATTTATGCGCGGGGGAAGTATCATGCGGCCGGAAGGGTGCGATCGGAAGCAGCGCCACCCGGATCGGTGAAAAACGGCGGGCGATTTCTTTAAAATGGGGACCGTATCCTGTATCTCCGGAATAAAAAACATTACCCGAGTATCCGGAGATGACAAAACCTCCCCAGAGGGTTTTATTGTAGTTCATCAGGTTGCGCAGAGAAAAGTGCTGAGCAGGGACCAGAGTTATCGTTACGTCGGGAGAGATAAGAATCGCCTGCCACCAATCAAGCTCATCCACATTGGGGATTCCCGCACTCTTGACGAGGTTGAGATTGCCAAGGGGCACGATGGCGCGCGTTGTTCCATTTTTCGCGAGACGCTTCAGAGAAGGAAGATCAAGGTGATCATAATGATTGTGGGATACCAGAACGACATCAATCGGGGGCAGATCTTCAAACCGGATGCCGGGTTTAAGGTATCTTTTGGGACCTGCCCAGGATACCGGGCTGGGATGATCCGACCAGATTGGATCCGTGAGGATGTTAAGACCATCCATTTGAATAAGGAAAGTAGCGTGACCGACAGGGGTCACAATCAGCTCACCTTTCGCGACACGGTCCACAGGGCGTGTTCCGGGAGGAAGATCCTCTACCTCAGGCCATTGGGGCCAATCATTGCGCAGAATCCAGTTCCAAACCCACCACGTGGTGGCACTGCGTTTTGACAGCTGGCCCGAGGCATCCGGCGGAAGTTGAGGAACATTGGGATTGAAATACCGGCGACCGTCAAAGTGGTCCGACTTCTGTTGTCCTTTCTCTGCGGATATGCCTGTTTCCACCAGTAATGCAGGAATCAGCAGGCAGACTGACAATGCCAGAGAAAACAAGAATAGGTATAATTTCCGAAGTGTCATAATGCGCTCATTGTTGAAGTTGACTTACAAGTCGTGCATCGTCAAAGCAAGATGCTGCAGTCTTGACAGGATACCGATAACGTCACACTTGTTCTCAGTTACGGCCAGATAGGAGATGGCTCTCGAATTAATTATTTGTTAATGAAAGTATCTCACTTTATAAGTGATAAAGCAATATGGAGATTACCTTGTTGTGTTAAGAAAACATCGGGAAGTTAGATCCCTTGATCAGCCGGAATTGTAAGGGGGCCGTGAGAATCATCAGCAATATTGAAGATCCCCGGTTATCCGTCGAAATACTTTCTGTCCATCTGTAATCATCAATTTTCATAACGACCTTTCTCTGAACAGCTTTACGTAACCCCAACAAGCAGTTCTTCCTGAAAGAAAAAACTCACGAACTCTGATGAATATGCAGACTTTCAATCGGATATAATCAAAAAAGGATGAACTTTGGATAAACTTTTGGTATAAGTTTATACAGTTTGTCAGCACAGGAATTTTTTAATTGATTTCTTAACTATTTTAAAGAAAGAATCTCGTAAATGGAAAATCAAGCAGAATATCAAATCTCGTCATCTTTGAATAACGGAGTCCTTGAAGTTGTATTAAAAGGCAAAGCAATAGATATGACGTATGAAAAGAAGAGAAATAATGTTGATGCTATCATAAAAGCCAATAACGCAACGAACGCAATAATTGATGTGCGTGCCTTTGAAGGACGTCTAGATACTTCAGAAATCTATAATTAAATCAGGAATCATGATTCCTTTTTAAAGAAAAGAATACTGTTGGATGAAAGGTAGATGGATGAGGAAATCGGGGGGGAAAGAAAGGGATTCTTTCAGACACGACAATGAATGCGATTCCAATCAACTTGAAAATAAAATACTTGATCTGGAAAAAGCCAATCAACAGTTGCGTATCCTGGTAGAAGATTATCGGTCGCAATTTGAGAACGTAACGGATGTTGTCATCCTGGTTGGCACCGATTTAAACCTATTGAGCCTCTCTCCGAGCGTTGAGAAATTATTGGGATATAGAGTCGAAGATTTAATCAATCGACCTGTGTCCGAGTTAAAACATATCTTTACCACAGAATCTTTTCAACGAGCGACGGACAAGGTAATCAAAGTACTCAAGGGTGAATATGTTCCGGCAGGACATTATGATTTTATCACCAAGGATGGAACCTTAAAGCATGTGGAACTGCAGAGCTCTCCCTTGATGCGTCATGGACGAATCGAGGGTGTTATTTCTGTCGCCCGTGATATTACCCAACGTAAAGAAGCTGAAATCAGCCTATCCAAATCTGAAAAGAAATTTTCCTCAATTTTTCATTTCAATCCTGACCCCATAGCTATCACCGAGATGGCCACCGGGAAAATAATCGATGTGAACGAGGCCTTTCTGAGCTGGACAGGTTATTCACGCGAAGACGTTATCGGCGTTTCAACTCAGGATCTCCATATATGGGGCAGTCCGGAGGATCGCGAGAAAATAATCGGCGAATTGCAGAAGTCGGGAGAAGTGAAGAACGCAGAGATCATCTTGAGACAGAAGAGCGGAAACTTAAGACAGGTCCTTTTCTCTGCCAGTTTCGTTGAAATTGATCAGGAACGCTATCTTTTAACGCTTGCTCACGACATTACCCAGCGAAAACAAGCGGAAGAAAAACTGCGCCGCGAAGAGCAGCAGTTCCGGGCTCTTGCCGAACAATCTCCCGATATGATTGTCCTGATCGACAGAGACATTAAAGTCACTTACGTTAATCCGGCAGTGGAAAGATTTCTGGGACGCAAGAAAGAAGAAATCATCGGCAGTTACTTGTATGATTATCCTCACCCGGACGATCTTGATCTCGTGGTAAATATATTCACTACATTTTTTAAAGATACGAGCGCTGATGTTCAGCGGGCTGAAATACGCCTTCGCGACAAGGACGGAGTCTGGCATACCGTGGATGCCGTGGGGACAAATCTGGTGCGCGATAATATAGCTGAAGCGGTTATTGTGAACCTGCGTGACATTACCGATCGCAAAAGGGCAGAGGAAAAACTGCTGCTCATTCAAAAAGCGGTAGAAGATTCCAGCGATGCCATCGCCTTAGCCGACGTTCAGGGCAATCACTTTTATCAAAACAAGGCGTTTACCAGGCTTTTGGGATACACGGTCGATGAACTCAAGGTTCAAGGGGTGGCCCAAACAGTTTACGCAGATCAGGAAGTCGCGCGGAATGTCTTTGAAACAATCATGAAGGGAGGTTCGTGGAGCGGAGAAGTAGAGGACATTGCAAAGGATGGCAGAAGATTAACGGTTATGCTCAGCGCAGATGCTATCAAAGATGAAACCGGTAAAATTATCGGACTTTTAGCAATCAACACGGACATTACTGAACAAAAGCAGGCGGAAGAAAGCTTATCCAAGTCTGAAAGAAAATTCTCTTCAACTTTTCATCTTAATCCTAATGCCATGGCGATCAGTGACATTGTTACGTCAAAATTTATTGATGTGAACGAGGCGTTTACATCTCAGACAGGTTATCCCCGCGAAGAAATCATCGGCAAATCAGCCGAAGAACTTCAGATGTGGGTCAATCCGGATGATCGAAAACAAATAATCAACGCGCTAAAAGAAAAAGGTGAAATTAAAGGCACGGAAGTTTTAATGAGGGTGAAGAACGACAATATCCGGAATGTGCTTTTTTCTGCCCGGTTTGTTGAAATTGAGCAGGACAATTATCTTTTGACGTTTGCCCTGGATATTACTGAACGTAAACAAATGGAAAATGAGCTGCGGGCCAATGAAAGTAATTTTCGTCATTCTCTTGATGAATCTCCGCTGGGGATACGCATATCAACCACGGAAGGTGAAACCATTTATGCCAACAAGGCTATATTGGATATATACGAATATGGCAGCATTGAAGAGTTGAAAAACACATCCATCAAGGAACGCTATACCCCGAAGAGCTATGCTGAATTTCAGGAAAGAAAGCAAAAAAGATTAAAAGGAGAATTTGGCCCGTCTGAATATGAAATAAGCATCGTGAGAAAAAACGGCGAAATACGCCATCTCCAGGTCTTTCGCAAGGAAATCTTTTGGAACGGTAAAAGACAATCTCAAATTATCTATCAGGATATAACCGAGCGCAAGTTGGCGGAAGAGAAACTTCAGAAGACGCTTGATAGTCTTAAGAAAGCGGTTGGCACGACGATTCAGGTCTTGGTGTCGGCTTTGGAAGCCCGGGATCCCTATACGTCCGGTCACCAGTCCAGATCTGCTGATGTGGCCTGTGCCATTGCAGCGGAAATGGGATTATCTGAAGAGACGATTGAAGGAATCCGCATGGCCGGCACTATTCACGACATCGGGAAATTATCCATCCCTGCAGAAATACTTACAAAGCCCACAAAATTGACAGACCTGGAATATTCCCTGATTAAAGAACACCCCCGGTGTGGTTACGAAATGCTTAAAGATGTTGAATCTCCATGGGCCTTGGCGGAAATAGTCCATCAGCATCACGAGCGGATAGACGGATCAGGTTACCCTGAACAACTTAAAGGGGATGAAATTCTTCTGGAGGCCCGTATTCTGGCCGTGGCCGATGTTGTGGAAGCCATGGGATCCCATCGTCCGTATCGCCCGTCCCTGGGTATTGAAGCAGCTCTTGACGAGATCGAAAAAAACAAAGGGATTCTTTATGATTCTGTAGTCGCCGACGCTTGCCTGAAATTATTCCGGGAAAAAGGTTACCGACTTACATAACTTGGAGAAAATCTTCACTTGATAAAACATAATTACAAACAGTAATCCACTACATTAAGACTTTTTAAAATCATTTGTTTGTTAAAGAAACGGAATCAACTATCAATAGATTTCGGGTGCATTTCTAGGGGGATGTGGGAAAAACGAGCTGAGGTAACATAGATATTACACATCCTTACTAAAATAGTTCGACTCCCGCCGCTCGGGGAAAGTGTAAAAACCCGTTAAAAGAAGCGGGTTTTTAATTAATGTGGATCTGAAAAACAGAAGTTTGTTGAATGAAATGATGAAAATAAATAGTGCAGAAAGAATTCCCAATAGAGATGAATGTGAAGAGATGATGATTCGTTACTCGATGTTGCCGAACATTGTTGATCACTCCCGCCAGGTTATGCGTGTTTGCCTGGCGATTACGGATAATCTTCATCAAGATGTTTCGCTGAACAGGGAACTGGTCGTTGCCGCCGCGTTGCTCCATGACATTACCAAGACAAGGTCGCTTCAAACCAAAGAGAAGCACGCTTTGTCCGGCGGCATTCTTTTGCGGGAACTGGGATATCCCCGTATTGCCGAGATTGTCGCGCAGCATGTCACCATTCCGGATTTGAATCTTGACGGACAGATCGAAGAAAGAGAGATCGTCTATTACGCCGACAAACGAGTTATGCACGATCGGGTGGTGAGCATTCACGAAAGGGTGGATGATCTGATACGGAGATACGCTACCGGAGAAGATATTCGCAGACGGATTATGCAAAACAAGGAACAGACGCTGGCGATTGAACGGAAGATCGCCCGATTTATGAAAATCGATATCAATGACGCTATCCGCTCGATCAGTTGAGAATGTGCGCTTTTGTGGAAAATCGCGAACGATTGAACTCAGGAGCAATGTCATGATCAGGGAGAAAATAAAGATACCTCTTCATCAAAAGGAATTCATATCGGCAATCCTGACAGCGCCTTCAGGTAAAAAAAGAAAATTCAATGCCGGTGTAATCGTCGCACATGGCGCCGGCAATGACATGGAAAATGCGCTGCTGGTCGCTTTTACAGACGGTCTGGCCGGCGAAGGGTATCCGGCCCTGCGATTCAATTTCCCCTACAAGGAAAAAGGACTGAAAGCTCCGGATAGTCAAAAGAAACTCGAAGAAACATGGGAAACGGTAAGCCGTTTCTTTCAAAACCATATTTCTTTAAAGGTTGATCATCTGCTGGCGGCCGGAAAATCCATGGGTGGCCGGGTGGCTTCGCAGATGATCGCTGAAAAAAGACTGTCGGTGGATGGTCTCATTTTTCTGGGTTATCCGTTGCATCCGGCGGGTGACTTGACCAAGATAAGAGATGCACATTTATACAACATTAAAATACCGATGCTTTTTTTTGCAGGGACGAGAGACACGTTGTGCGATATGTCCATGTTGCACAACGTTCTGAAAAACCTGTCCGCGCCGTGGACATTGGGCATCATCGAAGGCGGCGATCATTCATTCCATATTCCCAAATCGATGAAGATCGCCGAATCGGAAGTCTATGACCGAATCGTAAAAGTTGCCGGAAAATGGATGAGAGAAATTCTGACATAAAAGTATTTTCCTCCTTGAGAAATCAAAAACATCCATGACTGAAATCCGATTGACGAAAAAGACGACGTCTCGTATAATCTGTTTCAAAGGAATCATTTAAATTCAAAAAAGCAATGAAACGGAGGATCTATGGAAAATCTTTTTGATAAAATCAGAGAAAATCTGAAAAAAGGAATGGAAGAGGGTATCGCCGTCTTGAGAGAAGGAGCAAGTGTGGTATCTGTGAAAATGAACGAGCTTTCAGAAGAGGGAAAAAGACAATACAAGATGTTTAATCTGAATGTGAAGATACAGGACCAGATGAAAGAAATGGGCGGTATTGCCTATGCTCTCATCGACGCCGGGAAGAGTCTCGATCCGGATAAAAAGCTCAAGGCGGTCTATACGAAAATCAAAAAACTGGAGTGGCAATTAAGTAAAATCGAAGGCAGCAAAAAAATAAAAGCAGTCGTTCCAAAAAAGACAGCAAAAAAAGCAGCCGCCAGGAAGCCGGTTAAAAAATAAAAAATTAAATCGCGACAAGGCAGAGCCATAACATTAACCCGGCTGTTTTTAATCTGAGTTTTATTGTGAGACTCAAATTTCAAAAACGTAGCGCATTGAAATTTGTAAGTCGAACAATCCCGCGCAGCGGAGGGTTTAATACCCCGCAGCTTGCTGCGGAATAGTTTCCAAAGCTTGCTTTGGGGTTCATACCCGTGATTAATAACCAGGCCGTTTTATCTTGATTAATCTCTTAATCTCACCTTTTTTTTCGTCATCCTGATTTGTATTTTCAGATTCGACATCATTTTCCGGCTCCTGGCTCGTGCTTTCATTGTCCCCGTCATCCGTTTTGCAGTTTGCATCCGGCGGCGGATTATCGGTGATGAAACTGTTCCCGTCCTTGTCAACACAATCATAAAATTCTGCCGAATACGCTACGCTTAAAAATGCGGACAATATGAATATTGTGAAAAATATTTTTTTCATTAAAATTCTCTTCTAAAAAGGCATTGAGGGTTAATCCTGTATATTGGAAACTCGGGTTGTGACGTTTTATGAAAACTTTCCATGCATGCCTTTAATGGATTTCAGATATCTTAACACTATTTCTTATTTTTTAAAGAAAAAATGTGCGCTTTCAATATGCTGCAATAAAAACCCCCCTCAAGTCGTCCAGACCTTGAAGGGGTTTCCTCTGGGTTAACAGATCATGTTCCAATGATAAACGGATTTTCAAGCATCCGTATTTTTATGATTCTGTTAGTATATTTAGCTCACTATTGTTTTCACCGTGTCAATGACCGGGTTGGTGAACAGCGCCATCAGAATGGTGTACAGCGCGAAGATCCCGACCACTTCACCAACATACATCTTGTCATATTTGCGTTTTAAAGAAACAAGAATCAAACCGCCGACGATCAGGCAACCCAACTGGAAGAAAGGAAAATTGGCCGCGCCTGTTGCCGCATATTCAGCAAATCCGAAAGTTGCCGTTAAAAGAATTACTGCTGCCGCCACGATTGTTGTTGCCATTGTTTTTTTCATGATCTGTTGCCTCCGTATGACTGTATTTGTATTTATAATAATGAAAATATCGTGCCAGGTTTCTGTAAAAACAAAAAATTATCCTATCTGCATGAAATATATACATAATCTTAAAACGGTAAACTGATGCGGATGAGTGTTCATACTTGTTTCCCCGGTATGTTTACGATGAAACGTTAAAATAGTTGAACGAAATGTGAAGCTTTGACGGTGTACATGCTTCATGGCATGGTTGACCCAGGCAGTCAGTCATGTTTCGCAGAAATATTATTTGATATTTATATCTTGTGAAAATCCACTTATTATTTTTCGAAATAAAAAATTAATGACAGGTGAAAACAAAAAGTACAGAACTCTAAATTAATCTGTGATATAAGATTTATGTTTAAGTACAAAGTATGGCGATGGAGGGGTAATTCATGAAACCGAATGAAGTTCATCAGATTCTTCGAAATATCGGAGTGACGAATCTTCATCACGCAAATACCGTGACCACAAGTTGTACATTTCTGGAACAGGGAGGTTTGTTATCCCGCAGTTTTGTTGAAGATCGTCATTTGATACAAACCCCTCAATATTCCGATGCGGAAAATAAAAACCAAAACGTCTGGGAATGGATATTCCTTGATCATGTTGATATTCACGCGCAAACCGGTCGAAATAAAGGCCACAATCAATATGGACCTGTATTATTTGTTTTTAATCTTGATTTGCTGCTGACCTTGCCTGCGGGATCGGAGGTATTCGTCACCCGATATAATTTCTTTTACTGGCAAAGTAAATCTAACGATCAGAGGTGGACCCGGAAATCAGGAGAACTGGCCAGAAATATTAGTCTGGGTGATTTGAATAAAATCATTGTCATCAAAACACCGTCCGGTAAAATTGATTTTCAATCCAATCAGGTGCGGATTATTCTTGATGACCCTCAAAGAAGCATTTCAAGGGGAGGAAATGCGTATCTGCACGCTGAAAAGCAACTCAAGAAGGCGGCGATAACCGGTAAGGTTAAGGCGCTTATTGAAAAGCGTCAATGCGATGCAGACTGTGTTTGTTTGAAAAAATACGCCACGAAGCTTCAAAAACATTTCGATCTATTTTACACATAGAACGCTGCTTTTCGCAACACGTCTTGTAAATGTTTTCCGCATTTTCTTTCATTGGCCGGGCAATAATCCTGTCCGGGAATTACTTCAAGATTAGTCCGCCGGTAATGTATCCCCCTGCGATCAATGCTTGCGTCAGCAAGACAAGCAGGACATTTTTCTTCAGTGTATCCAGGAACACATCTTTCTCATCAAAACGAAGAGAACCTTTAATCACCTGAATGGCAATGGGTAATGTCATCAGGGACAAAAGAGTGAAGACAGGCATATAGTGAAAAATGACCGCCCAGATAATCCAGACATAAACAAGCAACGTTATGAATGAGAAAAACCAGGCTGCTTTTTTCTTCCCGACTACAATCGGCAATGTTCGCCTTTTTACGGTCATATCTGCTTCAACGTCCGGGAACTCGTTGATCAAAAGAAGATTATGCACCAGAAAATAGGAAGGCATTGAGGCGATGAAAGCCGTCAAGGTATATTCGTTTGTGTGAACGAAATAAGCGCCCAGAACAGGTAGGATGCCCAACCCGAGGCCGGGCGACCATTCGGGGTAACCCATCTTTAAGATGAGAGGCGTATAAAAGATGATGAGAAAGATCGCCAGCAAGAGCAATGGTAGAAGCATCCAGCCGCTTTTCAGAATGAAGAAAACGGCTATGGGAATCAGTAAGATAATACAGATAATACCCAGCCGAAGGCTCTCTTGAATGGTCAGCGAACCGTCCGGTACGGCACCGCTGCCGCCGCTGAAAGGAGTGCGATTGGTTTTGAAATCCAGACCGCTGCGCGCATCGAAATAGTCGTTAAAAATATTCACTGCCGCGTGGGCAATCAGTAATCCGATTGTGGCGAGAATCGCATACCCGATATTGAAAGGTGAACCGTAGCGGACGGATTCATACCAGGCAACGGCAGCGCCGAGAATGCCCAGGATCAGAGCTAAAATCAGGAAAGGAATACGAATAACAGTTATGATGCCTTTCAGTTTCATTGTATCGGTTCGTCATCCTTCCAATTTAATTTTACTGCCGGCTCTTTAACAAAGTATTCATGTTTCTGGCAAGTAAATAATGAAAATGAATATTGAGCAGGCATTATTTCCAGGCTTTGACAATCACATAAGGACAGGTGGCCACCCGCCGGCATTCGATTTTGATGAAACCTGACTGATGAACGGCACGGGACAACTGATCCTCTGTAAAACTCTGCCCGAAAATCACATTGCGCAGCCCCCAGAAATTAAGCCACTCCGGAACAAAGGGGATCGGAAAACGTTGCACAAAGGCCCGGAGGTCTGCATCGGAGGCACCCCGATCGGTTTCTGAAATCATCAGGCAACCGCCCGGTTTGAGAACGCGATGTATTTCTTTCAGGCCCCGGTGAGCATCGGGCCAGTGCTTGATGGATCCGACGCTCACGACTGTATCGAAGGAAGCATCTTTGAATGGCAGCGACATCGCATTGTTTTGTTGAAAAGCACAATTGGAAATCTTCTTCTGTCTGCGGTACTTTTCCGCCTTAATGACCTGCATCGGAGAATAGTCAATGCCTGTAATTCCGGATTGGGGATTTTGGGCTGCGAGCAATATCGACATGTAGCCCCGTCCGGCTCCCACATCGAGGATGCGCTGAGTTTCTTTGGTGGTCAGATTTTCAGTGATGTATTCATAAAGATCGGAAATGACGTCATAAATACGCTGGTTGTAAAGGGAACCCATGACATCCCAGACGATGCGCATGTCACGTAAACGGGTTAACAATCTGACGGTCAGCGAGTTCTGATTGGTCATCGGGTAATTTCCTCATGAGTCGATAATGATGATGCCATATCTAAAATGTGACTTTCTTAATTTCAACTGCTTATTCGCCGATAATTTGGACGATGATTTCCCGGTGTCTGCTCCGGTTGTCAAAGTCGATAAAGACAATCTGCTGCCACGTTCCCAGAGTCGGCCTGCCGCCGGCCAGCGGAATCGTCAGGGAAGGTTTCATGAGGGCGGCGCGTACGTGCGAGAACCCGTTGCCGTCTCCCCATCGCTGATCGTGCGCATAAGGGATGTTTGACGGCGCAATATTTTCCAGAACATTTTTTAAATCCTGCAAAACGCCCGATTCATATTCGATGGTTGTGATGGATCCGGTTGACCCGGGGCAGAAAACGCAAATCAGCCCCTCGGAAACGGACGAACCTTCCAGAATGGAAAACACCTGGGGCGTGATATTGATAATGTCGCTGAACCCTTTGGTCTGAAGTTTAATCGTTTTTGTAACAATCATCATGAGACACGCTTTTTATTTTTCTTCCTTCAAAATCGCGGATACGATCCGGTTGATTCCCAGAATGCCCAAAACAAAAATTAAACCAACAACAAGTTCAATACCCATCCAGACAAAAGGCGAAACCTTTGCCGCCGGTCGGGCGATCGCGGAGACGAGAAAGAACATGAAGGCGTAACTGTTGAAGACATAAGGAATGGCATCCTTCAAAAGAACGATCGCATAGACGAAGAGGCCGATAAAGAGCAGTTTGGCCGCTTCATGTTCCATAACGGGCATCAGGGCTTCGATAAATATTTCGCTGAGCACCATGCACAAGATTCCGGCGAGTCCGCCGATCAGGATATTGGGGGCCTGCTGGATGTCTTCATGCACTACAAAAAAGAAAATCATCACCATAAAGGCCGGCCAGGCGGGAAGAGAAAGAGCGGCCAGAATGATTTCAAAGATAATGATGAAAGCCACCAGCAGAAAGCCGAAAAGAATGCTTTTTTTCGTAAATATTTTACCCATTTATCCTGACCGAATCCTTAATGTTTTGAGGAGAAAGAATAAGGAATTCAAGAGAATTTGTCAAGCAGAGAGGGGAGATGCGGAATAGAATTTATTTTGAAAAAAAGAATTTTATGCTACATAATAGACGAAGCAGACCGTTACGAATCTTCAGTAAAGAAACAAAAAAATCATTTTATACAGACAGGGAAGATTAGAGAATCCCGGCAAATATTTTCAGCACATCTCAAAAAAAATCAAAGGAGGCGTCGGACATGAAATTTCATACATGGGTCTTGTTGATTATCCTAGCGGCGATCGCAGCTTTTGCCGCTTTAAACTGGAGTACGTTTATTGCACCGACCAGTTTGTCGCTCGGTTTTACATCCGTTCACATGCCGCTGGGCCTGGTTATGCTGGGTATGCTGGTGTTGATTGTCACGTTATGCCTTATGTTTGTCGTTTACATCCAGGCCAAAGCGCTTCTGGAATCCCATCAACACGCAAAGGAATTGAAGGTCCAGCGGGAGCTTGCGGATCAGGCGGAATTGTCGCGCTTTACTGAATTACGAAGCTATCTGGAGGGCCAACTGCGGATTCAGGAAAACAAAAATTCGGAATTTAAAACGGAAATTGTCGCGCGCATCGAGCAGCAGGAAAACAATCTCCGCACCGCGATAGAAGAAGCCGGCAACACACTGGCCGCGTATATCGGAGAAATGGATGATCGTCTGGGGAAGAAAACAGACGACACCTGAAAAAAAATTATAAAAAAAAGCAACCTCTTCTGAGAAACAGAAGGGGTTGCCTCAGATCTAGAATGTCTGTAGAATTTAATTACCCAGGGTGTCAACCGGAGGACAACATTGTGAAAATTTCATAGTTTATTCTCCTTTCATGGTTAAAATGTTTACGCGGATATTATGTTTGAATTTTAATCTAAAGTATTGATTTATCAATAGAATAATTTATTATAAACTTTTAACATATTTGTTACTTAAAGTATTAATCGGGGCCTGACATCATGGAAGCAGATCTGTCCGATCATAAAACGAAAGAAGTCTATCTGGAAAAAAATTACGGCAACAATATCCTGCCCCTGTCGGCCTTCGAGCAGAGCATGCCGGGCTGTGAACCGATTGAGATTTTATTTTTCTATAAGAAAAAAACGCCCGTGCTGAAGCTTAAAGAAAGTTTTTTAAAAACCATTAAACATTACAACCTGTTTTCCAGTCGTATGATCATGACTGCTCCGGATAAGTTTGCCCTACAGTACTGTATGGACGGCGCCGTGACCACTGTCTTACCGTCCATCGATAAAACATTCGATGAAATAGACATTGAAGATATCAAAAACAAAATGGTGCATGTAAAAACATTGCCGGGCGAGTCGCTGTTTGTCGTAACGGGGATACCTGTCAAAGATGGTATTTTCGGTGGAATCAGTTGCTCGCATGCTGTAGCCGACGGCATTTCATTAATGCTTTTCCTCTATGCATGGATGTGCATCACAGAGGGGAAACCTTTCCCGCTTCCGTCGAAACAGAAATTGTTTCATGGAAAACCGGTGCGCTCCGGCGATATCGACAAGGTATTTACCCCGCCTTTGTCGGAACTGAGTGACGTTATTCAAAAGCGCGTCAGAAGAGCCGCCATAAAAACCTATTCGAAAAGGGAATACTTTTCGGAAGAATTTCTTCAGGACATGAAACGCGGGGCAAAAGCGGAAGACGAAAAATACATCATTTCCGGCAACCAGATTATCACGGCCTATTTGCTGAAAAAATATCACAGCGTGATGATGCCGAAGACGGATAAAATTGTATTGAGGACACCCGTGAATTTCCGGGACATCCACCCGGATATCGATTCATTCTATATCGGCAATGCGCAATATAATTGTGTGACTGTATACGGGAAGGATGAAATTGATAAAATGTCCATCTTTGAAGTTGCCTGTCGTCTGAAAGAATCCATCACGAACATGAGAAATGAAGAATTTCTCAAGGAATCATCATATGTGTCGGAGCACGGTATAGAGATTAAAACCGGCCTGTTTAAGAATGATCCGCCGGGCAATATGGATGCGGATATTCTTTCCACGAATTTAACCCATCTCAACGACCTTGAATCGATGGGCGTTGGATCGGATGTGGGCAGTGTTTTGCATATCGGTCTAGCATACTACAAAACAAATTTTATCATCCTGAAAGAAAAAAGCGGCAAACTATTTGCGGAAATTACAAGCATGTATCCCTTTGTTTGAGGGAATCTGCAATCGTGAAAAGCCAGCCATATTTTGATTGACAAAAAATAGAAATCTTTTATCATTCCAAACAAGAAGGAATGGAAAAATAATCATCAAAAAGGAGAATGTTATGGAAAATTTAAAAGGTGTTCCTCCGAAAAGAGTAATAGATCAGAATTTGTCAGGAGATGTAATGCGTGAGCCTTATGCCTATTATGAAGTGCCCATCGAAGACGAAACAGTAATGAAGATATCATTGGGGTGTCCTCCTGGCGGCGGCGGTGGCGGCGATGCTGTTTAAAAGATCATCGGTCCGTTAAGCAGGAAGATACGATACCTGCGGATGACTGATGAAGGACAATCCTTGCGACGCATTAAAAAAATGAACAAAAAGCAGAGCCGCTGCCGGCTCTGCTTTTTGTTTGAATCATTACCTTATGAATAGTTGGCGAAAAGATAGTTATTCGAAAGACGGAACAGTGAATCGAGTCGTTATATTCACCAATTCATTGCTGGGAGTGCCATCTGTCCTTATTAAAGGCACGCTGTCGGCAATATCCCGGCGCGAAGATTTTGAGCTGGCTGCTGTTTGCCTGCCGGAAAGACCTTCTTCAATCTTAAAGATGTTTATATACAGCATGCTATACACAACTGTTATCAGCATCAGATCTTTTATGAACCAGGCAATCAAAAGAAAACATAAGTCTCTCCAGCCAGTCCCTATATATCGTTTAGCCCGAAAATATCGTTTTGAACTGATCGTCCCTCCGCGAGGCAACATCAATGATCCGGCTTTTATTGCGCATCTGCGCGATAAGATCAGGCCAACCATCGCTTTGTCGTTCTATTGTCTTACGAAATTCAGTCCTGATCTGCTGGCAACTTTTAAATATGCCGTAAATTATCATAACAGTTTTTTACCAAAATACAGGGGGCGCAACGCAACGTCATGGTCTCTCTATCAAGGTGAATCATGCAGCGGGTTCACCTTCCATTATATGACCGCGGAATGGGATGCCGGCCATATCCTGGCTCAGGAAAATCTGCCGGTGAAGTCGGATGACAATCTGTCCGATCTGGAAATGGAGAAAGCCACTAAAGCGGTGGACTATATTCCTCAAATTCTTCAGATGGTCTCGGAAGGGGCCAATGGCCAACCTCAAAAGGGAGCAGAGAGTTACCATTCATGGAAGAATTGTCAAGCAATGTCCGCTATTGCAGATCCTTCTTCTCTTTCAAAAATGGAACTCATGAAGAGACTGAAATCTTTTGAAAAACTGGAGATTCAATTTTCCGGCCGATGGTATGAGGTAACGGGAATTCGAGAAGTCAGGAAGGGACCTGAAAATAAAGAAAAATTTACTTTTATCACATCGGATGGCTTTCTCATGAAAGCGGTTCATTTCTTATATCTTCCGTCTTGGTTGTATTGGATGTACCGGCATATTAAATATCTTATCATGAACCCTGATAAATAAATGATTAGACTATTGACTGTATTTAGTATACAAAAACTCCATTCAATTGATCTTCAATGCTTGCTTTTTTATTCTCTTGAAAAGTGATTCTTTGTTGTGTTAAGTGACCAGCAATCTTCGGGGAGGTTTCAAGGCCATTAATCTAATTAAATTACTGGAAGACGCAGTTCAAAAACACGGTGAGCGTATCGCCTTCATCAGCGATAAGCAGTACATTACTTACAGCCAGTTAAACCAGGCTGTCAATGCGGTTGCCGCATTAATGCAGAAATCAGGCATTGGCAAGGGTGATAATGTAACAGTCATGCTCCCCAATATTCCGGAGTTTGTTTACTGTTATTTCGGCATTGTAAAAAACGGCGCTGTGGCCGTTCTGATTAATCCGCTGACCACAACTTCAGAATTGATTTATCTTCTGAATAATTCGGATTCGAAGATTTTGATAATACAATCCTCCCAGGTTAAAAAATATAAAGAAATCAAAGATCAACTTCTATCCTGCCGACAGCTGATTGCCATCGATGCCCCGGAAGATCCTTTCCCGGGCGCGGATGCGCAGAGCTCGTCCTTTCATCCGGTGGATATCAAACCGGAAGATCCGGCGGTGATGATCTATACGGCGGGTTTGACGGGGAGACCTCTGGGCGCTGTGCTGACGCATCACAATTTGTATTCTCAGGCCCTGGTGACTCAATCCATTGCACGGAGAACGACGGATGACGTCGCGCTGGCGCTGATCCCGCTTTTTCACGCCTTCGGAGCAATGGCCAATATGCTTCTTACGATCCGGGCCGGTTGTTCCATTGTGATGATGGACCGGCTGACCATGGATGGTCTTTTCAGCGCGATAGAAAGAGAAAAAATCACTTACATATCGGCCGTACCGCGCCTGTTTATGGGAATGATTTTTTATGAAAAGGCGACCAAGTACGATACGAGTTCTTTAAAACTATGTGTGACCGGCGGATCGGCGATGCCGGCGGATTTCATGCATGTATTTGAAGAAAAATTCAATCTCAAGCTTTTAGAAGGCTATGGCTTGACGGAAGCTTCGCCCGTATGTTCTTTTAACCGGTTCGATCAGGTGTACAAACCGGGATCCATCGGTACGGCAATAACGGGAGTGGAGATTAGAATCGTTGATGATCAGGGACGTGAATTGCCCCGCAATCAAATCGGTGAATTAACCGTCAGGGGCGAAAATGTCATGCAGGGCTATTATAAGAATGAAGCGGCCACGGCGGCCGTGATCAAAAACGGGTGGCTGCACACGGGTGATCTGGGCCGCATGGATGAAGACGGCTACATTTTTATCACCGGTCTCAAAAAAAGGATGATTATCACCAGCGGATTTAATGTTTATCCGCGGGAGGTGGAGACGGTGCTGAATTCGCATCCGGCGGTAAAGGCGTCCTATGCTTCAGGCAAGGAAGATCTGATGCGCGGCGAAATCGTCAAGGCCTACATTGTTTTGAAAGAAGGACAAACCATCGACGATAAAGAAATCATCCGTTACTGCAAAACATATCTTTCCAATTACAAAGTTCCGCGCGAAGTCGAATTTGTAGAGGAAATTCCCGCTTCCGTCGATATCGAGTATTGATGATTATTCGTCAGGTCTGACCGGGGCACCTCGCGGGTAACACCGTTCTTCTTAGTTCATATAATCCCGGCAAAAATAAAGGATGATGAATCATTGCAGGAACCGACAAGATTCGACTTCTGGAAGAAACATTTAATCGTGATCATTGCTCTTGCCGTTATTGTGTTTGCGGTTGTTACAAACCTGCCCCGGCTGTTCGATTTTTTCAATGCGAAAAATTTTTCTGAATACCATGTTGCTCTGGGGAGTAACGAACAGATCAACTTAAAACTACCCTTTTCCCCCAAAGAGAATCTGAGCGCGGAATCCGTCATTTATCTGACCAACAGGGCGAGGGAGGCAAAAGGGTTGTCCCCCCTTCTTGAAAATCATCTACTGAACGTTATTGCTCAAGCCAGGGCAAGAGACATGCTGGAGAAACAGTACTTCGCCCATGTTTCTCCCACCGGGGAAGAGGCTTCGGATCTGGCGCAGGAAGTCGGCTATGCCTATAAGGTTATTGCGGAAAATATCGGGAAAGGAAATTTTTTAAATAATCAGAAAATTATTGACGGCTGGATGCAGAGTCCCGGCCACAGAGAAAACATTCTTTCCTCGGAAGTCCGGGAGATGGGTGCTGCCGTGCTGAAGGGGAACATGAAGGGCAGGGAAACCCATGTCGCCGTTCAGATATTCGGCCTCCAATCACTCCCGGTTGCACACAAGGATTGTGTTGCGCCGCCGGAAAATCTGATCCGTGATATCGCAACAAAAAAAGCGGAGATAAGCTCTCTTCAGGACCAGCTTGTCCGACTGAAAGATGAACTGGATACGGACCAGGGCTCCATCGAGCGGGATAAAAGATACACGGACGAAGACCCACAGAGGATTCAGCAGATCAACGAAAGAATCCATCTCTTCAATGAGAAGAGCCGCTGGTATAACAGTATCGTGTCCGAGGCAAAGGCCAAGGCGACCGTCATGAACTCCATGGTTGATGAGTATAACAGAAGATTGCGGGGTTATAATGAATGCCGCAACGCTGATTGAAAATATAAAAACAGGAGTTGAGACGATGAAATATTTTGCACGGGCTGAAAAATACATAATGAAGAAATCGGATTCCAATTTCCTCATCGGATTGTTTGCCTTTATTTATTTCACGTCACAGATTATCATTGGCTCGATTTTGCATAAAGTCGGCACTCTTGACGCGCTGGCTTTACAGACAACGCTTTGCAGTGAAAAATTCAAGGCCATCGTTTTGGAGTGGATGGCCTCCGGCAGAATCGGATTTTATTATCAGCATTTCTATCTGGATTTCATTCATCCCGTCTGGTACAGCATTTTCCTCAGTTTGCTGATTGCCCGGGCATTTAAAATGAACAACGTCAATCCGAAATTCAACGGGATTGTTCTGACGCCGTTCCTTGCGGGACTTTGCGACATATTTGAAAACTCGATGCATGTGTACTTTCTCGCGGACCTCAACCGGGCAACACCCGTGCTCGTTGCTCTTTCCGGATTGGCGACCAATACCAAATGGATTTTGTCTTTATCCGTAACGGTAATGGCCATTGTCCTGATCACCTATAGGATCGTAAAGAAGTTTAGTATAAGAAAAATATAAATTATTGACAAATAAGGCATACATCATTATGAGGCTGTTGAATTTTCAGTGCCGTTTTGAGGCGAATACGTTGTTTGACATTGTCATCAAAGGTTATGCAGTTTCCTTTGAAACACTGATGCAAAGAACCGGGCAAACCAATAGAAATGATTTTCGAAAAGCTCGGCATTCTGCGTGAGCAAACCGGGAGTAATAGGCAGGATGGAACCGTTCCGCTGGGAAAATAGAAAAAACAAGCAATAAAGCGGTTCCGTTTTTATGATGGTTATTGAAAAGTAAATTTATTTGAGGTGGACCGATGAAAATTAATGAAGAACGTACGACCTATCTTGAAGAAAATTACGGCAAAAATATCCTGCCCTTGTCTGTGCTTGAAAACGAGCGAATGATAGCGGGAAGCCCGAATGAGATTTTATATTTTTATAAGAAAGATACACCTATCCGGATGCTCAAAGAGAGTATTATAAAAACCATTGAGCATTATAATCTCTTTTCCAGTCGCTTGATCGTAACTGGTGAAAACAAATTCGCACTGCAATATTGTACGGATGGGGCTGTGCTTAATGAGTTACCACCGCTTGATGCTGTTTCCGGTGATCTCAGGATCGAAGATATTAGGAAGATGATGGTCCATGTTAAAACATTACCGGGTGAACCTCTTTTTGCTATTACAGGCATACCGGTAAAAGATGGGATATTGGCTGGAATAAGCTGTTCACACACGGTGGCAGACGGAATTTCAATGCTGCTTTTCCTCTATGCCTGGATGTGTATGACTGAAGGCAAGCCTTTTTTGCCTCCGTCCCGTCAAAGATTATTCAACGGGATCCCTGTTCATTCTGATACAATTGAAAAAGAATATCTTCCTCCTCTGTCCACATTGAGCGACGAAATTCAAAATAAGGCCAAACATTATGATGATGGCGACGAAAAATTATATACCAGGAGAGAATATTTTTCCGACGAATTTCTCACAGAAATGAAGCATAACGCTAAAAAAGAAAATGACAAATATACAATTTCCAGTAATCAGATTATTATTTCATTTCTGTTAAAAAAATATCATAATCACCTCCTGCGCAATACAGATAAGGTAAGATTAAGAAATGGCATCAATCTACGGGATCTGCATTCCGATATTGATGCCCTGCATTTGGGCAATGCAACTTTCACCAGTACAACGGAATTTACAAAACAAGAAATTAATGCCATGTCCGTTCCAGAAGTCGCTTATCGGCTGAAAGAAACCATCGCCGGTTACAGAAATGAAAAATTCGTCAAAGAATTGACGTATTTATCCAAATACGGAATAGAATTTAACGCTGATTTACTCAGAAAACATCACAAGGCTTATAATCAAGAGACGGACATAAATTCGACAAATCTGACTCATTTGAGTGATCTTGAATCCCTGGGCCTGAGTTCCAATATCGGGACGATTTTAGATGTGAGTTCAGTCGTTCATACGGGCTTTGTTATTCTTAAAGAAAAAAGCGGACAGATCTTTGCGGAGATAACAAGTCAATATCCGTTTGCGTAAATTTTTTTTGACAGACCTGCATGTTGCAAAAGGCGATTCTGAATTCCTTTAAGCGAGAACTGAATTCGGAAAAAATATCATGAATATCCGGGGAATCATCCGATGGGGTATTGCCGAATTCGGTGCGGGGAAATTTGTTTTGTCTTCTAAATCGTGAAAGGTATTATTTGCGCAGTGCGGGATAATTGCAGTGCAGATTAAGAAAAATATTGCGCTTTGCGGAGGCAATCCTCCAGCGTCTGTTTGGTTCTGAGCAGGTCTTTGATTTTTACTTCAGTTGTTACCGTTGAGTTGTAACCCTTGTGGAGGAGTGCTTTAAAGATCGCTTGATAATGCACACTGCCTTCACCCAGCGCCAGATGAAGATCATCTTTCACTGTTTTCCCGCCGCGATTGTCGTGCGCGTGAATGTGCGCGATTCTGGAAAAATGCTCTTCGATAAAACGAAAAGAGGTGTTCTGCCTGCTCAGAAGCTGGGCGTGTCCGATATCCAGGGTCATCCGTAAATCAGGAATAGCTTCAAATACGGGCGCGAAACTTTCAGCGCGTTCGCTTAAGTTTTCAATGCAGACGGTGATGCCGGAATCCTGGCCGTAATCTACGATGCGTTTGAGTATTTCCAGTTTTCCGCGAATTAAGTCTGCCGAAGCCCAGCGTTTATCCATCCAGAAGTGAAGCGTCGCTTTATGAATGCCAAGTTGTCTTGATATTTCCATCAGCGCCTTGATGCGGGGAAGGAATTTGTCCCGCAGTATTTCCACATCGAAAGGATTATCTTCGTTGGGATAATGAGCGAGGAATCCCGTGCCACAGGTGTTTTTTATGTCGAGAAGTCGGTCAAGCCAGCCGGAAACCGTCTGGGGATCATCCAGAGAAATTTCTATAAAGGGCAAATCCAGTTTACTTACAGCAATCGCTTCATCCAAATTGTGGGCCCGGCCGCCGATAATCATTATAAATGCTCAATTGCGGGATGCAGGAAAGCGAGCGTTAAAGACGCCCTTCCTGTTTTAATTTCGTTATAATTATTTGCAATTCGGGAAGCTTTAGCGTTGCCGCTTTTTCGCCTTCAAGAATCGCTTCATTGAGTTTTTCCATGTCGGTGGCGCCGATATTTTTCATGTTGGGACGGATGACGACGTCGGCATTTTTGATCTGGAACTCGGCAATTTTGGAATACATGATATCCACCGATTTTTTTATCGAATCGAGCATGCCGTCCGGAACTGTTCTGTTGAGACCTCCGGAAATATCCACGGCAATGACGATATCCGCGCCATTACGGCGGGCAACATCAACCGCCACAGGGCTGACCACCCCGCCGTCCACATAGGTGATATTGCCCATTTTAAAGGGCTGAAAAACGGCGGGAACGGAACAACTGGCGCGCACGGCCATGCCGGTGTTGCCCCGGGCAAAGACAACTTCCTCGCCGGTGGCAATATTGGTGGACACGGCATAGAAGGGAAGCTTGAGCTTTTCAATGGGAGTATTTTTTACATTGGCATTAATGAAATTTTCCAGTTTGTCGCCTTTGATCAGTCCGCCGCTCCATATTTTCCAGTCATAGTCGATGACATTGTCACTGTCCATCTTTAACGCGATGTCCTGTAATTGAAACGCAGATTTTCCGGAAGCATACAAACTGCCGACCAGGCTTCCCGCGCTTGTACCCACGAGCATGTGAATCGGAATTCTCTGGGCTTCAAGAACTTTAAGTACGCCGATATGCGCGAAACCCTTAGAGCCGCCTCCGCCCAGCACAACGGCTATTTTTGCCGGTTTAACGGGAGCAGGGGGGGATGGCCGTGTTATCGAACAGGCGCAAAACACTGATGTCAAAACAAAGATCAACAGATAAAGATAATATTTTATATAACGACGCACATTCAATTTTCTCGTGAACATCTTTACATCCTTCCATGAAATTAGTTCTTTTATTAAACTTCTTTAATATCTTTGTCAAATCATATGGTATGAATTGATAAGCGCTGGACGATCGATATTTGTTGTTTGTATTTAGGAGAATCCATGTTATAGAATAACCTCAATCATTAAATGCTCAATAGAATGATCCTTCCAGGGGATAATGAACGTGCCTGAACTCATGAGCACGATTTCTCGATAATCTAGTTTTTAAAGCTGTTGTTTAAAATATCAAAAAAGAGTTGATACGATGAAAACGATTGCTGAAACAGGTTATAAAAAGGACGAAAAGAAGGATTTTTCACCGGAAGAATTTGCCAAGGCGAAAACCACCTGCGATTTTGTCATAGAACTGACCAAAGCCATATCCCGAAGCGGTTATTACGACGCCCATCACCCGGTCTCACAGGAAGTCAAAAAAGGACTCTATGATGCTTTTAAAAACGCGCTGGGCGGTTCTTCTGAGATTATGCTGACCTGCCATGATGTTGAAGATCAGGTTGACGTCCATATCAGCGGAATTCTTGACGAACCGTTCAATATCAGAAGATTGACACAATCCAATACTTCGGACTTGTTTGTTCCCAAGCTGAAGGATTACTTCGAGAGAAAAAGTCTGAATAGTTTTGTAATCAAAAAATATATTACTGCAGAACATTTTGAATCCTTCATCGACGTGATGAGCGAACCGATAGCCGATTCTGCGGAAACGTCAAAGCTCGGAGAATACCTCACCAAATCTCTGGTTGATTTGGGAATTACCGAGGTATCCACCATCTTTAAAACCGATATTGTGCTGGCCAGAGGAAAACTTTCCTGGCGGGTATCCATCATATTGCGTCGTCTGGCCAAGGATCTGAAAGTGGTGCCGATGTTTCGTTACGCTTCTGAAGAAAAAATGAAAGTCATCAAGAAAGAGATCGTAGAAGACATCATCCGCCCGCTCAATAATTTTGATTTACTTAAAGATCTTATAGTTAATTGCGACGTCATTGTTGATCATATTACTCATTTTATGGAAATCGATGAATTGGAGAAACTGATCATCAGCTCTTTACCCGCGGATACGGTTATGCCTGTTGCCACGGCTGTTTTTGAAATTTATCAGAGAAATATGGCCGAAGGTCCGTCACCGGAAGATGATAACGCATTACAGAAGAGAAACATGTATCTGGCTAAAGTTCTTAAAATAGCCGCACGGAGAATCCATTCCGAGCGAATACCGAATCTTAAAAATCTGTTTGAGCAACTCTATGAATATCAGATTATTGATTATGAGATGCTGCCGGCATCAATGCGTTTAGACAGGGAAAGCAGCCTGCTGGCCAATGACGTTATATCTAAACTGGACACTTATCTGGAAAATTCTTTAAACGCAACCTCTCAACCGGAAATGGAGGATCTCGGGGGGACGTTCAAAAGGGTCATGCCGGAATTGGTCAGGATGAAAAAGTGGGATGTCATTGACCGGATTGTAAAGGCCTTGAATGATTTGTCTTCCCGTCATGAAGAAATGATCCGGGAATCCGAATTGCTTGCGGAGATACCCGATTCTGTTTTCGAAGGAGCGGAGGAAGTTATAGCCGAAGAATACGTTAAAGCCGATAAAGATTTGAGAAAAGAAATCGATGACGTTTTGCTACAGTTGAAATCGATTTGCATAAAAATAGTTGATCTGATGACCGGCAAATCGAAAGAGCCTGATGTCTTGAAATGCATTGTAGAAATTCTTTCTCAGAAGGGTGAATTTGCAAGGCAGTGGGCAATAGACGTTCTGGATGATCAGAATCAACCCTTGACCATTCTGAATACCGCCCTGCTGGTGATTGTCAATGTCGGTCATGGTGATGATAGCGGACTGGTTCAGAAATTCGCCAAACATTCCAATCCGAGCATCCGGGCAAGGGCTTTGACAACCATGGTAAAGATGAATCAGAAAGATGCCATGGACGCCGTCATGGAAGCGTTGAACGACGGAGAGGAAAAAGTGCGAAATCAGGCTGCAAATTTGATTGAACACGAATTGTTCCTTGACGGCGAATCGGTCAATAAGCTTTTACAGTTTCTCAAGGAAAAACTGCGCAAAAAGGATATGGCCGCCAGCGAAACGGCGTTTGTATGCGGTTTATTGAAAGCCACGGGTCATCTCAGGGATTGTTCAAATCAGGCATGGGAAAGTGAAATTATCGGGATCGCCTCCGATTTACTGAACGAGAAAAAAGGTCTGTTGAAATTGATCAAAACTGAACCGACCAAAGAACGAATGGATATGCTGTGTGCCTGCTCCTCGGCTTTGGGAAAGGCTGGCGGAATAAAATCGCAAGAGTTCCTGAAAACACTTGCTGAGCACAGTAATCCCGTTTTGTCGAATGCCGCTAAAGAGGCGCTGGTCGAGTTGAATAAAAAAACAAGCAATACATGAAAAAATATCCTCCGGCTGACTTTCTCGATTTCCGAAGAATTATTTATGAGATGTGTGACTGTGTTTGCGCAGCAAATCGGCGAAATCGTCGGCTTTCACCGGCTTGCTGAAATAGAAGCCCTGCATTTCATCGCAAACATGTTCCCGCAGGTAATTCTCCTGCTCGATGGTTTCGACTCCTTCAGCGACAACGGTGAGACTGAGCGTTTTCCCCATGGTGATGATCGCTTCGGTGATGGCTTTGTCCTCAGAATCCTGTGGAAGATTCCGGATAAACGATCTGTCCACTTTCAACGTGTCTATCGGGAAGTGTTTAATTTGTGCGAGAGAAGAATAACCCGTACCGAAATCGTCGATCGCCAGCCGTACACCCATGTCCTTGATTTTAGTCAGCAGTTGAATCAGTTTTGAAGGATTATGCATGACCATACTTTCCGTTATTTCGAGTTCCAGAAGATTCGGCGGCATGCCTGATTCGTTCAGCGCCGCTTGAATGTCTTTCAGCAGATTTTCATCGATCAATTGACGGAGAGATAAATTTACGGCTATGCAGACGGGAGGCAGATTCTGCTTTTGCCATGCCATGTTTTGCGCACAGGCTGTTTTCAGCACCCATTTGCCGATGGGCACGATTAATCCGGTTTCCTCGGCGATGGGAATAAACTGGGTGGGGGTTACCGTGCCCAGATAGGGATTGTCCCATCGAAGCAGAGCTTCAACCCCTGTGATTTCATTGGATTTGAAATCGAGTCTTGCCTGATAATTGAGATGCAGTTCGTTGCGTTCAAGCGCACGGCGTAAATTTGTTTCAATGGAAAGACGTTCGTTGGATTGCGTTTTAATTTCCGTGGAATAGAACTGGAAATTATTTTTGCCTTCTTCTTTGGCAAAATACATGGCGATGTCGGCGTTTTTCATCAACAACTGTTCATCCTGACCGTCTTTGGGAAAGATGCTGATCCCGATGCTGGCGGTTACGCGGCATTCTTCACCCATAATGACCATCGGCTTGATGGCGGCGGAAAGAATCTTATGTGCGACGGTTGATACCTGATCAACATCGTTAAAATCTTCTATCAGAATGACAAATTCATCGCCGCCCAAACGACCGACGACATCAACACCCCTCAGCGATTGCCTGAATCGCCGGGCAGTTTCCTGAAGAAGCATATCTCCCGCCTCGTGACCGAGTGTGTCATTGATGATCTTGAAACGATCCAGATCGATGAAGAACACGGCCAGTTGTTTCTTATTCCGTTTGGAGGAAAGAATTGCCTGATTCAAAAGCTGATTAAACATTAGACGATTGGGCAATCCGGTCAGCGCGTCATGCGTTGCCATGTAGTTTAACTCCTGTTCGATTCGTTTGCGCTCGGTAATGTCACGAATAACTCCTTTGAATCCCAATGGATTGCCATGAGAGTCTTTTTTCAGAGACACGGAAGCTTCGATGTATTTTTTTGTGCCGTCTTTTCTGATAATCAGCCAGTCAAATCCTTCAGTCGGTTGACCGGTCTTGAAAACTTTGTTGAAGGCCAGAAAAACTTTTTTTGAATTTTCTTTATCCGAAAACTGTCTGTGATTTGCGCCTTTGAGGTCTTCCCTCTCGCAACCGGTAATCCGGCATAATGAATCATTGAAAAAAGTGAAGTTACCGGCGAGATCGACTTCAAAGTATGCTTCCTGAATATTTTCCAGGATGCTTCTGTATTTTTCTTCGCTTTCGCTAAGGGCTTCAAGCGCCGCCTCTTTCTGGAATTCGGCTTGCAGGCGTTCGGTGACATCGTGCGTAAATCCCTGAAATCCGATGGGCTGGCCAGATGGATCTTTCTTAAGATATATCGAGGCTGCGACATATTTTCTGGTTTTGTTTTTTTGGATAATCAGCCAGTCAAACTCCTTGATGGGCGCCCCGGTTTTATAAATATGATTAAACGTACGAAAAACTTCTTCGGCGGAATTTTTGTCGGTATATTTCCGGTAATTCATTCCCATCATTTCTTCTCTGGGATAACCCAAAAGCAGACACGTCGAATTATTAAAAAAGGTGAAGTTGCCGGCCAGGTCAACTTCAAAAAAACCCTCTTCGATATTTTCGAGGATGCTTCTGTATTTTTCTTCGCTTTGACGAAGCGCTTCTTCCGCCTGTTTGTGTTCCGTTTTGTCTCTGACGATGCCGCGGAAAGCGACCGTCCGGCCTGTTGAATTCTTGATCAGGGATATGGATGTTTCCAGATGTTTCCTTTGTCCGTCTTTTGTTAATATGACATATTCGAATTCTTTTTCCGGCATTCCGGTTTTAAAGACCTTGTTATATTTTGCATATATTTTCTCGGCATTTTCTTCATCCATCACATCGCGATAGTTCATTTTCAGCAATTCACTGCCTTGATAACCGTGCATTTTGCTGATGGCGTTATTAAAGAATATAAAGTTTCCCTTGAGATCCAGCTCTACGTAACCATCTTCAATGTTTTCAATAATGGCTCTGTATTTTTCTTCGCTTTGTCTTAAGGCCTCCTCGGTAATTTTACGCTCCGTGATGTCCATAAAATTTCCCAGTGTGGCCGGTTTGCCTTTGTAAACAATGGGCGAGACTGTTTCCAGAATCCATCTCAGCTCCTTGTTCTTGCGGATGAACCTGAATTCATAGGGTTCAACACTTTCTTTCTTTAAACATTTAATGGCTTCTTTTCTGACTCTTTCTCTGTCTTCAGGGAAAATGTTATCCAGAGCAAAAGTCCCCATCAGGTCTTCGTTTGCATAACCGGTGATTTTTTGAAACAAATTGCTGATGTAAACAAATTTTTTATCCTGAACGATGTAGATTCCAACACCGGCTTTTGCGATGATTTCTTCTGATAGCAGAGAAGGGGTGCTTCCGGAGAATGTCAAATCTTTTTTTTCGACGGTATTTTTACGCTTTGTCGGCATGTCCAATCCACCTCGGCTTTGTTAAAAGCAATCCACTTACGCAAAATAAACAACATATATCAAGAGAATAAAAATCCTGGTTTTCAATATCAGACGGTGGAGAGATCTCATTCCCGGACCGCAATAGCCTCTATTTCAATCAGCGCTTCCCGGGGCAATACGCTGGCTTCTACGGTTGAACGGGCCGGAGGATCATCCGGGAAAAAAACGGCATACACTTCATTGACAGCCGGAAAGTCTTTTATGTTTTTCAGAAATATGGTTGTCTTAACAATATGGGACAAGTCCAGATCCGTTTTGCTCAGAATATTCCTGATATTGATAAGAATTTGCCGGGTGGCGCTTTTAATATCACCGATGATTTCTCCCGTTTCCGGATCAACCGGAAGTTGTCCGGAAATGAAAATCAGTTCATTGGCTTCCACGGCTGCGGAATACGGTCCGGACACCGGAAATTCACTTGAAGCAATGATTTTCTTTTTCATGGTTTTGTCCCAAAATTATTTTATGTTCAAAACCTAACAGATCTATAATGTTTCCAGCATTCTTTCTATGGAGCGTCTTGCTTTGTCGGCAATATCAGGGGGGACGATAATTTCGTGCGAGAGATTTTCGAGCGACCGGAGAACTTTTTCCAGAGTAATTATTTTCATATCTGCACAGATCGCTTTCTCCGATGCGGGATGAAAAATCTTATCCGGATTTTCTTTTTTGAGTCGGTGAATGATTCCAATTTCCGTGCCGATGATAAATTCTTTCTCATCGGAATTTTTGATATATCTGCTCATGCCTTCGGTGGAAGATACGATGTCTGACAGTTCGGTGACGACGGGTTTGCATTCGGGATGAACAATAACCTTGGCCCCCGGATGACGCCTTTTTGCCAGAAGAATGTGTTCCGGTAAAATGTCCGCGTGAACGGGACAGTATCCTTCCCAGATAATAAAATTGCATTTTGCCATTGAGGATACATACTGTGCCAGATTCTGATCGGGAACAAAAATAATTTCTCTGTTGGCGGGGGAAATCTTCTGTGCCATTTTCAAGGCGTTGGCCGAAGTGCAGCAGTAATCACAAAGCGCCTTGACCCTGGCGGAAGAGTTCACGTAACACATCGTAACCGCATCAGGATATCTTGATTGCAGGGTTTTTAAACCTTCCGGTTCGATCATATCGGCCATCGGACAACCGGCGTCTTTATCGGGGAGCAATACGATTTTTTTCGGGGACAATATTTTTGCGGTTTCCGCCATAAAATGAACGCCGCAGAACACGATTATCTCGGCACTTGTTTTTGCGGCTTCAATACTGAGCCCGAGTGAGTCGCCGACGAAATCAGCGACGTCCTGAATTTCAGGAGGCTGGTAATTATGTGCCAGAATAACGGCATTTTTTTCTTTTTTGAGTGTTTTAATTTTCCCGGTAATTTCCATTACCTTTCCCGCCGTCGATGATTCATCATGAAAAATATCATTTATTTTGAAGGCGATTAAATCAGAAAAAAATCATTTGTCAAGAATTAAGAAAATCCGTTTATGGACGCGTTTTAAATACGATTATTGAAAATATATCGTTAAAATCATTCCGGCCGCATTGTTCTTGAACCGCTAGCCTTAATGATTTTGGTTAAAGATAAAGAGCTTTTCACCGGGCGACAATTTCTGATTCACGCTGGAGATGTCGTTCCAGATCATTATCGCTTTAACCGATACATTTAATTTTTTAGCGAGAGTGTAGAGATTGTCTCCTCTTTGAATCGTATAGACCGAATTTTCTTTTTCATCCTGCCATTGCTTCAGCAAAGTCTCATATCTTTCAGAAAAACGATTAGCAGAGCCTTTGGGAATTAAAATAACGTGCCGGCCCGCAGGAAGCTGATATTTTTTTAAGTGAGGGTTCAGGTCCTTAATCATCTTGAAATAAGTATCGGCTGCCTGGGCGATGACGTGAATTGGCACGGGATGATCTGACGATATTTCCACCTGATCAAATTGTGGTTGATGGTAGAGATCTTCCCGGTTGAGGTAAAATCCATATTTTTGAGGATCGGATAAAATGATCTTGGCGGCAAGAATTCTAAAAATATATCTCTGGGTCTCCTGGTTGAGGTGCAGTTGATAATAGTTATTCACCTTCTGCATCAGAATTTCTGTTTTCAGGCCGTCCTCGCCCATGTTATAGGCTGCTGCGGCAAGGGTCCATGAGTCAAAGATTGATCGAAGGTCTTTCAGATACGCAACGGCCGCATCTGTGGAAGCAAAGAAATTTCGACGTTCATCGATATCTCCGCTAATGGTCATGTTATATCTCTTTCCAGTGCTTTCGATAAACTGCCAGAAACCGACTGCTCCTTTATGAGATGCCGCAAGAGGTTTGAGAGCGCTTTCCGCTATGACGATGTATTTCAGATCATCCGGAAGGCGATTATCTCTCAGAATTTTTTCGATATAGGGAAAATAACGGTTAGAGCGTTTCAGCCATAAAATGACGTCATCGCTGTTTTGGAGAGAAACAAGCAATTCTCTTTCCAGTCTTTCCTTGACATCCGATTCTTGTAAGGGCACTTTTTCGTTACAGAAGGTAAGGGGCTCTCGGATTTTTAGCGCATCCACGAGTGATTGTCCCACCGATTTCTGCCATCCGATCTGCGCTTCCGCTGAAATCGTGCCGGTCATAATGACGATAACCGCTAAAATGACTCCCCATAATTTACAAAGATGATTCATGGCTGTTTCTCCCGATAGTTGACTTTTATGTACTAAGGCAAAAAGCGTTTGTCAAATGAATAAACGACTCAATCTCTCCCGTGTTGAAAATGGCAAAAATCATTGTTTGTACTTGTCAATGCCGGGTGATGGTGTTATGAAAAAAACATGAATAAAATGCTGGACAAAGAGAATCGTTTGCGATTTTCCGCAAAAGATGTCCGACGAATAGAACGTTTCGGACTTGATTTGCCATCCGTTGAAAAACAATTGCTGATGCACCGGCGCGGTCCGGCATTCATAAAATTGAACAGGCCCTGCGCGGTTCGTGATGGAATATTTTCTTTTTCAGCCGCGCAACAAAGGCGCTTTATTGCCCTGTTTGAGCAGAAATCCGGTCAATACACATTGCAGAAATTTGTTCCCGCATCGGGTGCCGCCAGCCGCATGTTCAGCGAATGGTATGCTGTCGGAAACAAAGGGAGTTTCGGATCCCGATCGATAGATGAATGTTTTATCCGTAATCTTAAGAAGCTTCCATTTTATGATCGGATTGCCGATAACAGGCAGGGCAGAAAATTGCTGCAAGAAAAAAATATCAGCGGTTTGTTAAAATATGTTTTATCTTCCGAGGGGCTTCATTTAGGAAAATATCCGAAAGCACTGGTCCCTTTTCATCGATATCATTCAAAAGACATCCGCACACCGATGGAAGAACACATTGGTGAAGCCGCTTTTTATACGGTAAACAAAGGTAATGAAAGTCCTATTCATTTTACGCTTTCTCCCGGTTTTAAATCAACCGTAACAGGATTTCTGAAGAATGTCGTTCCGAGATACTCGGAAAAAAATAAGATAAGATATAAGATATCCTTGTCCGTCCAGGCATTATCAACCAACACCATGGCGCTCGATGAAAACAATTTGCCTTTCCGGGACGAGAGAGGAAAAATCGTTTTTCGTCCCGGAGGTCACGGGGCCCTGCTCGGTAATTTGAACCGGTTGGATGCGGATTTCGTGTTTGTTCGCAATATCGATAATATTGCGCCGGAAACACATTGGGGAAAAATTATTCCCTACAGAAAAATGATCGGCGGGGTAGCTATCCGGATGCGGGAAGAGATTGTTTCGTACATCCGGCAACTGAAAGATAAAAACATAGATCGCTCTCAGTTGGATGAAATGATTTCTTTCTGTTCCGATCAATTGAACATAGTGTTTGCCAAAACGTTTTTAAGGCTATCAGGACAGGAAAAAATAAAGATCCTTTTTTCCGTGTTGAATCGCCCGTTACGTGTTTGCGGTGTGGTGAAAAATGAAAATCAACCTGGCGGAGGTCCTTTTTGGGTTGAAGAAAAGGACGGAACGCAAACCCTTCAGATTGTGGAGAACGCGCATGTGAATATGCAGAAAAAAGATCAGGCGGATATCTGGTCGGGAGCCGGATATTTTAATCCGGTAGATATGGTGTGCTGTATCAAGGATTATCGGGGGAGGGTATTCAACCTCCGGAATTTCATCGATCATGATACCTATCTCATTACTTCAAAAAACGAGAAGGGCCGTGAAATCAAAGCCTTGGAAGTCCCGGGTCTATGGAATGGGTCCATGGCTTACTGGAATACTGTCTTTGTCAGGTTGCCGGTCATTGTTTTTAATCCCGTCAAAAGCGTTTACGATCTTTTACGTCCCGGGCACCGGGTTGGATAACGTGAATATTGGAGCGTTAAATAATCCATCGCTGACAGTCTTCTCTTGCCGCTGAGGTTGACGTTAACTTTTCTGAAATCGTGTTACGTATGCAAATAACGTCCGCTTGAATATCAGGAGGCGCATCGCTGTAACGGGCGCACAGGGCGGCGGCGATCTTTTTATCAGAATCCCCGCCGTTGGGAACCAGCACTAGGGGGCCGGGGAAATTAGCCATGTTGAAAATCAAATCGCCGGGACCGATCAGTTTTCTCAACGCTTCATTATCAGCCCGGTTTCTGCCGACGATAATCTTGCATTGATCGCTGATGCGAAAATGGCGTCCGTATTTAAGTAGTTCATAATCGCGTATATCCGGTGTGACCTGATGAGCAAATAAATCGCGTAAACGCCGGGAGAAGATCGGGTCGGTCAGCAGGCATCCCCCCGCCGGAGGAGCGTAATTAACAATGCCGAAGTCGGCTGCAAGTGTCATTTGCTGTTTTCGTCCCCGTCCCTGAATGGCAAGCAGTTGCGATCGATCGATGAGTTTTTCTCTTTCCGCCTTTATGGGATCCAGAAGGTTCGCGCTGAGCGGACGTAAAATATAATCCTGATAGCCGGATTTTTTGGCGATGACGTACAGCGATTGTTTGTTTTGTGACATGGGACGCTGGCCTAAAACTTCTCCGGTGAAGATGAAATCTCTCCCGGTTTCGCTCATTCTTTTTCCCGCAATATGAAGCATCAGAGTATGACAGTCGATGCATGGATTCATATTTTTCCCGTAACCGTACCGCGGAGATTTGAGCATATGCAGATGTTCCGTGGTGATGTCCTGAATTTCCAGAGGCAGATTGATTTGACGACTGGCCGCCAGGGCTTTTTGTGCGTCAAAAAAAGGTGTGGTAAAACTCAGACAGAGAACATTAATATTCTGTCTGCGGATTAACTCCGCCGCCAGGATGCTGTCCAATCCGCCTGAAAAAAGAGCGATAGCTTTGACCATAAATATTCCTTAGAAAATATCCTTATTGAAAGAAATTGTCTTCTGAGAAGAACGATTCAACAAAAAACAAGATTGATCCATGGATATTTTTTATATCGATTAAAAAAGAGAAACAATCGAAGCTGCTTTCGGATAAACGTTTAATCGGTTTTTAGAAAATCTCCGGGATGTTATAAAATAAATCAATATCGGGCTATCTGGGCTGACCACATTTCCTGCAGTAAACCGCGCAATCCGGCATCCATATCGAAATTAACAATGTATAAATTTTCATTAATTTTAGTGCCGTTGAATTTTAAAGCGTAAGGAGCCTGGTTTTTTTCCGTTCCGGCAAAAGTGTAACTGCCGTAATTAAAAGGGATATCAAGGCCGCTTAAAATATTGGCCAGGATATTTTTAGGAGAATCGCTATCGCTGATAAAGATCGTTTCATGACCGGCTTGTTTTAAAGCATTGATAAATTGCTGAGAAAGCGATTGAGAGTAGATGACATATTTTTTGTTTTCTTTGCTGACCAGAACATCTGCCTTCAGGGAAAGATTAAACCCGTCCTTTACGGAGTCGAATATTTGAATTTCGACATCTTTTTCGGCGTTCAGTCCAAGATGAGTAGCCAGTGCGTAGGAAAAATCCTTAGCTGTTGTTGTGGGGAAAACGGGAATCGGCGGTAGGGAGTACAACTCTTCGGGTTTCCCCATCATGCCGGTTTCTTCTGAAAATTCGGTTATGATTAATCCGTTTTTCTGGGCATAGTTTTTAATTGAATTGGGCAGCAGCAGGTTATTTTCATAGATAAGGCGCAAACCCTGTATGATGGACTGCGATTGTTGCCCGGGTATGGGTTTTACAATTAACCAATCGACCATGACCTCGACCGGCGGCACAGCGCCGAATGTCAATGGCCGTTCACTTTTAATCATGTTGTATTTTTTTGTGGTGCTCATAATTTTTTTCAGGATGCTGACAGTATCGTCATGGATGTCCGCTTTTACCAAATGATAGTTTTTCCAGTTGTTGGCAATGATCTTTTTTAAATTATTGTGAGCCCTGTTTTCCAGATCAAGAAAGACAGTCGTATTGTCGTCAAATTCTATAAGCGGAATTTTAGAGCAATCAATGGTAATTTGTCCGGCCTGAGGCAGGGGAAGATAATAATTACCGGTTGCTGTGAACGTTCCGTTCATCTGAGTTATAATATGTTTCAGAAGGGCAAAACGAACTTCCGGCGGCATGCTTTTCTTGTCTTTAATTTCAATGATTTTTTCTACCTGAATCGATTTCCCTGATGATTTTTCCATTGCATCTGCAAGGGGGATTGTTTCATCAGAAGATTTAACGAATACGGTTTTTCCGGGAAGCTTTATAACTGTTCCGGGGTAAATTCTATTGATGTTTTTAACGCTGGAATTGATGGATTTAATCGAACGAACCATCCGGGGGATGCTGGTTTCGGAGACCTTAAGCTCACGTCGAACAATGTTGAATAAAGTATCTCCTTTTTTTATCGTGTAATATACGCTTTTCGACGAAGAATTTTTTTCTGCGTAAGTCGGAATGGTTTTATTTTTTTTGGGGTCTTCTGCCGTTGATGGTTTTCCGGGAAGAAAAACGGATTGGCCGACTTCCAGATTGTTAATGTCAGGGATGTGAGGATTAAGTTCTTTAATCAGCTGATAGTTGGTTAAGAGGTCTCTTTCCGTTGTTCCGGGGATTTTTCTGATTATATTTAATAGAATATCTCCCTCTTTTACTGTGTAAGTGTAGAGGTTTTTTCTGGCGATGGCGGTTTTCTTCAGCTGAATCTGCACCGTATCTTCATTAGCCGCGTCAGCATGATAAACCAAGGCTATGGAAGCAAACACAATGATCAAAACCAAAACGTACCGTTTAAACATCAAAATCTTCCCCCTGTTTTAATTATTAAAATCATGTCTGTAGTTTGTTGTGAAATTACTTTAATTAGCAATAAAAGTCAACCTCTTATATAGATTTGATAAGAAAAAAGAGAGATATTTTCTGCGGAAAATAAAATTTATTTTGACAAAAATATCGGGGAATGCCCCGGGAATAAAAATCAAACGACTTTTTTCATGGCGGCTATGGCCACTTCAATTTGATCGTCTGACGGTTCTCGGGTGGTAATCTTTTGCAGCATCAATCCCGGCCAGCTTAAAATCTGGACCAGTTTGGAATGCTTGTATTTTCCGGTAAAACGAATTGCTTCGTACGAAATTCCTGAAACAACGGGAAGCAGCAGAATTTTATATAGAACTCTGTGCAGAAAATCAGGACGTCCGAGCAAAGAAAACACCAGGATGGACACAATCATCACGAAAAGAATGAAGCTCGTTCCGCAACGCGGATGACGGGTTGAATAATTTTTGATGTTTTCAACGGTAAGCTCCTGACCGTTTTCCCAGGCGAAAACGGTTTTATGCTCGGCGCCATGATACATATAAACGCGTTTCATGTCCTGCATGAGCAGTGTCGCGGCCAGAAAGCAAAGGAACATTCCCAAACGAACACAACCTTCCAGAATATTTAAAAGAAAAAGATTATCTACATAGAATTTTATTTTGGTAAAGAAAAACGCCGGCACGACGACAAAGAAGAAAATAGCAATCGAGAAACTTATAAAAAGGGAGAGATACATTTCCCAGTCTTTTGGTTTTCTTTCCTCTTCGGACAACGCCACCTCGGCGGAAAACATGAGAGCTTTGAATCCGACAATCATCATTTCAAACAGCGTGATGGTTCCGCGGATGAACATCCATCCAAGGATTTTATGGCGCTTGGTCAAAGGAACATATTCCTGCTCCTGAAAAACGATTTCCTGATCCGGCCTCCGGACGGCTGCCGCTATTTTGTTGCCGTGACGCATCATGACGCCTTCGATCAGTGCCTGTCCGCCGGCGATATCTTCTGGTTGTGGTTTTGATGGCATATTGTTTATTCTTCGCGTTTTTGGATGTCTTTATAGCATTTGTTCTATGGTGTCAAATTATGATTTCAAATTCCCTGTTGCAAGATAAACAACCATGATATAATACTACATCCATGTAAGAAAAGGAGATTAAGATGGCACAAATGAGTTCGTCCGATTTGTTTATCAAGGAATATCAGGATCGTTTTGAAAAGAAAGTCAGGGAAAATGAAATTGCCTCTTTGGAACACTGGAAAGCCCAACTGGACAAGGTTGTTGCCATGCGACCGGACGGCGTTGCGTCCATGCAATTGCAGATCACAAAAATATCGGAAATGATGGCGAATCGAATCAAAACATTAAAGAAGGAATAGGATGGACAGCATCGCTGATTTTTTATTTGAAGTGGGAATGCTCAGCAGGACTCCGCGCAGTGGTTATCAGTTTCTGGGTAGCGGCAGGGAATCGGTTGCCGAGCACATTTTACGCACGGTGTTTGTAGGATACGCGCTGTGTAAAATGGATAAATCGCTTGACGAGCAGCGGGTATTGAAAATGTGCATCCTTCATGATTTGCCGGAAGCACGAACCGGAGATATGAATTATGTCAATAAAAAATACGTTCACGTGAATGAAGAAAAAGCGATTCTGGAATTAACGGAAAATCTTTTTTTCGGTGCGGACATCAAGGGGGCTATCGACGAGTTTAATCGCAAGGAGACCAGGGAATCCTTAACGGCCAGAGATGCCGATCAAATAGCTCTGATTTTGCAGTTGAAAGAATGCGGGGATCTGGGCAATAAATACTCTGAGGAGTGGATCAATTATGCCGTGCAGCGGTTAACCACTGAAAACGGCAAAAAACTGACGGAGAAAATTATCAAAACGGATTCCTCCCTGTGGTGGTTTAAAGATAAAGGGGACTGGTGGATAAACGGGAATAGTGTCTGAAAATCGCGTCCCGACAATGATTAATTCTATGACCGGCAGAAATGGCTGTTTAATAATTTTCATGATGATGTTTTTCATCTTCAATCTCGTTTCCTGTTTGGGAGAGGTGGGACGTACCGTCATTCCGCAACCTGATCGCTTCAAACGGTCCTATGAAGCGAAAGAAAAGATTATTCTCCGGGCGGCAGCCCGCGTTTTCAGGGAAAAAAACATGGGGGCCAATGTGACGATCGATTACGATAATAAACGGATCGATTCTGATTATGTTGTTTCCGGAAACTGGCGCACCAAGGCCGTGGCCAGCACAAAAAAAATCAACTGGAAGGAATCCGAGCTGACCATTTCCGTTATAGCGGAAAAGCATACTCCCGGCGGTTGGGAGTTGCGAAGACTTTTACAAGAAGCGCAGTATGATAATTTATTCAGTGTCATTGATTTAAAAATTTACGAAGAAATGTCCAAGCTTGAATAATTCAAAGTTTCGAAAGGAGGTAACATGACTGCCCCCAAAAAAGTGTCAACCATGATGGAGGAATTCAAGAATTTTGCATTAAAAGGTAATGTTATTGATCTTGCCATTGGTGTTATCATCGGCGCTGCCTTTGGTAAAATCATTGATTCGCTGGTGAAACACATTATTATGCCCCTGGTCAGTGTTGTTATTCCCGGGGAACAGGGATATCTGGCATGGAAGTGGATCATCAACGGCAAGGAAGTTCCTTACGGGTTGTTTATCGGAGAGGTGGTAAACTTTTTCATTGTTGCGCTGGCTTTGTATATTTTCATTGTCAAATTTATAGGCATGATCATGAAGAGTAAAGAGGAAGAAGCTGCGGCACCGGCGGTCCTGACGAAGGATCAGGAATTGCTCACCGAGATCAAGGAACTATTGAGAAAGTAAGAAACAGGTTTCTTATTTATCATTCTTTAAGCTTGGGCAAAAACATTAATCTTTGCCCAAGCTTAAATATCCGGTTATTTTTCAAACAGGTCTATTTGCCTGCTCGGCTCTCGCGAAAGAAATTCGTTAAAAAATCGGTATCTTTGGGTGATAGATCGAATTTGAAAATAGCTTTTTCGATGAGTTTTTGTAAGGGCTCATTTTCAGTTTCCAGATTCGTCGATATCCATTTGATTGCTTTTTGTACATTTTCCGCTTCCGGCATAATTGTAGCCATGAGTAGATCCTCCTGATTTTATTTTAGAAGTTGCATTTTATAATGTTAAAATCTTATCATTAATACTCATATACTATAAATTAGCAAAGAAATTAATTTATTTTTTTAAATTCTTTAAAAGAAAAATTTTCTATGGAGAGGATGTTTATGAAAAAGTCTTTTGGCGCTAAAACGTTAATTTATCCGACGCCGGTATGGCTGGTCGGAACCTACGATAAAAAGGGTAATCCTGATGCCGCTACTGTTGCCTGGGCCGGGATTTGCAGTTCGGATCCGCCCGCCGTGGCCATTTCGCTCAGAAAATCACGATATAGCTATGAAAACATTCTCTATAGAAAAGCTTTTACGATTAATGTTCCTTCCGCCGATCAGGTTGTTATTGCTGATTATTGCGGTCTGATTTCCGGCAAAATAATGGATAAATTCGCGCCAGCGAAAATCACAGCCGTCCGCAGCGAAAAAGTTGATGCTCCTTATATTGATGAATTTCCCATGGTTGTCGAATGTAAATTAATCGAACAAGTCGAAGTTGGAATTCACGTTCATCTGATTGGCGAAATATGTGATGTGAAGGTTGAAGAATCGTTGATTGCAGAAGATCATTTACCGGATATCATGAAAATTCAGCCCCTTATTTATGCTCCGGAAAAAAGATCATATCACACCGTGGGACCCTGTCTGGCAGAAGCTTTTTCCTCAGGCAAAAAAATTTTAAATGACCATTGATAAGTGCAGGGAGAATGTTTAATATATTCAAAAGCAAAGAAAGGAGATGAAAAATGGCAAAATCGATTAAAGGAACCAAAACAGAGAAAAATCTGCTGGCATCTTTTGCCGGTGAAGCTCAGGCAAGAAATCGTTATACTTTTTTCGCCAGTGCCGCAAAAAAAGAAGGATATGAACAGATTTCACGGTTTTTTTTAGAGACAGCGGAGAATGAAAAGGAGCATGCCAAAGTATTTTTCAAATATTTGGAAGGAGGGGAAGTTGAGATTACAGCTTCCTATCCCGCGGGAGTCATTGGAGATACAAAAAGCAATTTGGAAGCAGCGGCTGCGGGTGAAAACATGGAATGGACCACCCTTTATTCCGACGCGGCAAAAGTAGCCAGGGAGGAAGGATTCCCTGAAATAGCCCGCTCTTTTGAACAGATAGCCAAGGTGGAGATGTTTCATGAGAATAGATATCGCAGACTGGCGGAAAATATAGCCAAGAAAGAAGTATTTAAGAAGAATGCATCCATCAAGTGGCACTGCATAAATTGCGGTTACATATACGAAGGAGAAGAGGCACCGAAAGAGTGTCCCGCCTGCAACCATCCTCAGGCTTATTATGAAGTCTTAGCCGAAAATTACTAGTGAGTCCCAAATTTCAAAAGCGTAGCGCATTGAAATTTGTAGGACGAACTATCCCCGAAGCGAATGGAAATAATGAGTTCATTAAGATTTTTTCCCGCAGCGGAACGGATGGGCTAGTGAGACATTAAAAATTTCAAACGATAGGATTACAAGAATAAAACAGCCTCCTGTGTTTCAGATGTCTGAATGCAGGGGCTGTTTTTTTATCGAAGCTTGTTCTTCTTGACAGGTCATACAAAATGCCATAGATAGACACAGTTTTTTAAGGAGTGGAATGTTTATGTCGACCAAGAAACAGTTGAGGTCTGAAAGCATAAAGGACAAGAAAGTTAAAAAATCGACGAAAATCTTTTATCTGGCACTCATCGCCGGCGGCGGAATCGTTATTCTGATTATTTTCTTCACGACGATATTCAGCGCTTTGTTTCCCGCAGTGGATACGGAGGCGATGAAAAGAAAAGAGAAACATGTTGTTAAAATTTATTTTTCCGATCAGCAGGAACGTTTTCTTAAATCCGAGAAACGTCATGTTGTGAAAGAAAAAGATGTTGCTTTGCATGCCAGGGAAATCGTCAAAGCTTTACTCGATGGTTCTAAAACGGGACTGGTCAACACATTTCCCAAGGGAGTGACCGTGCGGGATGTGCAAGTCAAAGATGACGGCATTGCCGTTGTAAACTTCAGCAAGAATCTGAGCAAATCGTATGAAGGCAGCTCTACCGCTGAAATGTGCACCATATATTCTTTGACAAACTCACTCACTCAAAATATTCCGGAAATTAAAAAAGTAAAGATATTAATTGAAGACAAGAACGTATCGTCGATTCAAGGCCATATTTCCATCCGGCAAGCTTTTTCGCCGGACCTGGAATTAATTATTCCTGAACAATAAGAGAACATAAAGTCTGCCATGGCATCGAAATCAAAAATATCACGCACGCGCAATATTGGTATCGTCGCTCATATTGATGCCGGGAAAACGACTGTGACGGAAAGAATTCTTTATTTCACGGGCAAATCCTACAAAATGGGGGAAGTTCATGACGGCGAAGCGGTTATGGACTGGATGCCGCAGGAACAGGAACGGGGGATAACCATCACATCGGCCGTGACGACCTGCGCATGGCGAAATCATGACATTCATATTATTGACACTCCCGGTCATGTTGATTTTACGATTGAAGTGGAACGTTCGCTGCGGGTTCTCGATGGCGCGGTTGTTGTATTTTGTGCGGTAGGCGGTGTTGAACCGCAATCGGAAACCGTCTGGCGTCAGGCGGATAAATACGGTGTTCCCAAAATAGCTTTTATTAACAAGATGGACAGAGTCGGTGCGGATTATTTCAACGTCATGGGCATGATGAAAGAACGTTTTGCTTCCATCCCGGTCGCTATTCAAATGCCCGCCGGCAGTGAAGATAACTTCCGGGGCGCGATCGACCTGATCAATCAAAAGATGATTGTCTGGAATGACTCCACATCCGGCATGGAAATTTCCAGACAGGATATCCCGGATGATTTTGCAGTTCAGGCGCAATTAAATCGTGACAAAATGATCGAAACCCTTGCGGAAGTTGATGATAGTCTTGCGGACAAGTATTTAAGCGGTGAGGAAATTACCGTCACGGAAATAGAAGAAGCTTTGAGAAAAGCAACCATCTCATTAAAAATTGTCCCGGTACTATGCGGCGCGGCATTGCGCAACAAAGGTATTCAGCCGGTGTTGGATGCAATAATCAATTATCTGCCTTCCCCCGAAGATATTCCGCCGGTGAAAGGACTCAATCCTGTGACGAAAGAAGAAGAAGTCAGAAAAAGTTCAGATAAGGAACCTTTCTCTGCGCTGGCTTTTAAAATTATGATTGATGAAGGAAGAAAACTTTCCTACCTGAGAATTTATTCCGGCAGGATTCAGGTAAATGACGAAATCTATAATGCAATCAAGAAACGAAAGGAAAAAATAGCACGACTTTTGCGCATGCACGCCAACAAACGCGAGAGAATAGATTCCGCTTCAGCAGGCGACATCATTGCTGTACTCGGTCTGAAATCGACGACAACCGGCGATACTCTCTGCACCGAAGAGAAACCGATTATTCTGGAATTGATCGAGTTCTACGAGCCGGTCATCAGTCAGGCCATTGAAGCCAAAACTCCCGCTGATCAGGAAAAACTGGCAATCGCGCTGGAAAAACTCGTGGAAGAAGATCCGACGCTCAAGGTGAAATACGAAGATGAAACGGCGCAAACGATCATTTCCGGCATGGGGGAATTGCATCTGGAAATTATTGTGGATCGTTTATTGAGAGAATTTAACTGTCACGTCAATGTCGGAAGACCGCGTGTCGTGTATCGCGAGACCATTCAGAAAAAAGTGGAAACCGAAGGAATATTTGAAAAAGAATTGGGCGAAAAGAAACACTTCGGTCATGTCCGCATTGCCCTGGCGCCGCGTAAGCGAGGTCTGGGAAATGAAATAATCAACAAGATGGATGAAAGCCTGATGCCTGCCGAATATTACGTTGCGATCGAAGAAGGCATCAGAGAAGCCATGATGAACGGCATTTTGAACGGTTATCCGGTGATGGATGTGGAGGTTAGTATTACCGGTGGTTCATTCCGGGACGGCGAATCGTCGGTCCAGGGCTACAAAATAGCCGCTTCAACCGCTTTCCGGGACGGATGCAGTCTTGCGGACCCGATTATGCTGGAACCTTTCATGATGGTTGATATTATCACCCCCAGTGAGTTCATGGGTGATGTGATCGGCGACATCAATGCCCGTAAGGGAGAAATTCAATCCGTAAATCCCAAAGACATGGTCAGCGAAATCAAGGCAAAAGTTCCTTTGAAGGCGATGTTCGGGTATTCAACAGATTTGAGATCCTCGACTCAGGGACGGGCGGTGTTCTCCATGATTTTTTCTGAATATAATAAGCTTTGAAATTATTAATTTACTGCAGATATCGCGCCTATCCATTTGAGTTTTCATCAGAATAATCCCCCCGAAAATATTTTATTATTTCCTTGAAAATTACTATATATAGTGGTAGTATCTCATTCAACCCCAATATATAGCGTTATGTGCTTTTATTTATTGATCATTTTATTCGCATTGATGGAGTGTTTTTATGAATTTGAAAATCAAAAAAAGAGACGGACGGTTAGTTAAATTTAACGCCGAAAAAATTACCAATGCCATTGCCAAGGCAGGAAATGCCACCGATGAATTTGACATTCAAGAAGCGCGTAAATTGACGATCAAGGTTCTAAACCTTGCCGAAAAGCTTTTTGACAGCAAGATTTTAACCGTTGAAGAAATTCAGGATGTTGTCGAAGAAGTTTTGTTAAATTCTCCTTATCGTAAAACAGCCAAGTCCTACATCATTTATCGCGATCAGCATTCCCGCTTGAGAGATATCGCCAACAGGATGGAAGTCGATCTCGTCGATCAGTATCTGAAGAAGCTGGATTGGAAAATAAATGAAAACAGTAATATGGATTATTCATTGCAGGGACTGAATAATTATATTTCTTCTGAAGTGAGCAAGGTTTACTGGCTCAATGAAATTTATACTCCGGAAATTCACAAAGCGCATACCGACGGAGATTTTCATATCCACGACCTCAGTTTGCTATCCGTTTATTGTGTCGGCTGGGATTTATTTGATTTGCTCCTTCAGGGGTTTCAGGGAGTTTCCGGCAAGGTAGAGAGTAAACCGGCCAATCATCTGCGCAGTGCTTTGGGACAGGTGGTTAATTTCTTTTACACGCTGCAGGGGGAAGCCGCCGGTGCTCAGGCTTTTTCCAATTTTGATACCCTGCTTGCCCCGTTTATCCGTTATGATAAATTGACCATTAAAGAAATCAAGCAGGCGCTTCAGGAGTTCATTTTTAACATTAATGTGCCGACAAGAGTCGGATTTCAGACTCCTTTCACCAATGTGACGCTGGATGTTACGGTTCCTAAATATTACGCGGATCAGAATGTCATTATTGGCGGCAAGCCGCAAAAAGAAACCTACAAAGAATTTCAGGAAGAAATGAATCTCTTCAATAAAGCTTTTCTGCAGGTTATGGCTGAGGGCGACGCCAAAGGCAGAGTTTTTACTTTCCCGATTCCCACGTACAATGTCACCAAGGATTTTAACTGGGATGATCCCAATTTACAGGATTTATGGGAAATGACCGCTAAATACGGCGTTCCTTATTTTTCCAACTTTATTAATTCCGACATGAATCCGGAAGACGCGCGCAGCATGTGCTGCCGTTTGCGCATTGACAATCGTGAGTTGGAGATGAGAGGCGGAGGGCTGTTCGGTTCCAACCCGTTGACAGGCTCTATCGGTGTCATCACGATTAACATGCCGCGAATCGCCTATCTGGCCAAGTCCAAAAAAGATTTTCTGCTGAGACTGGCACAACTGATGGAACTGGCCAAGGAAAGTCTGGAAACAAAGAGAAAAGTTCTGGAAAAATTCACCGATGGAAATCTTTATCCCTATACAAAATATTATCTGCGCGGTGTGAAGGAGCGATTCGATGAGTACTGGAAGAATCATTTTTCCACCATCGGTCTTGTCGGGATGAATGAGGCCTGTTTGAATTTGCTGGGCGTGAACATTGCCACGGAAAAAGGCCAGGAGTTCACCAAGCAGGTGCTGGATTTTATGAGGAAGGAACTCATTAATTTCCAGAAGGAAACCGGTAATAATTATAATCTGGAATCGACGCCGGCGGAAGGAACATCCTATCGTCTCGCGAAAATAGATAAAGAGAAGTTTCCTGATATTATTACCGCCAGTGAAGGCAAATCTAAAAAGGCGGAACCGTTTTATACCAACTCCACCCAGTTGCCGGTGAATTATACCGATGACATTTTTGAGGCGCTTGATTTACAGGATGACATCCAGACAAAATATACCGGCGGTACGGTATTTCATACCTTTGCCGGTGAGCGGATTGATGATCCTCAATCCGTTAAGAAACTTGTCCAGAAAATTTGTTACAATTATCATTTGCCTTATATAACATTTACGCCAACCTTTAGTGTCTGTCCGTCGCATGGTTACATCAAAGGCGAACAGGAAATATGCCCGACTTGCGCTGATGATTGCGAAGTATATTCCCGGGTTGTCGGTTATTTAAGGCCGGTCAAGCAGTGGAATAAAGGCAAGCAGGAAGAATTTGACTCTCGTCAGGTATTCAAATTCAAATAAACGAATAATTTACGTTTAACCATATCGGACGCGACGCGTTCGTGTTTCAAAAATCAGAGGGCAGTAATGAAAATCGGCGGTTTACAGAGAGTATCACTTATTGATTATCCGGGCTATATCTGCGCCATTATTTTTTCACAGGGATGCAATTTCAAATGTCCCTATTGTCACAATCCGGAACTGGTCGATCCGGATATGTTCCGCAAATCTATGAATGAAAATGATGTTATTGAATTTCTTGAATCACGTAAAGGAAAGCTTGATGCGGTCACGATTTGCGGCGGAGAGCCGACTATCCAGGCGGATTTAGTTCCTTTCATCAGAAAGATCAAAAAGATGGGATTTGCCGTTAAGTTGGATACCAACGGATCTTTGCCGCAGGTTATCAAGGCGCTGCTTGACGAAAAGTTGATCGATTATATAGCCATGGATGTAAAAGCGCCTTTGGATAAATACAGGGAAGTCGTAAAAACCCCGGTTAATCAGGATGCAATCAAAGAGAGTATCAAAATTATTTTAAAAGCCAATATCCCCTATGAATTCCGGACGACGCTTGTGCAGTCGCAGTTGGATGAGAATGATATTTTGCAGATTGGAAAAATGATCAACGGCGCAAGCCATTATGTTCTGCAAAATTTTATTCCGACGAAGACACTGGATAAAAAATTCACCAAAGAAAAATCTTTTTCCGATGAAGACCTGCAGAAAATCAAATCTCATCTTGATCAGCAGATAACTTCTGTCACGATAAGATAAAATTTGGACGGAAAATTTTAACTAGAGAAATGGAGGGGTGATTGTTCAAGCGCCTGCGGTGACTAAACAAGCGACTAGAGCTGATCCCCGATACACGGGCCACTTCAAGCGCGGTTCAATTATACAATCCACGATGTCAGGAGATGATATGATAGTTAAAGCGAAGGAGGCACGGCGAAAAAGTTTCTTGGGCGTTGATTTTGTTGTACTCTCGCATGGTCCTGAATCAATGATTACTAAAATGCTGTATAAGAAAGAGGATAATCCTCCCTTGCACAAGCATCCGAATGAGCAAAGCGGCTATGTAATCTCGGGCAAATATAGAATCATTTTCGGGGACAATAACCAGGAGATAGGTCCGGGTGATTCATATTCTATTCCTCGTGATACTGAGCATCGCATTGAAATCATTGAGCCCGGTGAAGTGTTGGATTTCTTTAGTCCGCCAAGAAAGGACTATCTGTAAAGTTATAAACTCTTGCGTCATCAGATTAAAGCCAAGCTGTCAGCAATAGCCATGCCGGCCAGGGTAGGGCGCAAGAATCCATTCTTTAATTCCACGAGTTTATTTTTGATTAATGCGTCAATGATTGTTTTTTTCTCTGCCGGTAAATCCGTGCCGTGTTTTGTTTTATAGTGTTTCAAGTCTATTCCTTCTTGGGTGCGCAAGCCGAGAAATAAAGCTTCCAGTTGCAATTGCTCGGTTGAAAGAATTTCAGCGCCCTCCACAGGCATTTCCCCGGAAGCAATTTCTTTCAGGTAGATCTTCAACGAAGCTTTGTTCCACCAGCGTTTATTATCCAGAAACGAATTTGCGGCAGGTCCCAGGCCCAAGTAAGGCGTGTGCCGCCAGTATTTCTGATTATGACGGGATTTGAATTTATCAAGGCGTGCGAAGTTGGAAACTTCGTATTGAATATAACCGGTATTTGCAAGCTCTTCGGCGGTGGTTAAAAATAATTTCAATGCCGTTTTTTCGTCGGGAAGACGCCAGCCTTCCGCATCGTATTTTTTATAAAGAAGTGTTTTGTCTTCCAGCGAAAGCTGATAGCAGGAAATATGTTCCGGCGCGAAAGCAACGGCTTCCCGCAATGCATTTTTCCATGATTTGATGCCGAGACCATGAACTCCGTAAATCAAATCGATACCGAGATTATTGAACCCGGCTTGTCTTGAAGCGTCGATTGAGGAAACAGCTTCTTGAACAGAATGTCTGCGTCCGAGTAATCTTAAAATTTTATCGTCGAAAGACTGAATGCCGATATTCAGACGATTAATGCCAATGATGCGCAGTGCTTTCAAGTATTCTCGGGAAACGTCTCCCGGATTGATCTCCATCGTGATTTCAGCCTTCTCGTCAATCTCATAGTGTTTATGGATCGTCGAGAAGATATCGGCAAGTTGTTGCGGAGTCAGAAGGGAAGGGGTGCCGCCGCCGATATAGATTGTGTCAAAGGATGAAAAAATATTCCGGTAATGCTTTATTTCTTTTTTTAACGCGTTAATATATTCGGGAATAAGATTGACGGATGCGATGGAGTAAAAACTGCAGTAGCCGCATTTCCTGAGGCAAAAAGGTATGTGAACATAAAGCCCGGCTTGTTCGCTTCTCATAGGAATTTATATATGATCTTTTCTCTGGATTCCCGCCTTCGCGGACATAGCAAATTTCTAATCCGTGTCGGATTTCAATACCGCCAGAAAGGCGCTCTGCGGAATACTTACCGATCCGATCATCTTCATGCGCTTCTTGCCGGCTTTTTGCTTTTCAAGAAGTTTTCTCTTGCGCGTAATATCACCGCCGTAGCATTTGGATGTCACGTCCTTGCGAAAGGCGCTGATGGTCGTGCGCGCGATAATTTCTCCGCCGATAGCGCCCTGAATGGCTATTTTAAACATCTGACGCGGTATTTCATCTTTAAGCCGGTCACAGGCCAAGAGTGCCCGGGCCCGGGCACGATCGCGATGAACGATCTGCGAAAGCGCGTCCACCTTTTCGCTGTTAACCAGAATGTCCATCAGAACCAGGCTGCTTTCGCGATAATCGATTACATCATAGTCAAATGATCCATAACCCTGAGTTACCGACTTAAAACGGTCGTAAAAATCAAAGATGACTTCGGCCAATGGCATTTCGTAGGATAGCTCCACACGTCCGGGACCGGTATAATTCATGACGGAATTCACGCCGCGTTTTTCCATGCAGAGTTTCATGACCGCTCCCAGGTAGCGTTCAGGCAGCATCATTGATGCGCGGATGAAAGGTTCTTCCCCTTTGTCGATTTCAGTCGGATCGGGATAATGCGCGGGATTATCAACGTAGATGACATTTTTATCCTTGAGCGTAAATCGGTAACGCACACTGGGCACGGAAAGAATAATGGAAAGGTCAAATTCTCTTTCAAGTCTTTCCTGCACGATATCGAGGTGCAGCAGCCCCAGAAAACCGCATCGGAAACCCTGTCCTAAGGCAGCGGAGGAATCTTTCTCGTAAATAAAAGAGGCATCGTTGAGTTTGTATTTTTCCAGCGAATCGGCCAGATCCTGATAATCATCGGAAGCAATGGGATAAATGGAAGCAAAGACCACCGGCTTGACTTCCTTGAAGCCGGGAAGAGGCTGAGCGCAAGGTCTGTCCTGAAGCGTGATCGTATCGCCTGTGCGCACATCCGCAACGGTTTTCACGCCGGCAATGATATAACCGACATCGCCGGCGGAAAGTTTTTCACGTTTGGTGCGGGTGAGTAGAAAGTGGCCGACTTCTTCCACTTTGTAAGTTGTGCCGTTGTACATGAATTTTATGATGTCGCCACTTTTAACGGTTCCTTCAAAAACACGGCAGTGAATAATCGTCCCGCGAAAGGAATCGTACTTCGCGTCGAAAATCAATGCGGCCAGAGGATTTTCGGCATTGCCTTTGGGTGGCGGTATGCGTTGAACAACGGCTTCCAGAATTTCTTCGATGCCGGTGCCTTCCTTGGCCGAACATTTAATATGCGTAAAAGGATCAAGCCCCAGTTCGGAATCGATTTCCTCCAGAACACGGTCAACATCGGCGGACGGAAGATCGATTTTATTGATGACCGGAATAATTTCCAGATTGTGCTCAAGCGCCAGATAAAGATTAGCCAGTGTTTGTGCCTGTACGCCCTGTGCCGCATCGATCAGGAGCAGGACGCCTTCACAGGAGGCCAAAGAACGGGAAACTTCATAGGAAAAATCGACATGCCCGGGAGTGTCAATGAGGTTCAGGATATAATCTTTGCCGTCTTTGGCACGGTAGGGCAGGGATATGGCATTGCTCTTGATGGTAATGCCGCGTTCCCGCTCGATATCCATGTTGTCGAGAATCTGATCCTGAAAATTTCTGTCGTTGCAGACTCCGGTAAATTGAATCAGGCGGTCGGCCAGTGTTGACTTTCCGTGATCGATATGAGCGATGATGCTGAAGTTTCTGATGTTTTCCATAATTATTTGTTAAAAAAGCCCTCCATAGTGCTTCGGGGGGCTTTTTTATTCAATCTTTCCTAACCGGTTACGCCAGTTTCTTCATAAGTTCTTCAGATACTTCTTTAACACCTACACTGCCGTCGACAGCGATAACTTTTGTTCTCTCTTTGAAATAGTTAACTGCCGCCAGCGTACCGGTTTTTGTGTCATAGTAAATGCCATGACGCTTATCAATAGCCGCTGTATCCTGATCGTCAGCGCGCGCGGACAACTCTTCGCAACCGCAGACACGGCAAACGACTTTGCCGTCATGTTCGTGCGGTTTTATCGCATCGATGAAAATGTTGTTGGGATGGTTGTTGTCGATTTTGCAAAGTCTGCGTCCCATGATACGGTTTTTGGCTATTTCGCGATCCAGATTGATTTCGATGACGTAATCCAAATTAATTTTTTCTTTCTGCAGAGCCGCCCAGAGGGCTTCCGCCTGAGCCAGATTGCGGGGGAATCCATCTAAGAGCCAGCCTTTTTTACAATCATCTTCTTTGAGGCGGTCCAGAATCATGGGGATAGTGATATCGTCGGGGACGAGTTCGCCGCGGTCGATAAATGCTTTCGCTTTTTCGCCCAGCGGGGTCTTTTTGGAAATATTCTGGCGGAAAATAACGCCGGTTTCAATATGGGGCACGCCGTATTTCTTTTGCACGATTGCGCCTTGAGTTCCTTTGCCGCTGCCGTTGGGGCCAAAAATTAAAATATTCACTTTGTGAGACTCCTTTCAAGATAATATAAAGTTGTCGTCTTATAATGTATTAAGTATTTTTTCGCAATATAAAAGAATAGGAGGGCATGAAACTGTTGAACGAAAGAGCATTCCCGCAGGGAGGTGCAATAAAGGCCTTCTTCACTCTTCCCTGAATTACTTCACTTTTTTTATAATTTGAGTTCTCATTAATGACAGGAACATCCCGGCGGGCAGGAGGTCGCTGAGCACGATGAACCGGTTGAACCCGATGACCCCTTAGACTTTCTTCTGGCAGATACGGACATGACTTTCTCCGTTTTTTTTGATCCGCATTTCGGACAGGAAAGCCCTTTTTCCTCCGCGGAGGAAAAAATCAAACTTTCAAAAACATGCTTGCATTTTTTACATTGAAATTCGTAAATCGGCATTTGTTCTCAAACCTTTTTTCATCAATGGTTTTAATCCCACAGCACATTGTGGGGTATTGTCCCCTCCGCTGAGCGGAATTGTTCGACTAACCATACAGCTCCACGAAGCTTCGTATGTGGGATGATTTCCCATCCCGATTAATCGGAATGGGATAGTTCGACTTGTTCTTCAAATTTCGCTACACTCGTTTTCAGAGACTCTCACGACCACTTACGCTTCGATCTTCATTTCATTCACTCTCAGCGAGTGTCGTTAAAATTTGTGTCTCATAATAAAATATACAAGAACTCGATAATGTCAAGGCTGAACCGTGAAAGATTTATTTAACGGTTTATATTTCCTGCGGGAGCACGTTTCTTCTCGGCATTTTCTACTTCTTTAATGGCCTTATTAATCTCTGTGTGTCTTGCCGATCCCGGTGGGAAATATTGAAGGGCTTTGTCGAAATGAAAGAGGGCGCTGTCTTTTTTATTTTCCTGCTGGAAGTGTAATCCGAAGTAATAATGAGAGTCTCCTTTATTGCTGAGTTTTCCATAAGCCATGGCAATAAAGTAATTAATATCCTGATGATCAGATATTCTATCCTTAATCTTCAGGTAACAATCAAGCGCGTCTTGATATTTGCCGGAAGCAAAATATACGCGACCCAGGGCCAGCGTTGCTTCATCATCCTGATGGTCAACGGAGGATACCTTTGAAAGGTATTCTTGCGCTAAGTTGATTTTACCCATCTTCAGGTAAAGCAACCCTGTGTTTTTTAGAATATCTTTATCGTTGGGTGAAAGCTGCAGTGCTTTCTGATAATGCTGAAGAGCGGATTCTGTCTTTCCCATCCGATCTTCCGTTAAAGCCAGATCGTAGAGCAAATCGATGTCATCGGGATTATCTTTTAAAGACAGTTCCAGTCTTTTGATCTTTTTGCCGGTTTCCGATGTGTCCAGAGGAATGATGGCCTGAATTCTCTTGAAATTACCTATGATATTATATGCTCCTTTTCGATTGTACTGAGTCAGGATCAAGCTATCCATGTAGATAATACGGTCTTCGGTTCCGGGATGTGTTTTCAGGTAGGAAGGCATCGTTTTGGAGAGGAATTCATTCTGCTTCATGATTTTGAGAAAATCAATCATGGCCGTCGGAGCGTAACCCGCACGGACAAGGTATTCAATGCCCATCCGGTCCGCTTCTTCTTCATGTTCACGCATGTATCTCAAGGTCATACTGCTTGAACCCGCCAGCGAAAATGCAGCAATGGCGGCTGAGGTTTCTCCGCCTCCGCCAAGAAAAACACCGGCCAGCATGGCTGCCAGAGCCGCCATGTTTAATTTCGTCGATTTTGAAATAATACTGGCAACGTGACGCGCATTGGCGTGGCCGATTTCGTGGGCGATGACACCGGCCAGTTGGGCTTCATTTTCGGCGGCCATCATCAATCCCTTGTTGATGTAAATGTAACCGCCGGGAGTCGCGAAGGCATTGATTGCTGAGCTGTCGACGACGAAAAAATTGAACTGGAAAGGAGCTTGGGTGGTCTGCGCAAGTACCAGATTGCCGACTTTGTTGATATAATTTCTGGTTGTGTTGTCATCAAGAATCAGGCGATGTTCAACCATTTTATCGTAAAATTCCTTGCCGAGTTTTTTCTCATCGTCAATGGTGAACTCGGCAAAACAAATATTGGTGTTGAAAAGAAATATCAGAACAATAACAAGGAAACCAAGGGTATGAACCCCAAGGCAAGCCCCGGACCTAAATTCTTCCCCAAGGGGCGGGGTATTATACCCTCCGCTTATGGCGGGATTGTTCGACTTGCAAATTTCAGTACACTCCGTTTTTGAAATTTGAGTCTCACAATAAATATATTGATTTTGACTCGATTTACGCATAGAAAGTTCCAAAATAATATAATTAAATATAATAGTACCTTCTTTATTTTTTAAAGACAAGTTTTCATTCAATGACAGAAAAAGGATTGTTGGTTATGGATAAGAAGCCTGTGATAACAATTGATGGACCTGCCGGCGCCGGTAAAAGCACAATAAGCAAAATCCTGGCTCAGCGGCTCGGATATCTTTATCTTGATACCGGCGCTCTTTACAGAGGCCTGGCTTATAAAGCCGTAAAACGTAAAATGCCTGTCGATAAAATTCCATCTCTGTCCGATTTATGTTCGGCAACAAAAGTAGAATTGAGAAATATGGACGGTCGGATGAAAGTATTTGTTGATGATGAGGATGTGGAAGATAAAATCCGCACGGAAGAAGTCGGACTGGCCGCCTCAACCATATCCGCGTTTGCGGTGGTGCGCGCAAAGTTGCTTGATCTCCAGCGAGAGGCCGGTTCCCGAGGCGGGATTATCGCTGAAGGAAGGGATATGGGATCGGTCGTTTTTCCGGATGCCGATTACAAATTTTATCTGGATGCAACATTTGATGAACGGACCAAACGGAGGCATAAGGAACTGTTGCTTAAGGATAATCTGACCGATTATCAATCAATTCAAAGGGATATGAGGATCAGAGACAATCAGGACAGCCAAAGAGAAATGGCACCTTTGAAAGCGCCTGCCGGAGCAGTCATCATCCATTCTGATAACTTATCCGTTGAAGAGGTTGTTGAAAAAATTATGTCAAATATTTCGTCAATATAGCCAAAATATACTGAATTATATTTAAATGATTTATGTTGATATTTAAAATCTGGTATGTTAAACCTTAAAAATTACAGGGTTTCATAAAAAACAGGGGGTATTGGTTTAATGGTTAACAATAACAACACAAACTTAACTAAACAAGGTGAGGTTGACGAGAAATCTTTGCCGAAGAATAATTCAACTTCAACAAAAGAAGAAGAAATGGATTTTAAAGAGCTTTACGAAAAAAGCCTTAATCAATTTCAATATGGTGATATAGCGACCGGCAAGGTTGTGCAGATAAAAGACGACAGAATCATGGTTGATGTCGGCTGGAAGACAGAAGGCTTTATTCCGATAGACGAAATAAAAGACGCCAAAGGAAACATTAATATTTCCGTCGGCGATGAAATAGATGTGTTTATTGATAGAAGGGATTCCGAGGGAAATCTGGTTTTATCCAGAGACAAGGCTTCCAAAGTTAAAATATGGGATGAGATTAAAAATACCTGCGAAAACGACACGCTGGTGGAAGGCGTTGTCGTTGAAAAGGTCAAGGGAGGACTTTCTGTCGATATCGGTATTATCGCTTTTCTTCCCGGATCACAGGTCGATGTTCGTCCGGTTAAAGATCTGGACAAATTTGTCGGTCAGACACTTGATTTCAAGGTGCTGAAATACGACAGGAAACGTAACAATGTTGTTTTATCACGACGGGCAATTGTGGCTTCGGAAAGAGAAGCAGAAAAACAGGATATCCTGAAAAATATAAAAGAAGGTAACGTCGTAGAAGGTATCATTAAAAATATAACCGATTATGGCGTTTTTATAGATCTGGGCGGCATTGACGGACTCCTTCATGTTACCGATATTTCCTGGGGGAGAATTGTCAAACCGTCTGAGATGTTTCAGAAGGGTGACAAAATTACCACGAAAGTTCTTTCTTTTGATTCAGAGAAGGAAAGAGTTTCTCTTGGCCTCAAGCAATTAACGGAAAATCCCTGGGAAAAAATAATGGAAACGTATCCCGTGGGATCTGTTGTCAAGGGGAAAGTGGTGAATTTAACCGATTACGGTGTTTTTGTAGAATTGAAATCAGGCGTTGAAGGACTGGTTCATATATCGGAAATGTACTGGACCAGAGAAATAAAGCACCCGTCCAAAGTTCTCAGTATCGGTGAAGAAATTGATGTGATGGTGCTGGAGGTTAATCCTCAGAACAAGAGAATTTCTTTAAGCCTGAAGCAGACAACTCCCAATCCGTGGGAAAAACTCAAGGAAAAATATCCGGTTGGAACGGTGGTGAAAGGTACTGTCAGAAACATTACCAACTTTGGAGTTTTCGTGGGCGTTGAAGAAAAAATTGACGGTTTGATTCACGTGTCGGATATTTCCTGGAAGCACCGGGTAAATCATCCCTCTGAATATTTTAAAAAAGGTCAGGAAGTTGAAGCGGTCGTGTTGAACATTGATGTGGAAAATGAAAAGTTCTCCCTGGGCATCAAACAGATAGAAAAAAATCCGTGGGATGAGTTGTCGGAGAAATATGCTCCGGGCAGTGTCGTCACGGGCAAAATAACAAACTTTACCGATTTCGGCATTTTTATGGAAATTGAAGAAGGGATAGAAGGTCTTGTTCATATTTCCGAGATAAGCCAGAAGCGTGTAAAAACATCTTCGGAGCTTTATTCGGTTGGCGATACGGTTTCCGCCGTCGTGAAAAGTATTGATCCCAAATCCAAAAAAATACGATTAAGCATTAAAGAATTGGAAGCTCCGGCTCCGACGCCCGCATCCAATCAGTACATTAACAATACGGAAAATATCGGTTCCAATCTCAGTCATGCCCTTGCTGACGTGAAAATAAACACTAAACAAAAGGACGAATAAGACATGAGAAAACATCCCGTGCTCTTTGGAATGTTAATCCTTTTTGCGTTTGGCGTGATCTTATATTTATCCTTTTACCGGGCCGGTTTTAATTCGGGAAGAGCTACCGGTTTTTCATTAAAAGATAAAATCGGCGTTGTGCCCGTTGAAGGAATGATTGCCGATTCGCTGGAAATTGCCGAACAGCTGAATGAATTTGGCAAAGATGATTCAATCATCGCAGTGGTTCTCCGGGTAGATTCGCCGGGCGGCGGTGTTGCCGCTTCTCAGGAAATATACGATGCCGTCCTTGAGCTCAAGAAAACAAAGAAAGTTGTTGTTTCCATGGGGTCGATCGCCGCTTCCGGCGGTTTGCTTGTCGCCTGCGCCGCCGATAAAATTGTCGCCAATCCCGGGACCATAACCGGCAGTATTTCAGCCATTATGCAGTTCGCTAATTTCGAAGAGCTGCTCAAAAAAGTAGGTGTAAAATCCGCCGTGGTGAAAAGCGGCGAATACAAGGACATCGGCTCTCCGTTAAGAGACATGACCCCCGAAGAAAAAGTCATCGTTCAGGATCTGGTGGATGATATTTACAATCAGTTCGTGGATGTGATTGTAAAAGAAAGAAAACTTTCCCGGGAAAAAGTTATCGAAATCGCCGATGGACGGGTATTTTCCGGCCGCAAGGCAAAAGAACTGGGACTGGTTGATTATCTCGGCGATATGTCTTCAGCCGCAAAACTCGCGGATAAATTAGCGGGGGGCAACGGCAAGTTCGATTTGGTTTATCCTTCAAAGAAAAGAGCATCTGTTTTCGATTATTTTCTGGAGGGCGCGGCAAGTAAAATAAGCGCTTCACTCAAGGAAAAAATGGAGATGAAAAGCGGTTTAAGTTACTTATATTATCCCGGAAGATAAAGGAAAGTTTATTATGACAAAAAACGATTTGATAAAGAAATTACAGGAAGAACTCAAAACCTATTCTCTCAAGGATGTAACTTATGTCGTCAATATAATATTTGATTCGATGATTGACGCGATAAAGCGCGGCGAGCGCATTGAGTTAAGGGGATTCGGTAGTTTCGAGGTCCGGGAAAGAAAACCGCGCATGGGTCGTAATCCCAAGTCAGGTGCGCAGGTGAAATTAAAGGAGAGAAAAGTTCCCTTTTTTAAAACAGGAAAAGAACTTCGCCTCATGGTAGATAATAAAAAATGACATACCATACGTTAATTGTTGAAAAGAAAAAAAAGGTCGCCGTCATTAAATTGAATCGCCCTCATGAAATGAATGCGATTAGCAAGGAAATGCATCAAGATTTGTATGATGTATTTACCAATTTGGAAACCGATTCCGATGTGCGGGCGGTCGTTCTGACCGGCGGAGAATATGTCTTCTCGGCAGGCATGGATATCAAAGAACTGAACAGCCTGCCCGATAAAGAAAGCGATGAATTCCTCAAGTCCATGATGAAGTATTTAAAAAAGATCTATACGTTTAAGAAACCGGTGATTGCTGCGGTGGGCGGAATCGCTCTGGGCGGCGGTTTTAATCTGGTTACTGTTTGCGATCTTGTCGTCGCATCGGAAAGCGCCATCTTCTGTCATCCTGAATTGAAATTCGGATTTAATCCATTCTTTTATCCTCTGAGTCAGATTGTCGGCATTACAAAGGCCAAGGAAATCGTCATGCTGGGAGAACCAATCGGAGCCAATGAAGCGTTGAAACTGGGTCTGGTCAGTAAAGTTGAACCGCCGGAAAGATTCATGGAAGTGGCGGAAAGCATCGCGGATACTCTCTCTCAGCGTTCTCCGAGAGCTTTTGAAGAATTGAAAAATCTGTGCTCCATTGTACCCCGCATGGATAAAATGGCCGCCATGGATATTGAATCATCAATCTGCGCTTTGCTCTTTACGCGCGATGAACGAAAAGAGCAAATGAAAGAAGTTTTGTCTAAAGATAAGTCAAAAAAGAAGGCTTAATTAAGTAAATCTTACAGGCTATCCCAGTCATTGCCCGGCGCGGCAAAATCTTTGAGTTGATCCCGTCTCTTTTTATGCTGGAGTTTCTTCAGTGCTTTGGCTTCAATCTGGCGAATACGTTCGCGGGTAACTCCCATCATATCACCGACTTCTTCGAGAGTAAACGGACCGTAATTGCAGGCGACCCAGGTGCAGTTCAGAAACGATTCGTTTTTCAAGCGCCATTCACAGGTTGTATCGGTACAGATTTCACTGATCAGGGTATTCTTTTTCTTGCATTTATACATATTAATCATGGAGAAAACTCCTTGTTGTTAAGTTTTGCTTGAATATAATGATTTATTTAAGGAAATCAAGTAAAAATATGAAAATATTTTAATGAGACCCAAATTTCAGAAACGAATAACCTAAATAACCTAAAGGTCACTGTAGGGTCACTATAAGCGCACTGAAATTTGTAGGACGTAATGAAACACAAAATTCAGGAATAAAATGAACTGAATTTTGTAAGTCGAATTATCAAATCCCTATGTATCGGGATTTGAAACTATACCCACCGCGAAGCGTTAGGGGATAAGGTAAAAAATCAAAAAGCGAAAAATAATAGTATCTTAGAATCCTATTTTTTCCTTGGGTCTTCTTTCCGGAACGTATTGTTGTTCGATTTTTCCTTCGTTCCATTCGGCGGAAACGTATAAATTACAGAAACAACTGCCGTATTCTTTGATATCTTCCGGCCGGTACTGACAGGGGCAGATAATATCGGTGTCCTTTTCTCGGCTACCAGCCGCCAGGCGGCAAGGGCAGCACATATAACCGTAGCGTTCTTTATTGACTAAAAGGTCGGCCAGAATGCTCAAGACCCAGTCTTTGTCTTTGTTGAAAAAATACCCCTTAGGCTCCTGAGCCTTCTTCATCATGTCGTAGAGTTCAGCGGGAGTCATTAGATGCCCAAAGCCTCCTTAATGGCGTTTTCCTTGAAACCGATGATAACCTTATCGCCGATTAAAATGGTCGGGAAAGAACGGTCGGGATTGTACTGCGTCACTTCTTCCAGAATCTTCTGCCGGTCTTCGCCCTGCAGCAGATCGACATCAACACAATCAAAAGGAATGCTGTTCTCGTTTAAAAATTTCTTTGTCGCCTTGCAGTGACTGCACGTGCTCAACGTGTAAATTTTAATTTTAGCGGCCATCTTCTTCTCCTTGATATTGATGTGCTTATTTAACCAAGTTTTGAAAAAATGACAATCGTTTATTTTTTGATGATACGGGCATTAATGTGTAGCTTGAGGGGCGCGGAGACAGTAAGAGATGCTTGCTGGTGTAGCGTCCCTCTCAAAGCGTTTGTTAGCGTTATTTACCGAAGACTTCATCCATAACCCGAAAAAACGTCAGTTCTCTGGGTTTGTTGATGTTGTCGAACATTGCCTGAATATCAATTTTCCCAGGAGGATACTCAGTAATCTTGATTCGTTTCTTTGTTGCGGCTTCTTCAAACACCGGTTCTCCGCCTTCTACTTTCCAGCCAGGGTCAATTGACTCAATTTGTTGGATGAGGAGAGGCGTTACATCTTCTCCATCTGGGGTGAAATGCTCAGGCCCCAGCTTTATGGTTTGGTGTTTTTGGTTGAAATTCAGATAAAGGCTCCAGGGCTCGACTGGCCGTCCGCCATCTGCAAAGTACCCCATCACATAACCAATCATTCGCATGACAGAGTGTTCATGCATGGCGTAGGCCAGTTGATTTCCGTTCTGGACAATGTACAGGCTCCAGCGGAAACCGAGCAAATTATTGAGAAAACCCATATACTACCTCCGTAACGCTAACGTTATGTGCAGATCACGATAGATTTCTGCATTAATTTTTCCATATGGCTACCACTCATCTTCCCATTTTGGCCGACCTTTATAATTGCATTTCCAGCCGCTGCAGATTCTAAAGCCATCATGAAGATGCATTCCCATTTTTGTTACCACTGCGGGAAATAGGTTTTCAATGATTGTTGAAGCTACACCCAAAGCCAAGTGAGCTTTTTCGTCAGATGCTATTTCGGCCCTGTGCAGTACTAAGTTTCTTTGCTTTTGTACCTCTTTTATTTCTTGCCAAACAGGTTTGCTAGAGCCCAATCTTAGGTAAGTATCCAGATTAACCCCACCATGCTGTTGAAGTATTTGCAAAAGCAACTCTCTATATTTGTCCATACTCGAATATGATATTGCCAAGTCGGTTATTAAAGTTGCAACAGGTGTAGCATGAACCAGACCGAAAACAATCGGTTTTAGAAGCGTTTCCTTTAGTCCAACTTCCATAGCGATAGCAGCATAAATAAGGCCCGCAGTAGCATTTATTCCTATTAATTTTCGTGCTTCGATGAGGGCGTTGAAAGCTGGTTCTGCGAGAAGACGATTCTCATTGTAATAGGACTTTAGTCGCTCGTCAGTAAATTCTTCTATTGCCTCCTGTTTATGTTCTTCATAAAGTTGCGCCATATACTCTTCATATGCAGCGTCTTCTGGCGTCATCGACATGCAATAATCTCCTGCTTTTCACATAACATTGTTTATATGGATCGGTGGTGATGTGAAAACTTTTAATTTATTTTTAATACGATGTCAACAATTCCACTTCGCTTCGTTTTTGTAATTATAGTGTCACTATCCCGCTATGCTACGCTTCGTGGACAATTCCATTTGCGCTTCAAATGTCGTTTCATTCATTTTACCACGGCGCTACGCGCCTGGTATAGTTTGCATAACTTCAAACTTCCCTAGCTCAGCCAAGTCTTTTTGACTTGGCTGTTAATATATAGATATGCTGAGTATATATACGGTCGAGTCAAAAAGACTCGACCAATCTTGCTGGGTTCACTATCCCACTCCGCTTCGCTTCGGGGACAATTCGACTATCCAATTTCAATGCACTTCGTTTTTGAAATTGGAGTCTGATTGAAACTCAATTATTATCTCCTCATAACTATTTCTCCATTTTGGCGGGAGAAGAGTTTTGGTTTTGTCAAAATGACCGATGGCCAGTAAACAAGGAATCCAGTATTGGTCGGGAATGTTAAAAGCTCTTCGGACGCCGTCGATATCAAATCCGTCCATTGGATGTGAATCAAGTCCGGCGTCTTTGGCAGCCAGCATCAGCGACATGGCGAAAAATCCGGCATTCTTGCAGGCAAACGCCACTTGGCGTTCTGGCGATATTCCGTAGAGTGAATTTGTCGAGTTGGCAAATCCATCATACTGCTCCTGCTTCGTAGTACCCGCCTTAACCGATTCGGCAAAGACTTTTTCGAAACCGGAATTACCTTTCTTAAATCCTTCACGATCACCAAGAACAATAAGAACAACAGGTGCATCGGTAATCTTGGGCTGATTCATGGCCACTTTTCTCAGCGTTTCTTTTTTCTCCTTATCTCTTAGAACAATGACTTTCCACGGTTGAAGATTAGAGCTTGAAGGTGCCAAAGCTGCGGTCTCAATAATTTGTTTAAGCTGCGCGTATGTTACATCTTTGGTGGTGTCAAAGAAATTTACGGCTCGTCTTTGTTGAATAACATCTTTGAACTCCATAATGCACCTCCATATGCCAAGCCGGATTCATCGGCTAACTTTGTTGTCTGCGTCGTCGGTTTCCTCGACGTATTTTTATATACGCCTGCGGAGCCTCCTCCTTGACGCCGCGTTATCCTTCGAATGCGACTTGGCATTCATTTTAATTATGTTAAAGTTTATCAAACTCAAAATTATTTTTTACTGTTCATGTCCTCTTGTTAAATAGAACGTGGCTAAGTCGAAAAAGACAGTCATCCGACGCTGAAGCTCGAAGGTCATCAGCAGCTCCAAATTCTTCTGCAGGGCATCCTGCGCCAGCGCGAAGGTCCAGATGTGCTTGCGGATGAGGCTGAGCGCGCTCAGCGCATCGCTGATTTTGAAGCCGGATTTCTTTCGTTCTTTGCCCAGTTTGGTATAGAAATTCCTGATTTTGTCAACATCGTGCAAACCTCCGAGCCAGAGGGTCAACTGAGAGAGAATTTTGTCGCAGATGTTATAGAGGACCGCTCGTTCCACATTATGATATTCGGCAGTGGAGGGGTTGACTACGACATCTTCCAGCCATTGCTCGATGATTTTCTCTTTATTTTTGATGATAACATTGACCAGACGTCGTGTCAGAGAATTTTTTGCGATCGCGGGCGGAAGCGTTTTTTTATCTGTGTGTTCAATTAAATCAAATATCGCCCAGTAATCTTTTCTGCTTTTGATGTAGGCGTCCAATGCGCGTTTATTGGAGCGGAAGGCGAGGGGCGGAAGTTTGTTTACCGGCCAGAACCTAGCCTGCGAACAATCATCGCCGGCACAAAGTTTACCGCCGGTTTGCTCCACAATAAAAGTCAGAAAAAGCAGATCGCCGTAAAAGCGGCTTTTATAGGAATCAACATCCAGCAGCTTGACGATTTTCCCCTTGATGCCGGTTTCTTCCAATAACTCGCGCAGTGCCGCTTCTTCGATGCTTTCACCGGCTTCGGCGAACCCGGTCGGCAGGCACCATAATCCTTTCGATGGCGCCCGGTCGCGTTTGACCAGCAGGATCTGACGTGATGATTCCAGAATGGAGGAAACCACCGGTAGCGGGTTTTCATAGAAAAAAGAGTTACAATCAGGACAAAAGTCGCGTTGAACATTATCCTCATATTTTTTGATGACGATTTCGCCGCAGTATGGACAATGTCTCCTTTGTTTTTTCATTTCCAATCCTCTGATTTTACGGGAAGGGAACAGATGAAAATTCTGTCGTCCTTGCACATGGTGACAAAGCTCTTCCTGATGGCCAGGTCTTTTAATTCTTCATAAAGCTGATGAATGATTGTTTTATCGCTCGCATTGCCTCCGGTCAGAAAAAACGACTTTTTAAACTGGAAATAATTCATGAAGTGTTCAATTTCCTGAGGTTGAAAGACAAGCGTGTTTTTAAAATCAACCGCTTCTATCCGGTTGAAAAATGGTTTGAGAAGATTATCGCCGTTTTCCGCGGAGAACTGGTCGAATATAATTTCTATCGGCAGGGATTGACTGTTTTCAAGGGAATTGTTTTGCCTGAGGATTCTTTTCACCAGTGCAACCATTTCCCGCATGTCCCGGTTGGAGTGGGTGATGGTGATAAACAAACCGTCTTGCCTCAGCACGCGTGCGATCTCCGGGACGATCTCGGGGAAAAAATATAAAGCGTAGCTGCAGATGATCAGGTCCAGAGAGCCGGAGTGATATTTTTTAATTTTCTCAATCCCTGACGACGAAAATGATCCCTCATAACCGGAACGGCGACTGGCTTCCAGAAAAAACGGTTTGTATTCGGGAATAATATCAACGCCGGTTATTTTTGCATTCGGGTGTAATTTGTTCTGCAGGGCCTCGGTAAAAGCACCGAACGCGCAGCCCAGTTCCAAAACGCTTCGGCACTGGGACAGGTCTATCCTGTTCAGGGCGGCTTTTCGGATATCTTCTTTGTTGGTGGAAAAACGCCTGATTAATTGCGCGATGGCCAGATGTTTCTGGACGTCACGGAAAACTTTGCGAATCTTTTTTTTATCGAGGACTTCCGCCATACGAATTCCTGTATTAAAATAAAGACCTTAGCTATTTTCCGCATTCATGATTTTTGCCACTCTTCTTGAATGCCTGTCTCCCGCGAATTTTGTTTCCATGAATTTTTCAATGATTTTTGTGACCGGTACAGCGTATTGCACTCGTCCGCCCAAGGCGATGAAATTGGCATCATTGTGCGCTTTGGCCATTTCGGCAGTAAAGAGGTCATGAATCAGGGCGCACCGGATACCTTTAATCTTATTGGCGGTGATGGATACGCCGATGCCGGTGCCGCAGAGCAAAATGCCGAAATCATATCCGCCTTTTTTAAATTCATTGCAGGCGAGCACGGCAATATCGGGATAATCTACAGGGGCTTCACTGGCCACTCCCATGTCCTTTATGTCGCAGTTTTTTGTTTTCAAGAACGAAATGATTTCAGCCTTTAAATTTACCGCGCCATGATCGGAAGCAATAATGATTCTTTGCATTGAAAGTCCTTGTTGCGAAATTATTATGGGTACTGTTTCTTATTTTTACGATATTATGAAATAAGTCAATAAAAAATCTTTGCGTCAGAGACATATTTAAGTTAAAAAGTCTCATGCAGAGATTACTGGTAAAATATTTTGATTATCTTCTGATCGAACGCGGGATGGCTCAAAATACGCTGGAATCTTACGGACGGGATTTACGCCGGTATATTTTCTTCATCGAGGAAGACAAAAAAATAAATGATATAAATAAAATCACGCCGGAAGTGATTGTCGAATATCTGAGCAGAATCCGGGATGAAGGTCTGGCGGCAAATTCGATGAACAGGTCGCTGGCCGCTTTAAGAGGGTTTTATAAATATCTTCTGCGGGAAAAAATATTAACGGAGAATCCGTTGGCTAACATTGAGCTGGCCAAAGTATGGATGAAACTGCCGGAAACGATCAGCAAGGAGGAAATGAAGATCATCCTGGCCCAGCCCGGAAATCAGAGTAATGCCGATATCCGCAACGCCGCCATGCTGGAACTTTTGTATGCGACGGGAATTCGTGTGTCGGAATTAATCAACCTGACCATGAACAGCATGAACTGGCAGGTGGGATTTTTGATTGTCATGGGGAAGGGCAGCAAAGAAAGAATTGTTCCGATCGGCAAAATAGCTTACGATTGCACGCGACGTTATGTTGATGAGATCAGACCCCGGTTAATGCAGAAAAAGAGGACGGACGTTTTGTTTTTGAACCGCTTTGGGAAAAAGTTTACCCGACAGGGTTTCTGGAAGATCGTTGCCGGTTATGCCAAAAAAGCCGGATTGCAAAAGAAAGTTTATCCGCATACATTCCGGCATTCCTTTGCTTCGCATCTGCTGGAGGGCGGCGCGGATTTACGCACCGTGCAGGTCATGCTGGGCCATTCGGATATTTCGACAACGCAAATCTATACTCACATTACGAGGGAAAGATTAAAGGAAGTTCACCGCAAATATCATCCGCGCAGTTGAGTTGAAAATATCAAACGCGATTTTGAAAAAGAAGATTATTCAATAAATGAGGAAATCAATAATGGAAAGGCATAGCGATCATAGAACACCGAAACGGCGAATGTCGTTTCCGGTTAAAAATATAGCAATCGTACTGGCTGTCATCAGTGTTGTATTCTTGATTACTTTTCTTCTTTACCAGAATGCTTTTTCTTCTCTTGCGCTTCAGGCATCCAGAATTAAAAACACCTTTGCTCATTACGCGCTCAAGGAAAAGCCGCAATTTTATTATCTGGAGCTGGAAAAAAACGGCAAGGATATACGTGTCGCAAGAAACGAAGTGCTGGAAGTTATGTATCGCGATGAATTCGTGGTCAAATCCGTGGTCAGCGACGATTTATCGGGCCGATACACCTATGTTAAATTTGACGGATTCAGCGGGCGGGATAATGATCTGGGCGTTTTGCTGAAGGGCATCGATTTTGTGAATCAGATTATCATGAAAGGAACGGGCAAAGAAAATTCCGGCACGGTTGCCGATTATCATATTCTCGTAAATTATCGGGATGAGACGATAGCGACGGTGCCGATTAAAATTGTCATTACACCTCAGGACTGGTTTCGGTTCGCGAAAGATTCTTCCAACATTAATCAACAGATCGAGTATTTGAAGAAAGCAATCGCGCTTAACACTAACGATGTCAGCGTGCGTAAAATTCTGGCGGGAGTTTATGCCCGTCACGGCCAGCCGGACGAAGCGGGCAAACTGTATAGGGAAGTTCTGAGCATCAAACCCGATGATACGGTAGCCATGCTGGAACTGGTAAAAATCAATGTCAAGCAAAAGCGATTCGATGATACCATCAAAATGGCCCGCGAAATCGTCAGAATAAATCCGAAGGAAACAGAGGCTTATCTGGCGCTGGGTCTTTCTCTGGAGGAAAAGAAATTATGGCCGCAGGCGGTTCAAAGCTATCGGGAGGCTGTCAAGTTGGAACCCAATAATTATTCAGCTAGGTTCCGGCTGGCTGAAGCCTACAAAAACAGCCGGATGCTGAAAGAGGCCGTCGAAGAATATAAATATATAGCCGGTCGCTCCCGGGAACCGGAACAGGCCTTATTCGCCCTGGGCGATATTCATATGAAGCTTAAAAAAAATGATGAAGCCGCCGGATTTTACAAGGAAATTCTGAAGAGACAACCGAAAAATCCGGTTGCGCATGCGAACCTGGCCGCTGCCTACGCCGGAAGCGGCAAAGGTCAGGAAGAACTCAACAGTCTTAAAAAAGCCGCTGCCCTGAATCCTAACGACCCGACCATCCGTTATAATCTCGGCGCCGTTTATGAAAGAAAAAAAATGTATGCCGACGCGGTCAAAGAATATGAAAAAGTGCTAAAAAGAAATCCGAACGACAACGACGCGCTGGAGCGTCTTGCCGACCTGGCGCTTAAAAACAGACAATATCGTCAGGCTGTAAAATATTACGAAAAGATAAAAACAAAATCGCCGCAGAGAGCGTCCGTTTATGCCGGGCTTGGTTATGCCTACGGTGAATTGAAGAAGTATAAGGAATCGATTGCCCATTATGAGAAAGCTATTCAGTGGGGTGCAAAAGATCCGATTATACGCTACAACCTGGCGAGCACCTATGAAAAAACAGGCATGAGAAAGAAGGCTATTGCAACTTATGAAAAAATACCTTCTCCGACAAAGGAAATTTTGAGCGGTCTGGCCGATCTCCATTTGAAAGAAAAGAATTATCAGAAAGCCATTGGTATTTATCAAAGACTGGCCAAACTGGAGCCGAAGAAAGCCGGTGCTTACGCTAATCTGGGTTACGCTTATGCCGCTTCCGGCAATTGTGATCTGGCTATTAAAAATTATCAGATGGCGCTGAAATTCGATAGCGATGACGCTGATATTTATGATAACCTGGGCGAAGCTTACGAGAAAAAAGGACTCTATCCGAAAGCGCTGGAAACCTACAAAAAGGCGTATGCTTTGAATCCGGACTCGGCCAAAGCCGCTCAAAGAATACCCAGGTTGAATATAAAATTATTACAGGAAAAAACGCAGCAAAAGGCGGGGAGAGAAGAATAATGAAAAAAATAAAAATAGGCGATTTTGTTGTGGGCGATAACAGGAAATTTATATTAATCGCCGGACCATGCGTTCTGGAAAATGAGAAGGCGGCGACGGATGTCGCACGGTATTTAAAAAAACTTACCGCAAAACTGAAAATACCGTTCATCTTTAAGGCTTCTTATGACAAGGCCAATCGCACTTCAATAAATTCTTACCGCGGTCCCGGATATGAAAAAGGTTTGGACATTTTACAGAACATCAGGGAAAAGCTGAACATCCCGGTGCTTTCGGATGTTCATCGCTTTGAAGAAATTGATAAAGCGGCCAGAGTTCTGGATGTCGTGCAGATACCCGCGTTTCTTTGCCGTCAGACTGATTTCATCACCGAAATAGCGAAAAAAGCGCGCGTCATCAACGTCAAAAAAGGACAGTTTCTGGCTCCCTGGGATGTGGCCAATATCATAGAGAAGGTGAAAAAAACAGGGAATGAGAATATCATGATGACGGAACGGGGAGCGACTTTCGGTTACAATAACCTTGTTTTTGATGTTCGCTCGCTGCCGATCATGAGGGAAATGGGATATCCTGTAATTTTCGATGCTACCCATTCGGTACAATTACCGGGAGGGCAGGGAACGTGTTCGGGCGGACAGCGCGATATGGTAAAATATCTGGCGCGGGCGGCCGTGGCCGCCGGTGTGGATGGCGTCTTTTTCGAGGTGCATCGTAATCCTGAAAATGCGCTTTGTGACGGCGCGAATTCATTATATCTGAGTTCTCTGGAAGACCTTCTCAAAACGCTGATTAAAATTGACGCTCTGGTAAAAGCGGGTTCGAATAAAAGAACAACGTAGTGTAAATAAATTGTGAAGGATGAGTTTATCATGAAAAAAAGTGTCCAAGAAAAACTTAAGAAGATAAAGATGCTGATGCTGGATATCGACGGCGTGATGACAGACGGTCGAATCATCATGGACGATGAGGGGAGAGAACTGAAAAATTTTAATGTGCGCGACGGACACGGATTAAAGGTTATGCAGCGCTATGGCATTAAGGTTGCGATCATTACCGGTAGACAATCCAATCTCGTTAAACACCGGGCGAAGGATCTGGACATCAAGGACGTGTATCAGAAGGTTTTCAATAAAAAGGAAGTATTTGAGAAAATCCTGAAAAAACATAAATTATCTCCTGAAGAGACTGCTTTTATCGGCGATGATATCGTGGACATTCCCGTTTTGAAAAGAGTCGGGTTCTCCGTGGCGGTCGCCGATGCAGTTGATGTGGTGAAAAAGCAGGTTGATTATATAACCAGTCATGAGGGTGGAAAAGGTGCGGTAAGAGAGGTATGCGAAATGATCCTGAAAGCGCAGGAAAAATGGCCGGAGATTGCCGCCCGATACGAATTTCTCATTGACTGAATAATATTAGTCATCGTTTTTCCCTCAATAAATGTCTTCCTTTAGTCCTTAATACCTTTACACCCGGCATTCTGAGTGATATAATAAAATCAGATAAAATTATTGACGCAGGATGCTCCGGATTGTGATGAAAATAAAAAGAAAAACGATCGTTATACTCTTAATAACAATAGTTTTTCTGGCAGTTCTCATTGCCGTGCTTTTCATAGCCAGAGGCAACGTACATAAACAAAAAAATATCGTAAATGCTTTGCAGGACAGCGTTGATCTGCAAATTAAAGGTTTCGTTTACACGGAAGTCGGTAAAGGCATCGATAAAATGGAGGTTAAAGCGGAATCCGCAACATATGACAAGAAACAAAATCGGGCTGTTTTGAAACAGGTTCGGATGAAGTTGATAACGTCCGATGGTAAGGTGTTTGAAATGAAAGCCGATAGCGGTCGTCTTCTAACGGATACCAGGAATATCGAGATCAACGGCAATGTTGTTTTAAACACGGACGCAGGGGACCGGTTTTTTACCGATTATATAAAATACAGCGATGCTGAAAAAAAATTTCACACGGATGCTCCGGTGATTATGGAAAGCAAGCGCATCAGAATAACCGGTCGGGGGTTGATAATCTATCTGAACAGGGGGGAATTGAAAATTCCCGCGATGGTCAGGGCAAAAATCAACTGAGAAGATAATGATCAATCAAAAGATTTATATATTGTTTTTGCTTGTGCTGTTCATCGTATATTCCGAAGCTCATGCTGGGCAGAATATACTTAGCAAAAAGCAGGACAAACCGATGGAAATCACCTCCAGCAGGATGGAAGCCTTTCGAGGCAGCAAGCTGATGGTGTTTTCCGGCGATGCGGCTGTGAGGCAGGGTAACAGCGTTCTGAAAGCAGACAGGCTGCTTCTCTATTATAAAAAAGGTCCTGACAAAAAAATAAACGGGAAGGCAGATGCAGGCGAAACCGGAAATCTGGAAAAAATCGAAGCAAAGGGCCATGTTTCTATTGTTCAGGAAAACAGAAAGGCAACCGGCAATGAGGCTGTATATTTTCAGGACAGCAACAAGGTGATCTTGACCGGCAATGCCGTGTTGAACGAAGGAAAAAGCTCGATCAGGGGAGAGAGAGTCATCATCCTGCTCGATGAAAACAGAGGCATTGTGGAGAGCGGTGAACAAAAAAAGGTGAAAGCGGTCATTTATCCGCAGGATCATAAAAAAATGGAATCAAATAAAAAATGAAATTTGATAATTGGAGAAAATGAGCGACTTAACGGCTAAAGGTTTAACGAAAATTTACAACAAGCGCAAGGTTGTCAACCGGATTGATTTATCCATTTCACCGGGCGAGGTTGTCGGTCTCCTCGGCCCCAACGGAGCGGGAAAAACAACAACCTTTTACATGATCGTCGGTCTGGTCAAACCGGATGGAGGAGAGATTTTTCTGGACGGAGAAAATATCACCGGGTTACCCATGTATTTAAGAGCGCGCAAAGGTTTGAATTATCTGCCGCAAGAGCCTTCCATATTCAGAAAACTGACTGTCGAAGAAAATATTCTGGCCATTCTGGAAACGCTGGATTTGAATGAGGAGGGACGGATAGAACGTCTCCGTGAACTGCTCAATGAACTTGATCTGACTGCTCTGGCCAAGAACCACGCTTATTCCCTGTCCGGAGGAGAAAGAAGACGGGTGGAAATTACACGCGCGCTGGTTACGTCGCCCAAGTATATTCTTCTGGATGAACCGTTTGCCGGGATCGATCCCCTGGCCGTTGCCGATATCCAGAAAATCATAGAAAAACTGAAAGCCAAGGGCATCGGGATAATTATTTCTGATCATAATGTGCGGGAAACCCTCTCCTGCTGCGACCGGGCTTATATCGTCAATGAAGGGGCCATTCTGGTGGAAGGGGCGCCGGACGAAATCGCCCAAAGTGAACTGGCCCGAAAATTTTATTTCGGAGAATCTTTTAATTTATAAAACATTTCGGCAGATGATTTCTGATTATGGCATTTGAGTTAAAACAAAATCTGAAACTTTCCCAGCAGTTGATTATGACTCCTCAACTGCAGCAGGCAATAAAATTGTTGCAGTTGTCCCGTCAGGAACTCGTTGAAGCAATCAATCAGGAAATGGAAGAAAATCCATTGCTGGAAGAAATTTCTCCCGACGAGGGCATGGATGAAGAGGCCGGCGGTGATGATGAGCGGGATGTGCTTTCTGCGGAACGCGACAATATCAAAGTCGTTGAGCACACGGAAGAGATCAATGTTGAAAAAGGAGCCGGAACAGAAGAATTTGACTGGGCTAATTATCTGGAGGACTATGGGCCGGTTGGCGTCACTTACGGCGGCAAGGACGGCGAGGAAACATCCTGGGATAATGTTCTGACGGAGGGACAGTCGCTGACGAAGCATCTGATCTGGCAGATGACCCTGTCATCCTTGCCGGAAGAGGAGAGAAATGTCTGTAATCAGATTATCGGTAATCTGGATCAAAACGGTTATCTTCGCGCGACAGTTCCGGAAATTGCGCAACTGGAAAATGTCAGTGAAGAATTTGTGGAAAGTGTGCTGAAAAAAGTTCAGGAATTCGATCCTCCGGGGATTGCGGCCCGTAATCTCCAGGAATGTCTGTTGATTCAGGCCCGAATGCTGGGTGTAAAAAACAAGATTATTGAAGTGATCATCAGGGAATACCTGAAAGAACTGGAATTGAAAAACTATGTACACATCGCGCATAAGTTGAAAGTCCCCCTGCGGGAAGTGGAAGTCGCGGTGTTGTTGATCAGTGGGATGAATCCCAAACCGGGAAGCCTGTATTCCGAAGAAAAGATTCAGCCGATCATTCCGGATGTCTATGTCGTAAAATCAGGCGATGAATATAAAATAATTCTCAATGATGATGGTTTGCCGCGATTGCGCATCAGTAATTTTTACCGTGAAATTATGGCCGGGACTTCCAATCACAGTCATGACGATGCGGAAAACGGCAAAAAATACATCAAGGATAAAGTTCAATCGGCGACCTGGTTGATCAAAAGTATTCAACAGCGGCAGAACACTATTTATAAAGTGGCCGAAAGCATCGTTAAATTTCAAAAAGATTTTTTTGACGGAGGAATTGATTTTCTTAAACCGCTTGTTTTGCGCGATGTTGCCAGTGACATCGAAATGCATGAATCAACCATCAGTCGCGTGGTCAATAATAAATACATGCATTCGCCGCAGGGAATTTTTGAAATGAAATACTTCTTCGGCAGTTCGATCAGGACGACCTCCGCAGGCACGATAGCTTCCAAAAGCGTCAAGGAGGAAATTAAGCAGATCATCAGTTCGGAAAAACCTCGAAAACCCTACAGCGATTGCGAAATTGTCGATTTGCTGAAAGGCAAGGGTGTGAATATCGCCAGACGCACCGTCGCCAAATACAGAGAAATGATGGGAATTCTTCCCTCTTCGAAAAGAAAGAAATATTTTTAGCGTTTTGGCGGGATTCGGCAGGGAGGAGGTAAAATTTTGATTGACTTTTGGTTTTTACCTCACTATATGACGAACCTCTTTATTGCCGGCTCGAAGAACGTTTCACATTCAACGGAGATTGTCAGGAGAACAATTAAATTAATCAAGGAGGAACAATTATGAAAATTTCGGTAACTTTCCGAAACGGTGAAGGAGAGAACTGGCAAAAAGTTTACGCTGAAGAAAAAATGCAGAAACTTAAAAAATATCTGGATGCACCCGCCGAAGCTCATATTGTTGTTTCCATAGAAAAATTCAGAAATGTTACAGAAATTAATTTAAACTCGAACGGATGGAATATAAACGCTAAAGAAGAAGCCAAAGACATGCGCGTCGCATTCGACCGATGCGTGGAAAAAATTGAAAAACAGCTCAAGAAACAACGGGAAAAGATAAGAGAACATAAACCCAAAAGCATCAGACGATCTCAGGAAAAACAGGTTTCCGCGGATGAGACGGATGAGACAACGGCAAACAAATTGATGGAGACCCGGAAAATTATTTTAAAACCGATGTCCTTTGATGAAGCCATTATGGAACTGGAAGAAGGCAATGACCGGTTTATCCTGTACAGGGATTCTTCATCGGAAAACGTCAGCATGATTTACCGCCGTGATGACGGTAATTACACCCTGATCGAAACGAATTAAAAAAGAAGACGTTTGGTTTTTGATCGGGGAGACGATCGGGATTTTTCTTTGGTTTGGATAATGCAGTTAAATCAGATTTTTAAAATGGAATATATTAACGCCAGTTTGTCGGCCCAGGGCAAGGACGAAGCCCTGGCGGAACTGGTTAATGTTGTCATGGGCGGCGGACTGCAATTGAACCGATCTGCGATCATCGATATTTTAAAGCAGCGGGAAAGTCTTGGCTCTACGGGAATAGGAGAGGGCGTGGCCATTCCCCATGGTAAAATATCCTCTCTTAATGAAATTGTTGTGGCCTTCGGACGCAGCGGACGTGGCATCGCCTATGATTCACTGGACGGAAAGCCCGTTCATCTTTTTTTTATGCTGCTCGCGCCTGAGAATTCCGCCGGTCAGCATTTGAAGATTCTGGCGAAAATATCCAAAATGCTTAAAGACGTTAACTTCCGCAATAAACTTTTAGAAGCAAAATCCCGGGACGAATTGTATAAGATCATCATCGAACAGGAAAGCAATTGCATTGTTTGAAAGCTAAAAAAGCGTCGAAAGTATATTCCTAACGACCCCCAAACCAAGCCGCAGAACTTAATCAATTTTGCGGCTTTTTTATTTGTTGTAAAATCGATGAAAACTATGTTAAAAAAACTGCAAACTTAAGGAAAATTAAAAATGAAGAATTTGAGGGTGGTTATCATAACAGGCCTCTCCGGTTCCGGTAAAAGTACGGCGCTGCGGGCTCTGGAAGATGTCGGATTCTTTTGTGTCGATAATCTGCCGGTCATTCTTCTGCCGAAATTCCTTTCCATTACGATTGCTTCTTCGCCGGAGATCAAGCAAGTGGCTCTGGTTATGGATTTACGCCAAAGGAGCTTTCTGGATAAGTACAGTCGGATTTTTGCGAACTTGAAAAAGAAGGGATACAAGATAGAAATCATTTTTCTCGAGTCCAGCGACGAGTCCCTTGTCCATCGTTTCAGCGAAACCAGACGCGTTCATCCGCTTCTGGAAAGAGGAGTCATCATGGAAGGAATTTTACTGGAACGGGAAAAGTTATCTTCCTTGAAGAAAATGGCGGATAAGGTAATCGATACAACTTCTTTTAACGTACATCAATTGAAGGAAGTTGTTCAACGGTATTTCTCGGTTTTTTCAAAAAACAAAAGAATGGTCATCAATGTAAAATCTTTTGGCTATCGTTACGGATTGCCGGTGGATGCCGACCTTGTTTTCGATGTCAGATTTCTCCCCAATCCTTATTTTATCGAAAATCTGAAGAATTTCGACGGTAATAATAAAGAGGTGCAGAATTACGTTTTACGCAACAAGGAAAGCAAACAATTTTTTGAAAAGATCAAAGAATTGATGAATTTGTTAATTCCTCTTTATGAAAAAGAGGGCAAGGTTCTTCTCAATATTGCCTTGGGTTGCACGGGAGGGAAACACCGTTCCGTCGTCATGGCCAATAAATTAAGCTCTTTTTGTTCCTCGATGAAGTACTTGGTTAACGTGAATCATCGGGACGTGAACAAAAACTGAGAACGGCAATCCTATCTTTAAAAAATCAGACTATCGGTTTATATTGTCTTTAATCCAGTGATCATCCCACCATTCCTTCGGATCGACAAATTTTCCGCCGACAATAATGCTGAAATGGAGATGATCGCCACCGGCCAGTCCGGACATCCCGGAAAGGCCGATTTTTTCGCCTTTTGCCACGGTTTTGCCGACGGTCGTATCGATGGAAGACAAATGAGCGTAGAGGGTGAACAGGCCCAAACCATGGTCGATAATAACCGTATTGCCGTAAATTCCCAAAGCTCCGGTAAAGACCACAATGCCCTTATTAGAAGCTTCGATCGGACTGCGGGCGTTGGATGCCAGATCCACGCCTTCATGCGTGGATTCTGCGACAACTTTTCCATTATAAACATAACTACGTTTGTCACCGAAAAGGGCCATCGGAGCCGCATCTTTCATCCTGAGGAAGCTGCCTTCCCAAAGTTCTTTGGATGTTGATTTCTGACAAATCTTTTGTATGGCCAAAAAATTTTCATTACGCATTTGAGAATTTACGTAAACAAACACTTCCAGAGGCGTTTTGCCCTGCAGCGAGGGAACCATGGCCTGGAACTCCGGCATTTTCTGCCGGAGAAAATTTTCACTGAGATTCATTTTATCAGCGCGGAATTTCTTTTCCTTAATCACGCAGGGCACGCCCACATTTGTTTCATTGCCGGCTTCATCGCGGGCAAAAATCATAATGCTTGTTGATGTCTTGTCCGCATTCATCGGCAATGCAAAATAAGTGATATATGCGGGTTTGTTGTCGATGACGATAGCATGGGCGGGGGACAGGTAATTGTTAATATATACTCCCGTGGAGGTAAGGGCTTTGGACGGCTGATAGGCGACAAAACCCGTTCCGCCCTGATTGATGTAATTTATATTTTTGACAAGATTGATCAACGGTGGCACCGTATCGATTTTCGTTGCCAGTGAAACCACCGCTTTATTTTTGAAAAGAGAATGATCGGTCGCCGTTATTTTAAGTTCGGCCGGCCCGTCATGAAGTCCAAGTTCTCCGGCGCTGATGTTCAACGCCAATCTTTCCTGAGCGTTACCCTTTTGGGGGATACGCTTATCGGCAAGAATCTTTCCCTTGTTGTCCTGAACGATTTCGGCGGTTATTCGGGAGAGGCCGCTGCTGGAATCGGAAAAATTAATCGTGACGGTTTTTTGCCGGCCGATCGCTTTAACATCCTGATCAAGCTTGATGGAAGGCTTTCCCAGTTCAATATGATTGCCGAAAATAAACCAGCCGACAGCGGCGACAATTAAAACCGCGATGATGATTTTATAATCAAAACGAAACCATTTCATGATAATCTCCTAACGTTGTGATATACAGGTGATGGCGCGGCTTATAATAACTTTTTCATGGTTTTGCAAGGTAAATTCCTCGGAACCATTGAGAAAAGTTTTCCCGCGGCAAAGTTAATTATGCCTTGATATTGTAAAAAAGCATTGTTATATTCTTTATTAAGAGTCGTATTCATTCGGCTGTATTCATCAAAATCAGACATAAATTATTGGAAAGTTGGATCGATATGCTTGCAAACAAAAAAATTGTTCTGGGGATCACCGGGGGCATAGCCGCTTATAAGGCGGCAGAGTTGACACGCGCTCTGGTTAAGGAAGGCGCTAAGGTCAAGGTCATTATGACCAAGAGCGCGATGGAATTTATCACGCCGTTGACCATGCAGACGCTTTCACAAAACCGGGTCTATACCGACATGTTTGTTCCGACGGAAGAGTACGACATGGCTCACATTGCTCTGGCTGAGTTTGCTGATGCTTTTGTCATTGCACCCGCTACCGCAAATATCATCGGGAAAATAGCTTCCGGAATCGCGGATGATTTGCTTTCCACCACGATTATGGCCCAAAGCAAGCCCACACTCATTTGTCCGGCCATGAACGATAAAATGCTGCAGAATCCTCTTGTGCAGGAGAATATCGGCAAACTGAAGAAAAACGGTTATATTGTCATGGAAAGCGGGGAAGGCGAACTGGCCTGCAAAACGACGGGGAAAGGTCGTTTACCGGAGGTACCGGAGATTCTAGAAGAAATAACACGGCTTCTCGTTCCCAAAGATTTTGAAGGCGTGAAAATTCTCATTACTGCCGGTCCCACCGAGGAACCGCTTGATCCGGTGCGTTTTATCACAAACTTGTCATCCGGTAAAATGGGGTATTCGCTGGCTTCCGCAGCGCATCGGCGCGGAGCAAAAGTTACTTTAATCAGCGGACCGACGTCGATACCGGTCCCGCCGGTGGAAAAAATTATTTCAGTGCGCACGGCCCGGGAAATGCACAAAGCCGTGTTGCAAAATTTTAAAAATGCCAAAATCATTATTAAGGCTGCGGCTGTTGCTGATTATCGTCCGAAAACAACAGCGGAGGAAAAAATAAAAAAGAGCGGAAAAAACATTTCTCTGGAACTGGAAAGAAATCCGGACATCATCGCGGAAATAGGGAAGAACAAGGGAAATCGAATCCTCGTCGGTTTTGCCATGGAAACGCAAAACCTGTTCATCAACGCCCGTGAAAAACTGATCAACAAAAATATGGACCTGATCGTTGCCAATAATCTGCGGCAGGAGGGAGCCGGCTTTCGCACGGAGACCAACATAATAACCATAATCGACCGCTCAGGTAAAAGTGAATCATTGGGCAAAATGACCAAGATTGATGCGGCCGGTGCAATTCTGGACAATGTGAAAAAAATAATGTCCGGAAAGGGACGCGTCAAAAAATAAAAGGTGTTAATTTTCAGCAATGACAAAAAATGAATTGCAAACCGAATTACTCCATGCAGTCAGGGCGTTGAAGGGGCAGGTGGTCCACAAAGACAGTCTGGCTGTCGGAATCAACTGGAACAGATCGCAAAAGACGGTTGTCTGCGGGATTCAAACCGTTCAGACGAAAGAGGAACTATTGGAGGCCGTTCGATGCGGGATGGGTGATTGTCAGCTTTGTTCTCTCGGGAAAACAAAAAAAAATCTTGTCTTCGGCGTCGGCAATCCGGAGGCGCGGATCGTCTTTGTCGGAGAAGCACCGGGCGCCGATGAAGATGCGCAGGGACTTCCGTTTGTCGGCCGCGCCGGTCAGCTTTTGACCGACATCATCGTCAAAGGGATGAAAATTCAGAGAAAAGATGTCTATATTTGCAACATTTTGAAATGTCGTCCGCCGGGAAACCGGAATCCCCAACCGGATGAAATTGAAAAATGCGAACCGTTCCTGAAAAAGCAGCTGGGGATTATATCTCCGGAGATTATCTGTGCTTTGGGAACTTTTGCCGCAAAAACTCTCTTAAAAACAGACATTCCCATTTCAGCGTTGCGGGGACGTTTTCATTTGTACGAAGGCATAAAATTAATGCCCACATATCATCCGGCGTATCTTCTGCGCAATCCTTCGGCTAAAAAACAGGTCTGGGACGATGTGCAGATGATCATGAAAGAAGTCGGAATATAATTCTTATCACAAAGCAAAGCAGAGGTGAACCAATGTTTAAGAAAATTAAATACGCTTTGATTGCCGTTTTTGTATTGGCCGGTGTGTTTGCCGGAGCCCAGGAGAAAAATCCTGTTTTTAATGTCATAACAGTCGATGGCGTTATCACATCGCCGACTGCGAAATATATTGCCGCAGGCATTGAGGAAGCGAAAAAAGAAAACGCCCAGGGTTTGATCATATTGCTTGATACTCCGGGAGGAATGGATACCGCGATGCGCGATATTGCCAAAAGTATTCTCAATGCCCCGCTGCCGGTAATCGTTTATGTATCGCCATCGGGAGCCCGAGCCGCTTCTGCAGGAGTCATTATTACTGAAGCCGCTCATATAGCAGCCATGGCTCCGGGCACGAATATCGGCGCGGCTCATCCTGTCGCAATCGGTCTTGGTAGTTCCGCGGGAGATAAAGATAAAACCATGACGGAAAAAATTGAAAATGACGCCGCTGCCTATGCCCGCAGCATTGCTAAAACCCGGGGGCGTTCGGAAGAGTGGGTGGAAAAAGCAGTGCGCAAGAGCGAATCCATCACGGCCGAAGAAGCTTTAAAATTGAGGGTTATTGATTATGTCGCGACAGATGTTGAGAAGCTGTTGGCAGCCATCGATCAGAAAGAAGTAACGCTGATTAGCGGCAAAAAGATTCTATCGACTAAAAACGCCGTCATTCAAGATAAAAAGATGGGAACCCGTCAGGGCATTCTTTCCGCCATTTCCGATCCGAATATTTCCTATATTCTGTTGCTGGTCGGACTGGCAGGGCTTTATTTCGAGCTTTCCACTCCGGGAGCCATTTTGCCGGGCGTGATCGGCGGCATATCCCTTTTGTTAGCGTTTTTCGGTCTATCCACGTTGCCGGTAAATTATGCGGGGATTTTATTGATCATTTTCGGAGTTATATTATTTATTGCGGAGATTAAAGTCATGAGCCATGGTATGCTGACGGTCGGAGGAATCATTTCATTAATTATGGGATCGTTGTTATTATTTGATACGACGGAACCAGCTTTGCGTCTTTCCTTTCAAGTTTTGATACCGGCCGTTGCGGTTGCCTCCGGTTTCTTTATTGTGATTATCATTTTGGCGGTAAAGGCACAGCTGAGAAAGAACTTTACCGGATCGGAGGCGATGGTTGACACGGAAGCGGAAGTCGTAAAGGACATTGATATGGAGGGTGAAGTGTTTATCATGGGCGAATACTGGAAAGCAAAAAGTGATAAACCCGTTCAAAAAGGTTCCAAAGTAAAAGTTATCAGGGTAGAAGGGCTTAAATTAATCGTCGAAGAAATAAAAAAATAAAAATAATATTTAATCTAAAAGGAGGAAATTACCATGGTGGGAACTTTATCAATGCCGGTGTTGGTTATTGTTGTGCTGGTGGTCATGTTTCTGGCATCAGCAATCAAAATATTAAGTGAATACGAGAGGGCGGTTATCTTTCGTTTAGGACGTATCAGAGAAGCCAAGGGACCGGGACTGATTATCATCATTCCCGGAATCGATCGGATGGTTCGGGTTGACATGAGGACGATCACCATGGATGTTCCGCCTCAGGATGTAATCACCAAAGACAATGTGTCCATCAAGGTCAGCGCGGTTGTTTATTTCCGCGTCATGGATGCCAATTCCGCCGTAACCAACGTGGAAAACTATCTGTATGCCACATCACAGCTTGCGCAGACCACGCTAAGAAGTGTTTGCGGTCAGATGGAACTGGATGAAATTCTTTCCGAACGCGAAAAAATTAATATGCATCTTCAGGAAATTCTTGATCGCAGCACTGAACCCTGGGGCATTAAAATATCACTGGTAGAAGTTAAGCACATTGACCTGCCCGAAGAAATGAAGCGCTCCATGGCCAAGCAGGCCGAAGCGGAAAGAGAAAGAAGGGCCAAAGTCATCAATGCCGAGGGTGAATTCCAGGCGGCGCAGAAATTGATTGAAGCGGCCGCGTTGATGGAAACCCAGCCAATGTCCTTACAGCTTCGCTATTTGCAGACATTGAATCAGATAGCTTCGGAAAATAATTCCACGACGGTATTCCCGATTCCGATTGATTTGTTTAAACCATTTTTAAAGTTAAGTGAAAAATAAATAATATAATCATAAGAAGAAATAAAAAGAAGAGGAGAATAGTTCATGATCGATAAGAAGCAGAATGTGTTAACCGGTGGCGTTGTTTTAATTACTCTCGGGGTTTTGATCTTTCTGAGCAAATCGGGCAGCTATCCTTTCGGTCAGACATGGCCTGTATTGCTGATTGCTATCGGCGTATGCACTTTGATTCAGAAATTCAGAGATTTCGGCGGATGGTTCATCACGCTGGCTGGCGTGGGATTTCTCTTTTATGAAATGTACGGATTCGATGTTTCCCGGTATTCTCAATATATACTGCCTGCTGTGCTGATTTTACTGGGTGCATTTGTCTTATTAAGAAAAAAGAAGTAATAATCAATAAAAAACGGATCATACTCAAATGGCCATTGCTAAAAAAATTAAATCATCGATTTCGAATTCTTCGATGATTAGAAAGATGTTTGAAGAAGGCGCCGTGATGAAAAAAAAATACGGCGCCGATAAAGTCTTTGATTTCAGTCTGGGCAATCCCAATGTGGAACCGCCGAAGGCCTTCAAGAGGGAATTGATTCATTTTGCCTCGACGCAAATTCCTTTAAAGCACGGCTACGCGCCGAATGCCGGTTTTGCCGAGACAAGGCAGGCTATCGCCAAGCAGGTCAGTAAAACCTGCGATCTGAATTTAAGCGCCGACCATATCATCATGTCCTGCGGAGCGGCCGGTGCGTTGAATGTCATTTTCAAATCATTACTTGATCCTGACGATGAAGTCATCGTTCCCATGCCTTACTTTGTCGAATATCCCTTTTACATCGACAACTACGGGGGCGTAACAAAATTCGTCAGAACCAGAAAAGATTTCTCGCTGGATATCGAAGCGATCTCAATGACCATCAACAAAAAGACAAAAGCGGTGTTAATCAATTCACCGAATAACCCGACCGGAAAGGTTTACAGTTCGAAAAACATTCAGGCGCTTGCCGCCCTTTTAAAGAAAAAGGGCAAAACGTTTCATAAAACCATTTACCTGGTTTCCGACGAACCCTACAATGAAATCGTTTACGACCGGGTAATAGTCCCCAGCGTGCTGAAATCCTACACGAACAGTATCGTTGCCTGTTCCTATTCCAAGACGCTTTCTCTGCCGGGGGAAAGAATCGGCTACATTGCCGTCAATCCGGAAATTGACGATTGCCGGGATTTAATCAGTGCGCTGATTTTGTGCACCCGGATTCTGGGATTTGTTCATGCGCCGGCATTGATGCAGAGAATTATCATGAAACTGCAAAATGCAGCAGTGGATGTGAAAGTGTATCAGAAAAAGCGCGATCTGCTGTGCAAAGGGTTGTCCAAAGCCGGTTATAAATTTGCCAAACCGCAAGGGGCCTTTTATCTTTTTGTCAAAAGCCCGCTACCGGATGATGTTGCATTCACTAAAATTCTTTTGCAGAAAAATATCCTGGTTGTTCCGGGAAGCGGTTTTGGCGCTGCCGGATATTTCAGGATCGCCTATTGCGTTGATGACAAAACAATCGTTAATTCCATGAGGGGATTTGCAGAAGCGATCAGGGAATGCCGGTATTTGTGAATTTGTGCATTCTGTAGTGGACTGAAGTTTCCTTGCCACGTGCAATGATATTTAACGCTTGCTCGAAAGATAAAAAAGTATTATAAATTAAATAATTATTTCTTAAATTTAAACCCTTTTATAAATTCGTCTGAAATTTATGGAGAAATTTGCCAATTATATCCTGAATGAAAAGATACACGAAACCAGAAATTCTGTCATTTTCCGCGGAAATAAAGAGACAGAAGATCTGCCATTGATTATTAAACTTCTCAAAACTACTAATCCGACGTCTTCAGAAGTTGCACGTTTCAAACAGGAATATAATCTTGTCCGAAATCTCAATATAGATAACATCATTAAAATATTCGATCTGGTGGAATATGATAGCCAATACGCCATTATCGAAGAAGATTTCGGCGGCGTTTCGCTGAAGGATTTGTTGACGAGAAAAGAACTCGACTTAAAATCATTATTGAGGGTTTCATCAAAAGTATCCGAGACCCTGGGATTAATTCACAAGAACAATATTGTTCATCTGGATATCAAACCTGATAATATTTTAATTAATCCGGAAAAGGGTGAAGTCAAGATCGCGGACTTCGGCATTTCCGCCGTATTGACTCACGCCAATGACGAACTGTACAACCCGGATGTTATCGAGGGAACGCTGTCCTACATGTCGCCGGAACAAACAGGCAGGATGAACAGGGGTGTGGATTATCGAACGGACATCTATTCACTGGGCGCGACGCTTTATGAAATGCTGACCGGCGAGGTTCCTTTCAAATCAAAAGATCCCATGGAACTCATCCATTCCCATATCGCGAGACAGCCTTTATCACCGGATACTCTGAATCCTTCTATTCCGCCGGTGTTGTCCGCTATCATTTTAAAGATGTTATCTAAAAATCCTGAGGAAAGATATCAGAACTGTCTGGGACTTATGGCAGATATTGATGAGTGTCTGAATCAGCTGGATCAAAAGGGAAGAGTCGACGACTTTCCAATTGCCAAAAAGGATATTTCCATCCGCTTTAATATTCCACGTACCCTGGTGGATCGTGATAATGAACGGATTGAATTGATGAGATGCTTTGAGAGGACCTGCAAAGGCTTGAGCGAGATGATGCTGGTAACCGGCCAACCGGGAATAGGCAAATCAGCGCTGGTCAATGAAATTTACAAGCCGATCATTGCCAAGAAGGGATATTTTATTTTTGGCAAATATGACCAGTTCCGCAAGGATGTTCCTTACAGCGCGATCATTCAGTCTTTTCAGGGACTCATCCGGCAGATCATCTCTGAAAGCGAGGAAAAAATTCAGGTCTGGAGGGAAAAACTTATTTCCGCTCTGGGTTACAACGGCAAGGTCATCACGGATGTCATTCCGGAACTGGAGATGATTATTCAGAAGCAGCCCGAATTGCCCGCGCTGGGTCCGGAAGAATCGATGAACCGGTTCAATCTGGTCTTTCAGAAATTTATCAATGTTTTCACAACGGAAGAACACCCCCTGGCTCTTTTTCTGGACGATCTCCAGTGGGCGGATCAGGCCAGTTTAAAACTACTGGAAAACCTGATGACCACATATGAAACAAGCTACCTGTTTTTAATCGGAGCTTACCGCGATAATGAAACGAACGATGCCCATCCGCTGACGCTCTCGCTGGATAAAATCCGCAACAAAGGCAGAAAAATAAACAGCATTACCCTGGGGCCTCTGAACGTGAACAGCATCAGCATGATCATTATGAATGTGCTGTTGTGCGACTCTGAAAAATCAATGCCGCTGGCCGAACTCATCAACAAGAAAACAGCCGGTAATCCCTTCTTTGTCATCCAGTTTTTGAAAAACGTTTACGATAATCACCTGCTTAAACTAAATCCTGCAACGGGCTGGGAATGGGACATCGACAAAATACGCCAGATGGAGGTGACCGAAAACGTTATTGAGTTCATGGCGGAAAAAATATCGCATTTCCCGAAGAATACCCGGGAAATATTAAAAATCTGCGCCTGCATCGGCAATAGATTTGATCTGGAGCTATTGTCGGTTGTTTCCGGAAAATCCATAGAAGAAACACTGTCTGATCTGACTTCAGCAATCCAGGAAGATATGATCAGTCTTCACGGGAATATGTATAAATTCATGCATGACCGAATTCAGGAAGCGGCCTATTCCATGATTCCCGAGGCGGAAAAAGAAGCCATGCATTATCGCATCGGCAGTAATGTTCTTAAAAAAACCGGAGAAAAAAATCTTCATGACAAAATATTTTATATTGTCGACCAGCTCAACAGAGGAATTAAACTGGTCAGTGGAACAGATGAAGAAATTATGCTGGCCAGGCTTAATCTGCGGGCTGCGCAGAAATCGAAAAAATCCACGGCATACGCCTCCGCTGCATTTTATTTAAGAACGGCGATAATGCTCCTGCCCGAATATTCCTGGAAAAGTCATTACGATCTTACCTATGCCATACACAGAGAAGCCATTGAGTGCGAATATCTTAACCTCAACTTCAGCGAGGCCGAAAAAATATTTGGTGTTGTGGTTAAAAATGTCAAATCGAATATTGACAAAGCCAACGTTCATACATTGATGGTCATTTTATATACCACCCAGGGAAACTATGACGCAGCGTTGCGAGTCGGCATCGAAGGAATGAAAATGCTCGGCATTGATCTGCCGGAAAAAGTCAGCGATGCCAGAGTGGGCTTGGAACTGCTGAAACTCAGATTAACGTTCGGCCGTCGGAAAATAGAAGATTTGATTGATTTGCAATACCTCTCCATGCCCAATACTTTGGATGAAGCAAAGCAGATGGCTGCCGAATATCTGAAAATGCATCCCGGGAAATCATTAGAGTCTCCGGAAATCCTCTTGTGGGAGATGCTTTCTTACGCGTATCTGGCCATTCATACTGGGACCGTGGCCTTTTACTCCAATCCTAACCTGTTTGCTTTTATCGCCATTAACGGTGTGTGCCGGCTACTGGACTATGAGATTAATTTCGAATATTCGCCGTTTGCCTATATCGCCCTGGGGTCTATTGTGGGATCATCGCTGGGCTTTTATCAGCACGGCTACAGACTTGGGTTAGCGGCTCTAAAAACCAACGAAAAGATTGCCGATACGAAGAACCGCTGCCGGATAGAATTTGCCTTCCCGATGTTTATCCAGCACTGGAAGAAGCACGCCCGCAAAGACCTTGATTATTTCAGAAAAGCTTATAAAAACGGCATTGAAAACGGCGATCTCATTTTCAGCGGTCACAACATTAATCTGATCGGCATGACCCGTATCATGCTGGGTGATAATCTTGACGATATTCTGGAAGAATACGGCAAGTACAAGGACTTTCAGCTTGGCGGCAAGGATCCTTTTATCGCGCGCAACTACATGGAAAATACGCGCATGTGCCTGTGTCTGAAAGGCCTGACCGAAAGCAGAGCCAGTTTAAACGGCGACGGTTTTGATACGGAGGAACAGGTCAATTATTATCAGGCTGAGAATAACATGCTGGGCACTTTCTACTTCTCTCTGATCCGGCTGAGAATACATTATCTCTTCGGTGAATATGCGAAGTGCAGGGATCTTGTTCCCGACATGCAAAGAATTGTTCAAAAGAAAACTGCCCTGGGTAATCTCCACATACCCGAATTCTATTTGTATTATTCATTGACCATGACGGCGTTATATCCCGAGGCCGATCCGATGGAAAAGGCAAGATATTTAATAGCCCTCCGCGCCAATCAGGTGAAGATGCTTCTGTGGGCAAAAGCCTGTCCCGAAAATTTCCAGCATAAATATGATCTGGTGGCGGCGGAAATGATGAGAAACAAAGGACGCTTCCGTGAAGCGCAGCAGCTCTATCATCAGGCGATCGCAGGCGCCAGGGAAAATGCATACAAGCAGGTAGAAGCGATTGCCTGCGAACGTCTCGCACTGTTGTATCTCGATTATTCCTGCCGGGATGAAGCAGAATTTTTTATACAGAAAGCGCATCAATGCTATTTATCCTGGGGAGCTTCGGAGAAAGCCAGAGAACTGGAGGAAAAATACCCGTCGCTCGTGCCCATGGAACAAAAGCAACTGGGCACAGGGACCATCACGGTGAGCGGTCCTTCCGGCTCGATGACTATCAGCGGCGCAACGGAAACCACCAGCAGCACAAAAATGCTTGATCTGTCCACAGCGATGAGAGTTTCCCAGATCATCGCCAGTGAAATCATGCTGGACCGTCTTTTGCAGAAAATCATGCATGAATCCATAACCAATGCCGGAGCGCAGCGCGGTTACTTGATTCTGGAATCCGACGGCGAACTTATCATTGAAGCCAGTGAAGATACGGACAAAGGAGAGATCCTGGTGATGCAATCTCTGCCTCTGAAAGATTGCCCGGATATCTGCCGTTCCATCGTCAATTACGTTTATCACAGCGGAGAAGATATTGTTCTGGGAAATGCCGTGAAAGAAGGTCTTTTCACCAGCGATCCTTACATTATGCGGGTTCGCTGCAAATCCATCCTGTGCACACCGATCATGAGCAAGGGAAAAATATCCGGCATTCTTTACATGGAGAACAATCTCAGTGAAAATGCTTTTACGCCGGAGCGTCTGGAAATTCTCCGAAGTTTTTCCGTACAGGCGGCCATATCGATTGAAAACGCCAGACTCTTTGAACTGGCCACAACCGACGGAATGACCAAGTTGTATGTCCATCGTTATTTCCAGCTTCTGCTCGATCAAGAAATAAAACGCTCGCGCCGTCAAAACAGAAAGTTTTCACTCGTGATGATGGATATTGATAATTTCAAGTCTTTTAATGATAATTACGGACATCAACTGGGTGACCGAGTGTTGAAAGACGTTGCCGCGGCGGCGAGGAAAACATCGCGTTCGGAGGATATCGCTGCCCGTTACGGCGGCGAAGAGTTTGTCATCATTCTGCCGGAAACCGATTCAAAACAGGCCATGATTTTAGCCGAGAGAATACGAGTCAGCGTTGCAGAAATAGAAATACCTTATGAAAATCAAAAACTGCACGTCACAATCAGCCTGGGTGTTTCCACGTATCCCGATCATTCCGAACTTAAGGAAGAGCTGATTCGCGCCGCGGATTCCGCGCTCTATGCTTCAAAACACAGGGGCAAAAACTGTGTCAGTTTGTTCGAGAAGAAAAACGCGATTAATCTTCAATAATCAAACGCGGATTTCAGGTAATACGGTGTCATCCATCCGTGCGTCAGGATTGCTTTAATCGATTTTGAGCAATGCGCCAAGAAAAGCCTCTTTGAAAATATTTTTTAGTATCGAACATCAAAATCCTTGAATAAGCCGGAATATGGTTCTTCTTGAGCAAGAACGTCTTCCACGCATGCGTTCGGCGGACCTTTGTGACACCACGCGAGCATTTTGTCCACATGATCTTCTTCACCTTCAAAGACGGCTTCCACGCTTCCATCGGACCGGTTGCGCACCCAGCCGGTAAGATTCAATTCCCTGGCCGTTTCCTGTGTGACAGCGCGAAAGAATACCCCCTGGACTCTGCCTCTGACATGAACATGTAAGCGTTTCAATTTTGCCTGCCAATCAGTTTTAAAAATTCATTTTCGCTGATGATTTTTAATCCGGAAGCCTTTGCCTTATCCAGCTTCGAACCCGCATCGCTGCCGGCCACCACATAAGATGTTTTCTTGGTCACGCTCGAATGAATGGTGCCGCCTAAATTTTCTACAATCGCTTTTGCTTCATTTCTGGCGAGGGTTTCCATGGCGCCGGTAAAGACAAAGGATTGACCCTGGAGGGGAGCATGGTTCCGTTTTGCTTTCTTTTGAGGAATCACGCCGGCTTTGCTGAATTTATTCAAGACGTCGATGTTTTTACTTTCGTGGAAAAACTCGAGGATGCCGGCGGCTATTTCCGGACCGATTTCATTGATTGCCGTCAGATCTTCCCTGCTGGCTGACATCAGGTTTACCATGCTGTCGAAATGGTCGGCCAGGAGCTTTGCCGTACGTTCTCCGACGTGCCTGATGCCCAGAGCGTAAATGAATTTATCAAAAGGCGGATTTTTGGATTTATCAATGGCGTCAATCAGATTTTGAGCCGATTTATCCGCCTGACGGTCCAGCGTCGCAAGCTGATCTTTGGTTAAAAAATAAAGATCGGCCGGATCGTTTATTAATTTGGCATCAAAAAGTTGAGCGGAAACTTTTTCTCCCAGTCCTTCAATGTCCATGGCTCCGCGGGAAGCAAAATGACGGATATGTTCTTTCAATTGTGCCGGACAGGAAATATTCACGCAACGATGTGCCACTTCTTCGTCAAGACGGACAATTTCGGAACCGCATTCGGGACAATGATCGGGCATTTTAAATTGTTCAGCGCCCTCCGGTCTTTTTTCTGGAATCACCTTGACGACTTCGGGAATAACGTCGCCGGCGCGCTGGATGACCACGGTGTCGCCGACGCGAACATCTTTTTTTAGTACTTCGTCTTCATTGTGCATGGTGGCCCGGCTGACCATGACGCCGCCGACATTAACCGGCTCCATGATGGCAACGGGCGTTAGCGTTCCCATTCGTCCTACTCCGACAAATATTTCCCTGACCACGGTGGTGGCCTGTGCGGCCGGAAATTTGCAGGCCAGTGCCCAGCGGGGATTACGGGAGATATTACCCAGGGTTTTTTGCAGGGCCAGATTGTCAACTTTCAGAACGACGCCGTCAATTTCGTAGGGCAGTTTTTCCCGTATGGCGCTGATGCGCTCGAAATACTTTATGCAGGCGTTAATGTCTTGTGCCTGCTCAATGTGTTGATTGACTGGAAATCCCCAGTCTGAAAGCATTTGCAATGCTTCCCCGTGAGTTGAAAATTCAGTGCCTTGGATATGACCGATTCCATAAAGATAAATACTGAGTGGACGGCGGGCAGTTATTCTGGAATCGAGCTGCCGCAGGGAACCGGCAGCGGCATTGCGGGGATTGGCAAAAGGCTCTTCGCCATTTTCCGTGCGCCGGGTGTTTAGCTTATGAAAAGGTTCCTTCTCAATATAAACTTCTCCCCTTATCTCAATGAAGGAAGGGATGAGGTTATCCGCTGAATGCTTCATTTTCAGGGGCAGGGAAGAGATGGTCTTGAGATTTTGCGTGACGTCTTCGCCTGTGTTACCGTCACCACGAGTTGCCCCGCGAATGAAAAGACCGTTTTCGTAGATTAAATTGACAGCCAATCCGTCGAGTTTCGGTTCGACAACATAGGTAATACTATCCACGCCGGCAAGACGCCTGATGCGTTTATCAAATTCAACGATTTCTTCGCTCGAAAAAGCGTTGGCCAAACTGAACATCGCCGATGGATGATTGAACGGAGCAAATTTAGCAAGCGGTTTGGCTCCGACACGTTGTGTCGGTGATGCGGCCGAATATTCCTCCGGATAGCGTTCTTCCAACGCCTGAAGTTCACGCATCAGACGATCATATTCGGCATCGGAAATTTCGGGAGCGTCCTGCTGATAATAGCGCTGATTGTGATATTCGATTGCTTTTCTTAATTCAGCGATTGTTTTTAAATCATCTTGTTTATTCATTATTTAACCAGTTTTAAATAAGATTTTTCTTTAGGTGCTTTTGAGGATGATTCAGTCTTTCCGGAAGAATGATTTTTTAATAAATTTTCATTAAAAACAGTGTTCTTGATTCTAACCGCATTGATGATCGAGAAGATAATGACGGCTTTTTCCCACTCGGCGGAATGAGAAAAGCGTTCGACTTGATTTTTGTATTTATCCCATAGAGAAGTGAGAGAAGCTTCATCAAGATGAAGGATGGTTTCAGCAATTTTATTCAGAGATATTTCTAAACTGTTCATGCTGAAAATATTAACTTTACCGGGCCGTAAAGTCAATTTAAAGCTTGTATTTTTTGACTCTTACAGCTAATAAGTCAATAAATCATTTGTATGATTATGGAAATGAAAAAAGTAAAAATAGGCGTGATTTCCGACACTCATCTGGAACATTATGATGAAAAGATGAAAGAAAGCCTGGAAAACTATTTCAGCGAAACGGATTTCATTCTGCACGCCGGTGATATTGTTGATTTAAAAGTTCTGGACATGTTCGGGAACAAGGAAGTAAAAGCGGTATGCGGCAATATGGATAATTATGCCGTCAGAAAGAAATTGCCGGAGTATTTGCTTTTTGAGATAAACGGATTTAAATTATTACTGATTCATGGATGGGGATCTCCCTGGGGACTGGAAGAAAAGATATCGGCACGGTTCCCGGATGCAGAGTGTGTGGTTTACGGACACACGCATAAACCGGCGAATCATATGAAAAACAAGGTGTTCTTTTTCAATCCAGGTTCGGCGGCGGATAGATTTTTCAACTCTTCCAAAACCATTGGCATATTGGAAATTGACACAGAAATAAAAGGTAAAATAATTAAAATCTGATGAGCGGCAATGACCTGTGGTCGATTGCACGGAAATTGCCGAACTTTTTAAGGTTAGGCGGACTGGATTGAATATGGAAACGATTTTTGCTCCCGGGCGCATGGAGTATATTAAGGGGGATAAACCGGACGGTTGTGTCTTCTGTAAATGTTCTATCAGATGTGACGAATATATTTTATTCGAAGGTAAAACAGCCTATGTCATGATGAACAAATATCCGTATGTTAACGGACATCTGATGATCATTCCTCAGAGACATATCGGGAAAATCGAAGATCTGACCGAGGAAGAACGCAAGGAAATCTTCGATCTGCTGGAAGCGTCGATCAAGGCGCTTAAAGACGCCATGAATCCCGGCGGATTCAACATAGGCGCCAATATCGGCAAGGCGGCGGGGGCCGGTGTTGAAGAACATTTTCATGTGCATGTCATTCCGCGCTGGGAGGGCGATACAAATTTTATGAGCGTCGTGACAAATGTCCGGGTCATTCCGGAGACCGTGGAGACCACCGCGGCCAATCTGATGCCTCTTTTTAAAAAATATTGCCGGAAGGAGTAAGGAATGAGAATAGTTTATTTGATTCTTGTTATTCTTTTTTCTTTTTTTATTGTGACTTTTTCTCTGGAAAATCAGACGAAAATCCACTTGCAGTACTATCAATATCTGAACATCAATGTCCCTACGTATATGCTTATTTTTGCCTCTCTCCTCTTCGGCGTGATTATTACGGCTTTCTGGGGGATTGTGGAACGCTTTCGTTTAAATCGCACAATCAGACGCCTGAATAAACTTGTTCGCGAAATGCGTAAGGAAAATTACGCGAATGAAAAAACGCCGATGATTGATGACTTTAAAAAACCGCAATAATATCGAATCTTCTTTGCCGGAAGAATTGAAATTTCTTGCCGACGCTTCGCTTGCCGGGCTGGCCAGATGGCTGCGTATTACGGGGTATGACACGACTGTTTTTGATCAGGAGGCCGGACGGAACATGCTGCGCATGGCGGAGAAAGAAGGCCGGATCGTGCTGACCAGAAGACGGGATATGATGGATCGTCAGTTTTCCGGCTCCCTTTTTTTAATAACGGAAATCGAAGTCGGCAGACAGCTCAAAAGTGTTATCAAAAAATTTTCTCTCCGTATAGAAAAGCAGAAAATGTTCGGAATTTGTCTGGTGTGCAATACGAAGCTTCATCCCGTGGACAGGGAAGAAATTCGCGATGGGGTGCCTTCTTATGTTTTTGAAAATTGCTTCAAGTACACACAGTGCCCCCATTGCGGGAAGATTTACTGGATGGGAACGCATCCGCGGAACGCTCTGCGGTTCATGGAGAGGCACATTCCGAATCATCTCCCTTAATTTTTTCAATGGCGTGTTTCAGCGCCGGCAGGACTACCGCAAGATTTTCTCTGACGCTTTTGGGGCTTCCGGGAAGATTCAATATCATGCTTTTTCCGCGAATTCCCGCCACAGCGCGGGAAATCATGGCATGGGGCGTAATCAGCATGCTCTGATGGCGCATGGCTTCCGCCATGCCGGGGATTTGCTTGTCGATGACTTCCAGCGTGGCATCGGGAGTCAAATCACGCGGGCTGACACCGGTGCCTCCGGTGGTTAGAATTAAATCCAGTTTTTTGACGTCGGAAAAATCAACGATGGCGTTCTTGATCTCATCTTTTTCATCCGGAATGATGATAGTGCTTTTAATTTCAATGGCGGCGCCCACAAGCATTTCTGCGATTGCGGGGCCGCTTAAATCTTCGCGTTTGCCTTGAGAGCCTTTGTCACTGACCGTGATAATTCCGGCGCTGATCATGAGCTTATTCCCGTGATTATTCTTCTTCTTTATCTTTCTTATACGCGGCAATGATTTTTTCAGCGATAAAAGCCGGAACTTCTTCGTAGTGAGAATGCGTATAAGTAAAATTACCCCTGCCGCTGGTCATGGAACGAAGATCGGGTGCATATTTCAGGATTTCCGCTAGCGGAACCTGCCCTTTGATGATCTGATTGGAACCGTTGGAATCCATTCCCTGGACGCGGCCGCGCCTGCTGTTTAAATCTCCAATCACGTCGCCCATGTATTCATCCGGTATTTCTATTTCGATATTCACTATTGGTTCCAGAAGAATCGGCTGACAGTCCATAACGCCCTTTTGAAAGGCCATGGAACCGGCAATTTTAAAAGCCATTTCCGAGGAGTCAACTGCGTGATACGATCCGAATGTCAGCGCTATTTTAAAATCTACCACAGGATAGCCGGCGAGTACGCCTTTTACCGCCGCTTCCACAATGCCTTTTTCGACGGCCGGACGATATTGTCCCGGAATAACACCACCGACTATTTTGTCATGAAACTCAAAACCGCCGCCGCGGGGGAGGGGCTCGATATCAATCCAGCAATCGCCGAACTGACCGCGTCCACCGGATTGTTTTTTGTATTTGCCCTGAACGTTGGTTTTTCCCTTGATGGTTTCTTTATAGGGAATCTTGGGCGTGTTTAAGTTTACTTCGACGCCGAATTTTCTTTTCATCTTCTCAATATTGACTTCGATATGCACCTGACCCATTCCGGAAAGAATCATTTCCTTGGTCTCAACATTGCGGGTATATACGATGGTCGGGTCTTCTTCCGTCAGGCGGTGAATCGATGATGCAATTTTGTCTTCATCACCTCTTGTTTTCGGTTCCATCGCGTAAGACATGATGGGTGGCGGAACGGCTACTTTTTCAAAAATGATCGGAGATTTATCATTGCACAGAGTATCTCCGGTCACTGTTTCTTTTAATTTGGCCACGCCGGCAATGTCGCCCGGGATCAGAACGTCCGCCTGCTTTTGATTTTTACCTTCAAGGTAGAAGACATGACCGAATTTTTCCGTAATTTTTCTTGATGAGTTGTAAACTGGCGTATCTGAATTCAGCGTGCCGGAATAAACGCGGAACAAGGTTAATCTTCCTGCGTAAGGGTCGGCGATCGTTTTGAACACTATTGCCGAGAAAGGAGCGTCTTCCGACGGTTGCCTTTCTTCGATGTCGTCCGTTTTGGGTTTCTTGCCTTTTACGGGACCGCGATCAACGGGGGAAGCGAAAGCGTCAACGGCCAGATCAAGCAGTAAAGAAACACCGATTCCTTTCATGGCAGAGCCGCAAAGAACCGGAATGAGACTGCCGGAAGAAACGCCTTTTTTCAACCCGGCTTTTAATTCTTCATCGGAAAGTTCGCCGGCTTCCAGATACTTATTCATCAGATCATCATCCGCTTCGGCAATGTCTTCCACCATCGAGTCGCGCATCATTTTTACATCGTCTTTCATTTCCGCGGGGATATCGACAGCTTTTCCGGCGCCTTTATTGTCGCTGAACATGTAAGCTTTCATATTTATCAAATCAACAATGCCGTTTAATTTGTCTTCAGAACCTATCGGCAGGCAGACAGGCGTAGATTTCTTTTTGAATTTGGTCTTAATACTGTCCAGCGCCGTATTGAAGTTGGCGCGTTCACGATCCAGTCTGTTGATGAAAATAATGCGGGGCAGTTTGAACTCATCGGCCAGTTCCCAGACCTTTTGTGTCTGAAATTCAACGCCGCCGACAGCGTCAATCACCACAACAGCATTTTCGACAACGCTCATTGAACATTTAATATCATAAGTGAAGTTGGAGTCGCCCGGTGTATCAATAAAATTAATCTTATGTTTTTCCCATTCAACAAAATTTGCCGCCGAACTGATTGATCCCCGACGTTTCTGCTCTTCGGGTTCAAAATCCATACAGGATGTCGCATCATCCACTCTTCCTAATCGTTCGCTTTTTCCCGAAACAAACAATAGTGATTCGCAAAGAGATGTTTTCCCGGTTCCGCCGTGTCCGACAACCGCTAAATTTCTGATTGATTTGGTTTCGTATTTTGCCATGAGAACTCCTTTCCATACTAAAAAAGACAATCTAAATTGAATTTGAGTATTTAGCGTATGCAAAAAGTAAAATCAAGACAAATTTAATAATTGTTGCTTCAAGTCATTGCTGAGGGGAGTAGGTGACAATGCGAATATTACAAAGAAAATGGTGTTTCTGTTCTGTTGATTTTATGAGAAGATAAACATTTATTGATATTAACTTGAATGTCTGAACCTTTTACTTTATAAACGCAGTTCATTGCTAATGTAGCATGAAGTTTCAAAACACGCAGTTGGTATGATTGATGATTGATTATGAAAAAGAGCTGAACGGAGAGCAATATCGCGTTGTGACGGAAAAAGGAGGGCCGCTGCTTGTGCTTGCCGGAGCCGGAAGTGGAAAAACGCGAACCCTGACCTATCGGGTCGCCCGTCTCCTGGAGAGCGGCGTTGCGCCGGAAAATATTTTACTGGCCACCTTCACCAATAAAGCCGCGCATGCCATGCTCAACCGCGTGGAAAGTCTGATTCATGCCGATACCAAGAGAATCATGGGGGGAACTTTTCATCATGTTGCTCATCTGGTTTTAAGAAAACATGCTCATTATCTTGGCTATAAAACCAATTTTTCCATTGTGGACAGTGAAGATTCGCGTCAGATTATTTCCACCTGCATGGCCGATTTAAAAATAGACCCGAAATTAAGCAAATTTCCCAAAAGTAATATTGTCGGTGAAATCATCAGCCTGTCCGTCAATACGCAGAGTGCCGTGGAAGACATTCTGGCATTGCGATACCCGTTTTTTCTTCATCTGATCAATGAAATTATTCAAGTCGCATCTCTTTATGAACAAAAAAAGAGAGAACTGGCGGTAATGGATTTCGACGATTTATTAAGTAATTGCCGCATGCTTCTTCAGGAAAATTCTGATGTCCTGAAAACGCTTTCCGACCGATTTGAGTATGTTTTGGTGGATGAATATCAGGACACAAACCTCATTCAGGCTGATCTGGTTGATTTGCTGGCCTCGACGCACAGAAACCTGATGGTGGTCGGAGACGATTCGCAAAGCATTTATTCGTTTCGGGGTGCCAATTTCAACAACATCATCAATTTCCCCGATCGTTATCCCGATTGTAAGATATTTAAACTGGAAACGAACTACCGCAGTACGCCGGAAATATTGTATCTGGCCAATCTGAGTATTAATAATAATGAAAAACAATTTCCGAAAGAGTTAAAAGCCGTGCGCGATAATGGAATGAGGCCGGTGATGGTTGCCGCCAAAAACGTAGTGAAACAGGCCGATTTTGTGGCGCAAAGAGTTACGGAACTAATCCGGTCAGGCGTGACGCTCAAAGAAATCGCCGTTCTTTACCGGGCGCATTATCATTCGATGGAAATGCAGATGGAATTTGTCCGGCGTGATATTCCTTTTGATATGCGTTCCGGCATTCGTTTTTTCGAACAGGCGCATATTAAAGACGTAACATCCTACATGAGAATCCTCGTTAATCCCCGCGATGAACTGGCCTGGCGGCGTCTGTTAATCATGTATCCCAAAGTGGGCAAGGCCACGTTCAATAAAATCTGGCAATATCTGAAAAAGGAAGAAAATCCTCTTCATGCTGTTTTGAAGGATGAATTTATCAAGGCAATGTCCAAATCGGCAAAGCCCGGATTAGAGGAATGCCGAAAAACGATCAAGCAGCTTCTGGAGCTTCCTGATTCTGAACGCATTCCGGAAAAAATAATAGAGGTTTTGCTGAACAGAGGCGGCTATCGTGTTTATTTGCAGGATAATTATTCCGACGCATCATCGAGAGAAGAAGATTTAATTCAACTTGGCAATTTTTCCGCGCAGTTTCAGAAGATGGAAGATTTTCTGAATGAACTGGCCTTGCTTACCAATATGGCCAGGGAAGAAAATCTCAGTGAAGAAGGCGATGAAGACAAGGTTGCCTTAAGCACGATTCATCAGGCCAAGGGATTGGAATGGTCTTATGTATTTCTAATCTGGTGCGCGGATGGCATGATCCCGCTGCAGCGCGCATTGAAAGAACAGGATGGAGAAGAAGAGGAAAGAAGGCTTTTCTACGTTGCGGTGACTCGGGCCAAAGACCAGCTTTATCTGTGTTATCCGGCGCTCGACTATAACCATTCTTCCGGTGTTTTAAATCTTGCGCCGTCCCGTTTTATCCGCGAGATAGCTCCGCTTTCGGAATACGATGATGACCGCCCGTTTGAACAATGGGTGATTTATGATTAGGGAGACCCCAGTTTCAGTAACAAACCGCCCTGAGGTTTGCTGTTGAATTTATCCCGCATAGCCTGGCATCGCGGGGCTAGTACCTGATATATGCGTATCTGATCTTTCTGTTTAAAGCCTTGAAACAAAAGTACAGTTTTGGTATGCTCCGCAGCACAAATTTGTTCGGGTAACAATTTTGTATCTTCAGTTTATAGTATAAAGGACTTATCTTATGAACTATTCCCAACGTATTTTTTGCGGACAGCTTTCCATGGAACATGTCGGCCAGACCGTTCAGCTTTGCGGCTGGGTAGACGCCTACCGTGACCATGGCGGTCTTTTGTTTATTCACCTTCGCGACCGCAGCGGCATCGTCCAAATTGTCTTCAATCCGGATGTCACATCGGCTGATGTCTGCCAGACAGCGGCTACACTGCGCCCTGAATATTGTGTCGCCATTACCGGCAAGGTGAAAAAGAGATTCGAAGGAACGGAAAATACCAACATCGAAACGGGACAACTGGAAGTATTTGTCGATGAGATGACGATTCTTTCCGAAGCCGATCCCTTACCGTTTGTCATAACCGACAAGGCGATGGTTGCGGGAGCGGAAACAGCGGGCGGCGAAAATGTTTCTGAAGATTTGCGGATGCAGTACCGGTATCTGGATATCCGAAGACCCGCAATGCAAAACAATCTTCTGCTCCGGCATCGCATTTTTCAATGCGTGCGGCAGTGTCTCGATTCGCGCGGATTTGTGGAGGTGGAAACGCCCGTGCTGACAGCGAGCACGCCGGAAGGCGCCCGCGATTACCTCGTGCCCAGCCGCGTTCATCCACAGAATTTTTACGCGCTGCCGCAGTCGCCGCAACTTTTCAAACAGCTTTTGATGATCGGCGGTCTGGAACGTTACTTTCAATTGGCGCGCTGTTTCCGTGATGAAGATCTGCGGCCGAATCGTCAGCCGGAATTCACGCAACTGGACATCGAAGCTTCCTTTATCGATGAGGAATTTCTTTATGATCTAATTGAAGAGCTGACGGTGAAGATGTTTGCCATCGGCGGCATTGAATTGAAACGTCCTTTCCCGCGCATGACCTACGCGGAAGCAATGGATACGACCGGTTCCGATCGTCCTGATCTGCGTTTCGGTTTGCGTTTTGTTGATGTCACAGACGTTTTTGCTAAAACCCAATATTCGATTTTCCGCCAGATTATGCAGCGCGGCGGCTGTATCAAAGGTATCAATATCAAAGGCCAATCCGAAAAACTCAGCAAAAACGTTTTGCAGAATGAATACGCAAAGGAAATCGCGCCTTCGTTCGGCGCCAAAGGAATGACCTGGATGCGCGCCGAAAACGGCAAGCTGGAATCCAACATCGTTCAATTCTTCAGCGAAACGGAACTGGACGAATTAAAGCGCCGTTTCGATGTTCAGGACGGAGATGTATTAATCATGGTGGCCGATCCGTCCTACGCAACGGTTACATCAGCGCTTGGACAGTTGCGTCTGCATTTGGCGAACCGTCTGGAACTGATTCCCGAAAACAGTTTTTATCCGGTCTGGATTACCGAATTTCCCCTGTTTGAGCCTACGGATGAAGGAGGCGTAACCTCCAGCCATCATCCCTTTACCGCGCCGGACCGCACGAATTTCGATCCGAAAAATATCGAGGAACTTTTGTCCCTGAAGTCACGGGCCTATGACCTGGTCATGAATGGCGAGGAACTGGGCGGCGGCAGCATCCGTATCAACAATCGCGATGTTCAGCGCAAAATATTTGCCGCCCTAGGGCTGACGGAAGATGACATGAAAGAAAAGTTCGGTTTCTTCCTGCGGGCGTTTGACTTCGGCGCGCCGCCGCACGGCGGTCTTGCCCTGGGCATGGACCGCACCGTTTCCATGATTCTGCAAACGGCTTCTATCCGCGAAGTCATCGCGTTTCCCAAAAATCGCAGCGCGGCCTGTCCTCTCACCGGTGCGCCCTCCGCGGTTAAACGTGAACAACTGGCGGAGCTGGGGCTTCTGAATCTTGGGTTTAAAGATGTTCTTCCGGGAAGCGCCGAAAAGGAAAATCTGCTGGATCGCGTCTCGTGGGTATCGCGCATCGGCATTGACGACAATGAAAGACCGGTCATGGAAGCCGTTCTCGAGCAGGCAGAAAATCTGGCCGCACTGGTTCAGGATCTGGCCGTGTCCGAAGAGCCGATTCGTTCCGTGGCCCCGGCGGCCAGCCGGACGCGTCCCGGCGTAAAAGCCAGACGATCGCCGCTTGCCGAAACAGGCCAATTGCTGAAAAGCGCGCCGGCCGTCAAGGGAAATTATTTTAAAGTTGCCAACATTATCGAATAGAGGAAGACATCTATATGGACTCAATTTATTTCTATTACAATCCCGAACAATCAGCGGGCTCAGGCAAAGGCGCTTTGCAGAAACTGAAGATGACTGTTCAACCGAACATCTCCGTGAAAGGCTGGCCGACGGAAGCGGGCTCGGCGGCGCTGGCCGGTTTTAAGGCATTGGAAGACGCGGTTGTTGTGGAAAGGCTTTCAGGGAAAGGCGCGAATATCGTCGGCTCAATCAAGATGAGCGAATTCGGTTTCGGATTGAAAGACAGCATGGCGGGAAGTGCCCTGGAGAAAAAAGCGGCCGATGTTGAATTGATGCTGGACATCGCCGGTGAAGCAAGACTGGCTGCAGCAAGTGCGAATGTTTACGGTTTCAAGCCCAGTTTTGGTCTCGTTTCCCGTTTGGGGCTGGTCGGTTTGATTCCATCCATGGAAACCTGCGGAATTATGTCTTATGATATAAAATCCATTCGGGATATTATGCAAACGATAGCCGGCCCGGATGAACGGGATTTTTCGCTTCCCGATGAAAAGTTGCCGGATTTTTCATCACAAAAAATTGACCCGAAAAAGACGACGCTTGGTGTTATTGAGGAAGTTTTAAAAGACCTGCCCTCCGACAAGCGCAAAGTATTCGAAAAGGAACTTGATGAACTGAAAAAAACAGGATTTCCGGTCAAGGAGTTGTCTTTCCCTGATTATTCTCAGTTCATGCTGGTCCATCAGATTATCGGTTCAGTCGAGGCCTCGTCGTGTGCGGGACGTTATGATTCCGTCCGTTATGGACAACGCGTACCGGGCGCCAAAAACTGGAACGAGATGTATCTGCTATCGCGCGGTGCGGCCTTCGGAACTCTTTTAAAAAGCTATCTGTTTCAGGGAGCGTTTTTCCAGTTTGAACGTTACAGCGCTTATGAAGATGCCTGTCGTCTGCGCACACAGCTCGTCTCCGAAATGCGGAAGCTTTCAGAGAAGGCGGAATTTCTAATTTTCCCGACGATCAATCCCGCCGCATCCGGAACGTTTGATTCGCTTGCGGATATGTATGAACAATTTGCTTATACCGCGTTTGCCAATGTGACCGGTCAGCCCGCGATGCATATTCTTTCAGCAGTGGGTGCAGGGTTTCAGCTCGCGGCAAAAAGGCTTGATGACGGGCGTTTGCTTGATTTGGGCGAATATCTGCTGGGCAATCGACAGGGAGGTAAATCATAATGGAATGTGAAGCGGTCATTGGATTGGAAATTCATGTGGAACTCAACAGCGCGACCAAATTATTCTGCGATTGTCCCAACAATCCCGGCGATGAACCCAATATCAACACGTGTCCCGTCTGTCTCTGGTTTCCCGGCGAAGTTCCCCGTTTGAGCAGGGCGGCGCTGGAAAAGGCGGCGCTTTTATGTCTAGGTTTCAACGCTGAATTGCAACCCCGAAGCGCGTTTGACCAGAAGGTTTATTATTATCCCGATCTGCCCAAGGGCTATCAGCTTTCGCAGGCGCATCTGCCTTTGTCGCGGGGCGGCTGGATTGACATCGCAGATGAAGACGGCTCCCCCAAAAGGTTGCGCATCCATCATATTCACATGGAGGAGGATGTCGCCAAACTCGTGCATGAAATGGAAGGGCGCCTGCCGATCAGCCTGGTGGATTTCAACCGGGCGGGTGCGCCGCTGGTCGAAATCGTCACCGAGCCTGATTTTCGCTCGCCGCATCACGCGATGGAATTTCTCAAAGCGCTGAGGACGCAGGTGCGTTACATTGGTTCATCCGAGTGCAGTATGGAAAACGGAACGATGCGTGTTGACGCCAACATCTCCATTCGTCCGAAGGGCACGAATCAGATGAACACCAAAGTGGAGGTCAAGAACATGAATTCCATCCGGCACGTGGGCGACGCCATCGCGCACGAAATTACCCGCCAGAGTGCGGCTGTCGCGGCAGGAGAGACCGTTGTATTGCACACGCGCCTGTGGGATCCGGATAAAAAAGTCACCCTGCCGATGCGGGCCAAATTTGAGGGACCGTGTGTCCCCGATCCGACGGTTCCGGAAATTATTTTATCAAAACAGGAAATTGAAGATTTGCGGGTACGGCTGCCGGAAATGCCGGCGGTACGGGCTGAACGATTTGTTCAGCAATACGGATTTTCTGCTGAAGAAGCGACCTATCTAAGTTCCGATCTGGAAGTGGCGGCCTATTTCGAGGCGGTGATTAAAGAGGGCGTGGCGCCGCGCACGGCCATGCATTGGCTCACCACACAACTGATTCCCGCCGTTAAAGATCGAGGTCAGGAACTCAGTCAAACAAAAGTAACCCCCACACGGTTTGCTGCCCTGTTGAAGATGCTCTCCGCGGATGAAATCAACGCCAACGCAGCCCGCGATGTGCTTGCCCATCTTTTTGACAGCGATGAAACACCGGAAGCCATCATCAGTGCGAAGGGATTCAAGCAGGTTTCCGATCGCGGAGCGCTGGACGCCATGATCGACAAGGTTCTTGGAGAACAGCCGGGGGCGGTAGCTGATTTTAAAAACGGCCAGGGCAAGGCGATGGGCTTTTTAATCGGTCAGGTCATGCAGGCCTCCGGCGGGAAAGCCAACCCGAAAATCATACGGGAACTGCTTGCGAAAAAACTGGAAGCAAAATGATAATATAGCGGTAGTCCCGCTGAAATTATGTCTTCAAATAGCGGGACCCTGAACCGTTCTTACACAAAGGCATCAATGAGCTCGGCCGCGGAAACCTGATTTTTGTTTTTAATCGTCCTTTTGCCGTCGGCATAATTCGTTTTCGTGCATTCTTTGTATGCTGTACAATTTCCGGCTTTGTCTGATTTAAATCCCTTGCACACGCGCAATACATCGGGCGATATTTCGTCGATCAGCACGATTTTCCCGTCGCCGTACTTCAGACGGCCCAGTTCGAATTTGCCGTCAATGACATGAAGCTTTTTGGATGTGAATTCCCGGGAAACAATGTCGGCGATTTTTTTTACCAGTTTTACGCTATCGGCAATTTCTTTTTTGGTCAGCGCGCCTGTTTCCTCCAGGGCTTCCATCGTAATGAGGATATCGCTGTCGCCTTTGGTCCATACTTCAACGACCTTGTGAAGATTCATGCAGGGCTTGACAAACGAATATCTTCTCCAGAAGCTTCCGGTCGCGTTGTTTCGCCAAGTGAACTCAAGGTTCGTCAGCGGAGCAGATCCCGCAAATTGCGGAGCGGCTTCTTTCATGCTTAACGGTATGGCCGGTTCCACAATCATTTCATTGTCGCTGATGGTGTCAATGTAATGGGTGGGAACGCCTTTTGCTTTCATCAGTTTAAAGAAGTAGGTGGCGAAGCGGCAGGCAATGGCGCCTTTCCCGGGAATCTCACCGACCACCACGTCATATCCGGGATCGAAAACAACCTTGCCTTTCTCAATATAACCCGTTCCCCGGTCCGTAAAAACAAATCTGTACTTCCCTTTGTATTTTCCGCTGGTTATTTTATAAACATCTTTTGATTTGCCGCGATAGACGAGGTTTTTTTCTGCCATTTTATTTTCTCCTTGAAGAATTTATTTAAATTCAATTCTGCAACGCTATACTAGCAGAATTGAAGTCTCACTAGCCCCGCGTCACTTTGTGGGATAAGTTTCCAGTCCATATATATTCGGATTGGATAATTCGATCTCAAATTTCAGCGCACTACGTTTTTGAAACTTGGATCTCATTACGACTAATCAATTCCGCAGCAATATGCTTTTAAAAAGGTGTTTCTAATCCCTTCACGCTTCGCGTGAGGGACAAGTTCGACCAGCATACTTCAGTGTGCTTCGCTTCTGAAGTATGGGTCTCCCTAGTGATGGCCGTGCTTGGCTTTGGACTTCATCTCTTTGTATTCTGCACGCAGGGTAATATGATCCATCTCTTCCATGTCCTCCGCTCTCTTGACCCAGTCTTCAAACTGAATATCAACACCGAAGATGCCGATCATTTCGTCCTGTTCGTTAACAATAGGGGCGGAAACGGTAAAACATAATACGCCCGTCATTTTGGAAATGAAGAAATCAGATACGAAAACTTTACCGGTGCGCAGGGGATTGATAAACCATTGTCTGTCGGACTGATCCGTGCCCACACCGTAGTTTTCATATTTGGCCCGGTCCTCGATATTGGTGATGTTTTTGGTGGTTTTACGTCCGTTCATGTCCACAATATAAGCAAACTGAACGGAAGGATGTTCATCCACAAAGCCCTGCATGAGCGTCTCCTGTTTCTCCGTATCCATTGTCTTCATCAGCGGGTGTTCGATAATCTGATTGACCGCAGCAACAGCAGCTTTTTCGGCAATGAATTTGATCTTTTCCAGCTCGGACATGAAGTGCTCAGGCAGATACAGGCGGACTTTCTTTTCCATTTCTTCGGGAGAAATGGATGTGATGCGGCCGGCTTCGTATTGTTCCATCACCCACCTGTGAATTTTGGAAATTCCCGGATGTCTTTTGTCCACGACTTTGTTTCCTTCCAGATTAAAACGCTGATTGATCCAGAAAGCGATGCCGGCATTGCCGGACTTGTCGGTGATGGTCATGGTTATCGGTCGTTTTAAAATCTTTCTGGTATCAAAGATATTGTAAATTTCTTCACATTTAATCAGGCCGTCGGCATGCACACCGGCGCTGGTAACGTTGAATCCGGAACCGACAAACGGATAATTTTGCGGGATTTTCACGCCGATTTCTTTTTCAAAATATTCGGCGATATCGGTGATGACGGTTGTGTCGATGCCGTTTCTTCCCCGGAGGGCTATGTATTCGATGATCAGTCCTTCGATGGGTGGATTGCCGGTTCGTTCGCCCATGCCCAGAAGAGTCGAATTGGCGGCGCTGCAGCCGTAAAGCCAGGCGGTAGTGGCATTGATCATGGCTTTATGAAAATCGTTGTGTCCGTGCCATTCCAGCAGATGTCCAGGAACTCCGGCGTCATGGATAAAAGCATAAATAAGTTTATCCACACTGCGGGGCAGGGCGCCGCCGGGATAAGTAATGCCGTAACCCATGGTATCGCAGAGCCTGATTTTTATATCGATACCGCTTTCGTTCCGAAGTTTCATCAATTCCTGAGCAAAGGGGATACAGAATCCGTGAATATCGGCGCGGGTTACATCTTCAAAATGGCACCGGGGAATTATTCCCAGATCAAGAATGGATTTGACGATTCCAAGATAACCGTCCATGGCCTGGCTTCGTTTTTTATTCAGCTTGAGAAAAATATGATAATCGGAAACGGAAGTAAGAATTCCGGTTTCCTTTAAGCCAAACTGTTTGACAAGGGGAACATCTTCTTTCGCCGCTCTGATCCAACTTGTTATTTCCGGATAGGGCAATCCAAGCTCCCGGCATTTTAATACGGCGTCCTTGTCTTTTTTGCTGTAGAGGAAAAATTCCGATTGGCGGATCACGCCGTTGGGACCGCCCAGTTTACTGAGCAACTTAAAAATATCGACAATCTGTTCCGCCGTATAGGGAGGACGGGACTGCTGACCGTCACGAAAGGTCGTGTCCGTGATAAAAATTTCTTTGGCCGGTTTCATGGGGACGGTTTTGTGATCGAAAACTATCTTGCTGACTTCAGAGTAAGGGAAAATATCTTTGTATAGATTAGGTTCTTCCAGTTCTTTTAATTTAAATTTCTTTAATTGACTGGTGACCGGTTTTTTTTCTTGCTTTGTTTTAACCATTTTGTTCTCCATACAAAAATTAAACAATTTTTAACGACAACTCCATTAACTGCTCAATGCTGACCCTGGAAGGAGCGTCGGTCATTAGACACGCCGCTTTCTGCGTTTTCGGGAAAGCGATGACATCCCGTATCGATTCAGCTTTAGTCATAATCATCGTCAACCGGTCCAGTCCGAAAGCCAGACCTCCGTGAGGCGGAGCGCCATACTCGAGAGCGTCTAAGAGGAATCCGAATTTCAGCCTTGCCTCCTCATCGGTCAATTTCAGCGCGCTGAAGACCTGAGCCTGCACATCCTTGTGATGAATACGAATACTGCCGCCGCCGATTTCCGAACCGTTCAACACCAGATCATAAGCCCGGGCACGTACTTTTCCGGGATCCGTGGTCATCAAAGGCAGGTCTTCCAGAAACGGAGACGTAAACGGATGATGGGTGGAAACAAAGCGTTTTTCCGATTCCGAATATTCCATCAGCGGAAATTCGGTAATCCACGTGAACGCCAGCGCTTCAGGATCGATCAGATTCAGTTTCTTGCCGAGATGCAGCCGCAGGTTGCCCAGCGAATCGGCAACAATCCTGCGGGTGTCGGCAACAAAGAAGATAATATCTCCTTCTTTAGCGTTTGTCGCTTTGGCGATGCCTTCCACTTCTTCAGGTTTGAGGAATTTAAAAATCGGCGAAGTCCAGTCGGTCGTATTCACTTTGGCCCAGGCGAGACCCTTGGCGCCGTATATGGCGACAACGTCTTTCAATCCGTCCAGATCCTTGCGGGATAGAGACGCGGCTTGTTCGGCTTTGATTGCCTTGACGACCCCACCGGATGCGGCAACCTCCGCAAAGAGTTTGAATCCGGAATCTTTGACGATGCTCGTCAGGTCAATAATTTCCATGCCGAAGCGCACGTCGGGATTATCTTTGCCGTAGCGGCTGATTGCTTCGGCATAGGTCAGCCGGGGCAGTGGAAGCGTCAGATCTTTGTTCAAACAGGTCTTAAAAATGGCCTTCATCAGACCTTCCATCATCTTCATGATATCTTCTTCGGTGATGAAAGACATTTCAACATCGATTTGTGTAAACTCCGGTTGACGGTCGGCGCGTAAATCTTCATCACGGAAACATTTGACGATCTGATAATAACGGTCGAAACCGGATACCATCAGTAGTTGTTTAAATATCTGCGGGGACTGCGGAAGCGCATAAAACGTGCCTTTATTGATCCGGCTGGGAACAAGGTAATCACGTGCGCCCTCCGGTGTGCTTTTGCCAAGGAACGGCGTCTCCACTTCAATAAAACCGTTATCTTCAAAATAACGGCGGGTCGCGGCAGCCATTTTGCTGCGCAAGAAAAGATTTTTCTGGATGGCCGGACGGCGCAAATCAAGATAACGGTATTTGAGGCGGATATTTTCTGAAATATCATCGTCATCAAAAGAGAAGGGCGGTGTCTTGGATTCATTCATGATTTCCAGTTCGGAAACAAGAACTTCGATCTGCCCCGTTTTGAGATCAGGATTATCCATGCCTTCGGGTCTGCGGCGCACGTTGCCTTTGACGGCCAGAACGAATTCGGAACGAATCTTATGCGCTTCTTTATGAATATTTCCGGCATCAGGGTTAAAAACCACCTGCACGATGCCCTCCCGGTCACGAAGATCCACAAAAATAACGCCACCGTGATCACGACGGCGATGGGCCCAGCCCATCAGGACAACTGCCTGTCCATCGGCGGATGCATCAAGATTTCCGCAATAATGAGTTCTTTTATCTTTTGTTAAGAATTCAGCCAAAATTTTTCCACTCCTTAATAATTTTAACAATAGATTCCATTAGTCCGGCTAAAGGAATAATCTGCTGTTCTTTGTTTTGCATGTTTCTCATGATGACCTGTTTTTCTTCCAGCTCTTTTTCGCCGAAAATGAGAGCGAAGGAACTTTTCAGCTTATCGGCTTTCTTGAGCTGGGATTTCAAGCTCTTGTCTGAATAATCCATTTCGGCGGAAATTCCGGCGACTCTGATTTTATTCATGAGTTCAAAAGCAATTTTCTGGGCTTGTGCTCCCAGGGCGGCAACGAAAAGATCGGTCTTAAATTTGTCCTGAAGAATTTCCGGCAGACAAGCAACGAGCCGTTCAAAACCGACGGCAAATCCGATGCCCGGCACTTCCGGACCTCCGAGAAAGCTGACCAGCCCGTTGTATCTTCCTCCGCCGGCTATCGCATTTTGAGCGCCCAGGGCGTTTGTTTTTACTTCAAACGCTGTTTTAGTGTAGTAATCCAAACCGCGAACCATTCGGGGATTCAGGACAAAAGATATACGTAAGTCTTTTAGAAATGACTGAACCTGTCCAAAATGGCTTTCGCAGTCAGCGCATAAGAAATCAAGTATGCTTGGAGCTTTAGCGATGGTCGATGCGCATGTTTCCACTTTGCAGTCAAAAACACGCAGCGGATTGGTATGAATGCGCCTTTGACAATCGGGACAGAGATTATTTTCACTGCCTTTTAAAAATTCGACAACGGCTTTGGAAAATACCGGACGGCAGGCATTGCAGCCCAGAGAATTAATTTCCAATTGCAAATCCTGTAAACCGGCGCTGGTTAGAAAATGCATCAGCATGAAAATGACTTCGGCATCCGACTGCGGTGTGTCATCACCGAATACTTCGACATCAATCTGATTAAACTGGCGGAAACGTCCCTTCTGCGGCCGTTCTCTGCGGAACATCGGACCAATCGTAAATAGTTTGGTTATCGGATCGCTCGCCGACATATTGTGTTCAATGTAAGCACGGATAACCGAAGCGGTAGCTTCCGGGCGCAAAGTGATGAGTTCGTTATCCCGATCGGGAAACGTGTACATTTCTTTTTCGACGATGTCGGTTGTTTCTCCGATACTTCTTTGAAATAGAAGGGTTTTTTCGATGATGGGAACTCGTATTTCCCGAAAACCGAAAGAATCAAAAATTTTACGGGCAAGGAATTCTACTCTGCTGAAAACCATTGCGTCTTCCGGCAGGATATCTTTAAAACCTCGAATCGCTGTAATTTTATCCATAGGTATCACCATAAATTTTAAGCTGAATTTGATAACATATTTGATTATTCTTCGCAATGAGAAAATCGGTGAGAAAATATTGAAAAATATTGATAAAAAAATAATCGCAACCTTGCGGAAGGTTGCGATTATGACACTTCTGCACGAAAAAAAATGATGGAATATTTTAACCCAGCACGAAATTCTTTTCGCGGAATAATCTAAGGCAGGCATCCACGACATCCGCGTCATAAAGAACGCTTTTGTTTTTAGTAATCTCATCGAGCGCAAAATCGATGCCCAGGGTGGGCCGGTAAGGCCGGTGGGAGGAAATGGCTTCAACGACGTCGGCTACCGCCAGGATTCTTGATTCCATAAGAATATCCTTCCCTTGCAGTTTTTGAGGATAACCGGAGCCATTCATCCGTTCATGATGCTGTAAAATGGCAATGGCAACCGGCCAGGGGAATTCGATATCCTTCAAGATATTGTATCCGGACTGAGAATGTGTCTTAATCAGCTCAAATTCGAGAGTGGTAAGTCTGGTCGGTTTGCTGAGAATTTCCGAAGGCACAGATAATTTCCCGATGTCGTGAATAATCGCGGCGGTTTCGATAAATTCTATAGTGTCCTTGGATAATCCCATTTCCTCGGCAATGTTACGGGCCAGAATCGACACCCGTTTTTGATGACCCGTTGTATACGGGTCTCTGGTTTCAACCATGGTGGCAATGGCGCTCACGGTCGCGTCCAGCGTTTTCTTTATTTTCAAAAAACTATGAACGCGTTCTTCTTCCAGTTGTTTACTGACCGTTATGTCCTTTAAGAAATTCAGCGTGGCATGCTTTTTCTCCCATTCGATCACGGTGGTGTTCAGTTCCACCCACTTCACGGATTTGTCGCAGGAGATGATCCTGAAGGAATAAACGGAGGGGACTTCATCTCCTTTCAATCTTTTCAGATGATAATCCCTGACCATATTGACATCGTCCGGATGAATGAGATCAGTAAAATCCATAGAGGTCAGTTCTTCCATGGAATACCCCGTATTATTTATGGCCACGGTATTGGCAAAGACGATTTTCATGTCATGCGTGATCAAAATGGCTTCATTGGCGTTTTCCACAACCAGACGGTAACGTTTCTCGCTTTCCCTCAGGTTTTTTTCAGCCTGCTTGCGTTCAGTAATATCGATATAGAGAGCCTGAAATTGCGGTTTGCCGTTCCAGAGCACCTGCTTGCGAAATACCTCCAGATTGCGGATGGTGCCGTCCTTGCGGATGATGCTGATTTCATAATTCGGGGGAACGTATTCATTGCGTTTTCTCATGGCTAATCTGGTCTCATATTCGGCAAAGGTCCCCGCTGTATATCTTTCCTTATGAGGAGTCGATTTCATTTCCTCGATATTTTCATAACTGTACATTTTTAAAATTTCACGATTGGCATACAATAATTCCCCGTCGGAGCTGACAATACGTATTCCCAGGGGTGACTCATCAAGAGAATGGCGGAAGTTTTCTTCACTTCTTTTGAGCATTTCTTCCGTATTTTTTTTATCTCGCCTGATTTTCGCTTCGACGATTTCACGTTTAATCGCGACAGAAAGCTTGGCGAGTTTGTCCTTCATCAGATAATCATGAGCGCCGGCCTTCATGGCCTCAACGGCAGTTTCCTCGCCGATCGCGCCGGAAACGATAATAAAGGGAATGTTCGGATTGATTTCCTGAGCTACTTTCAGGGCGGCCGGCGCGCTGAAACTGGGCATCTTGTAATCACACAGAATCACGTCCCATTCCATTTTCTCCAGAGCGCTTTTCATGGCATCGTAAGTATCTACTCTTTCCCATTCAGGATTATAGCCGCCGCTACGCAATTTCCGCACGATCAGGTTGGTATCATCATCGGAATCATCCACAATCAGGACGCGAAGCACCTCATCCATATTTATTTCTCCCTTCATCTACAATGCAATCGTCTTATGTTTTCCATCATCCAACGGCTTTCTTTCAAATATGTTTTATGCAGGTGGGGGGGTATCCCAGAGTAAAATAAAAAGTGGCGCCTTGATCGGGAGCGCCTTCCGCCCAGACGGTTCCTCCGTGACGGCTGATGATGCGCCTTACGGTAGCCAGTCCGATTCCCGTGCCGGGGAATTCATCGATGTTATGCAATCGCTGAAATGGAGCGAACAACTTCTGTACATATTCCATGTCGAAACCGGCGCCGTTATCATGCACAAAATATGCTTTCTTCCCGCTTTGGGTTGTTACGCCGAATTCAATCTCAGCCTCCGTCTTCTTGCCCGTGAATTTCCAGGCATTGCCCAGGAGATTTTCCAGCACAATTTTTATTAATCTCGAATCGGCATAATCGGTGAGGGAATCCGGTATGATCACCTTTACCAGACGGTCGGGATGCGCATTGCGAAGTTCATCAACGACCGTCAACGCAATTTTAGAAAGGTTGACCTCGGCTTTGTCAATTTCCGTGCGGGTTATTCTGGAAAGCATCAGCATATCATCGATCAATTCACTCATGATGGTGGTCGCTTTCCTGATTCGGCCGATATAATCCTTGGCCTGATCGTCGAGTTGATCAAGATAGTCCTCAACCAGAGCAAGGCTGAAACCCTCGATTGTTCTTAACGGCGCCCGCAGGTCATGCGATACGGAATAAGAAAACGCCTCCAACTCTCTGGTGCGCTCCTGAACCTTTTCTTCCAGAGATTCGTTGAGCCGGAGGATTTCCTGCTCCGCTTTTTTGCGTTCGCTGATATCCACGCCAATACCGAGAAGATAATCCTGGCCGGAGACGGTAAGTTTGACGCCGGTAAAAAACATAAAAATGTAATTCCCGTTTTTAGTAATCATGCGTGCCTCGACGGAAGAATATCCCTCGGTCATAACGTCGGATATGCCTTTTTTAATGTTTGACGTGTCGGGTTCCACGCCGCCGAACCAATCCAGAACATATTTTCCTCTTACTTCATCTCTGGAATAGCCTGTTAACAATTCAAACTGCCTGTTCCACTGCACCAGATGTCCGGTGTCGTTATAGAGATAAAGAATGCCGGGAACGCTTTCAAGAATGGCTTCGTTCATTAACAGGGTCCGTTTCAATTCTTCCTCTGCATGCTTGAGCGCGGTGATATCTTCCATCATGCCGAGTTGGTAGTACGCCTTGCCTTCGGCATCCGGGACAAAGAAACCGCGATCTCTGATCCACACATAATGTCCTTTTTTGTGTTTCATGCGGTATTGCGACTCCCAGAAGCCGCAGGCTTTTTCGGCTGCCTCCAGAGATTGAATCGTTTCATCCCTGTCTTCCGGATGCAGGAGGCTTTCCCATTGTCCGAAACCGCCGCTGATTTCTTCCATATCGTATCCAAGAACATTTGCGATACTGGCCCCCCAGATAATCCGGCCGGTGGATAAAGTATATTCATAAGCCACTTGTCCGGAGGCCGCGACAATCAGTTCATACCGCCGCATCCATGATTGCAGGGATTCCTCCATTCGCTTCCGTTCCGTTATATCCATCCCGAACGCTAAAACGCCGGCAAACCTGCCTTTTTCAAAAATCGTGCTGTTTCTCCATGAAATCAGGCGTTCTTCGCCCGATTTTGTCACAATGGGATTTTCCATGGTTTCCGGCAAATCGCTGCGTAATCTCAATTTTTCGAATGCCTCCCAGACATAGGCATATCGTTTTTTCGGAACGATCAGTTCAAACCAGTTTAAACCGGCAATGTCTGTAGACCGGTAACCGGTGATCTTTTCCCCGGCTTCATTCAATGAAACGACGTTGCCTTCGGTATCGAGAACCACAATCAATGCATTGGCCGTTCTGAGCAGTTTTTCAGCGTAATCTCTCGACTCCAGCAATTCCTGTTGAATTCTTTTCCGCTCGGTGATGTCGTGGAGGCTGACGGTAATAAATTCGATAACATCATTGTTGACGACATTGCTTCCCGATATTTCAAAGGTGAGCCAGGTTCCGTCTTTATGGCGGATGCGAGTTTCCGTTTTTTGAACGGGTGCATTTTTATCTGTAAACAGAATCTGGAAGTAGTTCATTAAAACCTCCAGATCATCGGGGTGCACATTCAGAAAAGAATCTTGGCCGATTCGTTCCTGTTGTTTATATCCGAGAAGTTTTTCCACGGCGGGATTTTCATAAAGAAGCGCGCCGTTTTTGTCCACGAGGGCGATGATATCCGCGGATTGCTCGGCAAATGAACGGAAACGCTTTTCTTCCCGGAGCAGTTTTTCTTCTGCAACTTTTCTTTCGGTGATGTCGGTACCCACACCCAGGATATGATGTTTACCGCCGATATCGAATCTGACCCCGGTGTAAAGCATGGGAATCAATCGTCCGTCTTTCGTTTGAAGGTTGGCCTCCACGTTGGAAGCCGATCCACGGGTCATGATTGTATCGATGCCCGCCTTGATGTTTGATAAATCGTTTTGCCGGTCCTTAAACCAGTCCAGAACAAAACTGTCTTGGATTTCATGGGCGTCATAGCCGGTCAGGATTTCGAATTGTTTATTCCAGTGTGCCAGACGTCCGTTTTCATCGATCAGATAAAGAACTCCCGGAATACTTCTGAGGATGGTTTCATTGTATGCCTGAGCCTGTTTTAATTCTCTTTCCGCCCGTTTGCGTTCGGTTACGTCGTGAACAATGGAATGCAAAACGTAATGGCCGTTCCTTATGACCCTGCTGGAATATGTCTCGACGTCCCTGATGGAACCGTTTGCCAGCCGATGACGGAATTCAAAGTGGACCTTCTGTTCCCGCATAACCTTATCCATTTCACGTTGAATTTCGTCGGGGGAAAGGTTATTGATTTGCGAGATTTTCATCTGCTTCATTTCTTCGCGTGTCCAGCCGTAAAAATCAGCTGCCGCAAAATTTGCATCCAGAATCGTTCCTGTTTCGGGATCGATGATCAGTTTGACCGCCGAATGGTCTTCAAAAAGTCTGCGGTAATTATCCTGCGTTGCCTTGAGACTTTCCTGAACGTTTTTTTGATCGGTAATATCCGCATTGAACCCGTGCCAGACAATGGTGCCGTCGGGCAGCTTTTCAGGTGTTGATTGGCCCAGCATCCACTTGACGGCGCCGTCGGGAAGTTTTACCCTGTATTCATGTTTCCAGTCGGTTATGTTTTGAGCGGAATATTCGATGGAGGCTAAAAAATTATCTACGTCTTCCGGATGTACGGCATTTACGATTGGAGAAAAATCATGGGCGACATCTTCCGGAGAACAGCCGAAAATAGCCTTGATTGCATCGGTGGAAAACGGCAGGCAATGCGTCCCGTCCGGTTTTTTTACAAACTGGTAGATCATTCCGGGCACATGGGCGGATAATTTTTTGAATAAAAGATCGCGCTGCTTCAGGGCCTCTTCAGCCTGCTTGCGTTCGCTGATATCATGGATAAGAGTCAGAAGATAACGTTTCTGATCAAGATCAATTAACCGGGCAGAAAGAAGTACATTGCAGACATTTCCGTTTTTCTGCCTCATCAGGCCTTCTTTGCTATAGACTTCTCCTTCCTCTAATAATGTATTTATTATTTGATTACGATCATGCGGATTGACCCATAAATTGAGATCCAACGCCGAAACGCCAATAACCTCTTCGCGGGAATAACCCGTCCAGTATGTAAATGCTTGATTCACGTCAATAAATCTTCCTGTTAACGTATCGGAAATGGACATGGAATCAGGACTAAAATGGAAAATTGATGAAAATCGTTTCTCGGATATGGATAGTTTTTCTTCCGCCTGTTTGCGTTCGGTGATATCTCTCGACAGGCCATGAAGGCCGGTCAGTTTCCCCTGCTTATTTCGAAGCCCGCTGACGGTTGTTTCCAGCCAGCGGGTCGAGCCGTTTTTGTGATAATATTCAAGAGTCACCGTAACGGCCTTTTCAGGATCGTTTTTCCCTCGTTTTTCATCAGAAACTTCACCGTCCATGATGTTTACGGCTGCGGATAAGGATTCAGGCGTTAGTTGCTCTTCAATCCGCTGGCGCAATCTTTCTTTCTGGGTGAAGCCAAGCACTTTCTTGATGGAGGGACTGACATACGTTGTTCTCATGCTCATATCCATTGTCCAGACAATGTCGCTCATTTTTTCCGTGAGCAGTCTGTACTGGCTTTCGCTTTCGCGCAATGCTGCTTCCGCCTGTTTGTGCTCGGAGATGTCTTCAATATGGACCGTAACCAGATCGGGGGGCACAAAGCTGTAGGCGGCTTTGATTTGTTTTCCGGGAATAAAATGTTCCGAGAATAATTCTTTTGTAATGGTTGTTTTTTTCGCAAAGCAGTCCCGCATGTCCTTTAAAATATCCGGTCGGTTTTTGTATAACTGGCGCGCTGTTTTGTTGATAAATTTTTCAACCAGACCCTTGGAGAGGGAGACGGCCACTTTATTGAAATCGATCAGGATGAAGTCTTTACCCTGCTTCTGCCAGGTGAATATTGCAAGGGGACTTCCCTGATATTGCGCTTTAAGCCGCATTTCACTGGCTTTGACAATTTCCGCGGCCTGTTTGAGTTCGGTAACATCGGTTAAAATATGGACAAAGCCGATGATGACGGTATTTTTTTCATCGAAAACAGGATAAGCGGTGACGTTAAAGGTTCGTTCTTTGGTCTTAAGCTGCGTTTTTTCCGGTTTCCGGGACTTCGACGATTTGACGATCGGGCATCCCGGGACCGGTTTTGCCGTCTTATGAATAATTTCCCAGCAGTATTTCCCGATGATTTTTTTTCCGGAAACAGCAAACAGGTCCTGCATGGTCCGATTGGAACGAAGGATACGCTGGTTTTTGTCAAGCAGACAAATGGCATCAGTGACCGCATCAAAGACCGTCTGCCATTCACGGGCGATGACTTTATGAATATCTTGATCGAGAGAAAAAGAATTTTTCGATTCTGTTTTGGCCGGTTTGCTTTTTAAGGAGCTTGTTTCCGCTTTTTTCAAAACCGGCGAAGATTTGGATGAGGGTTTGGTTTTGCTGCTCGTTTTTTTGTTTATAAGGTTACTTTTTTGTGAGGTCTTTGATTTGTTTTTCATGGCGAAATATCCCTTTTATCGCTTGTGTAATGTGAACGTTTTCAGCAAAGAACGCCGCCGGTACAATGTGATCAAAGAACGGTTTGCCTCAAAATCCAAAAAAAGAAAAAAATGACAAAAAACGAGGTAAGTGCATCATTTATTTGACAATAATTATAAGCTTATAATTTATAAAGTCAACGAATTTGTTGTTTTTGGGGAATGTCTACAGTCTTTCGAAAAAAGGTTTCCATGCGCAGATGGTGTCCGTCTGTTTTAAAGGTTACCGCTCCGTCTTGATCGGTGCGAAAAATATAGGCCCCGGCTTGCCGGTATCTCTGCAAAACAGAAGGGTGTGGATGCTTGAACACATTTGATCTTCCCGCGCTGACGACGGCATAGCGGCAGTCGACGGCTTTGATAAATTCGGAGCTGCTGGCGTGCCTGGAACCGTGATGCGGCACAATTAAAACATCGCTTTTCAGATCAGCGCGGGATTCAATCAATCTTTTCTCAATTCCGGCGGAAACATCGCCGCCAAAAAGAAAACTTACTTTACCGTACGTTATTTTTAGAATTAACGAAGAATCATTCTCGTCATCGTGAGAAAGTTTTCCCAGCCCCTGTAAATAATCATCCGTCGGCCACAAAACTTTTATATCAACGCCGTTAATCGTTTTTGACGGCGTTTGTTGCGAAATGACCGTCATATTGATTTTGTTTGAATGGATGGTTTTTTCCCATTGCGGATAGGACTCTCGATCGACAGGCAAACCGGTTTCCCAAACGTGACGAACTCTGAAGTTATTCATGATATAAATCAAACCCAGCAGGTGGTCGGGATGAGGATGGCTGAGCACCGCTGTTTCAATGTGATTGATTCTCTGGTGATATAAAAAAGGAGCGACAACGCCTTTCCCGACGTCAAAAGAGCCTCTGGAAAAGCCGCCGCCGTCAATCAGCATGTTTTCTCCCCCGGGAAACCTGACCAGTGTTGAATTCCCCTGTCCGACGTCGATTACCGTAACTTTTAAATCGGAAGATAATTTGTCTCTCACGGAAAAGTAAATGGCATCTGCGGCAAAGAAAAGTGCGACGAGGATCAATGAATATTTTATGGCGGCAAAATGGAAAGCAGAAACGTTTTGATTTTGTTTTTTCTTCTTCAACGCATCGATCAATTGACTGATAAGAAAAACAAAAAAATAAAATAAGGCGATTTCCAGCAGGGAAGGTTTGGCCATCGTCAGAGAGGAGCCGGGCAGCGCCGCAAGTTTGTTGATTGCGGTTATCGATAATTGCGTTGTCCAGGAGGCCAGTTGGACAAAATAACCGGCAACGACCGGTGAAAGAAAAGCGCTCAAGATAAAGAACATGGCCAGAGCCAGCGTCAGAGTGCCCAAAAGGGGTACGGCAATGAGATTGGCTAATATCGTTACCAGCGAGACACGATCGAAATAAAAGACAATGAAAGGCATGGTTCCAATCGTTGCAGCGAGACATACCATGATGGTCATGTATGCATATCGGATGAGACTCTGTAACCCTGATGGGAGAGAGGATACTTTTTCCGGTAATAGATTGCCGAACCGCGGCACGATGTAAATAATCGCCAGAACGGAGATAAATGAAAGCTGAAAAGATATATCAAAAAGCGCTTCCGGCGAGATAAGAAGAATGATCAAACCGGCGACGGCGATCGCATTGTAAAAGTCTTTTCGTCTGCCGATAAGAAGCGCAGTCAGAAAAATAAAAGCCATCAAAGTCGCCCGCATGACGGTAACACCCATGCCGGCGATGGTGGCGTAAATCAGCACCATCCCAGAAGCCGACACGGCGGCAATTTTGACGATATTAAATTTCAGCATCAGATATTCCGACGTTTTTAAGAGCAGGAAAATCAGCATGAAAAAAGAAGCGGCAACCATTCCGACATGCAGTCCCGAAATGGAAAGAATGTGTGAGGTTCCTGTCTTACTGAAATTATCCCTGATCTCAGTGGGAATCTCATTCTGATTACCGAGCGTCATCGCTTCGATAATACTTTTTTGCGGAGAAACGGAATTTTCATTGATGATCTTTTTCAGGTAAAGTCTGAACGATTCAATTCTGTTTTTTACATTGCCCGGTTGATGTTTTCTCAGCAAAATGATTTCCGAACGGTCGTTGATGAAGCCGGAAACATGAATGCCCTGCAGGTTCATGAACCTTTTGTAGTTGAACGCTCCCGGGTTGTTGAAGTTGTGAATGACCCTTAAAGACGAATAAAAACGGATGAAGTCACCGTAACGCAAATTTAAACCGGTTGGAATAGCCAGCCGGACATTGCCCGTTGCCGGAACATATGATTTGTCCGTCAGGATTCGGAGGCCGCGAACGATTAAAACATCTTTGTCAATATAAGAAACAGGACTTTCAACAATGATGCCTTCAACGGCAATTTTACCCTGATCGGCATAATTTAGAATATCATGATTTCTGTCTGCAAAATGAATCTGTTTCTGTATGTTGAAAAATCCCAGCAGAAAAACAAAACTGACGAACAGCAGAAAGCAGGCCATGATCCATTGATAACGAAGGGTGAAAAAAATCAAAATCAGCAGGACAACAGCGAGAATCGGAAAAATATAAAGCGGCATGGTCAGATAACTGCCGGCAAGAGTGCCTGCGATCAGCGATATGCAGAGACAGATCAATGGACGGTGCATCATCAGTTCTCATTCCGGCAGAATGCGTCAAATTTATTAGCGAAAAATGCCAAAATAATATAATATGTTTCACAAATGCATTTGAAGGGACCCGGATGAATATAACTCACAATGATGAATCAATAAAAGCAAAAAATGCTTTCCGGATAATATCTTTAATTATATCAAGAATCGTTATCATAACTCTTCTCCTGGGTATTACTGTTTTTATCGATATCCGAAGACAGTCTTTTTTCTTTTCTTCCGACACCATCAATGTCTTTTACTTTATCGTGGCCATCATTTATTTATTCTCATCCGTTTACGTGATTTTGCACAAGCTCAAAGTTGATTATCGCTACAATATATATCTCCAGATAGCCGTGGATATCTTTACCATCACCTCCCTGATATTTATGTTCGGCAATACCCAGATCGATTATTCTCTCTTTTACACGCTGGTCATCATTTATTCGGCAATATTTCTGGGACGGAAAGGAGGCTTTTTTGTCGCGTCCATTGCCAGCATATTTTACGGCATATTTTTAAATCTTGAATTTTATCAATTGGCCCCGTCATTGCCTATTATTAAAGTCGATTACGAAATGAACGCCGCGGATGCTCTGACAAACCTCATTGTTCGCATCACTTCTTTTTATGTTTTGGCTTTTCTGGCCAGTTTTATTATCGAACAGGAAAAAAAGACCTCGACTCTGCTGGAGGCGAAGGCGTCGGAATTTAATCAATTGGACAGACTTTTCCGCAGCATTGTGGAATCGGTTTACAGCGGCGTGATGACTGTTGATTTGAAGAATGTCATCCAGACCTTCAATACCGCCGCCGAAGAAATTACCGGGTTCTCCAGAGCAAAAGTCCAAGGGCTTAATATTAAAGATGTCTTTCCCGAATTTCTTCAATTTCTCAATAAGGAAACCATCGACGAACAAAGCAAAGCCAGAATCGAAATTGTTATTACGGGTAGAAACAGAGAAAAAATTAATCTGGGTTTGTCTGTTTCTCCCCTGATCGGAAAGTCATCAAAACAAATCGGCAATATTTTAATTTTTCAAAATATCACGCAGATCAAACAAATGGAAAAGGCTCTGGAAAAAAACAAGAACATGGCGCTGATTGGCGAGATGGCGGCAGGCTGGGCGCATGAAGTGCGAAATCCGCTCGCGGCGATTACCGGATCCATCGAACTGTTGAAACAGGAGATGGAACCGGAGGGAACCACCAAACGCCTGATGGAAATCGTTCTGCGCGGGAAGGATCAACTGGAAAATTTCGTGCGCAATTTCCTGCTGCTTGCGCGGACTGTACCGGCAGCCAGAGAAGCGGTTGATCTGAATCAGATCATTGAAGAGATTTTGGAGGCCATGGCGCTTAATAAAGCGTGGAATGAAGAAATCAAAATCAATAAAATATTTTCAGAAGATGCGCGGATATTTGCCAATAAGGAACAAATCAGGCAAATTCTAAATAATATTCTCAACAATGCCGTAGAAGCCATGGAAGAAGGGGGGCTGTTGTCCGTCGAAACAAAACGGTTCGAATCGGATGACCGGAAGAAGTACGCGGAAATCATTATATCCGATACGGGATACGGCATTGCGGAAGATGATTTAAATAAAATATACGAACCTTTCTTTACCAAAAAAATTCAGGGGACAGGACTGGGGTTGGCGATTGTCAATCACCTCGTCGAGGGCTATAAGGGAAAAATTGAAATACTGAGCCGGGAGGGACAGGGGACGACATGCCGGTTGTTATTGCCGATTGAAAAGGAAGAAAATGTATGATTATATTTTCGATCCAGAGACACTGATGAATGAGGGAGAATATGGCTAAAATATTGGTTGTTGATGATGATCAGGGCATGAGGGAAATGCTGGAAATCATGCTGCAGAAGGAGGGCTATGATGTAACCAGCATCGGAGAACCTCTCAAGGCGATCGAATTATGTCGAAAGAAAGACTTTGATCTGGTGATTACAGATTTGAAAATGCCCAAAGTGAACGGAATTGAATTTCTCAAAACCATTAAAGATCACAAGCCGGAAACGATCGTCATTCTGATTACGGCTTACGCGTCAGGAGAAACGGCCATCAACGCCATGAAAGAAGGCGCATACGATTATGTGGAGAAAGGCAACAGCGTTGATGAACTCAAGAAAGTTGTGCGCTCCGCTTTGATAAATAAAGGGTTGATTGATGACCGTTCTGTCGAAGAGAAAAATAGTGCGGGAAAAGAACCCGTTTCTTTTTGCGGAATGATCGGGACGAGTCGCGAAATGCTTAAAATCTTCACGACGATCAGGAAGGTTTCCGACACACCGGCCAATATTTTGATTCTGGGCGAAAGCGGGACAGGCAAGGAACTGGTGGCGCGCGCCATTCATGAGAACTCATCACGTTCCAAGATGCCTTTCATCGCCATTAACAGCGGCGGCATACCGGAAAATCTGCTCGAAAGCGAATTATTCGGATACATGAAAGGTTCCTTTACCGGGGCTTATGCCGATAGGCAGGGGTTTTTTGAAATGGCCCGCGGCGGTACCATGTTTCTGGATGAAATCGGAGAATTGTCGCCGTCTTTACAGGTCAAGCTTCTGCGGGTCGTTCAGGAAAAAACTTTTCGCCGTATCGGCGGAGCTGAAGATATCAAAGTGGATGTCAGGATCATTTCCGCCACCAATAAAAATTTGCAGGAAAAAGTGAAAAAAGGCGAATTTCGTGAAGACCTGTTTTATCGCTTGAATGTCATCCCCATACTGATACCTCCGCTGCGTGAACGAAGAGAGGACATCCCTTTGCTGATCGATAATTTTATTGATAAGTATTCACGGTTGTTCGGAAAGGAAATCAGAAATATTTCCTCGTACGCGGTGGAACTTTTGATGAATTATGACTTTCCCGGAAACATCCGCGAACTGCAAAACATTATCGAACGCGGCGTAGCCATGGAAAGTTCCAGCATCATCCTGCCGGAGAGTCTTTCCTTCGGTGCGCCGAAATTTGATGTTGATATTACGGACAACGGAATAGACTTGAATGCGGAACTGGACAAAATCGAGAAAATGATCATTGAGAAAGCTTTGCAGAAGGCCAAAGGATCAAAAAAGAAAGCCGCCGAGCTATTGAATGTTACGTTCGACTCGCTGCGGCATCGCATCGAAAAACTCGGCGTTGAGTAAAGTTAAAAAACACTGATCGACAGGAATTTTCTTTTTGCTTGACTTTTCAGGTTATTTTGCTCTATATGCCTCAATCTAGAGGTCGTAAGAAAAATGATAAAAAATTATTCTTTTAAACGGGCAGTCTTTTTTAACTTTTTTAGCTTTATTAGTAAGGTCTGCCTGATAGTATCATGACCATTCATCAGTGGAAATGAACCGTGGGCAGATTAAAAAAGCCCACGGTTTTTTTTTGCCGTCAACAGGGCGTTCGTTTTAAAAAAGTGTTTCATAAAAAAGAGGAAGGGGAGGAGAGTAAAAAATGAAAAGAAGACTTTTAATAGCGATTTTATCAGCAGTTTTCTTGATTGCCGGTGTCGGTAACCCACAGGCAAAGACCATCAAGGTCGGAGCGGCCATCAATCTGACCGGTCCCGCTTCAACGTGGGGGCAGTTTCATGAAAAGGGTCAGCGTGATTATTTCCGCTACGTCAACGAAGTGAAAGGCGGAGTCTATGGAAATAAAATTGAAATGATCACCGTGGATACGGCCTACAAAGTTCCTGAAGCGCAGGCGGCGGTGAACAAATTCGTTCTGCAGGACAAAGTGGATATGATCGCCACCTGGGGAGCGGGTGAAGGACTGGCGGCCAAGCCGATCATCCAGAGATACAAGGTTCCGGCAATTAACTATTCCACCAGTTGGGAGATTCTGGAGAAACCGTTTAATTATATGTACTTGCCGTTCGGCAGTTATAAAATGGATTGTCATGCCGTTTTCGAATACATTAAAGCCATTCATAAGGGGAAAGATGCTCCCAAAGTCGGTCTTTTGACCTATAACAATGCGTATGGCCGTTCTATTCATGCACCGAGCAAAGCATACGCGAAACAATTGGGCATCAATCTGGTCGCCGTTGAGGAATTTCCGCCGAAAACCGTTGACCTCAACACCGAGCTTCTCCGCTTGCAGAAAGCCGGGGCGCAGTATATTTTTATGCAAATGCTTCCGTCCGCGATTATCACGGCTTTCAAAAGCGCTGACCGCATCAATTACAATCCGGTATTCCTGGGCACGTGGACATCGACCGATCCCGACTTTTTCAAAATGGGCAAAGGTCTGATTCGCGACCGTCTGGTGATTCAGTTCCCCGGAGGATTGCCTTCCGATAAATCCAAGGGAATGGCCGTTATGCAGGAACTGTGGAAACGGTATAAGACGGTCAGCAAATTTGACGCGTCCTACTGGGAAGGTGTTGTTGTCGGCATGATCATGGAAAGAGCATTCGCTCGCGCATATGAAAAGAGCAAAAACATTAATCCGGCAACGATTAACGCGGCCATGGAATCATTCAGAAACGAAGATTTCGGCGGTTTGGTGCCGGCCATTACCTATACAAAAGACAACCATAGCGCTTCTTTCACCGCGCGAATGGTTAAAGTGAAGGAAGACGGAACCTATATACCACTCACCAATTTCTATGTGCCGGGTAAGGATAAAATTAAACTGCTCGGCAGGTAAATCATGATGGAATAAGGCGTTATCAGAAACTTCATTCTGATAACGCCGTTTTTTAAAGAGGTTTGAATGAAAGCTTTTCGCAGCCGGCCTTCGATCATGATCGACCGGCGGGAAGAAGATAAAAAAGCCGAACTGGAAATTCAGCGTTTGCGCTTGAGTTTCGGTGGCGTTATCGCCGTTAAGGATGTTGATCTTCAGGTGCATACCGGCGAATTGATGGCGATTATCGGTCCCAACGGAGCGGGAAAAACCAGCCTGCTCAACTGCATAACAGGTTTTTACAGCCCCCAGCAGGGCAAGATCATCTTCAACGGAAAAGACATTACAAACCTTCACACGCACGAACTTGTCGGTGTGGGCATCGGCAGGACTTTTCAGAATATCGAACTTTTTCCGGGTATGACCGTTCTGGCCAATATGACGCTGGCGAGGCACATTCATTGCCGTTACAGTTTTATAAAATCATTTCTCTTTTCCAAATCGGTCCGGGATGAAGAAATTCGTCACCGGCAGGTTCTCGAAGAAATCATTGATTTTCTGGAAATGCAATCCATCAGGAAGCAGGCCGTCGGCTCTTTGCCTTACGGAATGCAGAAAAGGGTTGAGCTGGGTCGCGCGCTGGCCCTGGAGCCGAAGCTATTAGTCCTGGATGAGCCGTTCGCCGGCATGAACATGGAAGAGAAGGAGGATATGGTGCGCTTCCTTCTGGAGTTGAATCAACAATGGGGTGTGACCATGATCCTGGTCGAACATGATATGTCCATTGTCATGAGTATTTCCCAGCGGATCATGGTTTTGAATTTCGGAGAGAAGCTGGGTGAAGGAAACGCTGAGGAAATCAGCGCAAACCCTGAAGTTATCAAAGCTTATCTTGGTGATGCAGAAGCTTTATAAATTTTAAGGCGTTGTATTTTGAGTAAGGAAGAACAACATAAAAACAGACGCAATTTAACACTGCCGCAGTTGTTAATGGAAAATGCCGCATTGTACGGTGACACGAAAACCGCTATCCGGGAAAAGGCATACGGCATCTGGCAGAAATACACCTGGGCGGATTACAGTCGTTATGTGCGGCTAACGGCGGCCGGATTTGCTGTGTTGAATCTCAGACGCGGTGAAAATCTTTGCATGGTTGTTCATAATCATCCGGAATGGCTTTTTTCGGAACTGGCCGCACAGACGCTGGGAGCCACAACACTTAATTTATTTACTTCCTCCATTGCCGACGAACTGGCGTTTTCTATTAAAAGAATCAATTCCCCTGTGGTGGTCGTTCAGGATCAGGAACAAGTGGATAAACTTCTGGAGATCAAAGAAAAACTTCCTCTGACCAAGAAGGTTGTTTATATCGATCCCACGGGCATGACCTCTTATCAGGATGATCCCTGGCTGATCAGTTATGCCGGGGTTTTAAAACTGGGTGAAAAATATATTGAAGATCATCCCGGCTTTATAGAAGCTGAAATCAATCGGGGACGACCCGATGATATTGCCGTCATGATTCAGACATCGGGAACCACCGGTGTTCCCAAACTGGCGATGTTGTCGCACCGCAACCTGACGACGATGGCCATGCAGTGGGTGGATGAAACAAAAATTGAACCGGAGGAAAACTGGCTGTCCATGTCGCCTCCGGCGTGGATTGTTGATCAGATGTGGGGGGGGGGTGTCGCGCTCGGCAGCGCCATGTGCATGAATTTTCCGGAAACGGCGGAGACGGTTCTGGAAGATTTCAGAGAAATCGGTCCGGCCGTGATCATTACTTCATCGCGCTTCTGGGAAGACATGGCCTCACGCATCCGCGTAAAGATATCCGATGCCGGCTGGGTGAAAAAGAAATTATTTTATCTTGGTGAAAAAATCGGTAAATCGGTGGTAGAAAAACAGTCACACAAGCAGCCGGTTCCGATGTCCCTGCGGGTGTTATATCAAATCATGTCCGTGCTGGTTTACCGGCCGCTCCTGGATCGTCTGGGTTGCGCTCGCTTTCGCAGTGCGTTTACCGGAGGTCATCCCATCAGCCCTGATGTCATACATTTTTTCAGGGCCATCGGTTTAAATCTAAAACAATGCTATGGTCTCACCGAGTCATGCGGTATCTTTCAGATCCAGCCGGATGATGAAGTCAAGCTGGAAACCGTGGGTAAACCCATGTCTCTGACCGAGGTGAAAATTGCCGGGGATCAGGAAGTCCTGGTCAAATCCGAAGCGAATTTTTCAGGGTACCACAATGACTATGAATCAACGCAAAACGCGTTTGAAAACGGCTGGCTCAAAACCGGCGATGCCGGATATATCGACAGCGACGGCCATTTGTTGATTATCGGCCGCAAGGAGGACATTATCCGTAATAAAAGCGGTGAAGCCTTCTCTCCTGATTTTATCGAGACGCGTCTCAAGTTCAGCCCGTATATCAAGGAAGCCGTTACGTTCGGCGAAGCCCGTCCCTACATTACAGCCATGATCAACATTGATCTGGGCAATGTCGGCAACTGGGCGGAGGAACGAATGATTCCCTATACCACGTACATGGATCTTTCTCAGCAGTCGGCAGTGGAAGAACTGATTATAAAGGAAGTCATCGCGGTTAATGAACAGCTTCCCGACGTCATGAAGATTAAAAAGTTTGTTCTGCTTTACAAGCTTCTGGACGCGGATGATGAAGAACTGACCCGCACCGGCAAGGTTCGGCGTCGCTTTGTTTACGGTTTGTATCTGAAGATTATTGAGGCGATGTATAATAATCAGAAGAATGTTGAAGTTACCGGTAAGGTCAAGTATCGTGACGGCAGGATCGGTGAAATAGAAACATCGATAAACATCATTAATGTGAGTTAGCGCCAATTTGCTATTGGCATAATACCAAGTAAGCTTTTAAAAATTAATATATCAATCGTTAAAAGCAACTTGCTCTAAGGAAAAAAAGAATGGAATTTTTTCTGCAATTATTGGTCAACGGCGTTTGCATCGGGCTGCTCTATGGTATTTCCGCGATGGGCTTTGTCATGATTTTTAAATCATCGAGCGTCTTGAATTTCGCCCATGGCGAACTGCTCGCGTTGGGCGCTTTTTTCTTTCTTTCACTCGTTACCTGGGCGCAATTGCCGGTTTACGTGGCGTTTATTCTGACCATGATCGGCTGTTTTATCCTGGGTTTTCTCATCGAAAGATTTTTCCTGCGGCCTTTAATCGGCGAGAAGCTCATTTTCGTGATTATGCTGACGGTGGGACTGGCGGCGATGTTCAAAGGATTTATTTTGCTCGTGTGGGGCGGCAATCTGCACACCTATCCGGAATTTCTTCCGCAATCCATGGCCATGCAGTTCGGTTCCATCTATGTCGCGCCGGCCTATTCGGCAACCTTGATTATCAGTGTTATTTTTCTGGTATTATTCGGACTGTTTTTTAAAAAATCATCGCAGGGTATTTATATGCGCTCCGTGGCCGATAATCAGAAGGCGGCGCTTTCGCTCGGCGTTCATGTTCGCCGGGTCTTTGCGCTTTCCTGGGCGATTGCCGCGCTGGTGGCCTGCATGAGCGGTATTGTTCTGGGAATCATCAACGGCGTCAATGTGCATGATTTAAGCTCCATCGGACTCAAGGTTTTCCCGGTTGTTATTCTGGGGGGCTTGGACAGCATTGGCGGCGCGATTATCGGCGGGATCATCATCGGTTTGCTGGAGACCTTCACCGGCGGCTACCTCTCGCCGTCTTTGCGCGACGTTGTTCCTTATATCGTGCTGGTGTTTATTTTGATGGTCAAGCCTTACGGCTTGTTTGGTCTGGTGGAGATCGAGAGGGTTTAAGAGAAAACGAAAATGAGAAAATTATCTTTTCATCCCTGCGGCAATTACAGAGAAACGTACCAGCAGGAATTGAATATTTTCGAAACGGATTTCGGCCGTTTCTGGATGATCATATTCCTCGCTGTCCTTTTCTTTGTCGCGCCGTTTGTTCTGAGCCCCTACATGCTCTACATTCTCAATACCATCGGCATCGCGGCCATTGCCGCTATCGGTCTGAACATTCTGATCGGCTACACCGGACAGATTTCTCTGGGGCACGGCGCCTTTTTCGGTGTCGGGGCTTACGCAGCGGCGATTCTGGCCACAAGACTCGGCGTCGGATTTTATATTGCAATTCCCGCGGCAGGCATCATCACTGCGCTTGTCGGCATGATTTTCGGCATTCCGTCGGGGCGTCTTAAAGGTCTTTATTTAACCATCGCGACACTGGCCGGCCAGTTTATTATTGAGTACGTTTTGATTCAGTGGGAGAGCCTCACTAAAGGCACCATGGGTATTACGCTGCCTTCCCCGGAAATATTCGGCTGCCAGATAGCAGGCGACAGAGCGTTCTTCTTCCTTATTTTTATCAGCCTGGTCTGCATGACCTGGTTTGCCGTCAATATCATCCGCAGTAAATACGGCCGGGCCTTTATTGCCATCCGCGACAACGACCGCGCAGCGGAAGGCATGGGCATCCCGATTTTTAAATATAAATTGTTGTCATTCGGCATCAGTTCTTTTTACGCGGGATTTGCCGGAGCTTTGTGGGCTTATTACATGGTCAGCATCACGACCGAACCTTTCAACCTGGGATTGTCAGTTGAATATATCGCCATGGTTATTATCGGCGGCATGGGCAATATCCCCGGCGCGATTTTCGGCGCGACATTTATTACACTGCTCAACGAATTATTACGGTTTTTAACCGGCGTGTTAATGAATGTGCCGGCAATTACGAGTCTGGGTTTGAATATGGCTCCGCTAAAAGAATTTGTTTTCGGTCTGGCGATTGTTTTATTTATATTGATTGAACCGAAGGGACTGGCTGAATTGTGGCGAATCGTTCGCTCCAGTTTCAGATTGTGGCCGTTCTCGTATTGAGAAGATAGAAATTATGCATAACTATTATTCCTGCAATTTATCATCAAATTTGTCATTCCCGCGAAGGCGGGAATCCAGTAGTGTTTAAATATTCAAGGTGCATAGATGGGCGACATACTCTTACAATTAAATAACATTTCCGTTGTTTATTCGGACGTTATCCAAGTCTTAAAAGGCGTTTCTTTAAGCGTGGAGAAGGGCCATATCGTATCTCTTTTGGGCAGCAATGGCGCCGGTAAAACGACCACGCTTAAAGCCATTTCCGGCTTGCTTAAACCGGAGAACGGCGAAGTTACTGACGGGACAATCCTTTACAACGGCGTCAATATTCAGAATCAGGCGCCGGAATTTATTACCCGTCAGGGCATCATTCAGGTGCTCGAAGGCAGACAGCCTTTCAAATATCTCACTATTGAAGAAAACCTGCGCGTCGGCACCGCCACTCGGTTCGGCAAACCTTATAAGCAGGATCTGGAAATGGTTTACAATTATTTCCCCGCGCTGGTTCAAAGAAGAAAAGCAATGGCCGGATACTGTAGCGGCGGCGAGTTGCAGATGCTGGTTATCGGCCGGGCTTTGATGGCGCATCCGCAACTTCTCCTTTTGGACGAACCATCTCTGGGCTTGGCACCGCTGGTCGTTCAAGAAATCTTCCGCATCATTAAAAAAATTAACGAGGACCAGCACGCAACAATTATTCTGGTGGAACAAAACGCCCGCATGGCCTTGCAAGTTGCCCACTACGGCTACGTGATGGAAAACGGCAAAGTCATGATGGAAGGCACATCTAAAGAATTGTCCGACAATCCCGACATCAAAGAATTCTACCTGGGCATGGCGGCATCAGGGATTGCCAAATCGTATAAAGATGTGAAATCATACAGAAGAAGAAAACGTTGGTTATAATAAATTTGAGATGCGAGAAACGATCTTAAATGGAGATAAACATTATGATGCCAATAATACTTTTTATTGTTTTCATGATTTGGATATTTGTAATTGATTCAATAATGATTGGTCTTATTTATGGTATTTTTCGCTCGTTTTACAAAAAACACATTAATAGCAAATTAGAGTGTTTATTGTTGATTATAATTTTTGCTTTTAATGATCTTTATATATTGCCAATATCTCTATATTTTGACTTTTCATTTACCATAGGCAATGACGCCGTAGCGAATTATTTTAATTTAAAACCAAACATGCGTATGCATGAATTTCTTTCTTTTGGTGTTTTTGATATAATAATTTATGGAATACAAGCTATTATAGCCCAGTGGGTAGCTTATAAATTTGTAGTAAATAAATTCAGCAAAGAATAGCACATAAAAATATTAGTGTTTCTCTGGATGATTTTCAATCAATTTCTTGTATTTTATTTTAATACATACTTAAAGGAAATATATGAATCAATTATTCGATAAAAAAGAATCGTGGGGGAAGAGGAAGAGAAAAAGCCAGCAGGATAAGGCGCTGGTGGAGATGGTGAATCTGGGTTACAAAAAGTCGGCGCGCGTGAAGAAGATGCTGGATGAGAGCAAAATAAATCCAACGGAAATTAAAACACGTAAAGATTTGGAGTGCCTGCCGATTACATCGCGTGAAAAACTGGTGGATATTGAACAGCAGAATCCTCCTTACGCCGGACTGGAAAATCCCGATATTCATGTCGACCGGATTTTTACGTCTCCCGGTCCGGTTTACGAGCCGCATCTTTCCGAAACCGATTATTTATGGGCGAGAGCATTTTTTGCGGCGGGCATCAGGCCGAACGATGTCACGCTCAATGCTTTTTCCTATCATCTGGTCGCAGCCGGTTTGACTTTTCATAATGGCCTGCGCAAGGTCGGCGCGACGGTTGTTCCTTCCGGGGCTTCGTCATCTCAGGTTCAGGTGCAGTTAATCAAAGATTTGAAAGTGACAGCTTATGTAGGCACGCCAAGTTTTTTGAAGGCCATTATCGAGAAATCAAAAGAAATGGGTTTCGATTTCAAAAAAGATTTTCTGGTCAAGAAAGCCTGCTTTGCCGCTGAACCGCTTCTGCCGGATTTGCGAAGGATGTTTGAAAACGATTACGGCATTGATACTTATCAAATGTACGGAGCCACGGAAGTCGGCGATGTGGCTTACGAATGCTCCGAGAAAAAGGGCTGGCACATCTGTGAAGAAACGATCGTTGAAATTGTTGATCCGGCAACCGGTAAAAATGTTCCTGAAGGAGAACTGGGAGAAGTTGTTGTCACCCGGCTCAACAACATTTTCTTTTTGCTGCGTTTCGGAACCGGTGATTTGTCGCGCCTGATTACCGAAACATGTCCCTGCGGGCGGACATCATATCGGTTAGCCGGAATCGCGGGCAGGGTAGGGGACGCGGTGAAAGTTCGCGGATTGTTTGTCGCGCCCAGTCAGATCAAAATGCTTCAAGCGAAATTCAATAATCTTCCCCTGCAGGTGGTTGTCAGCCGTACGGGTCATGAAGATGTTTTGAAACTGCGGATTGAAAAAATATCCACCGAGATAGGCAGTACTTCCTGGGAGGAAAATTTCAAAAGAGTGTTCCGTGAAATCTGCACGGTAGGAATCAATCATCTGGAATATCTGGACGCCGGAGATATTAAACCGGAGGAGAAGCTGATTGTTGATCAGCGTCAGTATTAATTTTCGCCATGGCTTCTTTGCCCAGAAGATAAGCGTCGATGATAGAGAGAATCCACAGCAGAACCATGAGAATTAAAATAAAGATAAGAAAATAGAAGTCTAAAGATTTTATCGCTTTCATTGCCACTTCGATAACAATGCCTGCGGTCACGGTTCCTTTTTTTACAGGAGCTACTTTTAAAATATCCATCGCTGCCTGAGTGATTGACCAGACAATCGATACAATACCGGATAGAAAAGCTATAATGATCCAAAACCCTTTTAAATATTTTTTTAAATAGATTTCTCCCCATCCGGGAAACAGAAGAGCGTTAAATAATATCGCTTTGGTAGCCAGGTTCATATATTTCTCGCCTTGTCCTGTTTGATCAGGAAATAATCTTTACATCTTTTATTTTCAGCTGAATTTCATGGGCGCCGTTCCAGTTGTTGATTTGGGGGGTGAAGACGATATCAAGGTTGGCTCCGTTTACAGAAGATGAATGTTTGCCCATGTTGAACCAGATTGCATCGCGGGACGTTCCATTGCTGTTCATGCTCATTTTGAGATGATTGTTGCCGACAATGATCATCGAAGAAACTTTTACGTTGTGTGCCAAAAGCAACGGTTCCGGATTTTTACTGCCGAAAGGAGCGAGAATTTCTATCTGGGCAAGAAAGTCCTGGTTTAATTCTTCGATCTGGCATTCCGTATCGATTGTGATTTGGGAAGCGATTTCGGAAAATTCGGAAATGTTACCGGTGATTTCGTCCAGCTGGGACGTGAATTCCTCAATGTTTCCCTCCTGGATGGAAATGCCCGCGGCATGATAGTGACCGCCGAAAGAAAGCAGGAGGTGTTCGCATTGTTGAATGCCTTTGTAAATGTTGATTCCGGTAATGCTGCGGCCGGAACCTTTGCCAATGCCGTTATTGATGCTGATGACAAAAGCGGGGCGGTTGAAAAGTTCAACAAGCCGTGAAGCCACGATGCCGATTACTCCGGGATGCCATTTATCGGAAGCAAAGACGAGAGAGTTCATTCCTGCAATGGAGTCATCTTTGCCGATGATCTCCAGAATGTCATTGAGAATCTTCTTCTCCATCAATTGACGATGACGATTGTAGGAATCAAGTTTTTCCGCAAGCAATCGGGCTTCCGCCGGATTATCCGTGAGCAGTAATTTGACCGCGTCGGAAGGAGACGCGATTCTTCCGGCGGCGTTAATTCTCGGAATAAGAGAGAAAGAAGCTTTAAAGGAATCTATGGTCTGGTTGTCAACGCCGCTGACTTCCTTGAGCGCTTTGATGCCCGGACGCCGGCCCTCGGTGATCAGCTCCAGTCCGATTTTGGCGAAGATTCTGTTTTCGTCCGTCAGAGGCGCAATATCGCCGATTGTTCCCAACGCAACAATATCCAGATATTCTCTCAAATTCGGATATTGATTGTTGCCCCAGAACCCTTCCTTGTTCAGCGAACCGCGCAGAGCGATGAGAAAGTTAAAAGCGATGCCTACTCCGGCCAGGCCCTTGAAGGGAAAAGAACAGTCTTCGCGATTGGGATTGATGGCCGCGACTGACGGAGGAAGTTCGCCGGATATCTCATGATGGTCCAGAACAATCGTATCAATGCCCAGCGCGCGGGCATAGGCGATCTGCTCCACGTCGGAAATTCCGCAATCGACCGTGATAATCAGGCTGACGCCGTTTTTTTTAAACGCGTCGATCGCCGATTCTTTTAAGCCATATCCTTCCTCAATTCGGTCGGGAATATAAAAATCAATGAGAGGAGTGATTTCTCTGATAAATTTGAGCAGGATGACAACGGATGTGATGCCGTCGGCGTCGTAATCTCCGTAAATGATGATCTTTTCTTTGCTGTGAATTGCCTTCAGGAGACGCACCACGCCTTTTTTCATATCCTTCATTAAAAAGGGGCTGTGCAGATCGTTCAACGACGGTTGAAGATAGCGGCGTGCCGCTTCGATGTCTCTGATTCCTCTGTTGATGAGTATTTGTGAGATGACCGGATGAACGCCGAATTCTTTGGTTAGAAAAAGTCCCGTATTCTTGTCGCCGGCTTCCTCAATTTTCCATTTTAATGCCGGTAATGGTTTTTGCGTCGTCATGATACTGCTTTCTTGTTCCGTTTCTTATTTATATAATATCAACGTCATGTCCGGTGTCAAGCATTAGCTACTTTTTCTCGAAAATGATGTTTTTGAGTGACGATTCGTGCTTTTGCAGGTCGCCGGCATATTTTTTAAATTCATCGATCTTATCCAGCGGTATGGTTTGCTCCTCGTTTTTTGATTCCACATAAACACGGAATTCTCTTCCTTTGAAGCTGTATTTTTCTTTCCGGTAGCGGAAAGTTTTATCAAACGTATAATTTAGCGGAAGTCTTTTAATCTTGAATCCGGGCGGAAATTTATAAGAGCTGCTTTCGATGGAAAAAACAGATTGCGAAAGGCTGACCGGATATTTTCTTTCATTGGCGGCTGTTATGTCTCTGTAGGAATCCAGCGGAATAATATTGGTAAGGACCATTGTTTCTTCATCCAGCACCTGAGCCAGGTTTTTGATGATGCCGGTAAGTTTGACGGTAAAAGGAATCCGGGTGTCGGAGAAACTGCCCAGTTCAAGGTCCTTGATCTCAATGCCCCGATTTTCAAAGAACTTCTTTCGCTGTTCCGGTGGCGAATATTTGAACGAGTACCGGATGGCTTCAGCCGCTTTCCCGAAGAATTTATAAGTGTAATCGATATCGGCGTCGCCTTCCCGATTGATATTATATCGGATATCCAGGTGGTAATAATCTTTCTTCGGGTTGGGCGCAGGCGAGGTTACAAAACGGTACGAGCCGTCTTCATTCATCAGAAATACTTTGGTGGAAAGCGCAAACGGTGGAGAATCATACGAAGCGGTTTCATTGGTTGCGTCCAGCCAGTAATATTTGCCCTGATCGGGAACAACGGCAATGATGTGATTAAAGGCATTTAAAGCAGGAATCGTTTCGTCGAAATATTTGCCGTTGGCCGGCACAAGAGCGGGCATTCCTTCAATGCCGGCGATCTTAAGCATCGTCAGAAGAAGAACGGTTTTGTCTTTGCAGTCGCCGTAACGTTTTTCGAAAATTTCAAAAGCCTGATGAGGCTTATGGGTATGCGGTCCCAGCAGAACCGCAATATATCTGATATTCTGGGACACGAAATTAAAAATGGCGTTTATTTTATCTTCTTTTGTTTTTTTGTCCGCAATAAGCTGTTTGGTGAATTTTTCCAGTTCATCATTTGATTTCATTTGTTCTCTGAACAGTTTGCTATACCACTTCGAAATAGTATCCCAACTGTCCAGCGTCCACAGGGATATTTGAGGAAAAGTATCTCTGTCGAGCAGGGAAGGCATTCTGGATTCGGGAATGATTTCTTTTTGTTTGCTGTTTATAAAAACGTACCTTTTTTTCCTGCCGAGAGGAGTGATCCGGGGAGTAATGTCCGTTTTAAATTTTTTATATTGCAATTCGGTATCTACAGGCAGAACGACTTCCAGAATATCTTCTTCAATCGGAAAAAGATTTTGACAGAAAAATGTTTCCGAGAAGTCCCGGGACAAAACAGGTTTCAGATTTTGAATCTCGTAGGCCAACTCGATAATACAGCCGTCTTCCACAGCGGGCATGGTGAATTTTTTGACTTTGATGTCTGTGTAGAACTCATATCCGGAGTACTCCGAGGAATCGATAATGTCCCTTTTATCCAGAGCGATAATTTTCCCGTCGGGTTTAATCGTATTGGCAAAAATAATTTTGATTTTCTGATAGCCTTCCCGGTATGAAATGGTTTTGGAGGCATACGGGCGGCCGCGTTCATTGAATATTTTGATCCGGTCCAGATTTCTGGTGACGCTGGTGCCGTCTTCGAAAAATTCCACGTAACTGTATGAATATAGAAGATCAGCTCCCGCGTTGGGGTGTTCCTGGGCCTGAGGGGCCTTGTTTAAAAATGAAGAGACATCGCCCTCGGATACGCTTTTTATATGGGGATTAATTGAAGAGCAGGACAAGATAAATAAAAACAAAAAACTAAATAATATCAGTATATTGCGAGAAGTACGCATAAATTATCCTTGCTTTTTTTTCAATCATACCGTCTTTATCTTACGACGTCAAACTATTACTGCTCAAATAGAGAAGGTACCGAATGATAAAGAAATATTTTAAACTGGACCGCAAACATATCGTGACGGTTCAATTTATCATTGAAGGTTATGAAGCAATGGCAACGGTAACAACGATGGATTCCCGGCAGGCGATCATTCGAGTCTCGATCATGACCGATTATGTTCCGGATATGACCGGGTTGCTGGAATATTTGAAGACAAAATATAAAATGCAAGAGGTCATCGATTATCACCGATAAATAACCGGTATCTCTGAAAATTTATTCGTTATGTTCATGCTGACTCACACATATTTCCTGCAGAAGGTTTTAGGCCCCGCGGGATTAAAAGAAACGGAGCCGGATGTCTTCGTTTACAACGTCGCTCCTGATTTGCTGGCAATTCATCCCCATATAACTTCCGCCAGAACCCACAATCTGCATAGATTTTTACAGGTTCCGGCTCAATATCCGAAAGCTGCTTATGTCATTTATCATCTCCTGGTCGATGATCTTTCTCATTACGGGTATATCTGCTCTGATTATCAGGAGGAATTCAATGTCAATTCCAGAGGCTATTCGTATCTGAAAGGCAATCCTCTGATAAAGGCCATCCAGGATTTACATGAAATCACCGGGAAAGAAATTTCTTATCGGGACGCGGTTTATCACTCTCATTTAATCATTGAGATGATTTACGATCTGGTGATTTCAAGTCATATCGATAATTTTAAAACAGTTAATATGCTGGTGGACGCGATAAAATACACTGAAAAAAATAAAATGGATGAGTTTGTAGAAACCATCAACTGGTTATACGGTCTGGACGAGAAGGACATTGAAGAAGTCATGAAAAACGCCGTGTTTTTTATAACCAGGGAATCCATGAAACACATTATGAATATGGAAGGCCGAATAAATCTTTATAAGGATAAATTCGGCCTTCGGAGCAATCAGCAATTAGATGATGGTTTAAAAGATTTGTTTCAGCGAGCTATGGATTTGATTGACGATGATGAATTATTTTTTACGGAAACCGTTCAAATCATCAAAGATCGCCACATTCTTCCTTTTATCAGATAGCTTTCTTCACAAACCCGGAACGAATACAGCGGGTACAGACTTTTACTTTTTTGATCGATCCTGTTTTCTCATCGATGCAGCGTAAGCTTTGCAGATTGGGATACCATACAGCTTTCTTTTTATTGTTGGCATGACTGACTGTATTACCAACTGACGGTTTCTTGCCGCATACTTCACAAATACGAGACATTTTTAAATCCTCCTGAAATGTGCGTCGTTACTAAACTATAAGCCATCATTTTGCAAGCATTTTTTCGTTAATATGAAAAAAACAAAAATTTGCGGAAAAATAGCGGTCTAGGGCAAAAATTAATGATCTTTTAAAATTTTCGTTATCACGGGTTATATCTTGGAATTATATCAGCTTTTCATGGATGCCGGCTGCCCTGTTGTCTCCATAACCCTGAGCCAGATGTCGCCCTGGGGATCTATCTTTCTGCCGGAAGCAACCGCTTTCAGAGGAAGATGAACATATTCATCCTTCATCAATCCGACCAGAATGCCTGTTTTCCCGGCCATTCCCGCGTGCACGGCGTATTGCCCCAGCATGTTGCAGTAGATATCATCCGAAGCGTTCGAGGGAACCGAACGGATTAAATAGCTGGGCTCGATATATTTCAGGTTAATTTCCATATTTGATTTTTTGAAATAATTTTCAATGGCGTGTCTAAGGTACAGGCCGATATCGAGCAGACGGATATTTCCCGAAGCATCTTTTTCCAGAGGACAGTTGTCTCCTTTCAGTAAATTCTGCCCGGCTCCTTCGGCGACAATAATAACAGCGTGTCCCCGCGCATTCATGCGTTTTTTCAGCGCCGTCAAAAATCCGCTTTGCCCTTCCAGGTCAAAAGGCACCTCCGGAATTAAAACAAAATTGACATCACTTTGCGCCAGCGTCGCGTAAGCTGCGATATGGCCGGAATGACGTCCCATGATTTTGATCAGCCCGATGCCGTTGAACATTCCCCGCGCTTCCACATGTGCGCTTTTGATGGCTTCGGCCGCTTTTTCTATGGCTGTGTCGAAACCGAATGATTTTTGAATCAGATGCAGGTCGTTGTCAATTGTCTTGGGGATGCAGATCACGGCTATTTTCAGATTTTGTTTGTTGATCTCAGCGGTAATTTTTTCCGCCGCTCTTATCGTGCCATCACCGCCGATGCAGAAAAGAATATTGATATTTGATTTCGTCAGGTAATCGACGATCACCCGAATATCCTGCGGACCGCGTGACGTGGAAAGGATGCTGCCTCCGAAACTGCTGATATCTTTCACAACCTCCGGAGAAAGACGGACCAGCTCGTGTTTGAAATCGGGATTTAATCCCCGCAGGCCGTACTTCACGCCGACAATATTCTTAACGTTGTAATTGAAATACAACGCTGTTGTGATCGATCGGATAACGTCGTTAATCCCCGGGCAGAGACCACCGCAGGTAACAATTGCCGCTTTTGTTTCGGCTGGATTAAAAAAAATACTTTCCCGGGGACCGGCGAGTTCGACGGAGGGAGGGAGACCTTTTTTATCGGTAATGGAAAGATAGTCGTCCAGATGAATGTTGAATAATATTTTTTTGTTGTCTTTTGTAAAATTGCCGTTTTTGAGGGGAGATCTGACGGTTCTTTTGCCCAGATTAGCGATGGAGAAATCGTATTGCATAAATTACTTCCTTTGAGAGATAATTAAAGATACCGCGTTCATGCCGGAGATCACTTCTCCTTCAAAGCCAATGTCCGCCAGCAATGACGCCCCGGTCAGATAAATATTGTTGAATCTTGTTTTATTGCTTTTTGCGGCAAATCCCGTAAGAAAAGAATTTCTTATTTGATATCGGGGATTGATGATGCTTCGTTGTTTCAAAGAAATATTAATGGATTCATTGATATCGAAATACAGAATATTATCTTTCAGAAACGGCAAGAAATTTTCAAGATGTTCCATGATGGCATCAGACGTTTTTTCCAGATTTTCTTTCGACCAGACATCCGGATGATCGGGAAGAAAGACGGTGGCGGACAACGGAACTTTTGAAGATCTGTTGGACATACTTTCCCCGGTTACGTCCGATTCAAGAATAATCAGGTTATTATCCGAGTGAATATCTTTATCAAGGTCGCTGATGATCGCAACGTGTCTGGCAAGTTTTTCAGGCAGGCACGCCGGATTCACGACACAATAAATTGTAAAAGGGTAATAGGCGATTTTCGCCGGGCGGAGAAGATCCCGGAAACTGAAATTATTTTTTGTGCCGGTTAACAGACGCGTATTCTGCCATTTGGTGCTGACGATTAGATTGGCCGCCTGAACCGTTGATGAAACACCATTCTGATCCGTATAGGATAATTCAACGGGATGACCTTTTTTAATCGTTGTTAATTCGCAGTTGCTGATATAGATACCTTCCTGCTCATTTATTTTATTAATCAGAGAATCAAAAAGTTCGTTTTTTATCTGAGAAATACTGTAAGCGCCTCGCAGGGGAGCGCAGTATTGAAAAAAAGAGAAAAAAGAATTCAATTTGTCTGCTTTAAATGAAAGAAGCATTTGTTGTGCCTGAATGACTTTCCGGAAGGAAGGATCCCGGGACATCATATTTTTTAATCTGGCGCTGTCGAAGAAACCTTTTATCAAACAGGGGATTATCTTGAAATAATCAAAGTAGTCCTTAATGCTTTGCGGTTGAATTAAGGGATGCTCCTGAAGCCATTTTTCAGCCTTTACCGAGTTTTTTTCAGCTTCATTGTAAAATAATTCAATGACTGCTGAAAGTTCGGGAAATTCCCGCCCCAGTTCCCGAGACAGGTCTTCTTTATCATGAAAGAAATCTATTCTTTTTTCCGGAAGAATGATCTGGTAAGCGGGATTCAATAAATGAACATCAGGATAAATTCCCATCTTTTTTAAAAGGGAAGAGAAAAATTGATTTTTTCCGAGATCCATCCACGGCGTTATCGGGCTGTGAAAAGGAATGTCGCCGATAACGCAGGAACCGGTTGATCCGTTTTCGGAAACAAGCGCCGTTTTCAGCCCGCTGTCCGAGGCCATTGCGGCCGCGGTATATGAAGAAAGATCATCTCCTATGACCATCAAATCATACATCGATTAATATATTCCTTTTCGAGAACTTACCCGATAATGCATCATAGAAAACCGAGGGGATTATTCAGTCGGGAAACTATTTTTTAATAAAAATCTTTCTTCCTCTGATTTCAAGTTTACCGTCGGCAAAAAGCTGAATGGCCTGCGGATAGATTTCATGCTCTTCCTTTAAAATTCGGATCGCCAGGGTTTCCTCGGTGTCATCATCGAGCACCGGCACGGCTCGTTGTATAATGATTGGTCCGGTATCGACGCCTTCATCAACGAAATGAACCGTACAGCCGGAGACTTTCACGCCGTAATCCACGGCCTGTTTTTGTCCGTGCAGGCCCGGAAAAGACGGAAGCAGGGCAGGGTGGATATTCATGACCCTCCCGGGAAAAGCCTGAAGAAATCGCGGAGAGATGATACGCATAAAACCGGCCAGCGTTACCAGTTCGACATCATGTTTTTTCAAAGTATTGATGAGTTCAGAATCAAATTCTTCTTTATTTTTAAAATCGCTGTTTTTCAGAACGACAACCGTAATGCCGTGCTTTTTTGCTCGGATGATTCCGTAGGCGTCAGGATTATTGCTGATGACGATTTTGATAACCGCCTGCAACGTTCCTTTTTCAATGTTATCAATAATTGATTGCAGGTTGGAACCGTTTCCCGAAATCAAGACACCCAGTTTTAACAAATCCGTCATATCCTTTTTCCTAACTTTCAGAAATCAAAACCTGCTGCTCATGGTCTTCCTTCATTTCAATAAAACCGATCGAATATGCTTTTTCGCCGAGGATCTGCAGGTGTTCGAGAACAGCCTGACATTCTTTCTCGGAGACGATAATCATCATGCCGATGCCCATGTTAAATACACGGAACATTTCTTTTTCATCCACGTTGCCGATTCTTTTGATGGCGTTAAATATTGGCGGAACAGGCCAGCTTCCTTTGTTGATAACGGCACGGCAGGCCTGAGGAATGATTCTCGGAATGTTATCGTAAAATCCGCCGCCCGTAACATGGACAAGGCCTTTGATGGTAAAGTTTTTGAAAAGATTCAGCAGGGGCTTGACATAAATTCTGGTCGGTTCCAGCATTTCCAGTCCGACGGTTTTTTCCAGTCCTTCGATTTTATCGTTGACGTTAAGATTTCCTTTTTCAAGAAGAACCTTGCGGGCGAGTGAAAAACCGTTGCTGTGCAGACCGCTGGAGGCGAGTCCGATAATCTTGTCATTGACGCTTATCGTTGAACCGGTGATTAATTTTCCGGATTCCACCACACCGACACAGAACCCGGCCAGATCGTATTCTCCGGGTGGATAAAAGCCGGGCATTTCCGCTGTTTCACCGCCCAGAAGCGTGCATCCGGCCTGACGGCAACCTTCAGTAATCCCTTCAATAATATTGACGCTTTTTTCCAATTCAATTTTTCCCGTGGCCAGATAATCGAGAAAAAAGAGAGGTTCTGCACCCTGTACAATGACATCGTTTACGGACATGGCCACAAGATCGATGCCGATGGTATCGTGTTTATCCAGCATTTGGGCGATGCGCAGCTTGGTTCCCACGCCATCCGTGGAAGAAACCAGAACCGGATTTTTTAAATCAACCGAATTCAATCGGAAAAGACCGCCGAACCCGCCGATGCCGGAAACGACTTCCTTGCGCGCCGTGGTTTTGATAGAGGTCTTGATTCGTTCCACGAACTCGTTGGCGGTGTCGATATCGACGCCCGCGTCTTTGTATGTAATATTTTCTGTCATACTTCCCCTGTGCGAAATTGATTTTTAAGAATGCGTAATTTTGTTTTGTCTAACGTAAATCATATTTTAAGTCAATCATTCCTTGCGCTAACAAAAGATATTTGTTAACAAAAAACAACGGATTTGCTGGAAATTATTTAGTAAGTGAGAATTTGTTTTCTGACGAGAAGCAAATTCATTAACGAACTTATTCCGGATATGCGCGACTTATCCCATTTATAAGGATCAGATTCGGCGGATTGGTGATGCGGGGGACTTCATGGATGCATTAAAGGACATTCTGCAAAAAATCGAACAACCTCTGAATTTCGCTTTTCGTGATCATTACAAAAACCTTCCCAATATAAGAGATTTGGGGAAATCTCTTTTTAATCTGCTCGCCCGATTAAAGAATTATTCCTTTTCTCCGGAAAATCAGGATATTAAAAATCTTTGTGATGAATTACTGGAAATATTTTCCGATTATGATTTTCAGAAACTGGAACTGAAGAAAATTAAAATCGAGAATGCCCAAACGCTACTGGAGAAATTGCGGAAAGCAATCGATTTATCCAATGCGCAGGACTCTGCACATCTCCTTGATCAAAAAACTGTGGGAAAAATATCCGATTTAAAAGAAGCGACGGCGAAACTTAACCTGCCGGTTCAATATTTGAAAGGCGTGGGACCGAAGATGTCCGCACGTTTTGCCGCTAAAAAAATCGCCACCGTGGAAGATATGCTTTTCTTTTTGCCTCGTACTTATGAGGATCGAAGAGAAATCAGAAAGATCAACCGTCTGGAAGCGGAAAAAATTCAGACCGCTGTCGGGACGGTCATGAATACGCAATTTCGTCATTACGGGAAAAGGAAAATACTGGAAACCATAATCAGTGACGGCACGGCCAATCTGACTGCGAAATGGTTTAAAGGGCAGATGTCCTATCTTCTTGGTATTTTTAAAAAAGGGACCAAAGTCATTTTTACGGGCGAAGTAAGACCGGATTACGGCGGAAAACAGATGATTCATCCCGATTATGAAATATTGGATGAATGGGACGAGGAAAATCTTTTGAATTTTAAAAGAATCGTCCCGATATATTCGGAAACGGAAGGGTTGCATCAGAAATATTTACGTAAAGTCATGAATTTCGTACTGGAAAACTATTCCCGTTATGTCGCGTCACCTTTGCCGTATAACATCTGCGATAAAAGAAATTTAATGGATATTCATGAAGCGCTGCTATCGGTTCATTTTCCCGGCAATGACGAAGACATCGAAAAATTTATCACGTTTCGTTCCGATGCCCACCGGCGTTTGATTTACGATGAATTTTTCTTCTTTCAACTGGGTATGGCGATCAAGAAATCGGGAAGAATTCTGGATAAAGGCATTTCATTCAAGCCCGATGGCAAAATGCTGGAAAATTTTTATTCGATTTTAAAGTTTGATTTAACCGCCGCTCAAAAAAGAGTCATTGGGGAAATCCTCAACGACATGTCCAAAGATACGGCGATGAACCGCCTCCTTCAGGGAGATGTCGGAAGCGGCAAGACCATTGTTTCAATGGCCGCCATGATTAACGCCTGTGAAAATTCTTATCAGGCGGCCATCATGGCGCCGACGGAAATTCTGGCCAAACAGCATTTCGAAAATATCAGCTCATGGGCTGAGCAATTGGGATTGAAAGCGGTTTTGCTGACCGGCAGTATGACCAATGCCGTGCGTCTGGAAATACTCGAACAGATTAAAAACGGAACAGCCCATATCATCATCGGCACACATGCCCTGATTCAGGAAGGTGTTGATTTTCATAAACTGGGACTGGTTGTCATTGACGAGCAGCATCGTTTCGGTGTCATGCAGCGGGCAACTCTGCGAGGCAAGGGAATTAATGCCGATGTGCTGGTGATGACGGCGACACCCATTCCGAGAACGCTCGCCATGACGGTTTACGGCGATCTGGATGTTTCCGTCATCGATGAAATGCCACCCGGGAAAAAGCCGGTGCACACCGTCGTGTTGCCGGAAAGCAAACGGGACAAGATTTATCAGACCATCCGCGCGGAACTGGACAAGGGGCATCAGGCATTTATTGTTTATCCTCTGGTAGAGCAATCGGAAGTTCTTGACTTGAAGGACGCAACAAACATGTCCAGACATCTGCAGGCTGACATTTTTCCCGATGATCGTGTGGGACTGATCCACGGGAAAATGAAGGAAAAGGAAAAAGATGAAATTATGCGGGAATTTATGGAGAACAAAATTCATATTCTCGTTTCCACAACGGTCATCGAAGTGGGCATCGATGTTCCGAGAGCGTCTTTAATGATCATTGAGCACGCGGAACGATTCGGGCTTTCCCAACTGCATCAATTGCGCGGCAGGGTAGGGCGTCGTGATATTCCCTCCAGCTGCATCCTGCTGGCCGATTATAAATGCTCAGCGGACGCGCGTAAAAGATTAAAGGTGATGGAAAAAACAACAGACGGATTTGCTATTGCGGAAGAGGATCTTGCTATCCGCGGTCCCGGTGATTTTCTGGGGACAAGACAGTCCGGCCTCCCTGATTTTCGCATTGCCAGTATTATCCGCGATGCCCGTATTTTGAACGATGCCAAAGAAGACGCTTTTGCTTTGGCGGCACGCGATCCGTTTCTGGAAAAACCGGAGCATGTCATTCTGAAAGAAATGTTAATTTTAAAATGGCAGGGCAAACTGGATTTGGCGAGAGCAGGATAAGCAAATAATAAATATGCAAAAAACTGGCATGGTGACCATTGATTTTTATTAGATTTTATAAAGATTTCAGCCGAAAGGAGTATTTGTGAAATTTAAAGTTGCGTTCTTATCAATATTTCTTTTATCAAATTTCTTTTATAATTCTTATGCTGCCAATCCAGCACCGTATACTCAAGAGGCTGAAAATAAAATCGAAAAGGCTTACAAACAATGTGAATCTCTAAGGAAGGAGGATAAGGATTCAGAAGAAGATAAAAGGAAGTTAATTATTGATAAAGTGCGCTCAGTATACGAAACGGCTGGTTACAATTATGATGATACAATCATACAGGTTGCCAAGGATATTCAAACTAAATCCCAATACAAGATTAAAAACATAACAAATAAAAGCTCGATTTTTGTTCAAATAATTATGGGCGTAAATATGCTGATGTCAGATTGTAAATATTTTAAAGATGATTGTTTAAAATATTTTTCCACTGATACGGTTAATGCAATAAAGATAATCATAGGCGATTCTGATTACTCATCGCAAACGAATGCCGTACAAAGCAATAACTCTAATATTTCAGACGGTATTTATTGGCTGGAAGTTGAACTTACCCGCAGTAACAGTAAAGAGAAAAAAACTGCAAAGTATATGATGACGCTTACTAATGACAATGGAATAATCGAACTTATGGCTGATGAAGATCATAAATTTATCATACTAGGCAAGATGGAAAATGATATTTTTAGAGCACGTCAAGAGGATGACAATGGAGGGAAAGTTGATTTTGTTGGTAATGTTCAAAACCTAAAAACTATCAAAGGCACCCTCGAAGGTAGTTCAAAAGATGGAAAGAACAAGGTTACCGGCTATTTCTTTATTCATCCGTGGACTAAATAAAAATATGTCAATTCGATAAATAATGCATAAAAAAGGTAAAGGAGAAAATCCGCGACACCTGATAGTTATTTATAAAGGATTCTTAATAATAAGGGAGTTGATTTTTTTCATATCATCCTCCCTTTATTTGTATTGACCTTTGTTATTTAGGCAGCAGCGTCAGTATCTTCGTGTAATGCGTCTTGACATTTTCTTCTTTAAACGGGAAATTCTGATAACGCCCTTCGCGAAATGCGGTGATGCCGTCATCGTAGTGCGGGCTTGATGGATTATCCAGCTGACCCGTGCTGTTGATGCCGACGAAAGGTTCATCGCTTCCGAAATCTACGATGATCCGCATGGCCGGAATCATCCAGGTTTCAAAATTCTTTCCCGGGTGATAGGCAGAAACGTTCAATGTGGTGTGGTCGCCGGGCGCAGGATAGGGGCCTCTGTCTACATAACCGGAGAGAAATTTTACGCCGGTCTTGTTGATAAAATCCATATAATCGGCAAACAGTGTGGCATCGGTCCTCCAATGATAGGTGTGAAGTTTTCCCCACTGCCATTTGTCGGGATTTTTTCCACAGTGCTTTTCCAGAATCCCGATAGCATCCAGAACCGTCTTTGCCAGAATAAGATCGCGTTCTTCTTTCTGAGGTGTGGTTACGTCATCCCAGAAGGGACTTCCTGTCCCTCTGTCTGTCAAATGGTCGTGTAGCGCGGAATAGGCCAGCAGAAAGGTGTGCAGAAGCGATTGATAGGCCTGTGTATTCGTTCCTCCCAGTTCGTCGGCGAAAAGATTGTCGCTTAAAGAAAAAAGGAAGGCGCCGCAGAATGCCGCCGCAGCGGAATCCGCGGTCATGTTTCCGTCAAAATCTCTAAGAAGTGCCATTGCTTTTTCGGCAGACGGGACTTTTCCCGAATCCTTCCAGAATGTCATCATATTTTTACGAGTGTTTTCGTTCAACAGCGCGGATTTGATCACTTGAACAAACATGGAATGCGTGTCGAGCTGCATGGCTTTTGCATCGGCGAGGGTGTAGTCTTTTGCGTTCTTCAGTATCTGTTCGATGCGTTCGCCTCTGTCGGGATAATACCAGGACGAAGAAAGAATATAGGGAAAATCAGCAGGAACTGTTCGATGGTTAGCGGTGCCCACATAGCCCTTCGCGGGGTTTTTCGAAGACGGATGTTTTGACGGTGAAAGAAATCCGCTCCAGTCGTATTCGCCCGTCCATCCTGGAGAAGGGCAGAGGCCGCGTCCTTTTTTCCGTAACGGGAAACGACCCGTTACCTGCCAGGCGATATTTTTACGATCCGCCATGACCAGGTTCAATGGAATTGCGGAAGTTTCACGAGATGTGTATTTGAGAATTTCATCGACCGATTTTGCGCGCATGATTTTAAAAAAGACGTCCATGGACCTGTCCGGTTCATTGCCTGCCCAGCTATAGGCGATTCCCAACGAAGGATTAACCGGCATGGGAACCAGTTCATGACGGGGCTTCGCGGTTAAAATATCATTTAGAAGAACGCCGTGTACCGTTTCATAAAATGTTCGGGTAACAGCGTCTTTCTGGTCTTTAATCCGGAAGCTTTCCTTTCTGCTGGTCGCCTTAATCCATTTATTTTTATAAAGATAGTAAAGACCGTCCGGTTTTTGTTGCAGTTTTTCCAGAAAGATATCCTGATTATCTGCCATGACCATCGTCATGCCGAAACCTACGTGTGTATTATATCCGGCAATAATGCCGGGAACGCCCGCAATGGCAATGCCTGCTCCGTCAATCTCCGGACATTTGAGGTGCATCATGTGCCAGATGGATGGCATGGTCAGAGGCAGATGCGTATCATTGGCCACTATCGGTTTTCCTGATTTGGTCAGTTTTCCGGAAACCGCCCAGTTGTTTGAAGCGGCCGCGGCAGGAAGAAGAAGGTTGCTGGTCAAATTAGCTATCGTGCCAAGTTGTTCAATATTTTGAGCAGACTCCGCAAGATTGATGCCTTTCAATTTCTTCATTTCTTCAAAGGGCAAGGGTTCATCTGGGTAAATGGGAAAAAGCCAGGCTAACTTTTCCGGTTCGACAACCTGCGCCACATTCAGCATATTGATTTCTTCCTGGAGGTTTTGACCCAGTCCCAGCGTTAAAACAAGAAAAACATACATGGAGTCAATGGGTCTCCAGGGCTCGGGTTGGTGTCCGGCCAACTTCAGCGTTGTGGGCAGAGGAACGTTGGCGAGATACGCGTTTACACCGTCGCTATAGATTTTCAACAGTCGCCTCAGGTCGGAGGATGCCGACAAATAGAGGGTTTGGGCAGTTTGATTAAGATTCAATGCCCGTAGATAAATATCCATTTCCAGCGCAGCCCCGCCCAGAAGTTCGGAGAGTCTTCCCTGACTCACAAGCCTGAATCCTTCCATCTGCGTGAAACGGTCGCAAGCGCTGATATATCCCATGGCAAAGATAAGATCGTCCATGCTCTGCGCTTCGATAAAAGGAATGCCCAGGTTGTCGCGTTTGACAGTAACCTTATCGGACAAACCAGTCAGAACCTGTTCTCCTTCCCTCGGAGGCAGGGATTTTTTAAAGGACATGTTCAACAAAGGCGTGCAACCGCTGATGACCATGCATAAAATAGCGACGAAAAGAATCGCCGATTTAAACCGCAAAGAAACAACAAAAGATTGAATCCTCATGGAGCTCTCCTTATTTTTATGAACTTATTTTTGATGATGCAGATATCTGATTTTTATTAACAGATGTAAACTAACACATCGAGGATTATAAAAGCAAGATGATGATTCATATTATGATGCTTGACTTCAATACTAATGAAGGATAATTTTGTTCAAATCGTATTTTAAATGAATGGCATTGCAGTATGAAAATGAGAATAGGCATCATCGGTATCGGCGGGGTAGGGGGATATTTCGGCGGGAAGCTGGCGCGTGAGTACGAAAAGTCGGATGAACATGAAATCATATTTATCGCCCGCGGAGAACATTTAAAAGCGATTCAAAAAAACGGCCTGCAACTATTTACACGTGAAGGTGATTATGTTGCCCGACCGAAAATCGCTACGGACAATCCTGCCGAAGCAGGTGCGTTTGACCTGGTTTTCTTTTGCACAAAGAGTTATTCGCTGGAAAGTTCCGCGAAAGAATTCGCCTCTTGCATTAATAAAAATACAATGGTGATCCCGCTGCTTAACGGCGTGAACAGCGCGGAAAGGCTTCGCGACGTGCTGCCTCAGGCAAGTGTTTTAGGCGGTAGCGTTTATATCATTTCCCATATTGAAGGGCCGGGAATCATTAAACAGGAAGGAGGCGTGTGCAAGCTGACCTTCGGAACAGATGACCAGGAATCGGCGAAACAATATTCATATGTTCTGGAGATATTGTCGCAGGCGAAAATCAACGCCGTCCTCACCGATAGAATATCCGAAGTGCTCTGGACAAAATATCTGCTCATGTGCCCTATTGGTTCTCTCACGTCCGCGACGGGAAAAACCTACGGAGGAATATGGGAGGATCCTGTGCTGAGAAAGAAAGCCCAAGACATGATGCTGGAAGTTGTCGCGGTGGCGAAAGCGCTCAAGGTGAATTTGCCTGTGGAAGCCGTTGACAATGCGATGCAAATGGTTGCCGGTTTTGACTACAATTCCAAAACATCCATGCAGTTGGATTTTGAAAAAGGCAGGCAGACGGAAATTGACGCCCTGACAGCTTATCTCTGCAAGGCAGGCCGGGAATCAGGCGTTCCAACGCCGTTGCATGATGAAGTCTATGCCCAATTGATTTAGATAATAAAATATTTAATCACCATAGGAGAAAAAATGAAAATAATATTTTTAATGATATCAGCGGTATCCTTGTTTTATATTACTGCCTGTGCCGGCCATGTCAATACGGTTGAAGTCAATCAACTCGCAAAATCAACGAAAAGCTGGGATGGAGAAACGTTACCTCAATATCCTCAAGGACAGCCGGAAGTAACAATTCTGAAAATAAAAATTCCCGCAGGTGCAAAACTGGAAATACACAATCATCCGGTGATCAATGCCGGTGTTTTGCTCGCAGGAGAACTGACGGTTGTGGCAGAAGATAATAAAACGCTGCATCTCAAAGCTGGAGATTCCATCGTGGAGCTGGTCAACAAAAAGCATTATGGAAAAAATGAAGGTACAGAAACGGCGGAGATTATAGTTTTTTATGCCGGAATTGAAAACAAGCCGATAACCCTCAAGTAGGTGATTCGGAAAATCGCAGATTCTTTCTGCTAAATTCCCGAATTCTCAATCGTTATTTCCATCCAGATTAATTTATATTTCATTGACAAAGTGGCCGTATTTGTTATAGGAAAAACATCTGGAAAAATCGGCCATTAAATGAGAAATAATATAATTCTAAAATAATTTCAGGTATGTATGATGAAAGAAATTAATATCGGGTTGATTGGTTTCGGCACGATCGGAACCGGGGTTGTCAAACTGCTCAGGCAGAATGAAGAACTGATTACCAAGAAATTAGGGGCGAGGCTTGTTTTAAAAAAGATCGCTGATATAAATATTACCACACCACGCGATATTAAAGTAAATAAAAGCCTTTTGACCACCGATGCCCGCGAAATTATCAATGATCAGGATATCTCGATTGTCATTGAATTGATGGGTGGATACGAACCGGCGCGTACGTTTGTTCTGGAGGCCATCGCCAAAGGCAAACACATCGTCACCGCGAATAAGGCTCTCCTGGCAACCCATGGCAATCAGATATTCCCGACCGCACAGAAAAATGCGGTGGACATTGGTTTTGAAGCCAGTGTCGGAGGCACCATACCGATTATCAAGACTTTAAAAGAAAGCCTTGCCGCCAACAAAATAAATTCCATTATGGGAATTATGAACGGCACCTGTAATTTTATTCTGACCAAAATGACGGATGAGGACAAACCGTTCGATGTCGTTTTAAAAGAAGCTCAGAATCTTGGTTTTGCAGAGGCCGATCCGACTTTTGATATCGAAGGCGTTGATACGGCTCATAAGATGGCGATCATTCTTTCTCTGGCTTACGGTAAGAAAGTAAATCTGAAAGATATTTATCTGGAGGGAATTACTAAAATCGGTCGTGAAGATATCGCCTTTGCCCGTGAGTTGGGTTACCGGATAAAGTTGCTGGCCATTGCGATGCTCCGGAACGGATCCGTGGAAGCGAGGATTCATCCGACCATGATTCCTTCCGGTCATCTGCTGGCTAATGTGAATCGGAATTTCAACGCTTTTCACATTGTGGGTGACGCTTCAGGTCCTGTATTTCTGTTTGGACAGGGAGCCGGCATGATGCCGACGGCCAGCGCTGTTTTCAGCGATATCATGGATATTGCCCGCGATGTTCTGAATGGAAACAACGGACGGGGACCTTTGCGTTCCATCAAGGAATCGGCCATGACGCAGATCAAACTGATCCCTATGGATAATATTGAAACCAAATATTATTTCCGTTTTTCCGCGCTTGATCGCCCCGGCGTTCTTTCCAAAATATCCGGGATTCTCGGGAAATATAATATAAGCATTGAAGCGTGTATCCAGAAAGCCAGAGTGAAAAGAGGATCAGTGCCGATTGTTATGACGACTTACAAAGCGAAGGAAAAGGACGTTCAAAAGGCGCTTGAAAAGATTAACCGGCTGGACATTGTCCAGGGCGAAACAATTCTGATCAGAGTTGAAGACAATTTAAACTGAAGAAATTATATTCGTATGAAATATGTAATATTACTTGGTGATGGAATGGCGGATTATCCGACCGATAAGCTCGGAGGGAAAACCCCGCTGGATTGTGCTTTTGCCCCTTTCATGGATCAGATTGCGGCGGAAGGCACCATCGGGCTGGTGGACACGATCCCCGCCGGGCTTAAGCCCGGCAGTGATGTTGCCACGTTGAGTGTTCTCGGATACGATCCTCGCGAAACCTATACAGGGCGAGGGCCGCTGGAAGCGGTCAGCATGGGAATAAATCTGGGACCGAATGACGTCGTCTATCGATGCAATCTGGTGACGATTGGTGATCAGGATTCTTCAACCCCGTTCATGGATGATTTTACATCCGGTCATATCAGTTCCTCGGAAGCAAATGAGATTATTCTGGACTTGAATAAAAAGCTGGGCTCAGCGCAGCTGGAGTTTTTCCCGGGGGTGGGGTACCGTCATCTTCTGGTGTGGCGTGACGCACCGTCGGCGCCGGAGACCACAGCTCCGCACGATATAACCGGCAAACCCCTTGCGGAATATCTTCCGCAAGGGAATTCCGCCGAAGAAGTGATGTCTATCATGCGGGCGGCGGCGGAAATATTAAGAAATCATTCCGTCAATGCGAAAAGACGCGCGGCAGACAAAAAAGAAGCTAATGCCATCTGGCTCTGGGGGCAGGGGAAGCAGCCGCAGATTGTTCCTCTTACTCAGAAATATTCGATTTCCGGAGGTATGATTTCGGCTGTTGATTTGCTGAAAGGTATCGGCATGATGGCCGGCTTGAAAGTATGTCCCGTGGAAGGGGCGACCGGCTATATCGATACCAATTATGACGGCAAGGCCAAAATGGCGTTGGATGTTTTAAATTTCATGGATTTTGTCTTCGTCCATCTGGAGGCTCCTGATGAAATGGGTCATGAAGGCAACGTCGAGGGTAAAATTCGGGCGATTGAACTTTTTGATGAAAAAATAGTCGGACCGATTTTAAATAAGATTGATATGTTCGGTGATTACAGAGTTATTGTTTTGAGCGATCATCCGACACCGCTGGATGTCAGAACGCATGTCAGCGATCCCAGTCCATTCGCGGTATTATCTTCACGAAAAGAGGAAAATAAAGCATCCGGTGTGAAGTTTAATGAAATGCAAGCCAGAGCGAGTAAACTTTTGATTTCGCCAGGTCATCTGCTGATGGAAAAATTTATCAATGACTGGGGGAGCGTTGTCCGTTAGTAATTTCTCCGAAGTCAGGGTTCTGTTTGCCGATACCGATGCCATGGGTGTTGTTTATCACACCAATTACATCAAGTGGTTTGAGCTCGGACGAAATGCGTTCATGCGGCAGTTGGGAGTTCCTTACAGTGAACTGATCAAGTTGAAACTGAATCTTCCGTTGATCAAAGTAAGCTGTGAGTACCTGAAGTTTGCGACTTATGATCAACGTTTAATTGTGGAAACAGAGTTTGATTATATCAAAAAAGCCTCCGTCAAGTTTAACTCTAAAATATGGGATGAAAATAAAGAGAATTTGCTCGTGGAAGGCTATACGATTCACGTTTGCACCAATCATGAGGGAAAGATACGGAGAATACCTCAACTGCTGCTTGAGTTGATCAATAAATACAATATTAGCAAAGGGGAATAATATGGCGGAAAAATTAACAAAACAAGACTTGGAAGGTCCGGATGCTTTTCAATCCACCATCGAACTCATCAGGGATTATATTTCTGACAACAAGAAACGTTTTTATTCCATTGTGACCGCAATTGTACTGGCATCCATTATCGCCTTCGGTATTTATATGTACTGGAGCAATTATCAGGACTCTGCCAAAGAAATGTATGCCCGAACCTTGACTGTCGCTGGCAATGAAACACCTGAAGAGGCGATGAAGAACATCGGGATTTTTAATGAATTGATTGAGAAATATCCGCACAGCTGGAGCGCCCGGATGGCGTATTATCGCCTGGGAAATATCTATTACAATATGGGAGATTATGACAAAGCCATCGATAGTTACAAGAAATTCGTTGCTTCCAGAATTTCCGACAACGCCGGAATCAAGTTTCTTGCTTTGTCTTCGATCGGATATTGTTATGAAGCAAAAAAAGAGTTTAAATCCGCCCTGGAGTATTTCGAAAAAGCACAAAAAAGCAATAAGGTCGGTTTTGAATCCGTCGGCTTCAGCAATATTGGCCGCATTTATGAGCAGATGAATGATCGAAAGAACGCGTTGGAAAATTATAAAAAGGCCCTGGAAAAGGCGACAGATTCCTCAAAGGCCGTTTTTATCAAGTATAAAATTTCTTCGCTGAGTTGATATCCGGAGGTTTATCTTTTGAAAGTATTAATGTCAGGAAACGAAGCCATTGCCCGCGGTGCGTATGAAGCGGGCGTCCGGTTTGCCGCCGCTTATCCGGGAACGCCCAGCACTGAAATTCTGGAAAATTTTTCCAGATATGAAGGTGTTTACGCCGAGTGGTCAACCAATGAAAAAGTTGCCGTGGAAGTCGCTATCGGCGCCGCGCTGGCCGGGGAAAAAGCGATGGCTGTGATGAAACACGTCGGTGTCAATGTAGCGGCGGATCCTGTTTTTACCGTCAGCTATACGGGCACCAACGGCGCTTTGGTCATTATCACCGCTGATGATCCTTCACTGCACAGTTCTCAAAATGAGCAGGACAATCGCAATTACGCCCGTTTTGCCAAAATTCCCATGCTGGAACCGGCCGATGCCCAGGAGGCGATGGATTACATCAAGCTGGCTTTTGAAATCAGTGAAAAGTTCGACACACCGGTTTTTTTCCGTTCTACCACCCGTGTTTCTCATTCCAAATCAGTGGTCGAAATCAGCGAACCCGATTCATGGCAAAACAGAACGGGTTTCTTTTATAACGCGGAAAAATACGTCATGGTTCCTCACTGCGCAAGGCTGCGCCGGGTGGAAGTCGAAAAACGCCAGAAAGCGCTCCGCGATTTTGCCGAAACGTTTTCTGAAAACAAAGTGGAAATGAACAAACCCGGTGCCGGTATCATCACCGCAGGGATGCCTTATAATTACGCGAAAGAAGTCTTCCCCGATTATTCCTATCTGAAACTGGGCATGGTTTATCCCCTGCCGGAAAAAATGATTAGAGATTTTGCCTCTCAGGTAAAAAAAATATATGTCATCGAAGAACTGGATCCTTTTCTGGAAGATCAGATTAAAGCCATGGGGATTAAGGTAATCGGTAAAGAAATATTCCCCTATACCAATGAATTTGATCCGGGGGTCCTCAGGGATTCTGTTGATAAAAATTCCCAAGCGTCGGTATCTCCTTATAAGGAAAGTCTGGCGCCGCGTCCTCCCAATCTTTGCCCCGGCTGTCCGCACCGCGGTCTTTTTTATGCCCTTAAGAAACATAAAGTTTATGTTCATGGTGATATCGGATGCTATACGCTGTCCTATATGAAACCGCTGGAAGGCTTACATTCCTGTATCTGCATGGGCGCAAGTATCGGTATGGCGCACGGGATGAGCAAAGCGCTGAAAGAAAAAGGGAAGGGCAAGGTCGTTGGCGTGATCGGAGATTCCACTTTTTTGCATTCCGGAATGACTCCGCTTTTGGATATGGCTTACAATCAAAGCGACGCCCTGATTATCATTCTGGATAACAGCACGACAGCCATGACCGGTATGCAGGAACATCCGGGAACCGGTTATACTCTGATGGGGAAAGAGACCAAAAAAGTTAATTTAATAGCTTTGGTATCGTCTATAGGTATTCAAAATATAAAAGTTATTGACCCGATTAATCAAGAAGAGACTCGTAAAGCTATCAAGGAAGAACTTGCCCGGAGTGGTCCTTCGGTTATTATTGCACAGAGGCCCTGCGCGTTGTTCAAGCGGAGCAACATCAAACCGAAACCAGCGTTGAAAGTCGATCAGGATAAATGCGAAGGATGCAAAGCGTGCATCGGGTTAAACTGCCCGCCGATTTCCTGGAAAAAGGGCGTGACCAAAGAGGGATCCAAGCGTAAAGGCGTTTCTTTTATTGATGCGACGTTGTGTAACGGTTGCGGTTTGTGTGCGCAGGTTTGCAAATTCGGAGCGATCAGTTAATTGAGTAACTTAGAAATTACTTTCTGTGCTTTTGTTACATAAAATAATATTGTTCAAGTAATCATCCCGCTTAAGAGGATTAAAGGAATAAGATAAATGTCTGATTATGAAGTGAAAAGCATATTGTTTGCCGGCGTCGGAGGGCAGGGTATTTTACGGGCCAGCGATATTATTTGTGAAGTCATTATGGAAGCCGGTTTTGATGTTAAAAAAAGCGAAGTCCATGGCATGGCGCAGCGCGGCGGTTGTGTCACCAGTCACGTTCGCTACGGCAGGAAGGTCTATTCTCCGCTGGCGGAGCCCGGAAGCATACAAACGCTCGTTTCCTTTGAAAAGATGGAAGCGTTGCGTTATCTGAAAGATCTTAGAAAAGACGCCTCAATTATCGTCAACACGGAAGAAATATATCCGCCCGCCGTTAACATGGGTGACATGCAGTATCCGGCCGACGCAGTCGATTTTTTAAAAAACAATTATGGCCGGGTCATCAGCTTTAACGCGGCGGAACTGGCTAAAAAAGCGGGAAACATCAGAACGGCCAATGTTGTGCTTCTGGGCGCTCTATCCAATCATATGACCATCGATAAATCCATTTGGGAAAATGTCATTAAAAAATCATTCCCGGAAAAGCTGATAAAAATTAATTTAGAGGCTTTTCAAATGGGAATTAATGCTTAAAATAATATCGCTAGATATCAATAAATAAAGGATAATAAATTTATGGCGGAAGATTATTATCAGGTTCTTGGTGTCGACAAAAAAGCTTCGGCTGATGATATCAAGAAGGCTTATCGAAAGCTCGCCTTGAAATGGCATCCGGACAAAAACCCCAATAATAAAACGGCGGAAGAAAAGTTTAAAAAGATCAGTGAAGCTTATGCCGTTTTGAGCGATACGGAAAAGCGGCAGCAATACGATCAGTTCGGCTCGGCTGACCAGTACCGCCAGCAGTATTCTCAGGAAGATATTTTCCGTAATTTCGATCTGGATGAAATATTGCGGAGTTTCGGTTTTAGCGGCGCACGCGGGGGCAGGACAACATTCAGAACATCCAGAAGGGCAGGCGGTCCTGCGCGTGACGATTATGAAGATCCATTTGCCGGCATATTCGGTGGAGGCAGGCAGTACGCGAATCAACCCCAAAAAGGCCAGGATGCAGAGTATAACTTATCAATAACATTAGAGGAGTCTGTGTTTGGAGCCGATAAAAAGATTTCCTTTCAATTGGAGAACCGCATTGAAGATATTAATGTCAAGATACCTGCCGGTATCAGCTCCGGTAAAAAACTCAGATTGACGGGAAAGGGTTTATCCGGATATAACGGCGGACCCAGCGGAGACTTGTATTTAAATGTCAATGTTCTTCCTCATCCTATTTTTGCACGGGATGGAAATGACCTTTATATTGAAAAAACGATAAAATTCACACAGGCCGCTTTGGGCACGACTGTCGATATTCCGACACTCGATGGAACAACCAAAAGATTAAAAATTGCGCCCGGGACACAGAACAACACGAAAATTAGGATGAAGGGTTACGGCGTTCCGGGCTTAAAAGGAGCCGCCAAGGGTGACCAATACGTTAAAATTAATATCGAGGTTCCCCGGAGATTATCCGATCGCCAATTAAAAATGATCCAACAACTCGCGGACGATGGATTATAAATACAAGCCTGGCGTCAAGAAACACCTTATTGTTTAATAATATAAGATATATAGGATATTTCATCGGTTATTGTGTTTGATTTATTACGTCCTATAAGATATGTTATGTAAACATAGAGTGATGTTTAGATTATAATAGCCGAATTATGATACAGGATTTAATCAAACAAGCTCCACATTACCAATCACGCCCATATCAGTCCCGACAATAATGATAATTCCGCTGACTCCGGGAATTTTTATTCCATAATCAAGAGCTTTTGTAATATCCGTTTTACACTTTACTGTATTCCCGATAGCGGAGGCAGCGGCGTCGGCCAGTGTTGCCGATTTGGAAATAACACAAACGGCGTCAGCTTTCCCGAAACTTATGGATGGCCCTACCGTGGCCGATGACGTGCAAACTCCCCAAGGTGTATCTTTTGCTTTGATCATGAAATTTACATTGTAACTTAAAGGAGATTCTCCGGCAAAGACGGATGCTCTGACGTTGTATTCGGTTTTTATAAAAATATCTCCGCCATTTTCGATAATTATATTTTTAGTAAAAGGCAAAAGATCTCGTCCGATAAATTCGGATACTGCACCGGCCACGCAGGCCATGGGCCCTACTCCGCAGATTTTTGATTTTGAAATCATGTCCCTGATAATCGGCGGGGCCAGGTCGTCATCAGGAACAGGGACAAGAGATGTCCGGAAATCGGGGGTTTTTTTTATATAAGATTCCAAGGCATGACGATGGCCGGCAAGATATTTCAGGGCGTGATCGGTCAGATCTTTATCAGAACTGATCCATAAATCACTTTCAGCAATTTTGACATGATATGAAACGAGATTATCTTGATTGATTAATGATCTGTATGTCCTTTCTTCATATTGCATCATGTTTCATTCCTGGCCCGATTTATCGGATTAAAAGGACAAATAGATAAAATATTTTTGGTATAATTAGGAGTAAATCGTAGCGCCCGGACCCAGTATGTTATCCGCTTCTTTTTTCAGTTTATCATTGATCTCCAAACGAAGTTCATCGCCGAGGTAAACGATGGTCTCGCTTTTTCCGTTAAGTATATGCACGTAACCCTCGTATTTACCGTGGAATTTCTTAATGGAAGATATCAGTGTAGAGATGTTTTCAGCCGAGATTTTGCTGGCATCAACCATAAAACGAACCTGTTTGTAAGGGTTTTCCAAAGCCGTGGCTAATGACGTTACATCCTGAGCCAGAAGAGTTATTTTCTGACTTTCCTCTCCCCCGGATATGTCAAGCGTTCCTTTAATAACAACCGGTTCCTCTTCATGAAGAATGTTGTAATGTTTTTTGTATAAGTCACTGAAAAATAAAGTATTTATCGAGCCATGCAAATCTTCAAGGGTTACGTAACACATTGTTTCGTTTCTTTTTGTTTTCCGCTCATTGATTGCGCTGACTACGCCGGCCACTGTTACGGCTTCTTTGTCTCTTTTGGACGTTAAATTTCCCGAATCAGCATCTGTAACCAATTTAAGGCGGTCGGCGAAACGAAGCAAGGGATGCCCCGTGATATAGAATCCTAAAGTTTCTCTTTCAATGGAAAGTAGTTTTTTATGATCCCATTCGGGCATGTCCGGAATCTGATAGGATATAGATCCGTTTTCTCCGGATGAGGAACCGGATTCAAGCTGATCAAAAAAGCTTGCCTGATTGCTTTGTTTTTCCTTCTGGCTGCGCTGAACTTCTTCCATGGCCTGTTCATAATATTCAGTCAGCTGGCTGCGTTTATATCCGAGCGAATCGAAAGCGCCGCATTTTATCAAACTTTCAATAACTCTTTTATTGACCCGGCGTAAATCGACACGGTTTAAAAAATCTATGAAAGAATCAAACTTGCCCTCCTGACGAACGGAAATGATTGAATCAATGGCGGCTATGCCGACATTTTTAATCGCCGCCAGTCCAAAGCGGATATTTTCTCCGGAAACGGCAAAGTCCATTTCCGATTCGTTGATATCCGGCGGTAAAACATTGATGCCCATTTCCTTGCAGGCGCTCATGTGCTTGATGATTTTATCGCGGTTGTCTTTTTCACTGGTCAGCAGCGCCGCCATAAATTCTACAGGATAATGGGCTTTAAGATAGGCCGTCTGATAAGCGATGATCGCATAAGCCGTGCTGTGAGACTTGTTGAACCCGTATGAAGCGAACGTTTCCATCTGTTCCCAGATTTTTTTGGCCTTTGCTTCGTTAATTTTTCTTTTCAGCGCTCCATCAAGAAATTTGGGCTTTTCCTTTTCCATCTCGGCCGTTTTTTTCTTGCTCATGACTTTGCGCAGCGTATCCGCTTCCGCCATGCTGTACCCGGCAATGGCACTGGCAATCTGCATGACCTGTTCCTGATAAAGAATAATGCCGTAAGTTTCTTTCAGGATATCTTCCAATTGAGGCAGTTCGTAGGAAATCTTTGTTTCGCCCTGCTTCCGCGAAGTAAATTCCGGCACCATTTTCATCGGACCGGGACGATAAAGCGCTATCAGAGCGATGATGTCTTCAATGCAATCCGGTTTGAGCTTTACAGCGACATCCGTCATGCCCGTGCTTTCCATCTGAAAAATGCCGTCCGTTTCCCCTCTCATGAAAAGTTCATAGGTTTTTTCATCATTGAGAGGAAGCGTATCAATATCTATTTCAAGGCCTTTTGATTCTTTGATAAATTTAAGCGTATTCTTAATAACGGTCAGGGTCTTAAGCCCGAGAAAGTCGAACTTCGTCAAACCGACTTCCTGGATATCGTTCATGGAATACTGAGAAACCACGTCATCTTTGGATGAACAGAGAGGAACTCTTTCCACAAGAGGAACATCGGAAATTACAACGCCTGCGGCATGTGTCGAAGAATGGCGGTTTAATCCTTCCAGTATCCTGGATAACGATAAAAGTTTGGCTACCGTCGGATTGTTTTTTTCTTCTTCGGCAAGACGAGGTTCCTGTTTAATCGCCTCATCAAGGGTTATGTTGAGAGGCATGCTGGGAATTAATTTCGCAATCCGGTCGGCTTCGCTGTAAGGAATATCAAGCGCGCGTCCCACGTCGCGAATAACCCCTTTGGCCTGCATTTTCCCGAAGGTGATAATTTGCGAGACCTTATCCTGACCGTATTTTTCAGTAACGTATTTGATGACGTTGTCTCTTCCCTCCGGGCAAAAATCAATATCGATATCCGGCATGGTTCTGCGGCTGGGGTTCAGAAATCTTTCAAAAAAAAGATTATAGCGGATCGGATCAATGTTGGTGATTCTGATCGCGTAGGCTACGAGACTTCCCGGGGCTGAACCTCTTCCGGGACCGACGGGAATGTCGTTATGTTTGGCGTGTTTGACAAAATCGGAAACAATCAGAAAATATCCCGCAAATCCCATATCCTTGATAATTTCCAGCTCCTCATTAAGCCGTTTTCTATACTTTTCCCTGATGGCGTCTTCGTCGCCTTTGTTATTTTTCAAAATGACGGGGAAAATTTTTTCCAGCCCTTCCCTCGCCTTTCTCTCCAGGTATTCATTGAGCGTTTCTTCCGGATTTTTGACTTCAAAATTCGGCAGAAAGAATTTACCTTTTTCCAGAGAAAAATTACATTTTTCCGCAATGCTTACGGTGTTCGACAACGCTTCCGGTGTTTCAGCGAAAAGTTGGTGCATTTCTTCGGGAGATCGAAAATAAAACTGATCCGTGCTCAAACTCATTCGGTTTGTGTCTTTAATGTTTTTCCCGGTTTGAATACAGAGCAATACATCATGTGCCTCGGCATGTTCACGTTCCAGATAATGGCAGTCATTGGTCGCGATCAGAGGAATGGACAGGTCTTTGCTGATTTCAATGAGTCCGGCGTTGGCAATTTTTTGTTCCGGAATTCCGTTTTCCATGATTTCGAGGTAGAAATTTCCCTCGCCGAAGATCTTCAGATACTGACGGGCAGCATTTTTCGCTTCTTCCATATTGCCCTGACGAATCCAGCCGGCGATTTCGCCTTGCAAACACGCACTGGAGGCAATGAGTCCTTCGTGGCATTCATTCAAAAGTTCTTTATCCACACGCGGCCGGTAGTAAAAACCTTTTAAGAAAGCGGTTGTTGTCAGCTTCATCAGATTCTTATATCCCTGCAGGTTCTTCACCAGAACGATCAGGTGTCTGGATGTTTCGCCGGCGGTTCTGTCCGTCAGTTTGTTCGGCGCCACGTACAGTTCAGAACCGATGATCGGCTTTATGCCATGATCAAAAGCCTGCTTATGGAAATCGACCGCTCCATACATATTTCCGTGATCGGTGATGGCGACAGCAGGCATTTTGAATTGACGTGCCTTTTTGAAAACATCATCCAGACGAATCATACCGTCCAGAAGGCTGTATTGCGTATGGAGATGAAGATGCACAAAATCAGAGTGTTTCATAGTTACACTTGGAAGATATATAAAAAATTAAAGAAGAAATGTTTTTAATCCAGCCAGTAATTGGGGGCTTCCTTGGTGATGATGACGTCGTGAACATGGCTTTCTCTCAGTCCCGCCTGCGTTATTTTAACAAATCTGGCTTTTTTAATCATCTCCGGAATTGTTTTGCAGCCGACGTAACCCATACCGGCTTTGAGTCCTCCGATAAGTTGAAGAAGACTGGCGGAAAGTGATCCCCGGAAAGGAACCCTGCCTTCAATTCCTTCGGGAACGACTTTTGCCGGCCCTTCGATGTCATCCTGATAGTAACGGTCACGGCTGCCCATCTTCATGGCTTCCAGCGAGCCCATGCCGCGATAAACTTTGTAACTGCGTCCCTGAAATAAAATGGTTTCTCCCGGACTTTCTTCAGTGCCCGCAAACAAACCGCCGATCATGACGCAGCTTGCTCCTGCGCCGATGGCTTTGACAATATCTCCCGAGTATTTTATTCCGCCGTCGGCGACTACGGGAATACCTTTTTTGGAAGCGATCTTATACGTGTCTCTGATTGCGGAAATCTGGGCTACACCGACTCCGGCAATAATACGTGTGGTGCAGATAGATCCCGGTCCCACACCGACCTTGACGGCATCCACTCCGGCATCGATCAGCGCTTTTGCGCCTTCGGCTGTCGCCACATTTCCGGCAATCAACTCGCAGTGGGGAAAATTTGATTTTGTCGCTTTAATGGCTTTCAGGACACCCGCGGAATGTCCGTGTGATGTGTCGATAGCGATGACGTCAGCCCCGGCGGCGAGCAATGCTTCCACCCTGGCTTCCCGGTCGATAATTCCGACGGCGGCTCCCACTCTTAATCTGCCCAGCGAATCCTTGCAGGCGTTCGGGTACTTCCTTATTTTTTCGATATCCTTAATCGTGATGAGTCCTTTGAGCCGGTATTCATCATCAACGACCAGCAGCTTCTCGATTCTGTGTTCATGAAGCAGTTTTTTGGATTTCTCCAGAGAAATATTCGAAGAAACGGTAACAAGATTTTTTCTGGTCATCACATTAGACACAGATTGATTCAGATTTTCTTCAAACCGGAGATCACGGTTGGTGAGAATTCCAACCAGTTTGCCTTTCTTGACGACCGGCACCCCGGAAATCGAATACTGGTCCATTAATTTTAAGGCGTCGCTGACTTTCCGGTCCGGTTCGATCGTGATGGGATCGACAATCATTCCGCTTTCCGATTTCTTGACTTTATCCACTTCAATGGCCTGTTGCTCGATACTCATATTGCGGTGGATAATACCGATGCCGCCTTCCTGAGCCATACAAATCGCGGTGCGCGATTCGGTGACCGTATCCATAGCCGCGGAAACGATCGGAATTTTCAAGGATATATTTGGGGTCAATGATGTGGAGGTATCGACATCCTTCGGCAAAACATTGGAATCTGCCGGAACCAGTAGAACATCATCGAACGTTAACGATTCTTTTATTGTCTCATCGAGCATTTTTGCCTCCGTTTTTATGATCTTTGATCGTTATTGAGTACACACACATTTGTTGGATAAATCTTCGGCAGCCTGTAGTCTGCCGATTCAATGTTCAGGAATCAGCTGAGGGTGCTTCTGCAACCTGAACGTTGGCAATAAAATATTTGTTGCCGTTTAAATTTATAAAAAAACAGTCGTCGTTTTCCGACGGTTCGATAAATTCAGCTAGCTGATAATAACTTTTGCGGGAAAAACGGGCGACGAACGTCCCTTCTTTTACCCGGCAATAGAGTACATAATCCCGGCCCTCGCTGAGGGTGTTCATCTCCAGTATTTCGCAGGAATCATCATTGAGCACGATTTCAATCTGATCCAGACCGGTATGGGAATTCTTTGTTTTGTAAACAGCGGAAACAACAAACACCGTATCTTCAACATCGAGATAGCTGCGTTCCGGCCCCAGTTCAATGAGATATCTGCCGCATTCATCAATTCTCAGATGTTCATAAAAGACGTGCAGAATCTCCTTACGAAACATGTGTGCGCCTTTATAATACCACACACCGTCTTTGTCTATCTTTATATCAAAACTTTCCATTTTTTTAAAAATTTTTTCTGCTGTCCAGTAATATGGTAACCGGACCGTTGTTGATCAGTTCGATTTTCATCATTTCCTGAAATTTCCCGGTGGCCAGATCATGTATCTTTTCCTTTGCTCTGTCCACAAAATATTCGTAAAGTGTATTGGCTTTACCCGGTTCTTCCGCGGCGGTAAATGAAGGACGTCTTCCCTTCACGCAATTTCCCAGGAGTGTAAACTGGGAAACGACCAACATGGCCCCTCCCGTATCCAGAAGAGACTGGTTCATCTTGTCCTGCTCATCCTCGAAAATACGGAGGTGGACAGCTTTCTCCAGAATATAATCGGCGTCTGCTTCGGTGTCGTCTTTCTCCACACCTAATAAAACAAGAATTCCTGCTTTGATGGATGATAATTCCTGATGATTAATGGTGACGCATGCGCGATCTACTCTTTGAATAACGGCTCGCATTGGCTATTCCGTAAACAGACTTTGCTTTCTTTAACAATAAATCGTTTTCGATTCAAGTTTTTTCTCTGAAAAACGGTCAAGTCATTTTTATTGGATAGAATTCATTTTTCTTGACAGGCATAATTTTTGTTGTTAAGGACACGCCGGTTTATAAATACAGAGGCGTTTGTGGAATGTCGTTGTAATACATTCATTTCCTGTAACGTCTAAAAAACCGAATCATACAAGGGGGTTATTTAAATGATTTGCAAGACGGTTAAATCTGGATTTGATTGCGCTTTTATGGCTAAAAACGGTTGTGGCTTTGTGAACGGCAGTTGTCAGGTTGTGATTGACAAATGCGAAGGTTGCGGGAAAATATTTGAGTACGAATCAAGCAAATATTGTAAGGTTTACCCTGATCCGGCGGGAAAATGGATAAGTGGAAGATGTCCGACAGCCACCCACGTGAAGCTGGAAATCAAAGAAACGCAGAAGATTAATCCGCTGAAGGCTTCCAAGAGAGCAAACAAGAAAGCTTAATATATATTTATATGTCATGAGAAAAGCCAGCTGTAAAAAGCTGGCTTTTTTATATCAACTGACAAGTTCTCTGATCTGTTGTAATTCCTGCCTGATACGCGTCAAAAAAAGCTTCTGTTTTTCATCGCTTTTTTCTTCAGGCTCTTCACTATTGCGCATTTTATGAAGCTGCTTTTTCGCACCGTCAATAGTGAAACGCTGCGCGTAAAGCAGGTTTTTGATGGTTAACAATTCCTGCACGTCTTTTTTTCTGTATAATCGTTGTGCAGTTTTTGTCCGGACGGGATTGACCGTTTTGAATTCGGTCTCCCAGTATCTGATGACGTAAGGTTCCACATTGAGAATTTTACTGACCTCTCCAATGCGGAAATAAGCCTTGTCGGGAATTGTTGTTTCCATAAGCTTCCCCAAATCTTTTAGGCTGAATCAAGCAACGAAAAATGATCATTCAATAACAACTTATAAAAATCAGAAAATGCGCGCTTGAATGTTTAAATTTAATTCAGGGCTTTACGCAGTACCTGTGAGGATTTGAATGTGAGCACTCTCCTGGCCGTAATGGATATTTCCTGTCCGGTTTGAGGATTACGTCCGCGGCGCGCTCTTTTTTCCTTGACCAGAAAATTACCAAAACCGGAAATTTTCACTCGGTCACCTTTGGCCAGAGAATCTTTGATAATGTCAAAAACGGATTCGACGATGTCTGAAGAATCTTTTTTGGAAAAACCGAGCTTTTCATGAACGTTCTGAATGATATCAATTTTCGTCATTTTTTGCCTCCATTTTAACTTTTTTTATTTTATGATCTTAATTTTGCATCTGTCAAACTGACGGTCTTTTGCACTATTCTTTCATGAACGGTACTTGCTTCTTCATCAGTCAATGTTTTATCGGTGGCGCGGTAAGAAAATCGCAATCCCAGACTTTTTGTTCCTTCCGGAATTCCTTTGCCTGTATATATATCAAAAACACTAACATTTTCAAGTAAATCTTCCTTCTGTTGCCAAACAATATTGATCATTTTATCAGCGTCCATCAGTTCGGAAACAACGAAAGCGGCATCACGCGTCACCGACGGATATTTTGATATTTCCTGATAGGAAATTTTGCTGTCCTTGTAAATATCGCATAAAATATCAAGATTAATTTCAAATACATAGATATTACTTTTAAAATCCATTTTCTCGAGAACATCAGGATGAATCGCACCCGCCAAACCAATTTGCCGGTTGTTAAAAAGAATTTTACAGGCCTTACCGGGATGCAGAAAATATTCATCCGCCGTGGCTACATATTGGCAATTTTTAATTTTCAAATCATGAGAAATATTTTCCAGGCTACCTTTTAACGTGTAAAAGTCAACCATTTTTCCCGAATTCCATAGATCATCTGTAATTTTTCCCGTGATGAGTCCTGCCAGCATGTTTCTTTCTTCAGGCAGTTCCCCTTTCCGCCGATGTAAAAAAATCCGGCCGATCTCGAATATTTTTAAATCAAACGAACCATTGTTGGCGTTTCTTTTTGCCGCATCCAGCAAACCATAAACCATGGTTGTCCGCATTGCGGAGAGATCTTCTCCCAGCGGGTTTTTAATTTTGACGATATGACGTCTTTCATCGTGATCAGGTAAAGAAAGCACGTCCGCCGCCTGCGGTGTGCCGAAACTGTAATTAATAATCTCCGTAAAACCGTCACCGATAAGCAGTTGACTGATTTTTTCTTCCATATCAAGACGGGGAATGCTTTCCATTTCCGTAACCGACACGTCAGGCAGGGTCACTGGTACGCGGTCATAACCATAAAGTCGGGCGATCTCTTCAATAAGATCGACTTCTCTGGAAATATCGACGCGACAAGTCGGCGGTGTTACAAAATATCGTCCCTTCCCTCCCGACTTTACAATCATGTCGATTCCACGCAATATCCGGACCACATCTTTTGATTCAATTTCGGTACCGATGAGCTGATGGATTCTTTCCATTCTTAAAGGAATATCCTGAATGGCAGGAATTTTCCGTGGATATTCATCAATGTGATTTTTGCAAATAGAGCCCTTGGAAAGTTCCGCAATCAGTTGCGCGGCCCGATTAAGCGCCCTGACGACACCCTCGGGATCAATGCCTCTTTCAAAACGGAAGGCGGCGTCGGTTGGCATGGCCAATTTGCGAGCGGAACGGCGAATGGAGGGCGGATTAAAATAAGCGCTTTCCAGAAGAATCATCTGCGTATCTTCTTTAACCTCCGAATTGAGGCCGCCCATGATTCCGCCGATGGCGACCGGTTTGACACCGTCGCATATGAGTAACGTATCGGCCGGCAAGACTCTGCTTTTGCCATCCAGCGAAATGAATTCTTCGTTTTCACTTGATTTACGCACAACAATTCTTCCTTCTTCCAGATAGCGGAAATCAAAGGCGTGCAACGGCTGTCCCATCTCCAGCATGACAAAATTGGTGACATCAACGATATTATTGATGGCGCGCAATCCTGCCGCTTCCAGCCGGACTTTCATCCACAAGGGAGAAGGTCCTATTTTAACATTTTTTATGACTCGTGCCGTGTAACGGGGACAAAGATCGGAATCAATTATTTTTACAGAAGTCAGCGAATAAATGTCTTCCGCCCGTTCCTTGATTTTTACAGTCGGCAGCTTCATTTTTTTGCCGGTTATCGCCGCGACCTCTCTGGCTATGCCGATCATGCTCAGACAGTCGGAACGGTTGGGCGTTACGTTGACGTCTAACACAACATCTTCAATATTTAAGGCCTGTTCCAGAGGAACGCCGATCGGTGTGTCGGAAGATAATTGCATAATGCCCGACGCATCACTGCCTATTTCAAGTTCAGCCTCGGAACAAAGCATGCCGTCTGATTTCTCACCGCGCAGAAGAGTTGATTTGATGGTATAGCCTCCCGGGATGACAGCGCCGACTCTGGCCAAAGGAACAACATTTCCCGGTGCAATATTCTTTGCGCCGCAAACGATCGGATAGGTTTCCGTGCCGTCGCTGACTTCACAGAGAGAAAGTTTGTCCGCGGACGGGTGAGGCTTGACGGTCAGCATTTTTGCCGTGACAACACCACTGAATTGAGGACGGATCGTTTTAATCTCGTCCACTTCCAGTCCGGACATGGTCAGCTTGTCGGCCAGTTCTACAGCCGTTAATTCCATATCAATATAATCTTTAAGCCATTTGATACTGACCAGCATAAAGGAATAAATCTCCTAAAATTGTTTGAGGAATCTGATGTCGTTTTCAAAGAATAATCGGATGTCGGAAATGCCGTACTTCAACATGGCAATGCGTTCCAGACCGAGACCGAAAGCAAAGCCGGTATATTCTTCGTAATCGTAATTTACATTCTGGAACACTGCCGGATCAACCATTCCCGAGCCGAGAATTTCCAGCCAGCCGCTTTGACCGCACACCCGGCAACCCTTGCCCTTGCATATGACACAGCGGATGTCCACTTCAGCGGAAGGCTCCGTGAAGGGGAAAAAACTGGGACGAAAACGCAAGGTGGTTGAACTTCCAAAAATCTTTTTAAGAAATGCTGTCAGGATTCCCTTCAGATCGCCGAATGTGACACCCTTGTCAACCAGGAGGCCTTCGATTTGATGAAACATCGGCGTGTGTGACACATCGGAATCGGGACGGTAAACCTTTCCCGGTGATAAAATTCTCAACGGAGGCCTGACTTTTTCCATCACCCGGACCTGAACGGGTGAGGTGTGTGTTCTTAAAACGATGTTGCCGTCGATATAGAAAGTATCCTGCATGTCGCGCGCCGGATGATCCTTGGGAATATTGAGAGCCTCAAAATTATAGTACTCCAGTTCTATTTCCGGTCCTTCCACAATGGAGAAACCGAAGGATGAAAAGACAGCACAGATTTCCCTTTTTATCTGAAGAACAGGATGAACACGTCCGCACTTTACGGAACTTCCCGGCAGGGTAACATCAATTTTTTCTTTTAATAATATTTCTTCTTTGTTTCGTTTTGCATGTTGCTGAACCGCTTCATCAATTTTGGCTGTCAGTGAGTTTTTCAACTCATTGCACAACTTTCCGAACATAGGTTTATCAGCATCGGGAACCTGCGCTATATTTCGCAAAAGGCCGGTTAACAGTCCTTTTCTGCCCAGATACCTGGTTTTAATATTCAGAAAATGCTCTTCGGTCAGAGCTGTATTTAATTCAGCCAGAGCATTTTTTTCCAATTGTTGAAGCTTGTTCATCATGAAAATTACTTGCCTTGAGCAATGGCTACAACCTGCGCAAAAGCCTGCGGATCATTTACGGCCAATTCCGCAAGAATCTTTCGATCTAATTCAATTCCGGATTTCTTCATGCCGTCAATCAGGCGGCTGTAGGTAATGCTGTTTGTGCTGGCAGCAGCGCTAATGCGTGCGATCCACAATTGACGAAATTCTCTTTTTCTTGCCCGACGGTCACGATAAGCGTATTTCATTGCTTTGTTTACCGCTTCAGTGGCCGTTCTCAGTAGACGACTGCGGGCGCCAAAGAAACCTTTGGCGAGTTTCAGCACCTTTCTTCTTCTTTTATGAGCGTTGACGCTCCTCTTTATCCTGGACATTTTTCTTTTCTCCTAATTTACAAATGTGACTTCTTATTCCAAATAAAATTATAAATAAGGAATAAGTTTTTTGATTGCTTTATAATTTGCGGAATCAACCAGGGTTGATTTCCTCAACGTCCTCTTTCTTTTTGTCGTTTTTTTTGTGAGGATATGACTGGCAAAAGCCTTGCTGCGTTTCACCTTGCCTTTTGCGGTCAGCGTAAAACGTTTTGCAGCTCCTCGGTGTGTTTTTACTTTTGGCATGTGTTTACCTTTCTATGACTATTGTTTTTTTGGTGAAAAAATCATCACCATGTTGCGACCTTCCAAGCGTGGCTCCTGATCAACAATACAATCATTGGCCAACTCGTTTCTAATTTTTTCCATCAGTTTTCTGCCGATGTCCGTAAAAGCAATTTCTCTGCCCCTGAACATCATGGAAACCTTCACCTTGTCATGATTGCCAAGAAACTTTTTGATATGTTTCAGTTTAACCTGCACATCATGAGCTTCCGTTTTGGGTTTCAATTTAATCTCTTTAACCTGTATTATGGTTTGGCTCTTTCTGGCATCATGCATCTTTTTGCTCTGCTTGTAACGATACTTTCCGTAATCCATGATCTTACAAACAGGCGTATCACCGGAGGATGATACTTCCACTAAATCAAATCCAACCTCTTCCGCCTTGGTAAGAGCTTCTTCCAGTGTCAAAACACCGAGTTGTTTCCCGTCATCGCTGATTACCCTGACGTTGGCAGATTTTATTTCTCTGTTAATTCTAAGATCCTTTACTATAGGTCACCTCCTGAACACGGTTTATTAAAAAAATTATTGCTACTGTTTCTTTTCACATTTTTCTTTGATCAGGCTGATAAATGTGTCAACCGGCATGGATCCCATATTCTGTCCGTCACGGGTCCGCGGAGCAACCGCGCCCGCGTCGACTTCCTTGTCGCCGATCACCAGCATATAGGGAATTTTTTGCATCTGCGCCTGACGAATTTTATACCCCAGTTTCTCATTGTCGAAATATCTTTCGGAACGAATACCGGCCTCGATTAATCTGTCATGAACCGTTTGAGCGTATGGGATATGTTTGTCTGTCACGGTCAGCAGCATACACTGGGTCGGTGACAGCCAGACGGGAAATGCGCCGGCATAATGTTCGATAAGCACACCCATAAAACGCTCGATTGCGCCGAGAATAACCCGGTGCAACATCACAGGCCGGTGTTTTTCTCCATCCGCGCCGATATAGCTCAAGTCGAATCTTTCCGGCAGTGTAAAATCGCATTGAATGGTGGCACACTGCCATTTCCTTTTCAGGGCATCTTTTAACTTAAAATCTATTTTCGGACCGTAAAAAGCTCCATCGCCTTCGTTGACTTCATAATGGATGTTATTATCCTTAAGAGCGTTTTCCAGGGCTGTGGTCGCCAGGTCCCAGTCCGCATCGGATCCGATGGAGTTCGCCGGCCTGGTGCTTAATTCCACTTCGTATTCAAATCCGAAAATTCCCATGGCGTAATTGACGAAATCGGCAATGGCGCGTATTTCAGCATTCAACTGTTCGGGGGTACAGAGGATGTGCGCGTCATCCTGGGTAAATTGCCGTACCCTCATCAGTCCATGCAGGACGCCCGTTTTTTCATGGCGGTGAACCGTGCCCAGCTCGAAATAGCGCAATGGCAAATCACGATAACTTCTTATTTTTGATTTATAAATCAGCATGTGGGAAAGACAGTTCATCGGTTTGATGCCGTAAGTCTGTTCATCCACTTCAGTGAAATACATATTGTCGCGATAATGGTAAAAATGACCGGATTTCTTCCAAAGGTCAACTTTGAGAATCTGCGGCCCCATCACCATATCATATCCGCGTTTCAGATGTTCTTTTCTTTCCCATTCTTCGATCAGATAACGCAACAGCATGCCTTTGGGATGAAAAATAACCAGACCGGCGCCGGCTTCCTCATTGACTTGAAATAAATCAAGTTCTCTTCCCAAACGGCGATGATCCCGTTTTTTGGCTTCTTCCAGCAGGGTTAAATAATCATGGAGTTCATTTTCCGTAGCAAAACCGGTTCCGTAAATGCGTTGCAGCATGGGGTTGTTTTCATTGCCGCGCCAGTATGCACCCGCCACATTGAGAAGCTTGAACGCTTTGATCATTCCGGTTGAGGGAATATGCGGACCCCGGCACAAATCAATATACCCGCCCTGTTTATAAATACTGACTTCTTTAATCTCTTCAGGCAGATCGTTTATTAATTCAACTTTGTAATTTTCGCCCCTGTCCTTGAATAATTTTACCGCTGTCTCGCGTGTCATTTCTTCTCTGATGAAAGGGTTATCAGCGGTGATAATTGCTTTCATCCGCTTTTCAATTTCCACAAAATCATCGATGGTAAAAGTTTCCTTGTATTCGAAATCATAATAGAAGCCGTCTTCGATAGCAGGTCCGATACTTACCTTGGCGCCGGGAAACACTTCCTGTACAGCCTGAGCCATCACGTGAGATATGCTGTGACGTAAAATGGACAGGCCTTCGCCGGATGAAATATCTATTAAATCAATTTTCGAATCTGCAGTTACCGGAGAGCTTAAATCCGACGGTTTATCGTTGATTTTAACCGCAACGGTATAGGTTAGAGTTTCCTCTTTCCACGCTTTGACAGCCGCTGTGGCGGTAATTCCTTTTTTGAAGGAAATTTCTTTATGGTCCGGGAAAGTAATCTTTATATCCATAATTTAATCACACAAATCAATTTCATTTGAAAAGGGCATCACTGTCTTGCTGATGCCCTTGCGTTTTATAATCAAGACATTCTTTTTATTAAAAAATGGTAGGCAAGCAGGGATTTGAACCCTGGACATCCACCGCGTCAGGATGGCGCTCTCCCCCTGAGCTACTTGCCTACAAAAATTACCAATATTTTTAACGTTGCGTAAATAGCAGTAAACTGAATCCATGTCAAGCTAAATATCTTATATATTAGCCTATTTTTCAGAGGTGCGATTCAGAAACTTTATGCCTTTTAATATATAAACCAAACCGGAAACAACGGTGAAAAAAGCGGTTAACCAGAAAAGAATATTTATGAAATTGTAACCAATTTCATTATAGGCAAATATTTTTAAGAACAGGGAAATAAAAACCGTTCCTATTTGCAGAGCCGTCGTGATTTTGCTGACAAAAACCGGCTTAATTTCATAGGTTATCGACATCATGGTTAATGTTATGATGCCGATAAGGATGATCAGATCTCGGCTGATAACAATGACTGTCAGCCAGCCGGGTATCAAGCCAAAAATTGACAGGGATATAAAGCTGGTGGATAAAAGTATCTTGTCCGCCAGAGGATCCAGAAAAGCTCCCAAATCCGTCTGTTTTTTCAGCAACCGGGCCAAAGCGCCATCCAGTGCATCGGTAAGACCCGCAACAAAAAAAGTGATTAACGCCTTGGCATATTCATTCTGGATTAAAAATATGACAATCACGGGAACAAGAATAATTCTTAATAACGATAAAATATTAGGAATGTTCATGGTAAATCGCTTATCAAGCTTTGTCAGCAGTGTTTAAATTTTAATATTTAATCCTTAGTTGACGAGGTTTGGCCCATCGGGCAGAGTTTCAAGAACTTTCTTTGAAGCTTCGTCGATGAGCGATTCAAGGTCTTCCATCGATTTTTTTTGAAGTCTTTTTTTAGTAAAATCAAAATTTCTTTTGACGGATTGTGTTTGAGCTTTCCAGACGACTTCGTCCGTATCCGTATTCCGCAATTCACAGATTACCGTGATTCTTACCGGCGCGTAAATTAACAGGAATTTATTTTCTTTTTTTAGTGTGCAGGACATGGCCGCGTCGGCATTGAATGAATTTTTTAAAATATCTGAAACTGTTTCCGATATTTTTGCTTTACCGGTGTTTCCCTTGAAAGATTCCAATCGGGCATCTATTTCTTTCAGCGCAATTTTGGGATAGCCTTTAAAAAACATCTGTTCGAAAATTCTGGTACGCAATAGCTGAACATCTCGATAATCCGCATTCATGGCCTCCATCGGAAGAATGGCGATGGTCCTGGCACTGATTTTATCTTTTGTATTTTTATGGATCAGGTTTTGCGAATTTCCAGCACATCCGCTGACGATCGCTATCACGATAACCCATAATATTCTGGTCTTAAAATCATTCATGAGCTGCTCAATACGGCTATTCAGAATTCCCTTTTTTTATTTTTTCAATTTCTTCTTTGATCATTCTCTCCGCGATTTCCGGAACAATCTTGCGGGCGATTCTTTCCAGTATTTCCTCCGATTTTTTCATAACTTCTTCGTATAGTTGATCTCCCGCTGGATTCTCCTCAATGACATCAACCAGCATATACACTTCTTTTTCTATCAGGGAATCGTTTTCGTAACCGCGACCGTCAACGACGATAACCTCCTGATCACTGTCATTTTTATCGTCCGGTAACGCCTCGGTGAGGTCATGAATTTCTTTATGATCGCCGGTGATGGAAGTCACACCCATGTTCATCTCCTTATCGCAGTTTACTCCATATAATTATTTTCGACGTGTTAAAATTGTTACCATAGAGAACAAAACAGTTCAAGATATATATCCGGGCATGTCAGACATTTAAAAATCATGAAGATCGTTTCTTTATGATTGACTTTTCCCGATGATTTCGTATTGAATGATTTTCAAAATATGATAGAGAGAAATAATATGAAAAGGATTTTAATTACCGGAGGAGCCGGCTTTATCGGATCCCATCTTTGCGAAAGGCTGCTGGCGGAAGGCAACGACATCATCTGTCTGGACAATTTTTTTACCGGTAACAAAAACAATATTATCCATCTGCTCGAAAAACCTCGTTTTGAACTGATTCGTCACGACATTATCAATCCGGTCCATCTCGAAGTTGACGAAATTTACAACATGGCCTGTCCGGCTTCGCCTGTTCATTATCAGTATAATCCCATTAAGACCATCAAGACCAATGTCTTGGGTGCAATTAATGTCCTGGGGATTGCCAAAAGAACAAAAGCTAAAATCCTGCAGGCTTCCACCTCTGAAATATACGGCGATCCCGAAGTGCATCCGCAAAATGAATCCTACTGGGGGAAAGTCAACCCGATAGGGATTCGCAGCTGCTATGATGAAGGAAAAAGAGCGGCGGAATGCCTGATGATGGATTATCGGAGACAGAATGCCGTCAGTTCGAAAATCGTTCGCATCTTTAACACCTACGGTCCGCGTATGGCTCTCAATGACGGTCGCGTCGTCAGCAATTTTATCATCCAGGCTCTGCAAAATAAAAACATAACGGTTTACGGAAACGGTTTACATACCAGATCTTTTTGTTTTATCGACGACATGATTGAGGGATTGATCGCAATGATGAACACTCCGAATGATTTCTACGGACCGGTCAATCTCGGTAATCCTGAAGAATTTACCATCATCGAACTGGCGGAAAAAGTTATTCAGCTGACGAAAAGCAATGCTAAAATAAAATTTCTTTCTCTGCCCGAGGATGATCCGGCGCAAAGAAAACCGGATATAACTCTGGCCAAAACCAGACTGGGCTGGCTTCCGAAAATTAACCTGGCCGATGGTCTTGCCGGAACGATTGAATATTTTCGCAGAGCATTGAAAACATCATAAATCATCATCAAAGGACTGGAATTGAAATGAGATTCAAGAAAAAAATTCTTTGTATCGGTGCGGGTTATGTCGGCGGTCCATCCATGGCCATGATCGCCTGCAAATGTCCCGATTATCAGATTACGGTGGTGGACACAAATTCGGCAAGAATTGACGCCTGGAATTCTCCGCAACTTCCCGTTTTTGAACCCGGACTGGATAGCATCGTAAAAAAAACCCGCGGTAAAAATCTTTTTTTCAGAACGGATATTGAAAATCAGATCAAAGAAAATGATATAATATTCGTCAGTGTTAATACGCCGACAAAGAGCTACGGTGCCGGGGCGAATATGGCCGCTGATTTACAATATGTGGAAAAAACCGCGCGGCAGATTTTAAAGTTTTCACAATCATCAAAAATAGTCATTGAAAAAAGCACATTGCCGGTTAAAACCGCCCTCGCCATGGAAAAAATATTGTCACAGGCCAAAGGAAAAATACGTTTTGAAGTGCTTTCCAATCCCGAGTTTATGGCGGAAGGTACGGCCATCAGCGATCTGGAGAATCCCGACCGTGTGCTCATCGGTTCCCGCGAGACAAAATGCGGATTAAAAGCCAGGTCCCGGTTGATAGACATTTATACCCGCTGGATTCCGCAAGATAAAATTATTACCTCCAACATCTGGAGCAGCGAATTATCCAAGCTGGTAGCCAACGCTTTTCTGGCTCAACGCGTGTCTTCCATCAATTCCATATCCGCTTTGTGCGAAAAAACCGATGCGGATATCAGCGAAGTCGCCAAAGCCATCGGCATGGACAGGCGCATCGGCGATAAATTTCTGAAAGCCGGCATCGGGTTCGGCGGATCGTGCTTTAAAAAAGATATTCTGAATCTTGTTTATCTGTGTAATTACTATGGACTGCGGGAGGTAGCCGCTTACTGGGAAAACGTTATCCGAATCAATGAATATCAGCGGGAACGATTCATGAGCCAGATTCTTCACAGCATGTTCGGAACTTTAGCGGGCAAAAAAGTCTGTATCCTGGGATTTGCTTTCAAAGCCGATACCAGCGATACCCGGGAAAGCCCGGCCTTTTATATGACACAAAAGCTGATGGCGGAACAGGCAGAAATAGTTATTTCGGATCCCCGGGCTCTGAGAAATGCGGAGCTTGATCTTGCAGGCACCAAAGGCAAAGTTTCCTTCATTGAAGATCCCTATAAGGCGGCGGCGAACAGCCACGCCGTTATTGTGCTGACGGATTGGGATTTATACCGCAGACTCGATTTCAGAAAAGTATACCGCTCAATGATTAAACCGGCTTTTCTTTTCGACGGCCGAAATGTTCTGGATCATCAGAAATGTTTTTCCATCGGGTTTAATGTTTACCGGATCGGAAAGCCGGCTCTGACTCATGTTTAAGATTTTTGAATTAATACACATCGATAAAATCAAATGCGTTTTTGATCAGATGGATTTCATTTGATTGAGATGACAGGGTTACCGCGACAACATCGAAACGCGTTTTTTTATCGGCCTGCTTATTGTTCTGAAGATACCATAAAGCCAGTTGTGATAATTTTTTTTGTTTTTTAATACCCACCGCCTGTTCGGGATAGCCTAAAGCCCAGGATTTTCTTGTTTTCACTTCGACAAAAACAAGGTCTCCGCCTTCCTCGGCAATCATGTCGATTTCACCCAACGGGCAACGGAAATTGGTTTCCATGACGCGATAGCCGTTCTTCTTTAGAAAAACAGCGGCGATTTTTTCACCTTCTTTGCCGGTAATGATTTTCGTCTTGTCCTGCATTTAAACGTTAAACTCAAAAGCGATCTGATTCAAATTTTTGACATGAAAAGATTTGCGATGAATTTTACAAATGCCGAATTTCCTGATGGCGTCAAGATGTTCTTTCGTCCCGTACCCTTTGTTTTTAAAAAAATCGTACTGGGGAAACTGACGATGGTACATTTCCATGATGTGGTCGCGGGTGACTTTGGCCATGATCGAGGCGGCCGCTATGGAGATGCTGAGGTTATCTCCTTTGACCAGAGGCTTCTGCGGGGTGATAATGGGAACGCGATGCAATCCATCGACCAGAATAAAATCGGGAGATACGGACAGTTCCAGCACGGAATCGCGCATGGCCTGCAAAGAAGCCTGAAGAATGTTGATATCATCAATAACATCAGCATCAACCACCCGCATGCCGACAGCAAGAGAATCTTTTTCGATGATGGCGAATAGTTTTTCTCTTTTAGCGGCTGTAAGTTTTTTGGAATCTTTGATTTCGGGATTAATGTAATCAGGCGGCAAAATGACTGCTGCCGCAACAACCGGACCGGCCAAAGGCCCTCTTCCCACTTCATCGACGCCGGCAATCAGATGATATCCGTCTTTGCGGGCGATTTTTTCATAAGTATCCATTCGTGAAGAAGAAGCCCTTGCCTTGAAATCCAGTCTGTTGAGCGTTTTATAAAATCAGCTGCGAAAGTTTCTTACTGTTTTGCAGCGTCTTTAATTCTTGCTTTTTTACCTCTTAGATTTCTCAAATAATAAAGACGTGACCGGCGAACCTTGCCCCGGCTGATCACTTCAATCTGATCAATAATCGGAGAATGCAGGGGGAATGTCCTTTCGACGCCCACACCGTAAGAAACTTTTCTTACCGTAAAATTGGCGCGGCTGTTTCCCTGTCTTTTACGAATGACGACGCCTTCAAAAGCCTGAATTCTCTGCTTCTGGCCTTCAATGATTCTAACATAAACTTTTACAGTGTCACCGGTTTTAAAACCGGGAATATCGCCCCTCATTTGTTCTTTTTCGATCATTTCTACAATATTCATATTTCCCTCCAAAGATTGCTATAAAATTCAAACACGCATAATTCTGTCCAGGATAATCGCCACAGCCGATCTTACGGACAGATGATTGTAACCGGAAGCACCTTTTATCGGCTCCAGTTTGAAGTCGGAAGCGTTGATCAGTTCGTCGGATATGCCGGATCCCGTACCGAAAATAAGCAGATAATCGCAATGACCATTCTTTAAAAGACTTTTCAATTCGGCAAACTTTAAAACGTTTTCCGTGAATTTGGCTCCGGTAACGATAGTCTTCGGTTGGCGCCCCGTTCGATCAATGATGTCGTCTAGAACGGCCTGGAGACTTTTTTCAATAGTGATCAATTCAAACGCAGCCCTGCGGAATGGATTGTAGCGAGCTCCGTAACCTTCACGCCAGTGATGGACTATTTCCTGTGCCAGGATGCGCTGTTCTTCAATCGGATTGACAATATAAAAACCGTCGGCCGCATATGTTTTCACGGTTCGGGCAATATCATGAATATCCATGTTCGCTATGGCCGTCGAAACGACATCGCCTTTTTTATTATATACCGGATAATGTAAAAGAGCCACATAAAGCATTTCGTTTGCCTTATCCTGTAAATCATCCTGATGATTCAGGCGCACACCCATACATTATAAATTTCTGAAAATCAAGGTTTTATATCTGTTCCAGTTTAATTTTATCGATGATTTTCTGATCTTCCGGGGAAAGTTTCATCTTTTTGAGCAAATCCGGCCGTTTTTTTAAGGTTCTCCGGAGGGATTCGGTTTTGCGCCACATTTCAATTTGAGCATGATTGCCCGATAATAGCACATCCGGAACGGCCCATGCTTTGTATACAGCCGGCCTTGTGTATTGAGGATATTCAAGAAGATTTTGTGAAAAGGATTCCGCGATCTTTGATTCCGGGTTGCCTAAAAAATCAGGCAGTAAGCGTGAAACGGCATCAATGAGGACAAGCGCGGCCAGCTCACCTCCGGTCAGGATATAGTCACCGATGGAAATTTCTCTATCCACCAGATGTTCCCGTATTCTTTCGTCAACGCCTTCATAGCGACCGCAAATGATAATAATTCTTTGCTGTCCGGCAAGCTCCATGGCAATTTTTTGATTAAATACTTCACCCTGAGGGGTCATTAAAACGACGCGGGACTTCTCTTTTTGGTTTTTTTTGATTGACGATAAGGCCTTTTCCACCGGTTCCAGTTTCATGACCATGCCGCAACCGCCGCCATAAGGCGCATCATCGGTCATTTTGTGCTTGTCTGCGGCCCAGTTGCGGATATCGTGCAGCGCAATACTAATGATCCCTTTTTCCTGAGCTTTTTTTAAAAGGCTGTATTGGAGTGGAGATGAGAACATCTCGGGAAAAATTGACAAGATATCAAATTTAATCACTTTTATAATCCAGGGGGAATCTTGACAGTCATTACCCGCTGATGGATGTCAATGTTTTTTATAACATCAGAGATCGCGGGCAGTAGTATTTCTTTTTTTTCTTTGCGGCAGACATAAACATCATTGCTGCCCGTCGGGAAAATGGATTCTATTTTCCCTAAGTAATCACCCTCTTCGTTGTAAACATCAAGGCCGATAATATCGTGACAGTAATACTCTCCGGAGGGCAGTTGCTTAAGAATTGCCTTGGGAAAATACACCTTGGCGCCGATAAGGTTCCTTGCGGAATCCACATTCTTTATTTCTTCAAGCTCTATAAAAAATGTTCGTCCGGATTTTTCGATTTTTTTCAGGCAAAAACGATTTTTTTGCCCCGGGATTTTTTCAATATAAACAAAATCTGGTTCTGAAAAATTACTGGCGGCCTCCAAACAAGACCAAACTTTTAAACAGCCTTGGAGGCCGCGGGTTTTCACAATCTCTCCAGCTTCAAAGAGATCCATTGTATGCCTATTCAATTATTTCTAAAACAGCCCTTTTGTGAGCTTTGGCCGACGCGGCGCTTAAAATCATCCGAATCGCTTTGGCCGTTCGTCCCTGCTTGCCGATAACCTTGCCCAAATCTTCTTTTGCCACGCGCAGTTCTATAACAGATGTTTGTTCGCCGATGATTTCAGTCACTTCAACTTTATCCGGAAAATCTACCAAAGCCTGAGATATATATTTGATCAATTCCTTCATCGTCATAACCTCCGCTGAGTTTACTTAAATCTTTTTAGAAATAATTAATTCAATAACAGATCGCTTCTCAAACAATTTAGTGGCTAGTTAAAACTCATTTGATCTTGGCATCAATACCCTTCGTCTTAAGCAAATTAGCTACTGTCAGAGTTGCCTTGGCGCCCTTTGACAACCACCTGCGGACACGTTCTTCCTTGACAATAATTTCTGCCGGATTTTTCTTGGGGTCGTAATTACCTAAAATTTCCAGAAATCTTCCGTCGCGTGGAAAATCTGTATCAGCCGCCACAATTCTATAAAAGGGTTTGCCCTTGGCACCCATCCGAGTCAGTCTAATTTTTACACCCATCGATTTTTAATATTACCTCCTTAAAATAATAATTTTTTTAATTTTTTTATCATACTTTTCCGAATATTAAAAGGGGAAATTCCGCATCAAGGATTTAATTCCATCTTTTTTGTTAAATTTTTTCATTATTTTCCTTATTTCCATGTAATTTTTCAATAACAGATTTACATCCTGAACGGTTGTTCCGCTACCCAGAGCGATTCTTTTGCGTCTTCTGCCGTCGATCAGCAGGTAATTATAGCGTTCCTCTCTGGTCATGGAATCTATAATCGCGGTGATTTTAACCAACTGCTTATCATCCGGCTCCAGGTCTTTCAGCGCTTTCATTTTTCCCAGACCCGGAATCATTCCCATAATGTCCTTGATGGATCCCATTTTTTTTATCTGAGTCAGTTGATTGCGAAAGTCCTCCAGCGAAAAATTGTTTTTTCGGATGCTTTTTTCGAGTTCCAGCGCGGTTTTTTGGTCGATATTGGCCTGTGCCTTCTCCACGAGAGAAAGAATGTCGCCCATGCCCAGGATGCGCGAGGCCATTCTTTCCGGATGAAAAACCTCCAGATTGTCAATTTTTTCTCCCATACCGACAAATTTGATCGGCTTCCCGATAACCGATTTCAGAGATAAAGCGCTGCCACCGCGCGCATCACCGTCCATCTTGGTCATAATCACGCCGTCAATGCCGATCAGTTCATTGAATTTTACACCCACGTTGACCGCATCCTGGCCGGTCATGGCGTCGGCGACATAGATAATTTCCGCCGGATTGACCTTGCTTTTTATCTTCTGAAGCTCTTCCATCAAAAGATTATCAATGTGTAACCTGCCCGCAGTATCAACGATCAGCACTTCATAGCCGTTTCTTTTGGCATCCTCCACGGCCTGAGAACATATTTCCACGGGGTCTTTTAAACTTTTGTCTTCGAAAACGCCGGCGTTAACCTGTTTGCCCAGCAACGCCAGTTGTTCAATTGCCGCCGGTCGATAGACATCCGCAGAAACAAGACACACTTTTTTCCGCTCCTGCGAAAGCAGGAGAGCCAGTTTTGCCGCCGTCGTCGTTTTACCGCATCCCTGCAGGCCGACCAGCATAATGACCGAAGGAATCCTGGATCCGAATTTTATGCTGGAACTTGTTCCTCCCATCAGCTCAACAAGCCGGTCATGAACAATCTTGACGATCTGCTGACCGGGTGTAATGCTTTCAAGGACTTCTTTTCCCACGGCTTTACTGCGCACGTCTTCAACGAAATCTTTAGCCACTTTGAAATTAACATCCGCCTCCAAAAGGGCCATGCGAATTTCCTTGAGTGAGGCATTGACGTTTTCTTCCGTCAACATGCCCCGCCCTTTCAATTTCTTAAAAATATTTTCCAGTTTTTCAGACAGATTCTCGAACATGATTAAACGACCATTCTTTTTTTAGTTTGTTTTTATATCAATTTTTTTAATGATACAATTTGATCCGGTTTTCGCTGAAATTTTTCCGGCAGCCTTCAGAGCCTGATCCTGATTATTTAAACCGGTAACAATCAACCGATAGACGACACCCTTCCCTTTTAGTTCGGCTTTAATGATTTTCGACTGGAAACCCAGCGCGGCTACTTTTTTATTCATTTCATAGGCCTTGGATTTGTCCTTGAGGGAAGCCACCTGCACAATAAACTTCTGCTTGCCGGCAGATTTTTTTGAAGATTCTGTCTGCTTACGGGCAAGCGCTTCATGTTCGGTGTTTGTTTTTGTCATGATATGCTGTTTCTTATCGATCAAGTCAGTGTTTTCTGCCGCCGCGAGCGCAGCCGGAGAATTTGTTTCAATATGGAATTTCCCTTTTTGAAGTTCTTCCTCGTTAATCGTCGTGGCGTTCGCCGACTGCTTATCCAGAATGGGTTCTTTCTGGAATAATTCTTTTTTTGCCATGAGCTTGGAATGATAAGTATAATCCAGATTTTCTTCTTTAGGAACCGACGAAGATTCTCCCGCCTGAGCCGCTTGTTGCTGCGCCATTTTTATTTTAGCCGGACGCCAGACCATGGCCAGCGCTTTTTGCGGCAAAGACGCGATCTCTCCCGGATACGTATCGATATTTTTTCCGATACCGACGCCGAACAAAAAAGCGGCGCACAGGAGGGCGGTCATGCCGCCCAGAACAATGAACAGTCCAGCCTTCCCTAGCTTCAATTCGAAATTTTTAGTGTTTCCCGTAGCCATCAGCCCGACTTTTATATATGAAAAATTTTAAAAACCGGCAGCAGGTTTTTACATAAATGGGGGTATGCTAGCTTTTCCCGAAATATAAGTAAAGGTTGAACTTTAAAACAGTTTACATTTTTTCCGGCGCGCTGACGCCCAAAATCTTTAAGGCATTTTGCAAAACAATTTTAATGATTTTAACCAGAAAAAGTCTTGCCCCCGTCAGTTCCGCATTTTCTGAAATTACCTTATTTTTATTGTAATAGCTATGAAAAACTCCGGCTAGATCATTCAAGTAAAAAGTAATGCGATGCGGTTCCAGGGAATTTGCCGCTCCGAGAATCATTTCCGGGTAAAGAACCAGCATCCTGATCAGGGTTTTTTCCTCCGGTTGGTCTAGTAAAACCGGATCAACGTGGCTGTAATCGGGAATGGCAATGCCGCGCTCCTGCGCCATTCTGAGGATACTGCAAATCCGGGCATAGGCGTACTGCACGTAATAAACCGGATTTTCATTGGATTGTTTTTTAGCCAGTTCCAGATCAAAATCCAGGTGACTGTCGGAACGGCGCATCAGAAAATTATAACGGGCGGCGTCACGTCCTACTTCATCCAGAACTTCCCGCAGCGTTACGAACTCGCCGGAACGCGTGGACATTGCCGCCGGCACACCGCCCCGCAGCAGATTGACCAGTTGAACGAGGATGATTTTCAATGATTTTTTATCATGGCCCAGCGCCTGAATTCCAGCCCAGAGACGCGGCATGTAGCCGTGATGGTCGGCTCCCCAGATATCGATGACCATTTCAAAACCGCGGCTAAATTTGTTTTTATGATAGGCAATATCCGCGGCAAAATACGTCGGGTCTCCGTTTTGGCGGATGACCACCCTGTCCTTTTCGTCGCCGAAAGTTGTTGTTTTAAACCAGAGTGTTTCACCGTCGGAATAGATAAAACCCTGCTGACGCAAATCATTGAGCAGTTGATTCACGCCGTCGTCTTTATAGAGTTCCTTTTCACTGAAATAAACATCGAAAATAACGCCGAAGTCCCCTAAATCATTTTTGATTTCGTCAAGAATGGTGTTTCCTGCCACAGCAGTAAAATAGCGGATGGAGGCTTCGTCATCACCCTGAAGATATTTTTTTCCCTCCTGATGAAGAATATCACGGGCGATATCTTTGATGTAGTCCCCCTGATAACAGTTTTCAGGAAATATAATTTTCTCTCCGCAAAGCTCCCGGTAACGAAACAGCACCGATTTGCCCAGATTATTCATCTGATTACCGGCATCATTAATGTAATATTCACGGGAAATGTCATAACCGGCCGTATTTAATAAATTGGCGATGACATCGCCGACGACCGCGCCGCGGGCATGCCCGATATGCAAAGGTCCCGTGGGATTGGCACTGACAAATTCCACCTGAACTTTTTTGCCTTTACCCAAGTCCAGCCGCCCGTATTGGTCCTTTTGTTCGTCAATTTTTTTCATGGCCTGATGCCAGACATTTTCTTGAAGAAAAAAATTAATAAAACCGGGCCCGGCAATTTGCGTTTTCTCGATGATATTTTCGTCATCGACGATATTATCCAGAAGCATCTGGGCAATTTTACGCGGATTCTGTTTGACCTGTGAGGCCAGAATCATGGCGGCATTGGCGGCATAATCGCCGTGCTCGCGATTGGCGGGCGGTTCCACTTCCAGATAAGGCAGATTAAAATCGGGAAGCTCTCCTTTCTGCCGCGAACGATTCAGGGCATTTTCCATAATTCTGATGATTTTATTTTTCATAATTTACGCAACCTGTAAAAAAATGACAAGCAGCGCTTAATACCACGTGCTGCCTGTCATCGCAAGGTTAACTATATTTTTTTTATTAAAGATTTAAACAATAATTTTTCGACCATCCCAGAGGCTCAACGCTTGACACTCAGCCCCTCTTATCCTTTTTACCGCTTCATCAATCGCACTGTCCTTAATGGACATATCGGGAAAATAATCAGGGCAACGCAAGCAGCCCCGACCATCCGCATATTTTTTACTCCACACGCTTGTCTTGCCAGTAAATGACATTGGTGCGGTTTGTCATTCCGGGAGGATCGAAATCAACTTTTTGCGTACTGGCATCGGTTTGGCCTCCGCCGCTAACGGTAACGTAAATACTGGATGATCCGCCGCTCGGCGCAAGGGAAACAACAGGCGCAGACGCTATCCCGGTGCCAATCTCCATTGAACGAGCGCCACCCGCAAAAACACCTTCTCCTGTTGTAAAATTTATACCGTTGAGTTTCGCTGTTCCGGCCTGTTCGCAAGGATCATTTGCGTTGCCGGGTATGAAACTGGTGAAATAAGCGACGCCGCCGAATACAGTAGGCTCTGCCAGAATTTTTTCACCACCGCCACCCAGCTGAATTCGATAGCCAACCTTGGTTGTTGATGCGGGATTGTATACCTGACCCGTGGAAGACAGGGTGTCAATATTATTCGTTCTATAGGTGCTGGTCAGGTCGTCTTTTACAGCATAAAAATGTTCCTGAGCATTGGCTGCGGTAGGATCCACTTTGTCCCCCGTGCCCCAGAACACCCAAATGTTTCCGCTGTTATCTTTCGATACAGTAGCTCCGGTGTGGACAGGACGAATTGCACCGCTTGACGAATCAAATAATAATCCTCCACTCCAATTCGACGTCGTACAAGCCGTACCGGAATCAATCATGCTTTTCGTGCAAAAATTAAATCGCCACATGTTGCCGCCCAGATCTCCCAGATAGACGGTATCGATGAACCCGTCATTATCGACATCGACAGTGGCGGGCGGTGCAGGCATGCTGTATCGCATGGCATTACTGCTGGTGGTGGTTGTTGTATTAGCCTCATTATGGTTGAAACTCCAGAGGATCTGACCGTTACTCAAGTCTATCACAAAAATTCCCTTGCCTCTCCGGTCTGCAATGTCACACGTTCCATTTGACGGGCAGGAATTCGCGTTGTAACCGCCGCCGATAATCCCAACCCATTTTTCCGTTTCTGTTCCTGATGATTTCGTGATCACGCGACCCATCATCATCTTGCTCCACGAATCTCCCATATAAGGGGCCGTATTGGCACTAAAACCGTTCAATATCCACATATACTGCGGTGATGCCGTATTCGTGATATCGAGAGCGTAATAACCGCAGTAATTGGTGTGACTGCCGTCGTATGTCGCCTGTAAGCCTGTGGCGCAGGAAGAAGAAGAGCTCCATAAACGATCGGTACTGCCTCTGCCCTCTGCAAAGACAAGAATCGTCTTCCATTCCGAGGTGGCTTTTGACCGGCCGTCGCCGCTTCCCAACCACGCATCAACGGCAGAAACCGGTCCATCGACAAAATACTGATGCAGTAATGAGGTCGGATGAGACGAGTGGGTAATATTGGCCAATTTTGAGAGAAGGTTGGGAGGAATAAAACTCCACTTTTCGGTCATATCACTGGTCAAGAAAGCATGGAACTGTCCGTCGTTTGCCCCTGTAACGATTAAACGATTGCCCAGGGCCGAACTTCTGCAGTGCGTACAACGATGATAGCCGAAAGCGTTAACGGTTTCTGTTACGGTTGTTGCGCAATGTAATCCTTTGGTGCAGGAGACCGACTGAGAACTTGTATCCCGTCTGTCTTCATAAAATATCGAAGGAGATCCGATGGTAATTGGTGTTGAACGGAAGACATCACCCAGTTTCCAGTTGTCTGGATTGTAGGTGGGATTGCCCTGAATATAACCGACAATGGCATTTCTATCATCATCGGTTGATGCGCCAAAATAACTGCGGTCAATACTGGTGGAAAAGGGAGTCAGGGTGGACGTACAGCCAATACAGGTATAAATATTTCTGTTTTCATATGAGGTTCCCTGAAGCACCTCTCCCGCATCCAGCAATTTGGCTCCGACCGTACCGTCTTCGTTAATCGGATACTTGATTAAATGACCGAACCAGAAGGGATCGTCATTGATCGGTTGAAACGATCCTTCATAAACATAATTTTCATCGGCTGTTCGCGAAGACTGGATGGAAGCCTGAGAAAAGGAAAATGTGGCTTCCCGTATGATGTTAATGGAAGCCTTTACTGCAGCAACCAGGTCATCCGCATTACCGGCCAGATAAGCATATCCGGACAGATCGGCATAACCGGGATCGTTGGCGCTCGCTCTAAAATTGCCTATTGATTTACCCGCAGTGCCCGGATACGGCGCATCGGAATCATAACAGGCTGCCGTCAAATTTGAAGCATCAATGGTGCAGCCGGTCACGCCTGTCGGGTAGCAGCCGGCAGAGTTCAGATTACAACATTTGGTTGAATCCGCAGGAGTCGCGGCAGTGCAATCTTCGGCTGTGGCGATATTATAACCTGTGATACTACCCGAATTGGCTACGTTGGGGTTATCCGTACCGCCATAGAAGGCAGTCCAATTCAGGGTATTGCGCAGATAGGGAGGCATGGCGGTTCCGAAACCGATCACAAAAACACGGTACCCGGCATCCCGCAAAGCCTTGGCTCTGGCCACGGTCTGGCGCCTGTTAACATAGCGAGCAGAAGAACATTCCGCTCCGTCCGAATAACAGGCGAAGGTATCGGAGCCGTCGGTAATCAGGATAACGAATTTGGACCGGCAGGCCTTCGCCGCGTCGGCTGCCTTGTGTGCATCCAGGTATAGCTTCGCTTCTTTGAGAGCGGAGCCGATAGGAGTCCCCCCGCTGGCCTGTTCAGCTTGTACGACGGTATTGATGGTACTGTAATTGGTATTGATGGCCTTTACCAAACTGTTACATCCACTGCTGTAACTGTTACCGGTGTCGTCATTCTGGCAGTTATAGAAGCGCATATAACCGAATCTTACCCCGAGGCTTCCCTCATCGGTCGTATTGATATTTCCGTCAGCATTATCATCGAGGATATTTCTAACCGACCTTTTGGTAATGGCCAGCCGACTACAGTCTTGCTGGCAACTTCCCCCGGAAGTACAGGTATTAGAGCAGGAACCTGTCGTGCATGCTGTGCCGCAAGCACTGGTTGTGCACGCGTATTCGCATGATCTGGTGCCCCACCAAGTGGACATGGATTTGGGTTTATTGCAATATCCATCTTTACAATCCTTCTTCCATTGTTCTACGTAGTATTGTCCCGTACCGCAATGCCACGCATTGGGCGTACAGCTGGAGTCGTGTGCATAAATTGTATGGGGGGCTATTGTCTGGTTGCAAAATCCATCACTGCGTCCGCAGTTCACACCGCTGCAACTCATCTTATCCGGCGTATTGCACGAAGACGCGGCATAATAGGTTGAGGCATTATGCGGCTGCTCACAAAACCCGTTTGCACAATCTAAACCGGCACAATTTGTTGTGTCTGCCGTGCAGGTGGCATCATAGGAATAATAAGTTGTGATATTGGATTTCGGTGAAGAGCAAAACCCGCCGTTGCACCCACGACCAGCGCAATTGGTAGTGTCCGCATAGCAGGCAGAGCTTGACCCGTAAATCGGATCATCACCGGTAGGATTCCATTCCATACTTCCCGAGAGATCGAGAACAAGCAAGGCGTCGGGCTGTGTTGAAGAAACGAAAAGCGCTTCTTCTCCCTCAACCGGCGCGGTGGCTTGAACACTACCGGCAAAAAAAGCCAAAAGGATAATACCCATAATAAATAATTTTATTTTATAATAGGTCTTCATAACAAACTCCTTTCTTTGATTAAAAACCTGCTTGTCATTTATTTTGCCTTTAGCGGTACATAATGCTTCCGCCATCAAAATAGCCAAATCCCACACCGATCTGTGCACGACTGTCGTAATCATCGTTATTTCCGGTTACAATGGTTTCATAGGTTTTTTGTGACCACTCCTGGCCACCGGACATGGAGAATCCTGTCACCGGCAGTTGGCCGGGAATGTTAGGATTGGTGGGCACGTGGGGTGAATCGACGTCAAAGGTGGAAGCCGGGTCACTTGCATCAATGACTTGATCCGCTAATCCGGTGAAAGTTGCCGGATCGAACGTTCTGCACAAGATATGGACACCGGATTCCGCCGCAGAAAACGCTTTCCTTTCTCCCACGATACGGGATGCGATCCGTAAATCACTGGTGCTGACAGTCAACGCAAAATATCCTATCCCCAGTAAGATCATGATAGCAATCAAAGCGAGAACAAGGACAAATCCGCCTTCCGGGTTTCTTCTGACACTATGTGTTCTACTGGCTAAGAGCATGATTTCTCACCAATACATCTGTTGAATAAGTTCTTCTGCTGGTTTTAAAAGTACCTCGTTTGTCGTCATTTTCAACATCCGCACTAATGTTGATGCGAATGCGTCTGATATCGCTGATACCTCCGTTGCCAGGCTGTGCATCAGGCGTGTTAATGACATTTGCTGAAATATCCGTTCCGGCGGTGTTAAAGTACTGGAAGAGAGGCACTCCCGCGACATTGTTTCTAATCATTGTGGATGAGTTTGCCCCACCTACAATTGGTTGATCACCTCCGCAACTCACTGCGCGTTTAATGGTTCCGGTATTGGAATCAAATGAATATCTTATGTATTCATTCTCTGAATTGGTTACATTGCCTCCGATTTTAGTATCAGCATTCAAATTCATGGACACCAGAATACTGTTCGGACCAGCAGTCTGTATACCTCTTCTCACTTGCAGGAAAGGTGATGGAACGTCGGCGTCAACACAGGCCGTATCATCGGCTTTCAGAGGTGTCTTTCCCCAAACTGCATTATCCGATGTCGGATTGAACGACGCCATTCCCACTTCCATAGCCATTAAATTCAAAACAGCCCGGGCATCCTGTTGCGTTAAAACCCGGCGAGAAATACCGCCGGTTGATCCCTGCCCTAAATTTATCATGGCATAAATGGCGGTCATGATGATCATACCGACCGCAACGGCAATGATTAATTCCACAAGCGTGAAACCATTATTGAGTTTATTTTTCATGCAGGTCAATCCCCGTCCTTAATCAAAAGCATTCTGGCGTGTAACAACAATACTGCTTTTAACACCTTTGGTATTACCCGGCCATGTAACACTTACACGCACCAGCCATCTACCTGTATCTGGCACCGTGATGGTCGTATTGACTGTATAGGATTCATTACCCATCGTTTCACTGACATTAACCTTGTTTGACGGAATTGTTCCCGACATGATACTGCATTCCGCATTTTCCAGCTCCCGTTGCATAATTCCCGTCGCATGTGAGATGGAATCAGCCTTGCCTGCCGATTGCCAGCCCAAAGGTTGCATGGTCAGCAGACCGATGATCGCTATTCCGGTCAACATTACCGCGATAAGAGACTCAATCAGTGAGATGCCTTTATTATTTAAAATCATAAGTAACTGTCACCCGCCCCATCAAAGAAGTAACAATTGTAGCCGTGGAAAGGCGCTTTTCGTGCCTTATTATCTGTGTGCCGGCACTGCTTGTTCCCCTGGTTTGAAAAGTAATTGTATTTGTATTTCCAATGACTTTAATTATATTATTGTTTTCGCCACCAATTTTTTTATCAGTAATAACATTATTCCAAACACCACCGATATCTCTTTCAACAGTGTAATCATTATTATCAACATCAAAAACCATACGGTAACGCGTGTTTTCAGCAACGGCTCTTTGTTTATATAGTTGAATATCTCCCGATATTTCGCGCGCAGCCTCTTTTAAGTTAGCATTATCCTTATACTTGGAAAAATTCGGTGCGGCAATGGCTGCCAAAATAGCGATGAGAGCTATAACAATCAAAAGCTCAATCAAGCTGAAACCTTTGGCTGATTTTAAATCTCGCTTTTGCAACGCATTCCCTTTCCTATCTTTATTTAACAAAAAGCAACTTATATGCCATTCTAATGTGTTTCTTTTTATTTTTCAATTATTTAATTGCCATCTATTGCTTTTTTATAGTTATTTACGACTGCAATTATTTCCGTTGGATCAATCTTTATAAGTTTATTGGTCTTTTTAACCATATTTTTCTGTTTTTTTCACCTTATATTCAATATTCTAATATTAAAAACCTCATAAACTCTGTTCCCCAGAAAATATAGGCGATTGCGGCAGCGGACAAGAAAGGACCGAAAGGAATCGCATACTTCATATCCTGTTTCTTTATGGTCATAACTGCAATTCCGATTATTGCCCCCGTGAGCGAACTGAACAAGAGAATGAACACCAGTGATTTCCAACCTAAAAATCCGCCGATCATGGCCAGCAATTTTATATCGCCTCCACCCATGCCTTCCCTCTTGGATATCAACTCATAAACAAATGCAATAATAAAAAGTACACCGCCGCCGACTAACAAGCCAATCAATGCTTCCAGCCAGGGAACTTTTACGATAAAAACCGCCGCCAGAAAAAACAACGGTATGCCCGGCAGGGTTAAAATATCCGGAATGATCTGATGATCCAGATCAATAAACGTAATGACAATCAGGACCGCGGTAAAAACAAAAAACACCAAGAAGGTCAAAGACAGGTTAAATTTGATAAACAATATGAGTGCCAGCGCCGCCGTAATGAGCTCCACTAACGGATAACGCAGGGAAATCCTGCTTTTACAATCCCGGCATTTACCGCCCAGCAGGATAAAGCTGATGATGGGTAAATTATCGCGGTAGCGAATAGGATGACCGCAATTCGGGCACCTTGAAGACGGTTTGACAATCGAGGTTTTGGCCGGCAGACGATAAATGCAGACATTCAGAAAACTGCCGACGGCAGCCCCGAAAATAAAAACAAGAATGTTCATGAATAAAAGCATAAACTTCTTTCTAATTGATGAGTTTTTGATATTTAGCGGAACTGCCGGAGCACATTGAAGCCGCCAGGCGGTTCTGCCACCCTATCCTCTCATCGAAGACTTAGGTCAGTAACTTTGCGTCCCGTCTTTTCAGTACGGTTTGCCCTTTTCAAGCTTGGAATTTATTTTACAGCTGAAAACGACCAAAGTCAAGATAAAATATTCAGAACAAGTTGTTAAATTTCTAATGATTTTACACCACCCCGGACTCGCTTGAAGTTACTTAAATTTTAATTCCCAGAAGACAAAACTTGAACTGTTTTTGATCATTGTCTTACTGTAATATTTTTTTACTTTCCTTATCATGAATTCATTTGCGGAAACAACAAATTTCTTTTCATTTTTCAATTAATAAGGTAATTATCCTCATATGAATGATGAATATTACATGAGACTGGCGCTGAATCTTGCCCGTAAAGGACGTGGTTGCGTTAGTCCGAATCCAATGGTCGGCGCCGTCATTGTCAAAAACAGCCGAATTATCGGTAAAGGTTATCATCAGTGTTTTGGCGGGAATCACGCCGAAATCAATGCAATTCACGAGGCAGGAAAAGCGGTGAACGGTGCTACGCTGTATGTTACACTGGAACCCTGTTGCCATGAAGGAAAAACCCCTCCCTGTGTCGACAGTATCATCAAAAATAACATCGCCCGGGTCGTTGTTGGTGCTATCGATGCCAATCCTTTGGTATGTCGTGAAGGGATCAGTTGTCTGACGAACCACGGCATCGAGGTGAAAACAGGCGTCCTGGAAAATGACTGCCGACGGTTGAACGAAACATTTTTTCATTTTATGGAAACAAGAATGCCTTTTGTCACCATCAAGTATGCCCAGACGCTGGATGGACGCATAGCAACGGCAACAGGAAACTCCCGGTGGATAAGCTCTCCAGCTTCATTAAAATATGCTCACCAGCTCAGGGCGGAGCACGACGCCATTTTAGTCGGCAGGGGAACGGTTAAGCAGGATAATCCGGAACTCACCGTGCGCCTTGTGCGTGGAAGGAATCCCCTGCGGGTCATTGTTGATTCGGCTTTGAAAGTGTCTCCTGATGCCAGAATCTTTCATAACCTCTCTGCGGCACCAACGCTGGTCGCAACCCTAAGAACAGCTTCCGATTCCGGATACAAAAAACTGGCCGCCATGGGCGTGACAATGTTAACCGTCAGCGCCGACAGAGACGGCCGGGTTGACTTGAAAAAACTCTTTAAAAAACTGGCCGCAAAAGGGATTTCTTCCGCGATGATTGAAGGCGGCGCCCAGATCATCACATCCGTCTTAAAACGAAATCTCGCCAATCGCCTGGTAACGGTGATTGCGCCTAAAATAATAGGCAGCGGAATCGAAGCGGTCGGCGATCTTCGGATCAGAAACCTGCAAAAAGCGAAGCCGTTGTCTTTTCAGAAAATCACAAAGATCGGGAATGACATTATCATAGACAGCCGCCTGAGTTGACCCCGCCGGGCGACAGGATTGAGAGGATCAATCCGGACCGGATAAATTTTCAATCAGATTCTGAGCCGCCTTGATTCCGTCCAGAGCCGAACTGATAATGCCGCCGGCATATCCGGCGCCTTCGCCACAGGGATAAATCCCCCGGACGTTTGAACTCTGTCCGTCGCTTCCCCGGCAAATACGCACCGGAGAAGAGGTTCGTGTTTCCACGCCGATTAAATGCGATTCTTCCGTGATAAATCCAAACATTTTTTTATCAAATTCCCGGAGTCCCTGCCGCAGTGATCGGGCTACAAATTCAGGCAGTACATCATTCAGCGCCGTGGTTTCTACTCCGGGTAAAAAACTTGTATCACCAAGCAAACTGCTTTTTCTATCAAGCATAAAGTCCGTTGTTTTTTGGGCGGGCGCCCGATAATGGCCGCCTCCGGCCCCAAAAGCTTTTTGCTCCCACAATTCTCTAAACTTCAGGCCATCCAGCGGATGGCCTCCTGTACAAAAATCATCAACGCGAACATTTACAACCACGGCACTGTTGGCAAACTTGCCTGAACGTCGATAATGGCTCATGCCGTTGGTTATAAGAGACCCTGACGATGACGTGCAAGCGATCACCGCTCCGCCGGGACACATGCAGAACGTATAGACGGAACGATCTAAATCCTTCAGAGCAGCCTTGACAAAATATTCCGCCGAGGGCAGTTGCGGATGATCGAACCATTTGCCGTATTGCATGGCGTTAATTAATTCCTGACGATGTTCGATACGCAGTCCCATGGCAAATGGCTTGGCTTCCATTTTTATGCCGCATTCATGAAGTTTGCGGTACGTATCGTCAGCGTTCTGGCCGATGGACAGGATAACATGATGGGTTTGAATTCTCTCCTTTTCATTTACCACAACACCGGACACGGATTGATTCCCGATGATGAAGTCCGTAACTTGAGCGTCAAATTCAAAGCGGCAGCCCATGGCTGTCAGATTCTTTCTCAGATTGACTAAAACTTTGCGCAGTTTATCCGTGCCGATATGCGGTTTGGTATCGATGGCAATTTCCGGCGGCGCGCCCATTTCGACCATAATTTTTTTTACCCATGACGAATATGGATTTTTAGAACGATCGGTCAGCTTGCCGTCGGAAAACGTTCCCGCGCCCCCTTCCCCGAAGTAAACGTTGCTTTGCAAATCGAGAATTACTCTGTGCCAGAAATTTTCCACGTCGATTATTCTTTTATCCACCGGTTTCCCTCTTTCAATGATGATGGAAGGAACTCCTCTCGTGGCAAGAATATGTGCTGCAAAAAGTCCTGCGGGACCGCTCCCGATAATGACTACCGGAAGGCTGGGTGGTGGAACGGCGGACAACTTCGGGAATGGCGTCCTGCTTTCCATTTCCGATAGCTGAACGCCCTGATCATGGGGTTGCGAAAGTTTTTGATTCTGAGACAGCTCAATCCTTAAAACATATACAAATTGAGGCGGTCTGTTCCGGCGCGCGTCTATTGATTTTCTGACAATTTCCAGGTTTTTGATTTCATCCCGATTAATATCCAATGCAGATGATACTTTGCCGGCAAGTTGATCTTCCGTATCACCGAGAGATAATTTAATGCCACTCAGATGAAAAACTTTCATTTTTGATTTTCCCGAAAATGAAATTATTTTGAAGAATTTTTCTATCTGAGATAGAGAAATTGAGCAAGGAAAAATACAGGGAATCAAAAACGATTTAAATCATTTGGTGCAAAACGTCTTTTTCGAAATAAATAATTGTCTTGATTAATATTCAGAGTATTTTTTCTTAAAATACTTGACTTTCTTTTCATTATACGCAAGATAGCTTGCGCTGATTAATTTTGGGGGAGACTGGTTTTGAAGGGCTATATTAAAATTAATAAAGAAATCTGCAAGGAATGTCTTTTGTGCATTAATTTTTGCCCCAAAGGTCATATTGTGACTACCAACGAATATAATTCTCTGAGTTATCACCCGGTTGGCACAGATGAGGGAAAAGAATGCAACGGTTGCGGAATATGCGCCACGATGTGTCCCGAAGTAGCTATTGAGGTATACCGTGAATAAAGTCTTAATGTCAGGCAATCATGTTATCGGCGAAGCCGCCATCCGCGCGGGATGCCGTTTTTACGCCGGTTATCCGATCACTCCTCAAAATGAACTGACCGAATATATGGCTGAACACATCCGCAATTTTGAAGGCGGTGTGTTTATTCAGTCCGAAAGTGAAGTGGCCGCAATCAATATGATTGCCGGAGCAAGTTCGGCCGGGTTAAGAGTCATGACATCTTCGTCTAGCCCGGGAATTTCCCTCAAGCAGGAAGGCATCTCTTCCATGGCTGCCTGTGAATTGCCCGGTGTTATCGTCAATATTATGCGTGGCGGTCCCGGTCTCGGGAACATCAGGCCGTCCCAGGGAGATTATTTTCAGGCGACACGCGGCGGAGGTCATGGGGACTACCGGACAATTGTTTTGGCTCCCGCCAGCGGCCAGGAACTGGCGGATTTGACCATGGAGGGATTCGACCTTTCCGACAAGTACCGCAATCCGGTGATGATTCTTGCCGATGGCATGATGGGACAAATGATGGAACCGGTTCTGTTTAAGAAACCCAAGCCTCGCGCCTACAGCGAAAAATTCATGCTGCGCGGGGCCGGCACAGGCAAAAGCAAATTCATTCACGGTTTGATTCTGGATCCGCTTGACATGGAAGAACACAACTGGAAACTGGCGCGTAAATATGAAGTGATTACGCAACATGAAACGCGCTTCGAAGAACATAAGATCGAAGACGCACAAATGGTTATTGTGGCGTACGGCACTGCCGCCCGAATCGCAAAAGGCGCTATCAAACGACTGCGTGCACAAGGAATAAAAGTCGGACTTTTCCGTCCAATCACTTTGTGGCCGTTTCCCGAACTCGCTCTGAGAGGATTAGCTGAATTAGTTAAGCATTATCTTGTTTTTGAAATGAGCACGGGACAGATGCTGGAGGACGTGCGCCTGTCCCTGCAGGGGTACGCGGACATCAAATTTCACGGCCGCCCCGGTGGTGCGGTGCCGACACCGGCGGAACTTGCCAATGTCATTGCCAAGTTCTATGAAAAAATCGACTAGTGGTGCAAAGGTTGGCAGATATGGCTAAAACTGTTTTTAAACGACCGAAAAGCTTAAAAGAAAATGTTTTTCACTATTGTCCGGGATGCGGTCACAGTATTGCTCACAGAATTATTGCCGAAGTCATTGACGAACTGGATATCAGAGGCATCACCATCGGTGTTCCTCCTGCCGGTTGTGCCGTGCTGGCGTACAACTATTTTGACATTGACATGATTGAGGCTCCGCACGGACGGGGCCCGGCGATGGCTTCAGCCATCAAACGCTCACTGCCCGACCGTGTCGTATTTTCCTATCAGGGTGACGGCGATCTGGCGGCAATCGGCATTGCGGAAAGTTTTCATGCGGCCAATCGCGGTGAAAATATCACCATTATATTTATCAATAATGCCGTTTACGGAATGACGGGCGGACAGATGGCTCCCACAACGATGCTGGAACAAAAAACGACAACATCTCCGGCCGGCAGAAATAAAACGCTGGACGGCTATCCCGTAAAAGTCAGTGAAATATTTTCTCAACTGGATGGCGTCACCTATCTGGAAAGATGCATGGTAAATTCACCGGCCAATATCAACAAAACAAAAAAAGCCATCAAAAAAGCGTTTCAATGTCAACTTGACGGATTGGGATTCTCGCTGATTGAGATTCTCTCCCCGTGTCCGACCAACTGGAAAATGACGGCCTATAATTCCTGTAAATGGATTGATGACGTGATGAGCAAGGTTTTTCCGCCCGGTGTTTTTAAGGATAACATCGCCCCGGCCAAGAAAAACGCGGAGGATCGCTGATGCTGATTAAAACAATTTTCTCGGGTTTCGGCGGTCAGGGCGTTCTAATGATGGGCGTGAGCTTCGCCCACAGTGGAATGAGCAAAGGTTACCAGGTTACGTACCTGCCGGCCTATGGAGCGGAAATGCGCGGCGGAACCGCCAACTGCACCGTCGCCATCGCGGATGAGGAAATTGCGTCTCCCGTCGCCTCGGAACCGGACTTTCTGGTTGCAATGAATGCCCCATCCCTGTTTACTTTTCAAAATAAAATAACCAGTGGAGGAACAATTTTTTTAAATTCTTCCATCATTCAAGAAGAACCGCATCGTGACGATGTCAAAGTGTGCCTTATTCCCTGCGCCGACATGGCACAGGATCTGGGTAATATCAGAGTTTCCAATACGATTATGATGGGGGCTTTTATCAAAATATCGGCAGTTATTTCACCGGACGTTTATTTGAAAAGCCTGGAAACCATTATGGGTAGCAAAAAGAAATCTCTTGCGGAGTTGAACAGGAAAGCATTCAACGCCGGATATGATTACGTAAAGAAAAAATAAGGATACACCAATGTCTGTCAAACAAATTTCGGTAATTTTGAATAATGTGCCCGGATCGTTTGCCGCGTTAACCCATATTCTTGATCTGGAAGATATCAGTACAAAAGCGGTTTGCGCTGCCAGTATCGCAGACGACAGTAAAGTGCGTTTGGTGGTCAATGATCCCGATCGCGCTGCCGCGGTTCTGAAAAGTTATCATTTAAACTTTGAAGTCACTCCTGTTCTGGCCCTTGAAGTTCCTTTGCACGCAGGAGGCATGAATGCCATTTTAAAACCATTGGCCAAAGCCGAGATTAATATTCATTATCTTTACACCACTATCAATCGATTCGGCGAGGAAACCATCGTTATTCTCGGCGTCGATAAACTGGAAGAAGCCAGAACCATTCTGGCTGAAAACTGGATTCATCTGATTGACGATGAAATCTACTCCATCCCCTGATCATCAATTCTAAAATGCCCGTATCCTCGGAAAAAGAAAAAACGCTTCAGGACAGGATGAAAAGTCTGGGCGTATCGGAATGCGATTTTGAAGAATCTTTTATACGCTCCTCCGGTCCCGGCGGACAAAAAGTTAACAAAAGTTCATCCTGCGTTTATCTGATTCATCTTCCGACCGGCCTTTTCGTCAAATGTCAGAGAGAACGCTCGCAATCATTAAACCGCTTTCTGGCCCGGAGATTGCTCCTGGATAAAATCGAAAAAAAACAGAAAGGTTTTATTGCCGCGGAACAAGAAAAGGCGGAGAAAATTCGGCGTCAAAAAAGAAAACGCAGCAAGAAAGCAAAAGAAAAGATGCTTTTGACCAAACACAAAAATGCAGATAAAAAGGTTTTACGCGGCAAAGTGTTGATTGATGAATAACGGATAATGACGGGGGTTTTGCTTGTCCGGTTTGAGTCTAAATAAAAAAAGGGGAAGAAGGCCATTGTTATTTGCTTCTTCCCCTTTTGATAATAGCTGAGTAACTTTTTATTACATGCCAATAATCTTCAGCAACGGGTTGGCGAACAGGATAACCAGAGAAATTACCAGTGCGTAAATCGCAACGGATTCCGTCATAGCCATACCAACCATCATGGTTAACATTACTTTGCCCTGAGCTTCAGGATTTCTACCTACGGCATTGCTGGCTCCGCTTGTTGCCTGACCAAGACCCAAACCGGCGCCGATTGCGCCCAAGCCGATGGCGAGACCTGCAGCCAGTGCGAATATACTTGCTACGATTGCTTTGGTGTAATCAACCGTTCCTGCGGGTGCCTGTGCGGCAGCTTCCGGAGCAGCAAAAACAAAAGGTGCGCTAACTATAACCATTACCATCGCCAACAATACATACAGTAAACTTTTTTTCATTGAATCATTCTCCTTTTTAAATTTTTGATAGGGTTGTCAAAAATCCTCGAATTTTTGCACCTCCTTTCTATTAATTTGTTTCTAAGTGATTTTTGACTGGTAGTCATTTTAACGAGGCAAAAAGGAATTGTCAAGATAAATTTTAAATTTATTTGTCAGTTCACTTGATTTTTTATGTTTATGCGCTATAAAGACACAACATGGAAATTCTGACATCAAAACAGAAAAAGGTTGCGCGGCACGTTCAGAAAGACATTCCGTTAGCAAGATTTCCTTTTAAAAAAATCGGCGGATTTTTGAAAATGTCCGAAGAGGATATTCTGCCGACCATCAGAGCATTCCGTGAAAAAGGTTATATCCGGAAATTCGGCGCCGTGCTTCGGCATCAGAAAGCGGGATATACGGAAAACGCGCTTGTGTTATGGGCCGTTCCTGAACAGCAGACCGGGGAAGCCGGAAATATCTTCGCAAAGCTTTCTTATATTTCACACTGCTATGAACGGAAGCCTGCTTTCATGAATCGATATAACGTTTTCACCATGCTTCATGCCGGTGGCCGCAGCATTTCCTTGTTGATTAAGGACATGGTAAATTTGACGGGGATCAAGGATTATCTGATATTAAAAAGCGTGAAAGAATATAAAAAAACATCACCGGAGTATTTCCGATGAATAAACACTCATCAGCCTATTTCTTAAAAGCACGACAGGTTATCTCCGGCGGGGTCAATTCGCCGGTTCGCGCCTGGAAATCGGTGGGTGGAAATCCCGTTTTCGTCAGCAGGGCAAAGGGAAGTAAAATTTACGATGTTTCCGGCAGGACCTATATCGATTACGTCCTTTCCTGGGGACCGATGATTCTCGGCCATGCTCATCCGAAAGTTGTTGCGGCTATTCAAGCCTCTGCAAAAAAAGGTTCCAGCTTCGGAGCTCCGACAATGATCGAGACAAAAATCGCTGAGACGATTTCCTCAGCCATACCTTCCATTCAACTGATTCGTTTCGTGTCTTCCGGCACCGAAGCAACGATGACAGCCATCCGTCTTGCCCGCGGATACACAGGCCGGAATCTGATTGTCAAGTTTGACGGGTGTTATCACGGACACAACGACTCCTTATTGATTAAGGCGGGTTCGGGACCGATCACGCTGGGCATTCCGGGTTCTCCGGGCGTACCGGGTGAAATTGCACGCCTGACATTAAGTCTGCCCTACAACGATGAGGAAAAACTCGAGAAAACCATTCGGAAATACGGCTCCCGGCTTGCCGCCATTATCGTGGAACCGGTGGCCGGCAACATGGGCGTGATTCCGCCGCGCAAAAAATTTCTGGAAATATTAAGAAAACTTACCGCGCAAAAAGGAATCGTTTTGATTTTCGATGAAGTGATCACCGGTTTCCGTTTTTCTTTCAGTGGCTACCAGAACCTGATCGGGATCGAACCGGATTTGACCTGTCTGGGAAAAATCATCGGAGGCGGAATGCCGGCTGGCGCTGTTGGCGGGAAAAAAGAAATTATGGAAAAACTCGCTCCGGCCGGCGATGTTTATCAGGCGGGAACTCTTTCCGGAAATCCCCTGGCGATGAACGCCGGATTAGCGACACTCAATATGCTCAAAGCCAACAGGAAATCTTATATTCAGTTGGATAAGAACGCCGGCGCCCTTTGCCGCGAGATGGAAAAGCTGTTCTACAGCCGGGGCATTCCCGTCTGCATAAACAGAGCGTTTTCCATGTTTACCATTTTCTTTCAAGAAGGTCCGGTTTACGATTTAAAAACCGCGCAACAGTCCGATACCAAAATGTTTGCCCGCTTTTTTCACGGAATGCTTAAGCATGGAATCTGGCTGGCCCCATCACAATATGAAGCCGCTTTTCTGTCTTTTGCTCATACCGATCATGATCTTCAAAAGACCATAGACGCCTGCGCAAAAACATTGAGAAATTTATAATCGCTGCATTGACAAGCATCAATCAATCCGGTATTAAACCACATTAAAATTTTTTTAGGGAGACGAAATGAAGAAAGCTTTTCTCACCGGCATTACCGGACAGGACGGTTCTTACCTTGCGGAATATTTATTAAAAAAAGGGTACGAGGTTCACGGATTAATTCGTCGTTCCAGCACTTTCAACACGGAACGCATCGATCACCTCTATCATGATTTTCACGACCCTGAAGCAAGATTATTTCTCCATTACGGAGACCTGAGTGTTTCCGCTCAACTGATGGACTTGCTTCATTCCATTCAGCCGGATGAAATATATAATCTGGGCGCTCAAAGTCACGTGCGCGTCAGTTTCGACATGCCCGAATATACGGGCGATGTCACCGCGCTGGGAACGCTGAGAATTCTGGAATCGATCCGGAAAACGGGGATAAAAACAAAATTTTATCAGGCATCATCCAGCGAGATGTTTGGCGCTGCGGCTCCTCCGCAGAATGAAAAGACTGTTTTTCAACCCCGCAGCCCTTATGCTGTCGCCAAAGTTTATTCCTACTACATCAGCCAGAATTATCGTGATGCTTATGGAATCTTCGCCGCCAATGGCATTCTTTTCAATCATGAATCTCCCCGGCGCGGAGAAACTTTCGTCACCCGGAAAATCACCCGGGCGGCAACCCAGATTAAACTCGGGTTGAAGGATAAATTATATCTGGGAAATCTCGACGCCAAAAGAGACTGGGGCTTCGCCGGGGATTATGTTGAAGCCATGTGGCTGATGCTGCAGCAGGATACGCCCGATGATTTTGTCATCGCGACCGGCGAAACTCACTCGGTGAAAGAATTCGCGGAAATGGTCTTTAAAAAACTGGACCTGGATTATAAAAAATATGTGGAGATCGACAAAAGATATTTCCGCCCGACTGAAGTTGACGCGCTTTTGGGTGATGCAACAAAAGCAAAAAAAATTCTGAACTGGCAGCCGAAGGTATCTTTCGAAAAGCTTGTGGACATGATGATTGCATCGGATATGGATGTGGCCCAGAAAGAGAAAACGCTCCTGGATGCCGGTTTCCGCTCGAATAATCAAAAACTGGATAATTAAGGATCTTGAAAATGCTCGCGCAAAAACGAATCACCATAACGGGAGCCAAAGGCTTTCTCGGGAACCATCTTTTGAAAAAATTTACTGAGAAAGGCTGCCGGAATATCAATATTGCCGATCTTCCCGATTACGACCTGACGGATATCAACGACATTCGCAGAATGTATGGGGACACAAAACCCGAAATCGTCATTCATCTGGCCGCCAAGGTCGGCGGAATCGGTTTTAATCAGGAAAAACCGGCCGAACTTTTTTACGATAATTTGATGATGGGCGCTCAACTGCTTCATGAAGCTTATCGCAGGAACATTGAAAAATTTGTCGCGTTGGGAACCGTCTGCGCGTATCCCAAATTTACGCCGGTCCCCTTCAGGGAAGATGATATCTGGAACGGATATCCCGAAGAAACCAATGCTCCGTACGGACTGGCAAAAAAAATGATGCTGGTGCAATCGCAGGCGTACCGCCAGCAGTACGATTTTAATTCTATTTTTTTGCTTCCCGTTAATCTTTACGGTCCGGGCGATAATTTCGACCCCCGTTCTTCTCATGTTATCCCCGCTTTAATTAAAAAATGCTTTGATGCGATGGACCAAAAAGCCGATCATCTGGAGGTTTGGGGAACGGGTTCGGCCACCAGAGAATTTTTCTATGTCGAAGATGCCGCGGAAGCCATCTATCTGGCCACGTTACTTTATAATAAGAGCGAGCCTGTAAATCTCGGATCAGGATCGGAAATATCTATCAATGATCTCACCAATATTATTGTCGGTTTGTCGGGGTTTTCCGGCCGGATTGTCTGGGATAAAACCAAACCTGACGGACAGCCGAAACGCATGCTGAATACCTCCCGAGCATTGACGGAATTCGGGTTTAAAGCCCAAACGGATATTTATTCAGGACTTGCCAAAACAATTGAATGGTATAGGGAAAATCGCCATTTGTTAAAAAAATGAACGCCGGTCATGTTTTTCTTGACTTTAATGCTGGTCGGTGCTAAGGAGCTTTCAGCGAATGGATAAAGAAACACGAAAGTATGCCATGCAAATGGCTTTTGCCAGCAGCATCGGCATCGCCATGATTCTGGCGGTTTTTGGCTGTTTGCTTCTGGGATCTTATTTGGATAAAAAATTCGATTCCGGACATGTTTTTACGATTGTTTTTTTATTTATCGGGTTAGCGGCCGGTTTTCGTAATTTATATGTTTTGATTCAAAAAAACTTCAGTGATGAAGAAACTATCATAAAGAGTTTGAAAAGTGAACCTCATCGTCAAAGACCCGCTCCAAAAAAGAATTGAAGTTACCAACTGGATTATCCTCACCGTTATTTTAATTCCGTCTTTGTTTTTTGCCCCTGGAAAATTTTCGCTCGGTATCCTTTTGGGCGGTTTTGTCAGCATTGTGAATTTTCACTGGATGGCGAAAGGATTGCGCGGTATTTTTCAGAACTTAAACAGCAGTCCCAAAGGCGCCGTTATGGTGAAGTATTATATCCGCCTGGCCGTCATGGCTGTTGTTTTGTTTTTTTTGATTTCCAATGAGATCGTTGACATCATTGGACTGTTAATCGGACTTTCCGTCGTGATAATCAATATTTCAGTAACGATGATTATCGCCCTGGCAAAAAAAAACTTTATTGAGGAGGTTATTTAGAAAACAGATATGGAACCCTTAATATTTTTTCACACAACTTGGCTGAAAGATGTAGGCATTGAAATGACAATTGTTTATAATACATTATTTGTCATGCTTTTGCTTGCCGCAGTTTCATTCCTGGCCACAAGAAGTATGGCCGTTTATCCCGGTAAGACTCAAAACGTCATGGAAGTTATTCTGGGGGGCTTTGATGGCCTGCTCAATGAAATTATGGGACATAACGGAAGAAAGTTTTTCCCTCTTATCGCTACATTGGGACTCTTTATTCTTGTGTCCAACCTGATTGGTATCGTGCCGGGGTTTGAGTCCCCGACATCCAATATTAATACCAACGCGGCCATGGCGCTTATTGTTTTCCTCTCCACGCACGTCGTCGGCGTTAAGGAACACGGATTTAAATATTTCAAGCAATTTATGGGCCCGGTCTGGTGGCTTACTCCCCTGATGCTGCCCATTGAAATCATCAGCCATATCTCCCGACCGCTTTCACTGACTTTCCGTTTGTTCGGTAATATCAAAGGTGAAGATATCGTTGCGCTGGTTGTTTTGTTCCTGGTTCCCTGGTTTGTTCCCCTGCCCGTTTTTATATTGATGATTTTTACTTCACTGGTTCAGACTCTTGTTTTCATGCTGCTGGCCATGATGTACATCGCAGGGGCCATGGAAGAAGGTCATTAATCAATTTATTTCGAAACATATAAGACAAAGACGGGAAATCATTTCTTCGAAGAAATGATTTCCCGTCATCTTTTTTTACGCATAATCTTCTCTGTCAATATTTTTATATATAGTCAATATCATAAGATAATTTGATTTCTTATGATATTTATTGAATCTTAAACTTGACGATTAGAGTCTAACATAATATTAAATATGAAGATTGATTTATTGGTGGTGATTGTTTCTGATGCAGACGTTGGGAATTAACATAGGTTCATCCAGTGTTAAGATCATTTTACTGGACGAAAATAATATTGTCTGGGACAAAGTGGAACCTCACGAAGGAAATTTTGTTCACACGCTGGAGAAAATTTTGTCGCAAGAGGATCTTTCACCGGCCATCAAGTCTCTGGCGACCGGCACGGAAGGAAGGAACCTTTTAAATATAAATGGCGTTATAGAGCCGCTGTGCATCGAAGCGGCTCTGCGGCATCTGGACTACAGAGTGGATGCCTTGGTTTCTCTCGGTGGTGAAGATCTCGTTGTTTACACCCTTGATGAAAATAAGAAAATCATCACCAGCTTTGCCGGGAACAAATGTGCTTCAGGCACCGGAGAATTCTTCAAGCAACAACTGGCCCGCATGGATATGAGCCTCCGCGACATTCACGCCATCCCCGAAAAAAGCCGGATCCTGAAGCTGTCTTCGCGCTGTTCCGTGTTTATGAAAAGCGACTGCACCCACCGTTTAAATAAAGGCGAAGCCAACAGAGGCGACATTGTCCTGTCTTTAAGCGATGTCATGGCCACCAAGGTAACCGATTTCATCAAGAAAGCAAGGATGACAAACAAAAAAATCCTGCTCGTCGGCGGTGTGACCCAAAATCAGCATCTGGTTCGCTTTATCCGGGAACGCATGCCGGAAAACGAGTTCATCGTTCCTCCCCAGGCCACTTATTTTGAAGCATACGGAGCAGCTCTGCTGGCCGGAAGTTTAGGCAGTTCCCTGCCCGATAAAGAAAATCTGTTTAAATCCAACATGGTTCAGTTCAAAAGATTTAAAAACCTGACAACAGCGGAGGGTAAAGTAAAATATCTCGAATCTCCCAAAGCGAAAGTCGTGGCCGGCAGAGAATATATTCTCGGTGTCGACGGCGGCTCAACCACAACCAAAGCCTGTCTCATTGATATGCAAACAAGCGAGATTACCGCATCGTTCTATGGACGTACGCATGGTGATCCGGTGAAAGCGTTGAAAAACTGTTTCGTGGAAATGCAAAAACAAATCCGGGCCGATATCGGCAATGGTGAAATAAAAATAACACTTGCCGCGACCACCGGATCGTCAAGGGAGTTGCTGGGCGTTTTTTTGGAAACTCCCGGTGTATATAACGAAATTATCGCGCATGCGATCGGGACGACTTTCTATCAGAAAGATATTGATACCATCTTTGAAATCGGCGGGCAGGATGCCAAATATGTTTTTCTGAAAAATAAAGTTCCTATCGATTACGCGATGAATGAAGCCTGTTCCGCCGGTACCGGGTCGTTCCTGGAGGAATCGGCTCAGGGCGATTTGAATATTCACCATGCCTGGGAAATCGGCGATATTGCGTTGCAGGCCGTCGAACCGCTGAAGTTCGGTGAACATTGTTCTGCTTTTATCAACTCGGATGTCCGCAAGGCCATTCAACAGGGGGCTTCCCGGGAAGACATCACGGCCGGTATTGTCACTTCAATTGTCTCCAATTATCTGAATCGCGTGGTAGGCAATCGGACGATCGGTAAAAATATTGTTCTGCAGGGAGGCGTGGCCAAAAACAAGGCGGTTCCTCTGGCTTTCGCGATGCTCCTGGATAAAAATATTCTGGTACCGCCCGATCCGGAACTGATGGGTTGTTTCGGTGTCGGCATTCTCGCCAGGCAGAAACTACATGAAGGATTTTTGGCTAAAGCCGATTACGATCTTGATAAAATTCTTGCCACGGAAATCGTTTATGAAAAAGAATTTCAGTGCAAAGCCTGCGATAACTTCTGCACTATCCGGGTGCTGAATGTCAATGGCAATCGATATATGTTTGGAGGGCGCTGTAACAAATACGCCAACATCCGGAAGAAAAAAGTTTTTAATGAAAACGCGGTTATCGATTACATTGAAAAGCGCAACGATATTCTTTTCAATCACTGCGCGCCGGACCCGGCTCAACTGATCAGGAAAAAAGATTGCATCGTCGGCATACCGAAATGTTTTTCCGTGTACACACTCTGGCCGCTTTACGCCTGGTTTTTTCACACGCTGGGAGTGGAGGTTACGCTTTCCAGCGAAATCACCCAGGAAGGAACCGCGAGGGTGGAAAGCACATATTGTTTCCCGGCAGAAATAGCCCACGGAGCGGTTCAGGATATGCTCAACCGCCATGTGGACTATATCTTTCTGCCTCATTTTCGGGATATGGAAAGTTACGAAAATAATACGCCGGCTTGTTTCTGTCCGATTACCCAGAGTCTTCCCTATTACATCAGGAAAGCTTTCCCCGAAATTCCGGAAGATAAATATCTGGCTCCCGTGATCAGTTTTATGTACGGTCTGCAAAAAGCCGCCGAGCCATTTATCGCGATGGCCGCCAAACTCGGCGTGGGTGAAAGAGAAGCACAGGAAGCATTTCATGCCGCCTATGAAAAACAAATGGAATGCTTTCAGCAATTTTCTCAACTCGGCCAATCGGCCATTGAAAACGCCCGAAAAACCAAAAGCCCGGTTATCGCCGTTCTGGGTCGGCCTTACAACTCCTTTACACCGGATGCCAATATGGGCATCCCGCGCAAATATACCTCCCGCGGTTATACGGTTATTCCTTTTGACATTCTTCCTTTTGATGACCAGGAAATTTATCCGAATATGTACTGGTATTACGGCCAGCAGGATATGAAGGCGGCATCGCTGTTAAAGGATCAAGACAATATCTTCGTCACTTACATATCCAATTTCTCCTGCGCGCCGGATTCGTTCATGTTGCATTACCTGAAATGGATGATGGGCATGAAGCCTTTTTTGATTCTGGAACTGGATTCTCACACAGCCGATGCCGGCGTTGATACACGCATAGAAGCTTTTTTGGATATTATCGAAGGTTATCGCTCCAAAATCGACGATATTCGGGAAAGCAGATATGACAACGGCCTCAGATTTATGAACAATCGCGGTGAAGAAATTCATATTAAAAATACCATAACCGGCGAAAAGATTCCTATAAAAAATAATCCCCGCGTCAAGCTGCTTTTGTCCAATATGGGAAGGCTTTCGGTCGAAGTGCTGGCGGCCACGATTCGCGGTTTGGGCATCAACGCGGAAACCATGCCGGTCCCCGACATTTACACCCTGCAAATGGCGCGCAATCACGCCTCCGGAAAAGAATGCCTGCCCTCTCATCTCGTTCTGGGCAGTACGCTCAAATACTTGTCCTCGGAAAAATACCGTAAGGAGGAAATCTACCTTCTGTTCGTACCGACAACAACCGGCCCCTGTAGAACCGGACAGTATTTTGTTTTTTTTGAAAATCTTTTCCGGGACTTGCGATTGGAAAATGTCGTTGTTTTTACGCTGGATGCTGATAATTCCTATAACGAACTGGGACCTGAATTCTCAAAATACGCCTGGTGGGCCGTGCTGATCGGCGACTATATGAAGGATATCGAAACATCCTTAAGAACATGTGCCGTTGATCCCGCCAGGGCTATTTCCGATTATAATACCGCCTGGCAGCAGTTGATCCGTGTAGCAGAACAGGACATTACGCAATCTCTGCCCGTTTTAAGAAAAATCTCCGATGAGATATCGACAATACCGTTAAAACATAAAATAGATAACCGTCCCAAGGTATTGATTGTAGGTGAAATTTACGTGCGCCGCGATGATTTCGCGGTTGATGAATTAATCAGGCATTTCAGCCGCCGGGGAATCATCGCCAAGGTCTCCAATGTTGCCGAATGGGTTTATTATTGTGACTTTGTTCGGCATTATGAGTTGCAAAAAAAGTTGAATCTTTATCCCTGGCACAAAAAATTATTCACGCCTGAATTTTCAGACATTATGAAATGGAAAATCGAACATGCTTATAAAAAAAAGATCGAAAGCAATATTCGCGGGATACTCGCGACGACCGGACTGGTTCCTCATTCTCCGCATGACATGGATGAGATTATGGCAAACACTGAAAAACATTTCGTCAACAATGAACTGTATTCTGAAATAAGCATTTCCAGCGGTGTTGCTGCCACAGCCATGATGGATGGTTATTCCGGTATCGTCAACATTTCACCTTTTGCCTGTTTGATCGGCCGGGTTATTGAGGGCGTTCTGACCCCCTGGGCCCGGGAAAGAAAGTATCCGGCCATTTCCATCGAAATAGACGGGAACCTGTTCCCTCCCAATGTCATTAACAAATTGGAAATTTTCATGCTGAATGTTTTGCGATTCAAAGGGAACGGGGATACTCATAACTTAACGGAATATTAATATTTTATCTTTTTCGCATGACCAATCATATTACAGGAATCATTTTAGCCGGTGGGAAAAACTCCCGCATGGGCGCCAACAAAGCTTTTCTGAAAATCGACGGTATTTTTTTGATTGATAAAATATTATCCGTTTACCGAAAAATATTTTCTGAAATAATGATCGTGACCAACGATCCTCTTTCCTACACCGGATCCTCGGACATAATGATTGTTACCGATATTTACAAAGGCAAGGGGTCTCTTGGCGGAATTTACACGGGATTATTTTACGCCCGGCACGATTATGCTTTTGTTGCTGCCTGCGACATGCCGTCTTTAAATGAAAATTTTATAAGATACATGATCGGACAAACCGGCAAACATGATATTGTCGTTCCGGAACTTCCGGAAGGCTTTCAGGCCCTGCACGCGATTTATTCGAGGCGTTGTCTTCCTGCGATGAGAAAAATGATATTATCCGACAAATTGAAGATTGCCGGATTATTCAAAGACATGCCTACGTTCAGGATTACCGGTAAAGAAATCCATCCTTTCGAAAAGGATTCAAAAATATTTCTCAACATCAACACACCGGAAGATTTTAAGGCTTATCTGAAGTAATTTCTCCGCTTATTCATGTAACGGCGTCGGTTGCACCCATTTCTTACTTTCGGCGCTGTAAAACCATTTGTCGGGAAAGCCACGCCGACGAATGAAGACCGGATTGTCCGCCCAGGCCAGAAGTTCTTTATAGGCACTGTGAATTTTTCTGAAGGTGGCTGCCTTTCCGCCAAGATCAGGATGATGAATTTTCACCTGACGACGGTAAGCGCTCTTGATTATCCTGCTCAGATCAGAAGATCCAAGATCATCCTTTTTTATTTCCAGACAGATCAGGGATTCCATTTTAACGGATGGTGTTTTTACCATTCGGGGCCGGTGTGATCCGTCTGTAATGGCGCATCGTTTTGCCAGTTTCAAAACATGTTGGGAAGCCAGATAATTTTTGTGAGTTCTGTCCGATACCTGCCACCATGCTTCGCCCAGGTGATTCGTCATCAGGCTGAAATCGGCCGCCGGACTGTTTCCCTCTTTCCGCCTGATTGAATAGCGGAATATCTCCCGGCATCCGAAAGGAACGATATCCAGAATGATCGCGCTGTCTGAAAAATAAAAAGTCGCGTAGCGGGTGTTTAATGCCTGCAACAAACCGTTTTTCATATTAAGTTTCTGTCTCAAGTGCTGACGGCATTTTACCGAACAGTAACGGCGGGCTTTTATATTTTCAGTTTTTCCGCAGGAAAGACAAAAATTTATTTTCTCAATTTCCGGTGAATGAATTAACATCTTAGTTCACAGGGTATCCGGTTTTTTTAAACAAAACCGGATACCCGTTTCCGCTTGTTTATTATTTGCCAGCAGCCAGATAGCCTTTGGCCAGCGCTTTGTTCACGTGCAATACGCCTTTATTCATATCTTTCATGGGATAATCTGGCGTAATCGCCGGCAGCGCATCCGCGTCCGTCTGCGTCTTGATAACCGAGCCTGCCGGCACATAGTGTCCGTCAGCAACCCGAACCCCCATTAAAATCACGCCCGGTTCCACAACGCAATTCCTGCCCACGGTTGATTTAAAAACAAGAACCTTCATGCCGACAAAGGTATCATCCATGACAACGGCCGGTCCGTGAATCTGAACCTGATGCGCCAGAGAAACGCGTTTCCCGACATAAACCGCATATTTTTTACCGTCCACGTCCACCTGATTTTTTTCAACAGGTTTTCCGTCCAGTTCCGTCTCCAGAGCGTGAATTACAACACCATCCTGAATATTGGTATCATCGCCGACATGCAGCGGCTGACCTTCATCACCCCGCACACAGGCCGTGGGAGCAACCATGACGTTTTCACCCAGGATAACGTTACCGATTACCGCCGCCAGCGGGTGAACGAAAGTTCCCTTTCCGATAATCGGTTCGGATATCTTTGAACTAAAATCTGTTTTTACATTTTTTTCGATCATTTTTTCCTCCATTTTATGAGACTCAAATTTCACAAGTGCAATCCGGTGAAATTAGTAAGTCGAATTATCCAATTCCTGTTTGCCGGAATTCAATCCGATTTTCGATGGCTTGCGACAAGGAGGTTATCGTTCAAGTAACGTGATTGAACGAACTACTCCTTTTTTCTTTTTCTCTCTGCAGCAATTCTCTCCAGACTTTATTGACCGTTTTTTTTGTTTCCGGAATACTGCCCCTGTTATCAATGACGATATCCGCCAGGGCTGCTTTTTCTCCAATCGGCATTTGGCTTTCCAATCTTTTCTCCGCCTCTTCCCGGCAGATAGGATTGCGGGCTGTCAGGCGGCGAATCTGATCATCCGGATCGATGAGGACAAGCAGGGTCAGATCAAACAGGTGCTGCTTTTTGCCCTCAAATAAAAGCGGGATATCCGAAAGCACGATGGCATGAGGGTCTTTTTTGCCGATCTTTTCCAGTTGCCGGTGCCATTCCTGATAAACCAGGGGATGAACGATTTCGTTCAACGCCTGCAGTTTTCTCTTGTCGGCAAAAACAATACTGCCCAGCTTGATGCGGTCGATTGTTTTATTCGCTTGCAGAATCTCCCGGCCGAAACAATCTACGACCTTTTGCCACGCTGTATTTTCCGGCTCCTGAACTTTATGCGCAAGAAGATCGAAATCGATGAGATACGCTCCCTTTTTCACAAACATTTTGGCCACGGTTGATTTGCCGCAGGCAATGCCGCCTGTCAATCCGACGTTCAGCATAATTTTATTTCTTGTTCAGGTCATAGATGAAACGCAGACCGTCCAGGGTCAGCATCTCTTCTATTTTTTCGATTGTTTTCGTTTCCGGAGCGATAATGTTGGCCAGCCCGCCCGTGGCAATCACCAGGGGTTTTGTTTTCACTTCCGCCTTGATTCGGTTGACAATCCCGTCCACGAGCCCCGCGTAACCGAACATGATCCCCGCCTGCATTGCGCTTACCGTATCTTTGGTGATGGCGGTCTTCGGTTTGCTGAATTCGACACGCGGCAATTTCGATGCCTTCTCAAAAAGCGCTTCGCTGGAAATCACGATTCCCGGAGCAATGCATCCGCCCATGTACTCTCCTTTGGGCGATACATAATCAAAGGTCGTTGCCGTGCCGAAATCGACAATAATGGATTCTTTCCGATATTTATTAAAAGCCGCAACAGCATTGACGATTCGGTCGGCGCCGACTTCTCTGGGGTTGTCATAAAAGATCGGCATTCCGGTTTTGATGCCAGGGCCAACAATCAAAGGTTTGACGCTGAAATATTTAACACAGAGGGGTTCCAGAATATTGAGCATGGGCGGCACCACGCAGGAAATAATAATGGCGGAAACCGCTTTCATTTCTTTTGCTTTCTTCCGGCTGGACTGGTACAAATTATAAATCAGCACGCCGTATTCATCAATCGTATGGTCGATTTCCGTTCGGATGCGCCAATCATGGATCAGATCCTCTCCATCAAAAAGTCCCAGAACGGTATTGGTGTTGCCGACGTCAATTACCAGGAGCATATTTCTTACCTCATTATTGAAGAATCTCCTGCCGAAATCTTGATTTCTCTGTTTTCCGCTGTCATCAGAATCAGGGAGCCGTTATCATCAAGGTCGGCGGCAGTTCCTTCGATTTCTTCATTTTTAAAAACTATCTTAATGTGCCGTCCGATCATCGGCGCCAAACGGAGCCATTCTTGTTTGATCGGACCGAATCCCTTTTGCAGGAGTTGTTTATAACATTTTTCCAGATTTTCATAGAGGCTAATTATCAATTCCTGGCAGGAAATTGTCGCGCCCGTTTCCATGGCTAGAGATGTTGCAATGTCCAGAATGTCCACTGGAAATTGATGACTGTCAATATTGACATTGATGCCGATACCCAGCACGATAAAATTGATTTTATCTGCAGATATTTTTGCCTGCGATAAAATGCCGCATACTTTTTTTTCACGAATCATTACATCATTCGGCCATTTGAGCGTAATTCCGGGACAATAATGCTCCAGTACCCGGGCAACGGCGACTCCGCCCATCAGAGGAATTTGAGACGCCCTGAACGTTTCAAATTCCGGTTTTAAAATAACAGAGGTATAAAGATTTACGCCGGCGGGAGAATGCCATTGACGTTGCAATCGACCTCTGCCGGCGGTTTGACTGTCGGCAATAACGGCCGTTCCCTCGGGTGCGTCGTTTATGCCCAGAGAAAAAGCTTTGTCGTTGGTTGAATTGATTTCCTGATAAAAATAAAGATTTTGTCCGAATAATTTTCCGGCAAGGCTTTTTTTCAATAGTTCCAGATTCCAATCCATATTGTCAAATTGCCGGTAAAGAAGAATGTGATGATCTTAACAAGATCTGATTTTTAAAGAAATGTCAGCGACTCTGACAGAATGCGTCAGTTCGCCCACTGAAATAAAATCTACTCCGGTGGCGGCTATTTCGGCCACATTGCGCAGACTGACGTTCCCGGACGCTTCCAGAAGAGCGCGGCCAGCCACATCATTAACTGCTTTTCTCATTGCCGGAACGCTCATATTATCAAGCATAATGATATCCACACCGCAGGATAGCGCTTCCCTCACCTCTTTTAAATTCGTTGTTTCGACTTCAATTTTCATTTTTCCGGAGAGACTCTTTCTCTGCGCTTTTACAGCAGCGGTAATGCCGCCGGCTGCTTCGATATGATTATCTTTGATGAGAATCCCGTCATACAATCCGATGCGGTGGTTACGACCTCCGCCCAATCGTACGGCCATTTTATCAAGAATGCGCAATCCCGGAACCGTTTTTCGTGTGTCGAGAATTTTCGCCTGGTTATTGCGCACCGCCTTGACATATTTCGCGGTCAGCGTGGCAATTCCGCACATGCGCTGAAACAGATTCAAGGCAACCCGTTCGGCCATTAATATGCCGGCCAGACTTCCGGAAACGTCAGCAATCACATCGCCCTTTTTGGCCGCTCCTCCGTCCTGAATCCATTTTGTGACCTTGATGTTCTGATCCAGAATTCTGAAGGTCGCCTCAAAGATATCAATCCCGGCAATAATGAAATTGTCTTTAGCCATCGCCTGCGCCCTGCCCTTCTTTCCGGCACGGACAGTGGCTCCGGTCGTAATATCACCCGTACCGATATCTTCCGCCAGGGCGTTTTTGATTATTCTGATAATTTCCGGTTTCATCAGACAGACATGCCTTTTAACTTTTTCAGCGCGCTTTCCAGCGTGTTAAATTTCTTTTGAAAGTCCTTCATCTTCTCTTCTTCTTTCCGGATGATATCCGGCGCGGCCTTGGCCATAAAATCGCGATTGGCAAGTTTTCTCGAACTCTGCTGCAAATCCTTGGCTATCCTGCCCAGTTCTTTTTCCAGTCTTGCGATCTCTCCTGAAATATCGACAATGCCGGCAATGGGCACGAATATCTTTATTGAACCGATCACGGCCGTAGCCACGCCCTTCGGCTCGACGGCATTGATTTCCACGTCCAACGACTCGAGATTCGCCAGGTTAAAAATGTGATTCCCGTGCTCCTCCGCCATTTTCTTGCTTCGTTCATCAGTGACTGAAATGAAAACTCTGAGCTTTTGAGACGGCGCGATCCGCATCTCGCCGCGGATGTTACGAACCGCCGTGATGATCTCCATGATCAATTCCATCTCTTTCTCAGCGGCATCATCTTTCCATTCCTCCTCGAAAGAGGGGAATCTGCTGACCATGATGGAATTTTGATCGCTGCCCCGGAGAATCTGCCAGAGCTCTTCCGTTAAAAAGGGCATGAACGGATGCAAAAGCTGCAACATTTTTTGAAACACGTCATACAGTGTTTTCTGAGCGGCCCGTTTTTGTTCCGGGGTTCCCTTGCCGTAGAAAACCGGTTTGCTTAATTCCAGATACCAGTCACATAATTCATGCCAGATAAAGCGATAAACGGCGGCGGCCGCGTCATTAAAACGGTAATCATCCAGACTTAGAGTGATTTCTTCAATCGCTTTATTTAACCTCGCTTTTATCCACTTATCCGGCAGCGAATCGGCAGCATCCACGGATGCGGTTTCGTCAAAATCTTCGAGATTGGTGAAAGTCAATTTCGACGCGTTCCAGATTTTATTGACAAAAAATTTATAGCCCTCGATGCGTTCCGGAGAAAGTCGCACATCGCGTCCCTGCGCGGTATAGGCGGCCAGTGTGAACCGAAACGCGTCCGTGCCGTATTGATCGATCATCAACAGCGGATCAATACTGTTGCCCTTGGACTTGCTCATCTTTTCCCCTTTTTCATCTCTGACCAGAGCGTGCAGATAAACATGTTTAAAGGGAACATCTTTCATCACGTAAATTCCCATCATCATCATTCGGGCGACCCAGAAAAAAAGAATGTCAAAACCGGTAATTAATAATGAGGTCGGGTAAAAGGTTTTCAGCGCAGCCGTTTTATCCGGCCAGCCCAGCGTCGAAAAAGGCCAGAGCGCTGAACTGAACCAGGTATCCAGAACATCTTCGTCCTGCTTCAGCGAAGTGCCGCCGCAATCGGGACATTTGTCGGGATCAACTGTAGCGACAATCACTTTCTTGCAATGGTCGCAATACCATACAGGAATACGATGGCCCCACCAGAGCTGTCGCGATATGCACCAGTCGCGGATGTTGTTCATCCAGTCAAAATAAGTCGCTTCCCAGGTCTTGGGAATAATCTTCGTTTTATCCTTCACCACGGCGGCAATGGCCTGTTTGGCCAGCGGCTTGATTTTGACGAACCACTGTTTGGAAACCATCGGTTCAATGTCCGTCTTGCAGCGGTAGCACTGACCGACATTATGCGCATAAGGTTCTGTGCCGACAAGATAACCCCCTTTTTCCAGGTCGAAGAGAACGTTCTTGCGCGCTTCATAACGATCCTGTCCTTTATAAGCGCCGCCATTGTCGTTGATCAATCCTTTCCCGTCAATGACTGTAATGATTTCCAGATTGTGCCTTTGTGCCATGGCAAAGTCGTTGGGATCGGAGGCGGGTGTTATTTTGACGGCTCCGGAACCGAAATCCATCGTGACATAATCATCGGCAATTACCGGAATCTTTTTATTCATTAAAGGCAAAATGACTTCTTTCCCGATGAGGTTCGCGTATCTTTTATCGTCGGGATGAACAGCCACCGCCGTATCGCCCAGCATCGTTTCCGGTCTGGTTGTAGCAACAACAATTTCGCCCTGGCCGTCGGCAAACGGATAACGAATGTTCCAGAGAAAACTCTGGTCCTGTTTAAATTCCACTTCCAGATCGGAAATAGCGGTATGGCAACGGGGACACCAGTTGACGATATAATCGCCCTGATAGATCATGCCTTCATTATAAAGCCGGACAAAAACCTCGCGTACGGCATTGGATAATCCTTTGTCCATCGTGAAGCGTTCTCTTTCCCAGTCACAGGAACAACCGAGGCGCTTCAACTGGTTAATAATAACGCCGCCGTATTTTTCCTTCCACTCCCAAACCCGCTCAATAAATTTCTCGCGCCCTAAATCATGACGGGATGTTCCTTCTTTGATCAGTTGCTGTTCGACAACGTTTTGCGTGGCAATGCCCGCATGATCCGTGCCGGGCATCCAGAGAACGTTGTACCCCTGCATCCTTTTGAAACGAACGATAACATCCTGCAACGTGTTATTCAAAGCGTGCCCCATATGTAATATGCCCGTAACGTTCGGAGGGGGTATGACGATGGAAAAAGCCGGTGCGTCACTTTTGTCCCGAGCATGAAAATATTTATTTCTCAACCAGTAATCGTATAATCTTTTTTCGGCAGCGGCCGGTTCGAAAGCCTTGCCCAATTCTCTCTTTGCCATTTGTTTTTTACACTCCTCATTCAACTGAAATAATGGTCATTTTGACATAGCATTTTATTGTCCGATTCTCCATCCCCACTGCTTCGCCTTCGGGACAGCTCATCCTGCAAATTTCAGCGTTTTCACTTCTAAAATTTGGTGCTCACTAAAAAAGGGCTTTACGCCCTCGCAGTAATTCATTTTATATTATCACCATTTAATTATTCTATTTTCAAATCATCCTTGAGCTTGCGGATCGTCTGAAGAGCTTCCACTCCGGATAATGATTTCAACGGCGCAAACTCCCCGGTTTTTGCGTTTTTTGCTTCCATAATTCCGCGCGATGTCACGGAAATAATTGCATTAAAATACGGCATTTCAAGCGGAACATCGGGAAACAACGATTTTGAATTTACGTACCGCGCGGCTAAATCTTTCTCTCCCGTCACGTTGATCAGGATGTTTTCCAGCACGATCGCGTATTCACCTCGCGAGAGAATTTCGTCGGGTCTGAAATCACCCTTCGGATCATTTTCCAAACCATGAACCCCTGTTTCAAGAACGGCCTCGATGTAATGTTTCAACGGATGAAGAACAATGTCATTGGCCAGAAGCTTTACAGGCTCTTTTTCCTGCAAAACCATGTATGAATGAAACTGTTGCATTTTCTCCATTTCCTTGGCAACCTTCTCCACTTCAATCATTGAGGCGTCAACGGCTTCATCCTCTTTTATCTGCTCTTCTGCCGGTTTCGGCAGATATTTATGATAAAGATCTTTTATTTTCAACTCTTCGATGAGCAACATTGCTGCATCCGCTCTGGTCAGCGCATCTTTCAGAGCAAGCCTTTTTCCAGCCGCTGTTGTCGGATTTGCCCGCTGGACTGATTTGATGAATTTTAATTGTTTGTTGGCATCTTCGATATGACCGGCATTGAGTTGAACGACTTTATCAAACATACCGGCCGCCTGATCGAAGTCCAGCGCTTCTTCACAGGCCAGTCCCATGAAATAATAAGCAGGCGCGTGTTGAGTATCGATTGAGACCGCTTCCTGAAAATGATGCTTGACCGACTCCAGCCACCTTTGATCTGATTTCCTTGCCGTGTGATAACGAATCGCGGCAACATTGACAAAAAGCTTCTCGTCTCCGGTCTGGGCCGTTTTTAATCCTTTTTCCAGATCATCCGCCGCCGCGGAGAGTTTTCCCGTGGATATATTGACGAGCGCCATGCCGGTATATGCCTTGGAATAATTGACGTCAAGCTGCGTGGCCATTTTGAATTCCCTTCTGGCATCGGAATACTTATCAAATTCCAGAAGTTTCAGTCCAGTGTAGGTATGGTGCCCGGGCGTATCCAGTTGACTTACCGCCACCCTCTCCTTCGGTCCGCATGAAGACAAAAGCAGAAGAACCGTAAAAATCATAAATGGAAATATTATTATTCTGATTCTTTTTAGCTTCATCATAATCATTGATTCCCAAAACAGGTTGATATTATTATCTTTAGAACCGATTTAAGTCAAGCGATATTGCATTTCCCATCATGATCCAATGAAAGTTAATATTTATGCTATCATTATTCAGAGAGAGTGTGTTTACATTGAAACTGTTATAATTAGAACTGATATAATAGTCTTGTTATTTTCGGTGCTTATTCCCAGATGATGACCTTTTTCTGGAGATCAATTTTGTAACTCATTCTGCTGAGCACATCCATGCCGAGCAAACCATCATATGCAGCATCAGTCTCCTGAGAGGAGACAACAAAAACATGCCAGTTGTTAAATGTATTCGGCCCCACGATCAGGTTATTCACCATAATTCGGCGGGCGTCAATTTTCCCTCCTCCGACGACCGTTCCTTGAGCTTTTTGCGCATTGTGCAAATTCATGTATAAACCCTCTACCGCTTGATTGAAAATTGTGGTGATTGAAGCGCCTGTGTCCAGTAATAAAGTGACCTTGACTTCACGGTTATCGTAAATAATCGTCACAGGGACAAAAACACCATTTTCTCTTATAATAATTTCAGTGGTGTTCTCTTTTGCAGCAGGATTCGCCGTCCCGGTCCTATCTGTTTTCCGTTCTGTGGATGTCTCCAGAGATTGAATGACGTCGCAGGTTTGATTTTCAAGAGGATAATCCGAAAAAGTTTCTTTGCCGCTCTTGTCAATGCATTTCAAAAGAACCCCGCCGTAATTATCCGCCGGCATGCCTAAAAGGAACACGGCAAAAACAACAGCGATAAAAGACTTGAAGGATTTTAAAACTAAATGCATTAGATTGATTAATTTCATGGCAAATTAAATTTCTTAAAATCATTATTTAATGGATGTGATTTGAAAAATTTCATCACACAACTTCTGATTTCGTTCAATGCACCGGGAGCGAACCAGACGATCTCCCTGTCGGATTTAAACCATGTCATCTGACGCCGGGCGTATTGCCACGTATCGCGCTTGATTAAATCAATGGTCTCCTCCCAGCCGTGTTGCTTGTTTAAAAATCCGATAACCTGTTTATAACCCAGCGATTGCAGTGATTTCAGATTCGCGCTATAGCCCATGGCTATAATTTTTTTTACTTCATCCAGCAATCCGGCAGCGATCATTATATCGGTGCGAGTTTCGATCCTCTGCTTCAATGCTTGGCGGTCAACGTGAATACCGATCTTGCAGGTTGTGAAAGGATTGTCCGCAAAAGAATGTCTTTTTTGTTTTACCGTTATGGATTCTCCCGTCTGCTCCAGCACTTCCAGCGCTCGGATGACCCTGACCGAATCGTTGGGCTTGATCCGTTCGGCAGCAGCGGCATCTCTTTGCCGCAGCAAATCATAAAGATAATGTTTTCCGTGTGTGTCCCGCAGATCGCGATAATGATTCCTGATATTTTCGTCCACGTCCGGCGTATCGATAATGCCCCGGAGCAGAGCTCTGATGTAAAGCCCCGTGCCGCCCACAACAAAGACAGGCTTCCCTCTCTCTGTCGATTCGGCAATGATCGTCCGCGCCTTTTCGGCAAACAAAGCAGCGTTGAATTCTTGATCAGGATTTACAACATCAATCAAGTGATGACGGATCCCCTTGCGCTCTTCTTTTGTCGGCTTGGCCGTGCCGATATTCAGATAGCGGTAAACCTGCATGGAATCCGCGCTGATGATTTCACCGCCGAATTCCAGCGCCAGATTGACAGCAAGATCCGTTTTACCCGTGGCGGTGGCTGAATTGATGATTACCAGCGGCAACTTTTCCATGGCGGATGATCACTTTCTTTTAAACATTCTTTCGATTTCGCCGAGGGAAAAGTTGATGGTGACGGGACGCCCGTGCGGACAAGTCAGATTAAAGGGCGTTGCTTCCAGGTCGTGACACAAAGCGGCAACCTCTTCATTGCCCAGAAACCTGTTCGCCTTGATTGCCGCGCGACAAGCCAGCGATGCCAGTATTTTTTCTTTTCTTTCCCTCAATGATGGAATCTGAGTCTGCTCGATTAACTGATCGGCAACATCGAAAATCATTTCTCTGACCTGAACGTTGGAGAGAATAGCCGGTACCGCTTTGACGGCAATGGCGTCACGACCAAAGATTTCAATGTCCAGACCAATCTCCTGAAAGAAATCCAGATAATCGGCAAAAAGGGTTATCTGTCCCGGCGTCAGGTTGATGATTTCGGGCATCAGCAGCGACTGACTGACTACCTTGTCTCCCGATGATTGCTTCAACTTTTCCAGAATGATTCGTTCGTGCGCCGCATGCTGATCCAGAAGAACGAGGGCGCCCTCGCCTTCAAAAATAAGATAGGTATTGGCATATTGCCCCACATATCTCATGCCGGTAAAAGATATCGTCTCGTTTGCGGATGCTGTATCGCTGGATACCGCTACAGCATCTTCCCGCGCTGCCGGACGTTTCAATAAATCTTCATGGATGGCCTGCTGTAAATTGCGTCTGGAAAACATGCCAAAAGGCACCGTCGGAGATTTTTCCCGCACCGGCGATGTGGCAAAAGAAAAGACAGGCTTCTCTTTGGGCTCCAGACGATAAATAAAATTGCCCTTTGACGTTTGAGCGCCGGCCAGACTCTGCGCGATTGTTTTGGATACGAGATCAAAAACAGCATGCACGTCCTTAAAGCGAACTTCCAGCTTGGCCGGATGAACATTAACATCAACATCCGCCGTCGGCATTTCGAGAAAGAGAACAGCGGCGGGATAGCGTCGTGGCTCGATGATCTGCCGGTATGATGATAAAACGGCGTGAGTGACACTGTTGTCGCGGACAAAGCGTCTGTTGACAAACAGATAAACACTTTTCGAATTTGATTTCGTATATTCCGGCCGTGAGATAAAACCGGTCAAGGCTAAATCATCTTTTTGTGCCTCAACGGCGAGACAATGCGCAGCGAAATCATCACCCATCACCATCGCGATTCTTTGCGAAAGATCTTTGACTTCCGGCGCAACGAAAGTTTCTCGCCCATTGACCAGCACTTTAAAACGAACGTCCGGATGTGCCAGCGCAATGCGGGTAATCGTATCCAAACAGGCGCTCTGCTCCGTTGCTTCCGTTTTGAGAAATTTCCTGCGCGCCGGGACATTGGCAAATATTTTGGTCACCGATATCTGTGTGCCTTCCGGACAGCCTGCCGGAGCAATTTCTTTAATGCTGCCCGTTTCCAATGTGGCTTTTGTTCCAGCCACATCATTATTGCGTCTGGTCAGTAATTCTACCCGTGCGATCGAAGCAATGCTGGGCATGGCCTCACCGCGGAAACCGAAGGAGACCACATTAAAGATATCGTCAAATTTATGAATCTTGCTGGTGGCATGTCGCTCAAAGACCAAGGGGACATCATCGCGCTCGATTCCCGAACCATTATCGATCACCTTGATGGAGAGAGTACCCCCTTTTTCCAATTCCACCCTGATATCGGTCGCTCCGGCATCAATGGAATTTTCGACCAGCTCCTTGACAATCGACGCCGGTCTTTCCACCACTTCCCCTGCGGCTATTTTATTGGCTATTTCTGAAGATAAAACCTCAATGCGCTTTGACAACTTATTCTCCCGAATCTATTCAAAAACTGGTTTACCGGTCATGATCAACATCATCAGATTGCTTTTATTATTACGTTTGAAATTAACAGAAGAATCCTGAACTTGCAACGAGTATTCTCGTCCTTCGCTTTATCCATTGGCCGACTTGATCCTCATTTGCACGATATTCCTTCTTTGTTTTTCAGATTTATGGATTACCGATTTTATACATGTCTTTTCATTGTTTTTATTATTCAATAAACGTGCTATGATATAAACAAAAAAGTAATATATGGTTAGAAAAAAACTCGGCGAAATATTAATTGAGAACGGAATTGTATCTAAAAATCAGTTAATTAATGCACTGGCCCTTCAAAAAAAAAGCGGTAAGATGATCGGTCAGACGCTTATTGAACTCGGATATATTTCCGAATCACAACTTACGGAAGCTTTTTTAAAAAAGTTTTCCATTTCTTATATTGACTGCAGCAATTTAGTGATTCCCGAAGATCACCTTAAAAAGATCAGCATCGCGATGGCCGTGAAAAAGAAGATATTGCCGACAAAATTATCCGGCAACACGCTTTTTCTGGCGATGGTCAACCCTCTTGACTATTCAACCATCGACGAAGTCAAATTCATCACAGGTCATAATGTGACTCCCCTCCTGGCTACAGAATCTTCTCTCATGAAAGCTATTGAAAAGCATTACGGCTATTGTTCGATGGAAAATTTATGGAACCCGCTGACGGAAATGCATTTAGACGGAGAGATGCAGTTCAATTTGGATAGTAATTTTGAATCGATGAAATTTAATGAACACGACGAAGAAGAACCCAAGGCGGATGATCTTTATAAAATCGGCGAAGAGCCTCCTATTGTCAAACTTGTTACCTTGATTCTTATCAACGCCGTCAAGTCAAGAGCGACGGACATTCATATCGAGCCGAATGAAAAATTCGTCAATGTCCGATACCGGATAGACGGCGATCTGACCAGTGTCCTGAAAATCTCAAAAAACCTGCAGGCGGCAGTAACCTCTAGAATAAAAATAATATCAACGATGAATATTACCATACGCCGGATGCCGCAGGACGGCAGAAGCACTGTAAAATACAATGGTCGTATGATTGATCTTCGTGTTTCCACTATTCCTTCCGCCTACGGTGAAACAATCGTAATCAGGATACTCGATTCGGCCGCGGGGCTCATTCCTCTCAGCAAACTGGGAATGCCGGATTCGATCATTCGAGAGCTTCTCGAGATGCTGAACAGACCTCAGGGGATGCTTTTTATCACCGGACCCACCGGAAGCGGAAAGACCACTACGCTTTATTCTCTGCTGACACAACTTTCGCTGGAATCGGAGAGCGTTGTGACGATTGAAGACCCTATTGAATACGAGTTGAAGAATATTACCCAGATACCGGCCAATGAAAAAATCGGCTTTACTTTCGCTGCGGCCCTGCGATCGATACTGAGGCAGGACCCGGACGTTATCATGGTCGGAGAAGTGAGAGATTCCGATACCGCGCAGATTGCTACAAAAGCAGCGCTGACCGGCCATCTCGTCCTCAGCTCCATTCATACCAACGATACGATTGCGACAATATCCAGATTAAGAGATCTGGGCATTGAGCCGTATCTTATCAGCTCCGCTCTCAATGCCATACTGGCCCAAAGACTCGTTAAAAAAATATGCGAAAACTGTCGTATTGAATATGAAATACCGCAATATCTTTTCGAGAATTATCCTTATTTGAAAAATCTGAATATCAGAATGTCCTATAGAGGTAAAGGTTGTGAGGCATGCGGGTTTACCGGATACAAGGGGCGAATAGGTATTTTTGAATTTCTTCGTGTCAACAGCAGCATGAGAAAGGCCATTCCTGATTATACGTCCGATCAGGAACTGTGCAATGTAGCACGGGAAAACGGCATGAAAACGCTTATTGAAGACGCCTGCGAAAAGATTGAAAGCGGCATCACGACGATTGAAGAAGTTCTGACAAAAATTCACTACTATGATTAATATTTTCTCCGTCAGGATAATTATTTCATGGGATGGTGTCAAGGCCATTCAATATCCTGCTGAAGGACTTAAGCAGGATCCCGGCAATCACTTCATGTCCCCGCTCGTTCGGATAACGCGAGTCTTTTTGTGTCAGATCTCTGCTGGATAGATCATTTTTTTCAAGATAAACATTCCAGTAATGATGCACGGGTATCAGCTCACACTTCAAGTCTGAAGCAACAATACCAATCGACCGGTAAAATATATCTACGGCACTCATGTCGTTGGGATTATCAAACGTGTGGGATGTTGCCAGAAATATAACGGGATTTAACAGTCTTCGTGCCAGCCGAATCATCTGGACGAGATTTTCCTGAAATTCAGAACGGTAAACACACTGGAATGCGTCGTCCACGCCGAAATGAATCAGAAGAACGTCCGGTTCATATCTGGCAATTTCTTTGTCAAACAGCTCGATACCGTCAAAAGAGGTCTCTCGGTATTTTGACCGGTTTATGACTTCAATCCCTTTCGGAAGAAGCGCTTCCGTCAAAATATCGACATAACTTTTATCCACGCCGTAACCGGCCGCGATGCTGCCGCCGCGAATGACCAGTTTCACAATCCCCCTCCTCTTTGCCTTTATCGCCCATTTTCGGCGTGACTCCCGTAATTCCTGTTCTCGATAACCGCAGGCCTTAAACATTTTTATTACGGAATTATCCGGATTTGTTATTTCCGGCCAGATTCTTGAACATGTTCAAACCGTCCAGGTGTTGCAAATCCTTTTCGTAAAGCTCTTCCCATGTTTTTTGCTCCTGTTTGCGCCCGACCGTGCATTTGAGCAAAGGCCGTAAAAGATGGGTCCAAATCGGCACCCAGAGCCCCCCCTTGCTTCTCATAAGTGGGGAAGGCTCCCACCATCCGAATATTTTCTGCCGGTGCAGCCAGACCAGATACTGCAGTTGATCTGTATCGAGATGCCGTGTTTTTATAGTGGCCCTGAGGCCGTTGTACAATTTGTAATTACAGGGCTTTGTCACCATTCCCTGTTCCAGCAACTGCCGGCGCATTCGGGTTTTCGGATAGGGCGTCAGAATTTGACAATAGGGAATATCAACATTAAGAGATTTCAGAAAATGATAATTTTCAATAATCTCTTTTTCATCATCGTCGGGAAAACCGAAAATCAGTCCGGCAATCACCATCATGCCGAACTGATGGCATATCTGAACCGCTTTTTTTGAAAGGTTCACGATATCGCCTTTGTCGGATTCCACCAGATTTTTTCTTGAAACATTTTCAATACCCAGAAAAACAGTTTTTATTCCGGCAAGGGACATTTTCCTTACCATCTCTTCGTTTCCGGAAATGGAAACGCAATCAGCCTGGACGTGCAGAGTCAATCCCCTGTATTTTTTCTCAATGATCGCATCACAGAGACGGATCATCCGTTCGGGATCCAGCACCAGGTTGTCATCCACAATAAAGATCGCGCGGGTATTCCGCTGGCAATAGATATCATCGATATCCGCCAGAACCCTCTCGATGGGAAAAGTCCGAAACGACTGTCCATACATCTCCCTCATACTGCAAAACGCACACGATCTTGTGCATCCCCGGGAGGTCTCCATAACTTCGATTTTGGAGAAGACGGCATGATATCCGGATGTCAGACGGCGCTTATCGCGTATGGGGATCTTTAATTTGGTCAGATCCAGTAAGGCTCCTCTGTCATTATGATAAAACTTTCCCTGAATTTTAAAAGACAAAGAAGGAATCTTTTCCAGTTTGTCTTTGCCCTCAAGAGCATTGACCAGGCGCCGGAAAGACTCTTCACCTTCGCCGCGGATCATGAAATCGATCAGACCGGACTCCTGAGACGCGGCAATTTCTTCATACATCAGCGTGGCGTGATATCCGCCGATAACGATCTTGCCCCCCGGCAGAAGAAACCGGATAAAGCGGATGACATCGATACAGGTCTCATACTGCCAGGCCATGGCCGACAAACCGACCAGATGTGGACGGATCTTAAGGAGCAATCGTTTCAGATAATATGCAAGCTGTCTGCGTTTTCGGATCAGATCGACAACATAAACATCATGTCCGTCGTCAAGATTGGCGCCTATGCTTGCAATTCCGCAATTGGGCAGGTGAAAGGCGCTTTCATGCATAATCATCGGTATCGAGTCTGGCATGGACATCAAGACTATCTTCATAGTGCCCCGAAACCTTGCTGCAAAAGGATATCGCTGTTTATTACGATGTTGATGCTTTTTGAAGAGACTGCCCTGCCCCGAATAATTCTATTCTATAAAAAAAGTTTATGCAACTGCCGTTATACTTGCCATTCTTTTTCCCATTGCAACTGATCCTTCTCGCTGATCAGCCTTTTGCCGGTGAGAAAGTAACTGAATATTTCGGGATGTTTATTCAAGTATTTTTCATCCGCTTCTTCCAGAAGATCCTTTATGGTATAGAAACATTCAATGTAACAATTGGCCTGCGCATTTGATAAATTTTTTCCCCATGAATATTCAATGATTTCTTTCGTGATATAAGCGAATTTGAGTATTTCCTGATCGGTTAAATTGACTTTCATGTTTCATCCTCTGTAAAGTTAAAATAAATTATCTTTGCTGATTTATGGCTCATCAGAAGCAAACGAAAGTTAATGTTTATTTTGATACTATAGCACAATTTCCATCCTTGGAGAAATAAGAATTATTTTCATTGCTCCTTCGGGAAATCAGTCAGTCGTGATCTCGCATAAAGAGATGCGTCGGTTCATTTTTCCAACACAATATTATAATACCCATTAGCTCCGTTATGAAGGGTAATCGGCATGAGAAGAACAGCGGCGCAGTTCGGCAATGTGTATTTATTGAAAACGTCGATCAATATTTTTGACCGATGATAATTTGAGAAATATCTTAACGCCCAGATCGACCAGCAACATGGAACAGTAGGGTCCGGGCACCTGCGTGGACAAATCCAGCACCCTGATGCCTTCGAGAGGATAAACTCGCTGATTCCCGCGAGGATCATCTTTCCTCATGGTCCTGTTTCCATTCACCGTTTAAACTTTTATTTTTTGAAATTACAATTCTGCAGATAATCCTGCAGTGCCAGCTGCCACGGTTGCGTGGTCTTTCCTGTGGTCTGAATAAACTTCTGTATGCTTAAAATACTGTATGCCGGACGCAGGGCGGGTCTTTTCAGATCGGCAGATTTGATCGGATCCACACCAACATTATCGAAGCCGGCTTCTTTTAAGATTTTAACGGCAAATTGATGCCAGGTACAACTGCCCCGGTTGGTGACATGAAATATTCCCTGCGCGTTTTTCTCAATGAGAAGAGCAACCGCCGCGGCCAAATCTTTTGTATAAGTCGGTGATCCGATCTGATCGTCAATCACCGAAATCGTAGAGGGTCCGTCAGGAACGGCATTTGCCTTTGCCATGGCGTCATTGATAAAATTTTTCGCTTTTGCTTTTTCCAAAATAGACTGCACAAAATTTTTCCCTTTTGTTCCGAAAAGCCACGATGTCCGGATTAAAAGGTAATGATCGGAAAGACTTTGCAGACAGCGTTCGCCGGCCAGTTTTGATTCTCCGTAAACGTTGATTGGATTGCATGACGCGTCTTCCTTGTATGGTTCCCGGGCTGTGCCGTCAAAAACGTAATCGGTGCTGAAATGAATGATTCTGATTTTTTTATCCCGGCAGGCTTCGGCGATATTTTTGACGGCTTCGGCGTTGACGGCAAAGCAACCTTCCTTGTCCGTTTCGCAGCCGTCAACATTGGTGTAGGCGGCAGCGTTGATGACAATATCGGGCTCAATTTCCCGGATGGCGTTTCTGCATTCCTCAGCGGAAACGATATCAATTTCTTCCTTATCCATGCCGACCACGTCATGTTTTCCGGAAAGTTTTGTCAGGAGATCACTTCCCAGCATTCCCTTATGTCCCAGCAACATTATTTTCACTTAGTATTTAACCTCCTTCAGGAACAAACCACAGGCCGGCGCCGTCGCGCCCGCAATGTTTCTGTTTTTAGATTCAACAATTAGCTTCATTTCTTTAGGTTCCCGTTTACCCCGTCCCACGTCCACCAACGTGCCGATAATGTTCCTGACCATGTATTTCAAAAAGCCGTGCGATTCCACTTTTATTTCAATCAATCCCTCTTCGCCGGTCTTGATTTCGATATCGACAATAGTTCGCACATGATCTTTGACATCCGACCCGGTGGCGCAAAAGCAGGAAAAATCATGCGTGCCGAGTAAATATTTTGCCGCCTTTTTTATGTTGGCGATATCCAGCGGATAGCGCACATGCCAGAAATAATGGCGGCCCAATGCCGGTCGCAGCTTTTGATTGTAAATCTTATAAACATAAATTTTACTTTTGGCGTCACGCAGTGCATGAAAATCATCAGTTCTTTCTTCCAGTTTTTTAACGACAACATCCGGCGGCAATACGCTGTTCACACCCAGAAATATTTTATTTACGGGCAATTTCGTTGCGCATCTGAAACTGCCTACCTGATTCAAGGCGTGAACGCCGGCATCCGTCCGGCCGGAACCGATAACGGATACTTTCTGTCCGGTTATTTTTTCAATGGCTTCTTCGAGAAGCTGCTGAATGGAGACACCATTATCCTGCCTTTGCCAGCCGCAATAGGCGGAGCCGTCATATTCAACAGTCATTTTAAAATTACGCATAACTATTCCTGAATTTATTACCGGACAGTCTACGAAAAGGAAGCATCAGACTTCAATTCTGACCCGCGCATCCAGCGCCACCGCTCCGGAGCCGTCGGCCAGAACCCGGACAGGATTGATATCCAGTTCGCGAATCTGCGGAAACCGATGCAGAAGATGCGTTACTCTTTCAATCATATTCACATAACCCGCAAGGTCACCGGCGCCCTTCCCTCTGGCTCCCCGGAGCATCTTGAAGGATTTTAATTTACGAACTTTGGCTTCAATTTCGTTTGGATCGGCCGGACAAAGGATATTGGCTGTGTCTTTAAAGACTTCTATGTAAATGCCGCCATAGCCGAAAAAGACGACCTGACCGAAGGATTCATCATATTTTCCGCCGATGAACATATCGTAGCCCTCGCCCGCCTGTCTCATGATGCGAACACCCTGAAAATCGGCGTTGGCTTTATATTGAAAAAGATTCTTTTTAATTTTTTCAAATGCATCGCCAACTTCCGCGACAGTCTGAATTCCCGTAAACACGCCTCCGGCGTCGGATTTATGAATCGCGTCCGGTGAGACAATTTTCATGACGACGGGATAACCGATTTTAGCGGCGATTTCGATGGCCTCCTGGCTGTCTTTCGCCACGGCCGATTCCGCTATGGAAATGCCGAAATGGTGGAGAAGTTCGAGAGATTCCTCCCCTCTCACGCCGACATGATCCTCAATCCATTTTTGAGCGGCCTGGACATCAACTTTTTCAGGCAGCTTATAAACAGGGGTTCCCTGCGCCTTTCGGGCATAATAAGCGTACTGTTTTTTAAAGGCGCGAATCATCTCGCTGGCGTTATTAAAAATCGGGATATCCAGATTCTGTTTGATGCGGGAAATCGTCGCGGAAAGACCGAACAGACAAACGCCCAGCGGTTTTCCCGACGAGAGAATGGTTCCGGCAACTTCCTTGGATAAATCCGTGTGGAACATCTTGTAAAAAATATCTTCGCCGCGCGGCATTTCCGGCCACTGCGTCACATAGACGGCGCCATCCACATTTTCGTTGTGCATCACCGAGAAGAAAATTTGCGGATACGCATTCATATCATAAATATCGCCCATATCCAGCGGATTGGAAAAATTGATAACGCCGGCGTTGGAAGAATTTTTCAGTTCGTCATAAAAAGCGGCGCCGGGATCGGCAAATTCAAAACCTGATTCTTCGCACAGATCCGCCATCATCACGGTGAATCCGCCTGCCGGAGACATGACCATGATTCGCTTTCCGCGCATCGGCGGGAGTTCAAAAGCCTTGGCCATGGAAATGAATTCATTAAAATCATAGATGCGCGTGATTCCGGCTCTTTCAAATGCGGCATCAATAATATCTTCATTATTGGCGAGTGCGGCGGTATGGCTCATTGCGGCTTTCCGGCCCGCCGTGGTGGTGTTGGATTTCAGGATGATCACCGGTTTGTCTATTTTTGATGCGGCTTCGATAAGACGATCGCCCCGCGGAATGCTTTCCAGATACATGCCGATCACTTTTGTTTCGGGATCGCGGCCGAAATACTCCAGAAAATCCACCTCGTCCAAATCCAGTTTGTTGCCAATGCTGGCAAATTTAGCCATCCCGACGTTATCATCGGTCATCAGATTCCAGAGCATCAATCCGACGCCGCCGCTCTGCGAAATGATGGATAAACCGCCTTTGGGCGGGCTGTAGGACGGAACAAACGGCAGGCAAAGACCGTTGGCCGTGTTGGCGACTGTAACCCCGTTGGGACCCACAAACCGGATGCCATACTGCTTCGCTTTTTGTAAAACAAGTTCGGATAAAGTTTTACCTTCGCCGCCCAGTTCATTGAATCCTCCGGAAGGGATGGCCAGTCTTTTGACGCCGGCCTGACCGCAGGAATCAATAATATCAGGAATCAGTTTTGCGGGCACCAGAATATAAACCAGATCCGGAACGACGGGTAAATCACCCACGTCTTTATACATTTTTATTCCGTCCACGTGAGAATCCGTGGCGCGGGGATTGATACCGAAGATGCGTCCTTTGTATCCCCAGCGAATCAGATTTTCCAGAACAATCCTGGGAATATTGCTGGGTTTTGACGACAGCCCGATAATGGCGATGGACGCTGGGTAAAAAAGTTTTTCCACAATGACCTCCGGATAAACCTTCACAATAAAAAATTATATTTAATCTCTGATAAGTATAGGTAAAGCATGATGTCATGTCAATACAATCTTGGCTATGCATCGTCCGTAAATTTGTTTTTTGTCGGACAAATTCCGTCATATCACCCGGACAGGTTCCGACAGGCAGATCAGCGCTCAGCCTATATGATCTCAGGATGATGCGTGTTAAAATATCTTGAAGGTGCAATGAAATGGTTACAGCATTCCATGAAGATTACTCCATCCATTATAAAAAATATTTGACGCTCAAAAACGGCCGGGAAGTCTTTGTCAGGCCGATTGATCAGGCGGATGATAAACGTCTTTTGGACTTATTTCAAAAGCTGGGTCCGGATTCCATCTACATGCGTTTTTTAAGTCCGTTGAGAACAATACCCGACGATTTGCTCTTCAGACTCACGCATGTCAACTACGAAAGTGATTTCGCACTCGTGGCTTTAATCAAAGAAAATGGAAGAGATTCCATCATTGCCGTTGCCCGTTATGGTTATGATCCTTCCGAAAAGGTTACGGACTTTGCTGTTTTGGTGCGTGACGACTGGCAGAATCTGGGTTTGGGGAAATTCCTGCTTGCTAAAATATTGACTATCGGCAGGCAACAGGGCATTGGCCGATTTGTATCCATCATCGACTCCACCAATCAGATGATGAAGCACATTATTAAAAATCTCGGGTATTCCGTGAAATATTCTTACAAAACCGGCCGCACGAAAGTTCACATCTTTGTATAAAATTATTTTTGCGCACGCTTTCCAATCTTTTCTTCTTGCCTGTTTTTATCAAAAAGGCTAGTATGACCCCCAATCAAAATATATCATTTTAAAATTAAGCCCTTGGATAGGAACCGCTTCAAATTCGTTTTGTTTTAATTCAAAAGAATGGAGAGATTTATGAGTAACGAAACGCAGAATAATTCCACACAGGACAAAATTAATGATTTCAACAAAAAAAATCAGTCTTTGAAATTCATGGGTGGTGAAAAACAAATTTCCAAACAGCACGAACTGAAAAAACTAACCGCCCGGGAAAGACTGGATTTGCTTTTCGACAAGGACACGTTTCAGGAAGTGCAGCTTTTTGTTGAACATCGTTCCGCCTTGTTTGGTCTTGATAAAAAAGCAATACCGGCGGACGGTGTTGTCACCGGTTTCGGCAAGATAGACGGTCGCGTGGTTTTCGTTGCGGCTCAGGATTTTACTTCTTCCGGCGGCAGTCTGGGTGAAATGCACGCCAGAAAAATCTGGAAAGTGATGGATATGGCCATTGACGCGCGAAAACCGTTTATAGCGCTTAACGATTCCGGCGGAGCGCGCATTCAGGAAGGCGTTCCTTCTCTGGAAGGTTACGGCGGAATCTTTTACCGCAACACCCTCGGTTCCGGATACATTCCTCAGATAACCGCCGTCATGGGCCCGACGGCCGGCGGCGCGGTTTATTCCCCGGCCCTGGCTGACTGGGTTTTCATGGTCAAGGGCAGCAGTTACATGTATATCACCGGACCCGATGTCGTCAAAGCCGTTATCGGCGAAGAAGTTTCTCATGAAGAACTTGGCGGTGCTCTGGCTCACGCTTCCAAAAGCGGCGTCTGCCACATGGTCACGGAAGATGACGCCGACTGCATTGAGAAAATTAAAAAACTGCTTTCTTATCTGCCGGACAGTTGCCATGCTCCGGTTCCGGTCCTTTCGGATGCCTCGGACAGCCCGCAAAGGATTTGCCCCGAACTCGACACGATCATTCCCGATAAAAGCAACCGGGCTTACGATATGAAAAAAATCATCAAATCCGTTGCGGACAACGGCGAGATGTTCGAATTACAGGAACTCTGGGCGCAAAACATTATTATCGCTTTTATTCGCGTTACGGGCAAGACGGTCGGCGTCATCGCCAATAATCCGCGTTTTGCCGCCGGCGTCCTGAATGTGGACGCCTCCGATAAAGCCTCGCGCTTTATACGCTTCTGCGACGCTTTCAACATTCCCCTGCTGACCTTTACGGATGTTCCCGGTTACATGCCGGGCACCCATCAGGAATGGGCGGGCATCATTCGTCACGGAGCGAAGTTGCTCCATGCTTATTCGGAAGCGACAGTGCCTAAAATCACCGTCATTATCCGTAAGGCCTATGGCGGCGCCTATATCGGCATGTGCAGTAAACAACTGGGAGCAGATTACGTCATGGCATGGCCAACGGCCGAAATTGCCGTCATGGGCGCGGAAGGCGCCTGCAACATCATATACCGCAATGAAATAACAAAGGCCGGTGATCCGGCGGCGAAAAGAATCGAGCTGGCGGCGGCCTATGAAGAAAAATTCAACAATCCTTATTTTGCGGCGTCTCTGGGTATCATTGAAGAAATTATTGCGCCGCGTGACACCCGAAAAAGAATTGTCGCTCTGCTGGAAGCCCTGAACGATAAAAAAGAAACGAGAATAGCAAAAAAGCATAATAATATACCGCTTTAGTGTTGGAGAATTTTCCCGGTCACTTTCATTTTCAGGAGGCGCTGCGATGAAAAGAATCCTGAGTGTCTTGATCTGCATTTTCATTTTGCTCGTTGCTTATTTAACCTTGTGGCCGGTGCCGGTTGATCCTGTGCAATGGATTCCTCCGCAGACCGATGGATACACCGGGCCGCACGCCGTTAACACAAAACTCTCCAACCTGCAAATCCTCGCTCTGGGAAACGAAGAAGGGCCTGAACAGATCGTCATCGGCCGGGACGGCAGACTTTACACGACCGTCGCGAGCGGAAAAATCATACGTATGAGCCAGGATGGTTCGCAGCAGGAAATTTCCGCCGAAACGGGCGGACACGTTCTTGGGTTTGATTTTGACGCCAATGGAAATATCGTTGCCGCCGACGTCGATAAAGGACTACTCTTAATCAGTCCCGATAAGAAAACAACGATCTTAACGCATCAGATCAACGGAGAGCCGATTCGCTTTGCCGACGCGGTAACCGTAGCGCCGTCGGGGAAGATTTATTTCAGTGATGCTTCTGCGCGTTTCGCGCCGAAAGACTGGGGTGGAATATTTCAGGCCAGCACCATCGACATTCTGGAACAGCGTTCAACAGGCCGTATTCTGGAATATGATCCGGTAAAAAAAGCGACCCGTATCGTGGCCAAAGGCCTGAGTTTTGCCAACGGTGTCGTTTTAAGTGAGGACGCTCAATGGCTTTTCGTCAACGAAACCGGTAAACACCGCGTCTGGAAAATATCTGTAAATGCCCGGAATCTGGATATTGGCCATCCCGGCGATTCCGCGCAGATCTTGTTGGAAAATTTACCCGGATATCCTGATAATCTGACACGCGGACTCGATGGGAAAATATGGCTGGGATTTGCCAAGCCCCGCAATCCGGCGATCGATCAATTAACAATCACATCCACGCCTTTCCTGCGAAAACTAACATACCGATTGCCGAAATCTTTATGGCCTTTACCCAAACCGTATGGCCATGTTATGGCTTTCACCGAAGACGGCAAAATTGTCGCCGACCTGCAGGACCCGAGCGGTGCCTACCCTGAAACGACCGGAGTAACCGAAACGTCAGAAAGGATTTACATCCAGAGCCTGCATGCCAAGGGAATTGGATGGCTTCCCAATAAATAGCAAAAGTTTGTGATTATTTTGGGGAGGAGGATGTGTACAAGATACTTGCCGATGCGGTTGTCATGATCCATTTTCTGTTTATCATCTTTGTTGTCGGCGGCGGATTACTGGTTATCCTCTGGCCGCGTATCGCTTTCCTGCATCTTCCTGCGGCAATCTGGGGAGCGGCCGTGGAAATTTTCGGCTGGATTTGTCCGCTGACACCTCTGGAAAACCGGTTCCGCAGTCTTGCCGGAGAGAATTCATACGGCGGCGATTTTATTTTACAATACCTGATGCCGGTAATCTATCCCGAACATCTGACAACGTCCGTCCAGAAGATTCTGGGTGCATTGGTCATCGCAGTCAATATTATTTTTTATTGGATGGCGATCCGAAAACACAGAAAAAGTGCTTAGGTCTGAAAAGCGCTCAATCTTTTGAGCGCTGTATCTTTCCCGAGAATAACAAAAATCCTGTCCAGTTCCGGGCCATGCATTTCACCGGTCAAGGCCGCGCGCAGCGGCATAAACAGATCCCTGCCTTTGGCGCCGGTTTTTTCCTTCGTATATCGGATTGCCGCCGCATAAAGAGCCTGCGGTTCGATGTCCTGCTGTTTCAGATATTCGGCAAACGTCTTCACGACCCTGCCTGATTTTTCATCTTCGAGCAATGCCTTTGCCTCAGCCGAAAGTTCGTACCGGTCGTCAAAAAATATTTTAATATGACGATCAAGATCGGCCAAGGTGGTGAAATCGGTCTGGACAAGTTCAATGATTTTTTCGAACCGTTCCGAATCGACCACGCCTTCCCGGAATCCTGATTTTTCCAGAAATGGTTTCATTCTATCGATTAAATCGGCGGCACGGCTGTTTCTAATATAAAGAGCATTGAGCCAGCGCAGTTTTTCTTCATCAAACACGGCGCCGCTTCGGGAGGCTCTCTCCAGGGCAAATCCTTCAATCATTTCGTTGCGGGATAAGATTTCCCTCCCGTCCGTGAATGAACTTCCCAGCAGGCCCAGGTAGTTAATCAGGGCTTCCGGCAAAATTCCCTGTTTGCGGAATTCACCGATGGAAACAGAACCGTGTCGTTTACTGAGTTTGGCGCGGTCCTTGCCCAGAATTAAAGAATGATGGGCAAAAGCCGGAGGCGCAAAACCGAACGCCCGGTAAAGCATGATTTGCAAAGCGGTGTTGGAAAGATGATCTTCCCCCCGAATGACGTGCGTGATTTGCATCAGATGGTCGTCGATGACCACAGCAAAATTATAAGCTGGCATCCCGTTGGAACGGACAATGATAAAATCGCCGATAGCGTCCGACTCGAATCGCATCGCCCCGCGGATTAAATCTTCAAATTCAATTGTTTGAGAATCAATCTTAAATCGATACGAAGGCTTTTTGCCCTCTCTTTCCCTTTTTTCCCTCTCCTCAGCCGTGAGATTTCTGCATTTGCCCATGTAACGCGGCATACGCTTGCTCAGAATCAGATTTTGACGTTCTTCCTCCAGTTCTTCCTCGGTACAGTAACAGGGATACACCCCGTCTGATGCTATCAGCTTCTGCAGATATTCTTTGTAGATGGCAAGCCGTTCACTCTGTTTATAGGGACCGTAATCCCCGCCCTTGTTCGGTCCCTCATCCCAATCCAGTCCAAGCCAGTTCAAGTCATCAAATAAACTCAGCTGATAGGCGATATCACTGCGGGATTCATCCGTGTCTTCAACGCGCAAAACCAAAGAACCGCCGTGATGGCGGGCAAACATCCAGTTAAACAAAGCCGTGCGCGCATTACCGACGTGGAGCTCTCCGGTGGGAGATGGCGCAAATCTAACTCTGGGTTTTAACAACATCTTTATTTCCCTTCCGAAAGAGCTGCCACAGCGAAAACCGCGACGCCTTCGCTTCTACCGGCAAACCCCATGCCTTCATTTGTTTTGGCTTTAATATTCACATGATCTTTAGCAATCTTTAAAACGCCGGCAATATTGGCAACCATCTTGTCGGCATGAGGCGCGAGCTTCGGCGCCTCCATAACGACCGTTGCGTCAATATTAACAATGGAAAATCCTTTTGTCGCAATTAACTTTTTAACTCTTTCCAGAAGGATCAGGCTGGAGATATCTTTATATTCAGGATTTGTGTCCGGAAAATGTCTTCCGATGTCTCCCGCGCCGGCAGCCCCCAGGAGCGCGTCACAGATGGCATGAACCAGAACGTCAGCATCCGAATGCCCAAGCAATCCTTTATGAAATGGAATTTCCACTCCCCCCAGAATCAGTTTTCTATCGGGGACCAGCCGGTGACTGTCGTAACCGAAACCGGTTCGATATCCGGATTTATTTCTTTTTTTCATCAATGCATCCGCTATGGACATGTCTTCGTTGGTTGTAATTTTTATATTTTCATAAGAACTTTCCACCATGGTCACTTCCTGTCCCATTCTTTCCACCAGCGAAGCATCGTCCGTACCGTAAAATTTTTCTTCACCGGCCCTTCGGTATGCTTCCTTTAAAATGCCGAACTGAAACGCCTGAGGCGTTTGCGTCAGCCAGAGATTATCACGAGGCACTGTCGCTGAAATAATGTTTCCCGGCTTCACTTCTTTCACCGTGTCTTTCACTTTCACACCGGCGACGGCTGCTCCGGTATCCGCGGCGACTCCGATAACCCGGCCGATTAATTCTCCCGTAACAAACGGACGCACCGCATCATGTACAACGACCAGATCGCATTTGTCCGCAATGGCCGTCAGGCAGTTTTTTACAGAATCCTGTCGTTCGTTTCCCCCCGCAACCACTTGAGTTACTTTGGAAAGAGCGTATTTCTCAATCAAATCCTGCCGGATACCAACCAGATCATCCGGCGGCAAGGCCATAATAATTTCATCGATGGCGTCCGATTCCTGAAAAGCCTTTACCGTATGAACCAGCACCGGCATAGAATCGAGCAATAAGTACTGTTTGGCAATATGAGACTTCAGTCTTTTACCTGCGCCGCCCGCAGGAATGATGGCCACCGTTTTCATGAATGACTTCCTGAAAATTTTAGGGAACTGATAACATTTTTATAGTCAAAAGGGAATAGCCATAAAAAAACCCGGGAATTTTCATCCCGGGTTTCCAGTTCATCACGATAACTTCTTTCAGGCAACTTCTTTCAATTCCGAAAAAATCATTCTGCCGGCCTGGGTTTGAAGAACACTGGTCACGATGACTTTAACGTTCATGTTGACCATCTTCTGGGCATTATCCACGATAATCATGGTTCCGTCGTCAAGATACGCAACGCCCTGCCCCGCTTCCTTGCCTTCACGAACTATCTTGACAGTCATCTGCTCGCCGGGAAGCACAACCGGCTTCATGGCATTGGCCAGTTCGTTGATATTCAGCACTCTGATGCCCTGTAATTCCGCCACTTTGTTCAGATTGTAATCATTGGTCAAAAGTTTGGCATTCAGTTGTTTGGCCAAAGCGACCAGCTTTCCGTCAACGCCCTTGATTTTGGGGAAATCCTGTTCGACAATTTCAATATTCACATTCGGGGTTTTCTGTAAATGATTGAGAACGTCCAGACCGCGTCTTCCCCTCAGTCTTTTCATCGAATCCGAAGAATCGGCAACAAGTTGCAACTCGTTCAAGACAAAGCGCGGAACCATCAGATTTCCCTCAATGAATCCACTGTCGCAAATATCAGCGATTCTTCCCTCGATAATGACGCTGGTGTCCAGAATGCGATGATCTCGGGTATCCCGGGAATCCATTCCGGAAAAATGAAATTCATCGATTTTCTTTGATCCCAGGGTCAGGCCAAGATAACTGAATATGCCGGTAATGAGCAAATAGATCCAGGGAACAGCCTGCTGGTTCTCCCTGATTTTGCTGACAAAATTTAAACCAAAACTAAATATTAATGCAATCAGGAGACCGACGATCATTCCCGCAACGCCGCCGATAATGACTTTTAAGGATAATTTACGAATGTTCTGTTCGATTTTTATGACAGTTAATGCGATTAATGATCCGATAATAAAGCCGGCGACTGATTTGAGAATCAGGAAATAATCGGAAGAAGTATAATAGGCAATGGCATAACCACTGATAGAACAAGCAACGATTAAAATAATTCTGATAATCAACCGTTTCACCTCCTTTCTGTGATATGATAAATATATATGTATAATTTTTTATGAATTAAATTACTGCCGATATAAAATGAAAATAATTATGGAGGAAAAATAACGGTTTCCTTTAAAAAGGAAAAATAATTTTTCTTTTTTCAATTTTCAAAGAGCCTGGTTTTATAAATTGATTATTGTTACTGGACTGTAAAAATCTTTTGCAAATTATGTTCGACTTCGGATTCCTGTGCGTTGGTCGCTACGGATAATTCTTTAACGAGCAGATTTTTGGCTGTATCCATCATCTTTCTTTCACCGAAAGAAAGATTCTTATCACTTTTCAAAATAAATAAATCCCTTAAAACGCCGGCAATCTCAAATACAGAACCGGTTTTGATCCTTTCCAGATACTCCCGATATCGTTTGTTCCAGGTTTGTTTATCTATGGTAACATCTTTATTGCGCAAAATTTCATATACCTTGGGGATTTCTTTCTCCAGGATAATTTCACGTAACCCCACAGCCTTAACGCTCATTGTCGGAATCATAATCTTCATTCCGTTGCCCATGATCTTCATGACGTAAAAGGACTGTTTTTTCCCCATTACTTCTTTATTTTCAATGGCTTCAATGACTCCAACACCGTGTGCCGGATATACTGCCAAGTCGCCCACTTTAAACATTTTAATTTTCGCCTGCCTTTCCATATCAGAAAGTTATCATATCACTACTTGAACTATTAGTCAACATCCAAAAGATATTAAGTACTGCTTCAAGATTACGGGGCTAATAAACTGTAAATTAAACAGTTTTATTAATATTAAGTATTGAATATTATTGGATAAAACAAAAAAGGAGCTACTTTTTGCCTAAAAAGTGAACTCCTTGATTTAATTGGAGGCGGCACCCGGACTTGAACCGGGGAATAACGGTTTTGCAGACCGCTGCCTTAGCCACTTGGCTATGCCGCCGATAAAAAAATGGAGCGGGCGAACGGATTTGAACCGTCGACGTCTACCTTGGCAAGGTAGCACTCTACCGCTGAGTTACGCCCGCTCATCAAAACGGCGTTGACTATAACAAATAGATATCTCTTGTCAATAAAAATTAATATTTTCTTCAGAAAATAATTAATTTTGTTTTGGATTAAATATTCTGAAATTAAAAATGCGCAGATCGAAAGAGGACGTCATTTTTCAATGCTTTGAAATAATTTCAAAAGATAATCAATACCGGAATAAATCGTGAAAACGAAAGCCACATAAAGAATGATCGTGCCGATAAGATGCATATTAAGCCCCAGCAAAGGATAGTGGATGATCAGCGCCGTAACGGCGATAATCTGTGCCACCGTCTTTTGCTTGCCGAAGGTGCTCGCCTGAATGTAAATGCCTTCTGAAGAAGCAATACTTCTGATCACATCCACGATTAAATCGCGGATAATCGTTATCGCCACGATCCAGGCCGGTATCCGTCCAATGGGAATGAGCAGGATCATAGCCGTATTCACGATTATTTTATCGGCAATAGGATCCAGAAACTTGCCGATAGTCGTAATCAACTGATATTTCCGGGCGACATAACCGTCAAAGAAATCGGTAACGGAGGCGATAACAAATAATCCCGCAATTACCAGACTCCAGAATTCTCCCGGATCGGAAAGCAGAATGAAAAGAAAAGGGACCACACCGATTCTCATTAATGTGATGGTGTTGGGTAAATTTAAGGTTTCACGTTTTGAAATCATTCGCCTGCCTTATGATTGGGAACCGCATGAATCGTTAACATTATTTCCGAGGTACCTTTTTCCAGTCATTTAAAAATGTTTCAATACCTTTGTCGGTCAGGGGATGCTGAACCAGCTGGGCGATGACTTTGAAGGGAATGGTGGCAATATCGGCACCCATCAGTGCGGCATCTAAAACATGTCTCGGATGACGGACGCTTGCCACAATGACCTCCGTTTCGTAACAATAATTTTCATAAATCGTGATGATCTGTTCGACCAGTTCCATACCGTCATGAGCGATATCATCCAGTCGTCCGACGAATGGGCTGACATAACGGGCGCCGGCCTTTGCCGCCATCAGCGCCTGCAGCGGAGAAAAGATCAACGTCTGATTTACGTCAATACCGGCATCGGCAAACATCCGGGTTGCCTTTAATCCTTCCGTGCAAAGAGGAACTTTGATCACAACATTACTGCCCAGACGCGCCAGTTTTTTCCCTTCGGCAAACATTCCCTTCGCGTCCATACTGACCACTTCCAGGCTGACCGGTCCTTTGACGGTTTTAAGTATATCTTTCACAACAGAGTCGAACCCCTTTTTTTCTTTGGCAATCAGCGACGGATTCGTGGTTACGCCGTCAACCATGCCCAGGGCTATTCCCTGTTTGATTTCTTCAATATTAGCCGTATCAATAAAAAATTTCATAGATCTCCCCTCGTCTCAGTTATTTTTTTCGATGGTATAATTATCACCGCATTTTTTACTGCAAAAAAAATACTCCTGCCCGTTAATTTCCTTTCTATAAGCCTGGCTTACCGGAACATAAGTATGACAGACAGGATCTTCAATCAGGTCTTCTCCCCTTGCTGATTTTCGTGAAAATTGTAAATTTTCGTTTTCTCCCGATTTGACCCGGCTGATAAATTTAATAATTTTATATAATATGTAAATGACTAAGATGGATATAATTAATCGAATCAATGCGCAACATCCTGACCGTTATTTTCCGTCAATCTTTCCACTTTTTTATCATCCGTCAAACGATCTCTTAATCCCCGGACTGATACGCCGAATGACGGATGAATAAGATAAGAAGCTATTTCGCACAGCGGCTCCAGAACAAATCTCCTTTTATGAATTTCCGGATGCGGCACGATCATTGTTCCGTCCTGGAGAACGTTCTGTCCGTAAAAAAGCAGATCAAGATCGATATTTCTCGGACCGCCTTTGGATTCCCGGATTCTCCCCATGCTGTTTTCAATGTTCTGCAAGGCCGTTAAAAGCTCCCCGGCTTGAAGACTTGTTTTAATTTCCGCAACGGCATTGATGAAATCATTCTGTGCTTCAACGCCCACCGGCTCCGTCTTATAATATGATGAAACTGCCGTTAACTCAACTTCTCTTAATCGGGAAATACATTCGACAGCCGTTTTACAATTTTTAAGACAGTCGCCGAGATTGGAGCCGATTCCGATATAACAAATAATACCGTACAATGTTTTGAACCTTCAAGGATGATCCCTTAATCCCAAGACATCCTGCATGTCGTACAGTCCGTTTCCCTGACTCACAACCCATTGTGCCGCCCGGATCGCGCCCTTGGCAAAATTGTCACGATTGTGAGCGCGGTGAATAAATTCCAGTCTCTCCCCGACGCCTCCAAAGATGACGGTATGATCACCGACAATATCTCCCGCGCGAACCGTCTGGATGCCGATTTCCTTCCTCGTTCTTTCGCCGATTAAACCGCGTCGTGAATAAACCGCCGAAGCGTCCAGATCACGTCCCAGTTTAGCGGCGATGACTTTGGCCATTTCCATCGCGGTTCCGCTGGGGGCGTCCTTTTTCAGATGGTGATGGGCCTCGATGATTTCGACATCATAATCATCTTTCAGAATCCCCGCGCAATATTCAAGAACCTTCAGCATGACATTGACACCGACGCTCATGTTGGGCGTCAGGACACAACGCGTTTTCTTCGTCAATTCCTTGATCGTTTCCATCTCCGCGGCGGTAAATCCGGTCGAGCCGACAACAATCGCCTTGTTGCTTTCACAGGTCGTTTTCAAATAATTCATGGAGGATGTATGATCGGTAAAATCAATGACAACGTCAGCCTGATCAACACAGTCGGATAAGTTGTCACAAACTTTTATCCCCGTTTTGCCCAGACCCAACCCCTGTCCCATGTCGTGCCCGATGATGGGATGTTTTTTCACCTCAACCGCTCCGACAACCTTGATATTTTCGGAGGTCGCAATGAGACTGATTATTTTACCGCCCATTCTTCCGGCAGCGCCCGTCACGATAGCCTTTACCATGGAATCATCTCCTTCCTTTTTTAACAATACCGGGACACAACTCTTTAAATCAAACCGTAATCGGACATCACCTGCTTTAATTTCTCGAAATGGGCATCCGACAATCTGCACAGAGGCAATCTGTATTCGCAATGGATTTTTCCCATCAGGGCCAGAGCGGCCTTGACCGGAACAGGATTGACTTCGATAAACAGCGCTTCAATCAAAGAGCTCATCTTGAAATGAAGTTTCTTCGCCGTGGTCAGGTCTCCGGCTTCAAAAGCATCGATCAATCCCGCCATGTCCGCCGGCGCCACATTGGATACAACGGAAATAACACCAGCGCCGCCGATCGCCATCAATGGCAGCGTAAAGATATCATCCCCGGACAGAACGGCAAAGTCCCTGCCGCAAAGCTCTATCACATCACTCATTTGCTTGATCGAGCCCGAAGCCTCCTTAATGCCGACAATGTTTTTAATTCTGGCCAGTTTGGCAACCATATCCGGCAGCAGATTAACCCCCGTCCGGCCGGGTATGTTATACGGAATAATGGGAATGGGAACACTCTCGGCAATCACCTTAAAATGCTGATAAAGACCTTCCTGCGTGGGACGGTTATAATAGGGGCAGACGATGAGAGCCCCGTCTGCGCCCGCTTCATAGGCATGTTTGGTCAGACGCAGGGCTTCCGCTGTATTATTGGATCCCGTTCCGGCAATGACCGGCACCCTCTTTTTTACGGCATCAATCGTAATTTCGATGACTCGGTCGTGTTCTTCATGAGACAGCGTGGCCGATTCGCCGGTCGTGCCGCAGGGAACAATAGCGTCCGTGCCGCCGGCAATTTGAAATTCTATCAGTTCCCGTAATGCTTTCTCATCCACCTGATCGTTTTTAAAAGGTGTTACAAGAGCGACCATTGCGCCTCTGAACATAAAAGAAGCCTCCTTCATTGTTTCATCATTTAAAATTGATTGCCGTTACGGCGCTCTCAAAACACGATTTAAAATCGTCACAAAGCGACAAACGATAATCGTATGATTTACCGCGAGTTGCATTTTTATCGGTAAAAATGAATTTTTCATTATCCTGATTTTCTTTTTTAACTTTTTTCACTTGAATCTGTCCGACGCGTTCAAATGTCCCCGTACAATCCCGGCAATCTTTTTCATCGTCACCGGATTCTCTTCTTTCAATGTTGATATAATTTATTCTTGCATCGTTGTCCTGCAAATCCCATGTCAGTTTCAGGCTGTCACCCGATGCGGCAACCTTCAGATTCTTCACCATTTCAGCATGGCCCGTCACGCGGGACGGATCAACCGGATTTCCCTTTACGCCGCAGGACGCTACACTAAAAAGGAGAATAATGAAAATAAATATTTTATTTTTAAACAAAATTCTTTTCAAATTCTTTTATCCTCTGCAAAACGGCTTTGGCGGACGTTCCTCCCCGGTGACTGCGTACATGAACAGCCTGTTCGAGTTTTATCCGGCCCTGAATATCTGCCTGAATCCGTGCGTCAAATTTCTGATACTCTTTCAGGGTCAAGCTATCCAGCTCTTTCTTGTTTTTTAGACAATACGCCACAATCCGGCCGGTAATTTCATGCGCGTCACGGAAAGGAACTTTTTTCTCGACCAGATATTCCGCAATTTCCGTTGCCGCAGCAAAACCTTTTTTCGCCGCCAGATACATTTTCTCGTTTTTAAATTTTGTATTCATCATCATTTCCGCAAATACGGAAAGACAGTCTTTGACGGTATCCACTGCGTCAAACAAAGGTTCTTTGTCTTCCTGCAAATCACGGTTGTACGTCATGGGCAATCCCTTCAAAAGGGTCATAACGGAAAAAAGATCCCCGTACACCCGGGCGGATTTTCCCCTGATCAGTTCGGCGACGTCGGGATTTTTCTTTTGCGGCATAATGCTGCTGCCCGTTGTATAGGCGTCCGATATCTCGATAAAACCGAATTCATCGGACGACCACAGAATCAAATCTTCGCAAAAGCGGCTTAAATGCATCATAACTAACGCGGCATCAAAAATAAATTCCGCGATGAAATCCCTGTCTGCGACCGTATCCATGCTGTTTTCACTGACGACCGGAAATTTTAACATGCCGGCTGTCTTTTCACGATTGATCGGCAATCCCGTTCCGGCCAGCGCCGCCGCACCGAGGGGCAGGACGTTAATCCTTTTTGAACACTCCTGCAATCGTTGGATGTCCCGTTCGAACATTTCCACGAACGCAAGAAGATAATGCGACAGCAGCACCGGCTGCGCTTTCTGCATATGCGTGTAACCGGGCATGATCGTTTTGATTTCCTGCCTGGCCAGGCCCACAAGTGTTTTCTGCAGATGGTTCAACAGCGACACGATAGACTGAATTTCCGCTCTCATGAAAAGCCGCACATCCAAAACAATCTGATCATTTCGGCTCCGGGCCGAGTGCAGTTTACCTCCCGCTTCTCCGATACGCCTGATCAATTCTTTTTCCACGGCCATATGAATATCTTCATCGGCGGGACTGAACGTGAATTTTCCCTGACGGATATCCTGAAAAATGGCTTTTAACGCGGATATGATTTTTAACGCATCTTTTTTCGATATGATATTCTGTCCGGCCAGCATGGTTGCGTGCGCGATGGAACCTTCGATATCATAGGGATAAAGTCTCTGGTCATAATGGATTGAAGCCGTGAATTTTTCCACAATCTCAGCCGTCGGTTGCTGAAACCTGCCGCCCCATGGTTTTTTACCGGTTGCCATGATTCATCTCCGCTGACATTAAGATTTCTTTTTTAAGTAATTCTGAATAATCAAACGTAAACCGTTCAGTTTGATAAATCCTATCGCATCTTTCTGATTGTAAACCTCATCTTTTTCAAACGTGGCAAACGTTTCGCTGTAAAGCGAATACGGTGATTTTCGACCGACAACGGTGCAATTTCCCTTGTACAATTTCACGCGCGCCGTCCCGGTCACGGTTTCCTGCGTCGCGTCGATATAGGTCTGAAGCGTCTTCATCTCCGGCGCATACCAGAAACCGTTGTAGGCCAGTTGCGCGTATTTCGGTGTGAGAGAATCACGCATCAGCATAACCTCACGGTCCATGGTAATCGACTCGACCGCGCGGTGCGCCGCCCAGAGCACTGTCCCGCCGGGCGTTTCATAGACCCCTCTTGATTTCATCCCGACGAACCGGTTTTCCACCATATCAACCCGTCCGACCCCGTTTTCGCCGGCGATAGCATTCACATAATCCATCAGTTTCGCCGGCGACATTTTCCTGCCGTTCACGGCAACGGGATTTCCCTTTTTAAAATCAATTTCCAGATAGGTCGGTTTGTCCGGCGCCTCTTCCGGAGACTTCGTCAGAACGAAAATATCTTCCGGCGGCTCCGCCCAGGGATCTTCCAGAATACCGCCCTCATGGGAGATATGCAGCAGATTCCGGTCCGAGCTGTACGGTTTGGCCTTGGTCAGCGGAATGGGAATCTTGTATTTTGCCGCGTAATCGATCATCTCCTCCCGGGATTTGAATTTCCAGTTATCATCCTTCCAGACCGCGATAATTTTTATGTCCGGATTCAACGCGTAATACGTCAGTTCGAAGCGAACCTGATCATTCCCCTTGCCGGTCGCGCCGTGGGAAACGGTATCTGCTCCTTCCTGCCGCGCTATTTCGATCTGCCTTTTGGCAATCAAAGGACGCGCCAAAGATGTACCCAACAGATAGGTTCCTTCGTAAATGGCGTTCGCCCGCAGTGCCGGGAAAACAAAATCTCGCGCGAACTCTTCCCTTAAATCATCGATATAAATTTTACTGGCTCCGGTTTTGAGCGCCTTTTCCTTCAATCCGGTCAATTCCTCTTTCTGCCCTACATCCGCGGCGTAGCAGATCACTTCGCACTTATAGGTTTCGATCAACCAGCGAACGATGACGGATGTATCCAGTCCGCCGGAATAGGCCAAAACAACTTTTTTCTTCTTTGCTGACAATGTACTTTCCTCCTGACCCCGATCAACGGAATAAATCCCGTCATCCGGTGTAATTTTCGTTTTATTAAAGTAATATTTCCAGGATGGCCTTCTGCACGTGCAAACGATTTTCCGCCTGATCAATCACCACCGAATTCGGCCCGTCAATGACGTCAGCGGAAATCTCTTCTCCGCGGTGCGCGGGAAGACAATGCATGACCATGACATCTTTCTTTGCTTCTTTCAAAAGTCTTTTGTTGATCTGATAATCCTTGAATATTTTTTTTCTTTTCTTGTCTTCCGATTCCTGTCCCATGCTGACCCAGACATCCGTGTACAAAACATCGGCATTCCACGCCGCCTCCAGGGGGTCCTGATAAAGCGTGATGCCTTCCGTCGATTCCTTTTGTCCCCGGGCCATGATTTCCTTATCCGGCCCGTAACCCTGCGGGCAGGCCAGCGTTAACTGAATCGGCAATTTAGCGGCCGCCTCGATCCAGGTATTGGCCACATTATTTCCGTCGCCTATATAGGCTATTTTTATTTTTTTGTAAGACCCTTTTTTTTCTTTGATGGTAAATAGATCGCTCAATATCTGACACGGATGCAAAAGGTCCGTCAAACCGTTGATGACCGGAATGGAAGCCCAGCGGGAAAACTCTTCCACACTGTCCTGAGAAAAGGTCCGGATCATGATCCCGTTCAGATAACGCGACATCATCCGGGCCGAATCGGAAACAGTTTCTCCGCGTCCTATTTGCGTGTCGCGGGAAGTCAAAAACAACGCGATTCCTCCCAGCTGATACATCCCGACTTCAAAAGATATTCTTGTGCGGGTGGACGATTTATCAAAAATCATTCCCAGCGTTTTCCCCTTGAGGGAATCATGGGGTTTTCCGGCTTTCAAACATTTTTTCAGTTTGTCGGCTTTCTTCCAGATTTTGTCGAAATCGCCGGGCTCGAGATCATAAATACTGAGCAAATCCTTTTTCATTTACCCTCCATCACGTCGTCAAGTACTTTTATCGCCTGATCGATATCCTGCGTCGTAATAATCAGCGGCGGAACAAACCGTAGTATTTTGCCGCCGGTGGAATTGATGAGCAATCCCCGATTCAGACATTCACGGACGATATCGCCCGTTTCTATATCCAGTTTCATGGCCAGCATCAATCCCCTTCCCCTGACCTCCTTGATGACCGGATGCTTTTGCTGTAATTTTTTCAATTGGGCCAGGAAATACTCGCCTGTCTTTTCGCAATGCTCCAGGATGCCCTCCCGCAGGATTGTTTTTAAAACAGCTTCGGCCGCCGCCATGGCCAGAGGACTGCCGCCGAATGTCGAGGCATGATTGCCCGGCACAAAAGCTTTGGCAATCTTGTCCGTCGCCAGCATCGCACCGATCGGAAAACCGTTGGCCAGCGCTTTGGCCAGGGTCATGATATCCGGTTTGATGCCGGAATGCTCATAGGCAAAAAGTTTTCCCGTGCGTCCGATCCCCGTCTGCACCTCATCAACAATCAATAAGATTTCATGCCGGTCGCAGATTTCCCGCACCCGGGCCAGATAATTTTCATCGGGGATGTTCACACCGCCTTCTCCCTGAATCGGTTCGAGCAGGATTCCGCAGGTTTTACCGGAAATGGCATTTTCCAGAGCCTGCAAATCATTAAAAGGCACATACGTAAAACCGTCCAGCAGCGGCGTGAAACCGAATTGAAATTTTTCCTGTCCCGTGGCTGTAATGGTAGCCATGGTGCGTCCGTGAAAGGAATCCTTCATGGTAATCAACTCGTATTTATCCGGCCCCATATTTTCATGGGCATACTTCCGGGCCAGTTTAATGGCCGCTTCGTTGGCTTCCGCGCCGCTGTTGCAGAAAAATACCTTGTCCGCGAACGAATTCCGGACAAGAAGTTCCGCCAGGCGGGCCTGCGGTTCCGTATAATACAAATTGGAAACATGCGTTAATTTATCCAGTTGTGCTTTCAGGGCGGCAGTAACCTGGGGATGAGAATGACCAAGATTGCAAACCGCAATCCCCGCTACAAAGTCAAGATATTCTCGGTCGTTTATATCCCACACCCGGGCCCCCGATCCTTTCGTCAGGACGATTGGAAATCGCCTGTAGGTATTCATGATGTTTTCACCGGCCAGAGCCATGATATTCTGTTCGTTCATTTTTAATTCCCACCTGTGTATTTATAAAACGATTTCCGTCCCGATTCCCTTATCGGTAAACACTTCCAGCAACACGGCGTGTTTGAGCCGCCCGTCAACAATATGGGCTTTTTGTACGCCCCCCTTAAGCGCCTTCAGACAACATTTGATCTTCGGGAACATCCCCCCCTCAACCGTGCCGTCGTCAATAAGAGCCAGAGCTTCGTCATTGGTCATGGTATTGATCAGTTCTTTATTTTTGGTCAGAACACCGGGCACATCCGTCAGCAGCAAAAGTTTTTCGGCCTTGAGAGCGGCCGCTATTTCTCCGGCGACAATATCGGCATTGATGTTGTAAGTTTCACCGTTGTCGCCGATGCCCGTCGGCGCGATCACCGGGATAAAGTTGTTTTGAGCCAGCGAGATGATCAGCTGAGCGTTGATATTTTTCACCTTGCCCACCAGCCCGATATCGATAATTTCCGGCGGTGTGTGTTTGGCTTTCTCTTCATTCAGATAATATTTCTCCGCGTTGATCAGATTGCCGTCCTTGCCGCTCAGGCCCACGGAATTGCCTCCGTGCCTGTTGATCAGCCCGACGATTTCCTTATTCACCATGCCGACCAGAACCATCTCCACGATGTTCATCGTTTCTTCATCGGTGACCCGCATGCCCTGGATGAACTTCGATTCCTTGCCGAACTTCTTCAGCAGTTCGCCGATCTGCGGCCCTCCCCCGTGCACGACAACGGGATTAATCCCGATATACTTCATCATGACCACATCCTGGGCAAATTTGTCCTTCAGCTCTTTGTCAACCATGGCGTGACCGCCGTATTTGATCACAATCGTCTTGTTATAAAACCGCCTGATATACGGCAGAGTCTCCAGAAGAATGTCCGCCCTTTCGATCACATTAGAAATATTTCCCATTTTTTAACTCCGTTCATCAACCCAGTCTGAGTTTTTGCGTTTACAGGATATAACGGCTCAAATCCTGGTCTTCGATGATGCCGTTAAGTTTCTCTTCCACGTATTGCGCGTCAATCACGATTTCCTTTTTTTCCATATCCGGAGCGTCGAAAGAGATATCATCCAGCATTTTTTCCATCATCGTATAAAGTCTTCGCGCCCCGATGTTTTCCGTGCTTTCATTGACCATCTCAGCCATTTCGGCAATGGAGGCTATCGCGTCTTCCTTAAAAGTCAATTTCAATCCTTCCGTCGCCATCATTTCCGTGTATTGCTTAACCAAAGCGTTATTCGGTTCCGTCAGAATACGGATAAAATCTTCCTTCCCGAGCGAATCCAGTTCGACGCGAATGGGGAATCTGCCCTGCAGTTCCGGAATTAAATCGGAAGGCTTTGTTCCGGAGAAAGCGCCGGCGGCGATAAACAGAATATGATCCGTTTTGACCATCCCGTAACGCGTATTGACATTCGATCCTTCCACGATCGGCAGCAAATCGCGCTGCACGCCCTCTCTGGACACATCCGGACCGTGCTGGGAATCACCGCCGACAATCTTATCGATTTCATCCAGGAAGATGATGCCGGACTGTTCGACCCGTTCCAGCGCCGTTTTGGTAACCTTTTCCATATCGATCAATTTCTGAGCTTCTTCCGCTTCCAGAATTTCCAGAGCTTCGGGCACTTTCACATTTCGCTTCTTTTTCTTCTGCGGCATCATATTGCCGAGCATGTCTTTCAAATTAAGCCCCATGTCTTCCATGCCGGCGGCGGAAAATATTTCGATCATCGGTCCGCTTCTCTGCTCGGACACTTCCAGCTCGACCATCTTATCGTCAAATTTTCCTTCTTTGAACCAGCGACGCATTTTCTCCCGGGAAGCGTCATGCTTCTTTTGTTCCTCTTCCAAAGTCAGAGCGGTTTGATCTTCCTGATGGTCGCTGAGCATATCGCTCACGTTTCTTTCCGTCAGACGGGGCGGCAGCAGCAGGTCGAGAATTCTTTCCTCGGCGATATCCGCCGCTTTGGCCTGCACATTTTCCTGTTCCTCCGCCTTGACCATGTTGATGGAAAGCTCCACCAGATCACGCACCATGGATTCCACATCCCGGCCGACATAACCCACTTCTGTAAATTTCGATGCTTCGATTTTCAAAAAAGGCGAATTGTCGATTTTCGCCAAACGGCGCGCGATCTCGGTCTTCCCCACGCCGGTGGGACCGATCATAATAATGTTCTTCGGTGAAATTTCTTCGGCCAGATCCGCCGTCACATTCTGTCTGCGCCACCGGTTGCGCAAGGCTATCGCCACCGCTCTTTTTGCGTCCAGCTGGCCGATAATATGCTGATTTAACTTTTCCACGATTTCACGTGGTTTTAACCCTTTGTTAGACATAGTTTACTTCTTTCCTTTATCTCTGCTTTTACTCTCTTTTTCTTCGTTTTCAATATCGATTTCTTCAACCGTGATATGATCATTGGTATAAATACAAACCTCCGATGCCAGCTTCATTGCTTCTCTGGCGATTTCCGAGGCCGTGAGATTGGAATGACGCAGAAGCGCCCGCGCCGCCGTCAGCGCATAAGTTCCGCCGGAACCGATGGCCATGACATCGTCATCCGCTTCAATGACATCGCCGTTTCCCGAGATAATCAGGGAATTATCCTTATTAACGGCGATCATCAGCGCTTCCAGATGTCTCAGCACCCGGTCTGTCCGCCAATCCTTGGTCAGTTCCACGGCCGCTCTCAACAAATTACCATTGTACTGCTCCAGTTTCTGATCAAAACGATCAAACAGCGTGAAAGCGTCCGCTGTGGCTCCGGCAAAACCGACGATCACTTCATTATTATATAAACGACGGACCTTGCGCGCGCCGTGCTTCAGTATTGTCGTGTCCAGCGTCACCTGACCATCGCCGGCGACCGTAATTTTGCCGTCGCGTTTAACCGCTAATATCGTGGTGCCTCTTATATTCATTCCTTCTCCTTAAATAATAATTCTTCCCAAAACAACAAAAACGAGACGAAGGCTTTTCCCTGCGGCTTCGCTTTGAAAAAAGCCAGTCTCATTTATTTTTAGTGCGGGGATGAGCTTTGTCGTAAATTTCCATCAGCCGGCTGATATTGACCGCCGTGTACTTCTGGGTCGTGGAAAGACTTTCGTGCCCCAGCATTTCCTGAATGGAACGCAAATCGGCTCCTGCATTCAAGAGATGTGTGGCAAAACTGTGTCGTAACGCGTGCGGACTGATTTTCCGGCCGATTCCGCTCTTTAACGTCGCTCCGTTCACTATCCTCGCTATGCTTCTTGTCGTAATCCTTTCGCCCCGTGAGTTCAAAAATAACGGGATTTTAAAAACATCCTTATGATTTTCTTTTCTGATCTCCCCGGCCTTCTCCAGATATTCGCCGACGGCTTTTAACGCGGGTTCCCCGACCGGAACGATTCTCTCCTTGCGGCCTTTGCCCCTGACCTTAACCAGCTTCTGGTTGAAATCGATATCCCCCGGATTCAATCCGGCCAGCTCGCTCAGTCGCAATCCGCAGGAATAAAACATTTCCAGCATTGCCCGGTCGCGCAAACCAAGGACCGAACGATCATTTTGATTTTTCAAAACCTCAAGCATTTCATCCACGGAAAGAAAAGTGGGGATGTACTTTTCCGTTTTCAGCGACTGAATCATTTCCGCGGGATTGACATCAATCTTTCCCGTTCGTGAAAGATATTTAAAAAATGCCCTGAGTGATGATATTTTACGATTAACCGTAACTTTTTTTACATTTTTTTTATACAGCGCGCTCAGGTAATGCCGGAGAATTTCCGGTTTGACGCCGGCGATCTCTTCCTGATTTTTCACGAAACTGTTATCAGCCAGATAGCTGGCAAATTCCCGAACGTCGGCCATATAAGCTATTTTCGTGTGATCGGAAACATTTTTTTCCACTTCCAGATAAGCTTGAAAATCGTGAATCATGTTTCCCATACAATTCATACCCGTTCGTCATCGGACATGATACTTATTCCGCTAACGTTTCAAACGTCGCTGCGCTCGCTCTCAGCTTGTCTCAAATCCCCATTCGCTTCGCTACGGGGATAATTTGTCCTGCAAATTTCAGTGCGCTTTACCCGGAGTCTCAAATCCCCGTTCGCTTCGCTCATTTTCAGCTTATCTCAAATCCCCATTCGCTGCGCTTCGGGGATAATTCGTCCAGCAAATTTCAGTGCGCTTCGCTTCTGAAATTTGGGACTCATTACATCTTATATTTACCGAAATCTTCAGCGGAAAGATTCTCCAGAAATTCTTTAATTTTATCCTCTTTCAGTTTATCCAGATCATTAAGCTTCATGCCGAAATCCACATCGCGTGATTTCTCAATGACGGCATCTTCCACAAAAATCGGTGCATCCGCTCGCAAGGCAATGGCAATTGCGTCGCTGGGACGGGCGTCAATCGTATAGTCCAGTCCGTCTTTCATCAAATAAATATTTGCGAAAAAAGTGTTGTTGCGTATGTCGATAATTTCAATCCTGCTCACCGTAATATTGAACAACCGCAGAAACTCGACGAACAAATCATGCGTCAGGGGACGTGGGAAAACGATCTTTTTCATCTCCGTGGCAATGGCGCTTGCCTCGAACAAACCAATCCAGATGGGAATCGCCTTGTTGTTGTCCGTATCTTTTAAAATGACGATCGGTGTATTGGTCACGGGATCAATCGTCAATCCCAGAACCTTCATCTCAATCAACACGGATTTTCTCCTCGTCTTTTTCGATTGCGCCTCTCAGAGAATGCAGATGCGCTTTTGTAATTTTGACCATGGCCATGCTGCCCGTTAAATCCTGTTCACACCTGAAGTTCACAATTTTCCAGGAGCTTGTTCGTCCCGTCAAATCGTGATCGGCGTTTTTGCTTTTTCCCTCAACGAGAATTTCCTGCACACTGCCCACCATGTCCGTATTTCTTTCCAGCATATGCTGGTTCTGGAGTTTTTGCAGTTCTTCCAGGCGTCTCAGTTTTTCATCTTCCGCAACCTTGTCCTTCAATTTTCGCGCCGCGGTTCCCTCCCGTTCCGAATACTTGAAGGAGAAAGTTGAATCAAACCTGATTTTTTTCATCATGTCAATTGTTTCTTGGTAATCTTTTTCAGTTTCTCCGGGAAACCCCACGATGAGATCCGACGTGATGCTCATCAGAGGATTTACGCCACGCAGATAATCTATTTTTTTCATATATTCTTCCACCGAATATCCCCGGTTCATTAACGTCAGGACATGGTTGGAACCGGACTGAACCGGCAGATGAATATGCGCGCAAAGCTTTTTCTCCGTGGCAAAACAATTCATCAGGTCTTCCGAAAGGTCCCGCGGATGAGAGGTCGTAAATCTGATCCTTCGAATACCGTCAACCTTCCCTATTTTTTCAATCAACGACGTAAAGTTTGATCCGTCAGGAAAATTTTTCCCGTATGCGTTGACGTTTTGTCCGAGCAGTGTCACTTCCTTGATGCCTGCGTCGGCGAGCTTTTCTATTTCGCTGATAACGTCATTCACGGGCCGGCTGATTTCCCGGCCCCGCAGGTAGGGGACAACACAATAGGCACAAAAATTATTGCACCCCTGCATAATAGTCACAAACGCGCAGAGTTGCCCCTTTTCGGGTGGAGCGAATATATTCATGGAAACCGGGAATTCATGAAAATCAATTTCCGTTATTTTACTCCTTTTCCGATGAATGGACCCGATGATTTCCGGTATCAGATGGATGTTATGAGTTCCCGTGACAAAATCGAGATAATTCAGTCTTCTATGAAATTTTGTTCCCAGATGCTGAGCCAGACATCCGACAACGCCGATGATCAATTCCGGATTCCGGTCTTTCAGAGGTTTTATTCTTCCCAATTGACTGTAAATCTTATGGGCTGCCTTTTCCCTGATCGAGCAGGTGTTCAGAATGATCAAATCCGCCAGTTTCACATTATCCGTCCGGCGATATCCCGCCCCGGAGAGCAACGCGACAATCTGCTCCGAATCGTGAACATTCATCTGACAGCCAAATGTTTGAATATAAAGATATTTATTTTTCATTGCTCCACTTTCCCGTACGAAAGACATCATTATTATTTCAAAATAAATTAGTCAATGCTTTTCCTGTATTTATTCCGATAATTAACCGATATATACTTAAAAATAATTCTTTACATTCCATTCGGCTTATTGTATTCATTTTTTCAAATCGTTCGCATTGTAGCTAATTAAAATTAAACGAAGAAAATTATTGACATTGCTAAATAATTATGCTAACAGGACAATCATGAAAAGAATTATTAAATTCATAGTAATCCTTTCAATTCTCGCATGTTGTATAATTCCTGTTCAATCTTTTGCTGTTACCTCTGCCATTTCCGACAGTGAGCTTGATGGCATCTGCGGTCAGGTTGGCGCGATTTCAGTTCACATCGGTACCTTTACTGTCGAAAGCCAGAGTTTGAAGAACATTGCCACGGATGGCTGGAATTACTGGGATCCGGATCACGGTATTAGAGATCCCCATCCGGATAACGCCCCCGGATTCTTCGATGGGTCGTCCACCACCAATCCTCAAAAGCATCCCGGCGCGGCCGGTTACAATCAGCCCGGTTATGTCGGATATGACGAATCTTATCTTGTGGGTGGCATCGTTCACCAGACGGGTTCCATGGTGCTGGAAGTGGTTTCCACCAGTGATCCCAACATTCTCTCGCAATGTAAGCTGGAAGTGTTGATGAGAAATCAAGCCGTCAATGCCCAGATAGGCTTCGGCATGGTATTAAAGTTGAGCGATTCTCCCGATCTGTCCGGCAATCAGTCTCTGGGCCGTATTTATACACAAGGCATCAAAGCTACGACCAACGGCCATTTGACGGTCTATGCCCATAACAATCCGCTGTCACTCTAGTCTTCTGAAAACTATCTGACCTTTCTCCACTCTCTAAAAATTAATCTTTCGGCACATTTGTGTCCTGTATCCATTTGTCATTTCAGGTGAAGATTTTCCTACATTCTTCTGATCATGATGACAGAATCAGATGACCTTTTTATTTTCCATCATGATATTGCCGAGTGCCGCAAATTCCCGCAGGGAAAGCGTTTCTCCCCGGCGTTGACCGTCGATGCCTGATTTTTCCAACACTTCCCTTAACCATGATTCCTCAATGCCTTCCGTCAACTTTGAATGCTTCAGATTATTCAACAGCGTTTTCCGGCGCTGAGCAAACGCGTCCCGCACCAGCCGGATAAAATAATTCTCGTCATTCAGCGTGTACCGGGGTTGATGATGAAACGCGCCTCGGATAATGGACGATTCCACCTTGGGGCGCGGATGAAAACAGGATGCCGGAATACTCAGCACGTTTTCCATATCGGCAAACATCTGAAAAATCACGGAAGGCACGCCGTAAGTTTTATTTCCCGGCAATGCGGTCAGACGATCAACGAGTTCCTTTTGCATCATCAGAACGAAACAATTTATCACATCCCTGAACGACAGCAGATAGAACAACAGCGGGCTGGAAATATTATAGGGTATATTTCCGACAATTTTAAGGGGACGGTTCTCTTTTTGAAAAAGCGACCGGAAATCAAAACGCAATATATTTCCGGCATGAATTTCGACGTTCTTATATTTTGACAACCGGTCTGTCAGCACCCGGACCAGTCGCTCATCCAGTTCCACCGCAACGACCCTGGCCGCGGTCTTGGCCAGCTGTTCCGTCAAAACGCCGATGCCCGCTCCGATTTCTACAACCACATCATTTTCCCGAACATCCGTGAATGCCGCAATCTTGTGGATAATGCCCTCATCCACAAGAAAGCACTGCCCCATACTTTTTCGGGGTGTTATCGAATAGTGACGGATGATATCTTTCGGTGATTGCATTTTTCTTCTTTGAATAAAATATGATTCAGGATAACGGCCAGCGGGAAACCGCATTTAGATTCAGTGCGCTGCTCAAACCGTTTTTCAGCATCACCTCGCCCATGGCTGCGATCATCGCCGCATTGTCCGTGCATAATAGGATGGGAGGGACAAACAACTCGATCTTTTTTGCGTCAGTCGCCCGGGTGAATTTTTCACGAAGTCTGCTGTTTGCCGCGACGCCCCCGCATACGACGATTCTTAAGACACCGTTTTCTTCCGCCGCTTTGACCGTTTTTTCCACCAGCGTGTCCACAATCGCTTCCTGGTAGCTGGCGACGATATCGGGCAACTCCTCGGGATCGAAATCACGACCCCGTTTTTTCAGCATCGTCAAAAGAGATGTCTTCAACCCGCTGAAACTGAAATCGGCGGAATCCTTCATGGCTCTGGGAAAAGCCACGGCGCGGGGATTGCCCTGTTTCGCCATTTTGTCAATCACCACGCCTCCGGGATAACCGAGATTAAGCAGTTTGGCCGCCTTGTCGAACGCTTCACCGGCGGCATCGTCGCGCGTCTGACCGATTAAATGAAAATCACGGAAATGCTTGACCAGATAAACACTGGTATGTCCTCCGGAGACAACCAGGGCGATAAACGGAAATTGCGGAACCTGATCCGCCAGGAATACGGCGGCGATATGTCCCTCCAGATGATTGACACCGATCATGGGAACGTTGAGCGCCAGCGACAGCGCCTTGGCCGTGGACAACCCGATCAGCAGAGACCCGATCAGGCCGGGGCCGCAGGTCACGGCGATCCCTTCAATCTCCTGCAGCGTGACATCGGCATCCTGCAGAGCCTGCCGGATAACCGGATGGATAACTTCAAGATGTTTACGGGAGGCAATTTCCGGAACAACACCGCCGAACGGTGAATGAATCTCTATCTGCGACGCAATGACATTGGAACAGATTTTACCGTTGTGCACGACCGCCGCCGATGTCTCATCACATGATGATTCTATGCCCAGAACTAACATAACCCTTCTTTCACTTTCCCTTTGCTTAAAATGTTGAATACCTATATAAAAGCATTCGAGATTTGTAAACAAACTTTTGCTGGGCGCAACTTGATCGGAAAGACAATGGAAATTAAAACAGATTTTCTTATTTTAGGCAGCGGCATTGCGGGCTTAAGCCTGGCCATCAAAGCCTCCACCCTTGGCAGTGTCGCCATTGTGACAAAAAAAGGAAAAACAGAATCAAATACCAACTACGCACAGGGCGGAATTGCCGCCGTTATTGATAAAACCGACAGCTTTGAAGATCATATCAACGATACTTTGATTTGCGGCGCCGGTCTTTGCAATACGGAAGTGGTCGATTTTATCGTTAAAGAAGCGCCGCCCAGAATTCAGGAGCTTATTGACTGGGGCGTAAATTTTACAAAATCGGAAACAGATCCCCATGAATTTGATCTCGGTCGTGAGGGCGGCCATAACCGCAGAAGAGTGCTGCACGCCAAGGACTTGACCGGCCAGGAAATTGAGCGGGCGCTGAACGAAAAAGTTGCCGCACTGGAAAATGTGGCCATTTATGAAAACCACATCGGCGTTGACCTGATTATACAAAAAGATACCAAAGGCACTACGCTCAATTGTCTGGGAGCTTATGTCCTGGACATCAACCACTGTGAAATTCACACTTTCCGGGCAAAATATACAATTTTATGCACAGGGGGAGCTGGTAAAGTTTATCTCATCACAACAAATCCGGATATTGCGACAGGTGACGGCATTGCCATGGCTTATCGCGCGGGAGCTAAAATCGCCAATATGGAATTTATCCAGTTTCATCCCACGTGCCTCTATCATCCTGCCGCCAAAGCCTTTCTCATCAGCGAAGCCGTGCGCGGAGAGGGGGGAATTCTAAAATTAAAGAACGGATCGACTTTCATGGAAAAATATCATCCCATGAAAAGTCTCGCGCCTCGTGATATTGTGGCCAAAGCCATCGACAACGAAATCAAGCAATCGGGTGATGAATACGTTCTGCTGGATATCACCCACCGCGATCGCGACTTTCTGATGAATCGTTTTCCCAATATTTACCAGAAATGTCTGGAATACGGCATTGACATTACCCTCCAGCCGATTCCTATCGCCCCTGCCGCTCATTACATCTGCGGCGGAGTCGCGGTTGACTATTACGGCAAGACGTCCATTGATAATCTGTTCGCCTGCGGCGAAGTGTCCTGTACCGGATTACACGGCGCAAACCGCCTGGCCAGCAATTCGTTGCTGGAAGCGATTGTCTATTCCCACCGTGTCTTTCTGAAAATTGCCAAATCGTTCCCGTGGACGCCGGAAAACGATGTCTTGATCTCTCCGTGGGACGCCAGCGGGACTACAAAAAGCGACGACAGCGTCGTGGTCACGCATAACTGGGATGAAATCAGACGATGTATGTGGAATTACGTAGGCATTGTCCGCTCTGACAAAAGATTGGAGCGGGCCGAGCGAAGGATAGACATGATTCAGCGGGAAATCCACGAATATTACTGGAATTATAAAGTAACGAAAGATCTTGCCGAACTGCGCAACATCACAACGGTGGCCAAACTTATTGTGATGAGTGCACGCGCCAGAAAAGAAAGCCGCGGACTGCATTACAATATCGACTATCCCGAAACACGCGACGAATTCAAAAAGGACACCATTATTATTAAAGAATAAATTTTAAAAAGCAGCGATCAGGTTCCTGTTTTTTTATCCTTGAATACACGCTTAAAAATAAAATCCAGATTCTTCAAAAAGTTTTTGACATCGAAGATCGCCGTCAGATCTTTTTTACGCAGATATTTCTTGACGGTGGCATCATGCTCCAGCAGTTCTTGAAACGCGATTCCCTCCGCCCATGATTTCATGGCGTTTTGCTGCACAATCGCGTAAGCCGCTTCGCGGGACAACCCCTTTTCAATAAGCGCCAGCAAAACCATTTGCGAAAAAATAACGCCGTGCGTCATATTCAGGTTTTCCAGCATCCGCTTCGGATAAACAACCAGCCGGTCCATCATATTGGCAAACCGGCTGAGCATGAAATCCAGTGCGATGGTCGCGTCGGGACCGATGACTCTTTCCGCGGAGGAGTGACTGATATCCCGTTCGTGCCAGAGCGCGACATTTTCCAGGGAAGCGACCGCGTAAGACCGGACCAGCCTCGACAGGCCGGAAATGTTTTCCGAAAGCACCGGATTGCGTTTATGCGGCATCGCCGATGAACCCTTCTGGCCCGGAGAAAAATATTCTTCGGCCTCCCGGACTTCCGTTCGCTGCAACAGCCGTATTTCCTGCGCAAATTTATCCAGCGACGACGCGATGATCGCCAGCGTCGTAAAAAACTCCGCGTGACGGTCGCGCTGCACGATCTGCGAAGAAACAGGCGCCGGTTTCAAACCGAGCTTACTGCAGACATACTCTTCCACAAAAGGATCGATGAAGGAATACGTGCCGACGGCGCCGGATATTTTTCCGTAGCTGATGGTTTCTTTCGCCTGTAAAAGACGCCGGCGATTGCGCTGCATCTCCTGGTACCACAGCGCCATCTTCAGTCCGAACGTAATCGGTTCCGCGTGAATACCGTGCGACCGACCGATCATCAGCGTATTTTTATTTTCCAGCGCTCTCTTTTTCAGGACCACCAGCAGCATGTCAATATCTTCCAGCAGGATGTCGGCTGCTTCCTTCAACTGCACGGCGAAAGCCGTATCCAGAACATCCGAGGAGGTCATGCCCATATGAATAAAACGTCCGTCGTCCCCGACCTTTTCCGTCAGCGACGTCAGAAAAGCGATGACATCATGCTTGGTGGTTTTCTCGATTTCATCGATTCGACTGATGTTGATGGATACCTTGTCTTTTATATTCTTCAGCGATTTGCCGGGGATCTTGCCCAGTTTGGCCAGGGCCTCGCAGGCCGCCAGTTCCACCGCCAGCCACTTTTTGTATTTATTCTCCTGACTCCAGATTTCGCTCATTATTTCACGGGAATATCTCGATATCACGTCGTTCTCCTTTGCGTGTTTTTAAATGATACTAATTTTTTTCGTTGGCGCTTTTCCGCAGATTATTATGACGACTTTACTCATCCGTCAAGGCCTATTATGAATGCTTTAATAATTGACAAAGAAGACATATCATTTTATGAAAGCCAGGAAGACCGGAGAGCAATCATCATGACGGAATCACAGACAGCCGGACAATACAGTCCGATGGAAGAACTATTCAACAGCGTAACCCACGGCATCGGTATTTTAAGCAGTCTGGCCGGAATGGTGGTGCTGATCGTCTTCTCCAGCAGATACGGGAACGTGCATCACATCGTCAGTTGCACGATCTTCGGTCTGACGCTGGTCTTGCTTTACACCGCCTCAACGCTTTATCACAGTTTCAGAAAACCGAATTTAAAGCATGTATTCAAAATTTGCGATCATTCCTGCATTTATGTTCTGATCGCCGGAACCTACACACCGTTTCTGCTGATCACGATACAGGGCATCTTAGGCTGGAGCCTGTTTGCCGTCCTCTGGTCTTTAACGCTGGCCGGTATCTTATTCAAAATATTCTTCGTCTATCGGTTTAAGATTGTTTCCACGATTGCCTATATTTTAATGGGCTGGATTATTATCATCGCGATCAAACCTTTATATCAATCCCTGCCCGAGGGAGGCCTTGTTCTGCTGGTTGCCGGCGGGCTGGCCTACACCCTGGGAACCATCTTCTACGCCTGGGAAAAACTCCCCTTCAACCATGCCATCTGGCATTTATTCGTCCTCACCGGAAGCGCCTGTCATTTCTTCGCGGTCATACTTTACGTCATTCCCGTGAAGTCGATTTAATCCTGCTAAATCAATCTTGAATTATCACCTCTTAAATGTTAGAACATCCAAACTACAAATGCAGATAAAAATCAAAAAGGAGATAAACATGCGCAAAGCTTTAATATATATATTGTTTATGGCACTGATTTTCCTGACAGCGGGAACCATCTGGGCCAAAGAAAAATATATGGTGACCATTCTGCCTTTCACCGTCAACAGCGCCGAAAATATCGATTATGTCAAACACGGAATCGAAGAAATGCTTACTTCCCGCATATCCGCTGCGGAAAAAATCAACGTGACCCCCAAAAGCGACGTTCTCGAGGAGATGAATAAATCCAAAATCAAAACCATGACAACGGACGGCGTTCTGGACATCGGCAAAAAATTCAAATCCGATTATGTCGTCTGGGGGAGTATCACCAAAATCGGAAACAGCATCAGTCTGGACGCGAAACTCACCAACGTCGATCAGACCGCACCGGATACCGGCATTTCTTCACAATCACAAAGCCTCGATGACGTCATTCCGAAGATAAACGACTTTTCAGAAAGCATTCTTCACCATATTCTGGGGACCACGCCGCCTCCGCAATCGGAAACCGCGGCATCCGCCGGAAAACCGGCTCCGTCCCGTGAATCCCAGATCATCGCCGGCATGCGATCCGGCAACAAAAAGAGCGGCACCCTGACTTCCGTCATCAATACCGAATTTATAAACACCGCCCAGCCGCTGAATCGCAGGGATTTCTGGATGAGCCAGAAAATACCGTCGGAATTCAAGGGAATGGATATTGGAGACGTCAACAATGACAACCTGAACGAAATCGTTGTCATCGACAAAAACACCGTTTACCTGTATCAGAAAACCGGGAACGAGCTCAAATTACTGGAAAAAATCAAGGGACAATCCTACGACACTTACATCGCTGTGGACATTGCCGACATCAACAGAAACAGCACCCCTGAAATTATCGTGACTGCGATGAACGACACCTTCCTGAAGTCCTTTGTCCTGGAATTCAAGAACGGCAAATATGAAACGATCGCGTCCAATCTGCGCCTGTTTTTACGCGTTCTGGATACGCCGTCGGGAATACCTTTACTGCTCGGACAGGAGCACGGATTCAACAAACCTTTCGACTCGCCGATTTACGAAATCACCTGGAAGGACGGCGCCTACGCAACCGATCAAAAAATGCAGATCCCGCTGGGCCTGTCGGTTTACGGGCTGAATATCGATAACCTGGGCACGGGAGGCGGCGAAAAAATATTTGCTCTGGATGAAATGGACTACCTCTACATTCTTGACAAAACCACAACTTCTCTGGGCGCCCTCGCCTCTTACGGCTTCACAAGCGACAAACTGATCTGGCGCAGCGACGACGTTTACGGCGGCAGCAACATTTACATTGAAAATCTGGATAAAAACAATCCCGACGACCCCAAAGCGAAAAGCGCTTACGTCAACCTGAGAATTCTGACCGCGGACACCAACAAAGACGGCAAAAAAGAAATCATTATCGTGAAAAACCTGTCGCCCGTCGGACGGCTGTTCAAACATTACAAAATCTTTACCGCCAGTGAAATATATAATCTCGAATGGGACGGCCTCGGCATGGCCGAAAACTGGCGGACGAAAAAAATCAACGGTTACGTGGCGGACTATGCGATCAAAGATGTTGACAATGACGGACAGCAGGAAATGGTGCTGGCGCTGGTCATGTCGGTCGGCGTATCGCTCCGGGAGAAGAGCGTGATCGTTGTTTACGAACTGGATGCAGCACAACAATAATTGATTGACAAATTTTTCTGTCTTAGATATATCGGGCCACCTGTTTAGGGCTCATTGAAAAATTCTTTGGACACCAAGGCGGTGTAGCTCAGTTGGTCAGAGCATACGGCTCATATCCGTAGTGTCCCTGGTTCAAATCCAGGCACCGCCACCATTTCCCGACCTTGAATCAACAAGACCATTATTTTAATTCTGATTCCCCCCCGAAACCAATCGCCGGATTGATTCTTTAAGGTTTCCCTGCCGTAGAAAACATCGAAGGCCGGAGAAGAATACCTTGACATTCAAGCCCCATATTTTATATTGTGTAATAGAAATCAACAATTAATTTCATTATGGAATATCGAATATATTGAAAACGAATTAAGGAATATGCAAGAAAAAAGACGGGCAAACCGGCTCCAGGAATTCAATGAAATTACCGTATCCGTCATTCCGGAAAAAGAAGAAGCGGCGCTGGAAAATATTGCCTATAAATACAGCGAAGATATCTCTGCTTCCGGGGCCAAGATCCGGGGCAGCATTCTTTTGCCTGTGGACACCGTAGTCAAAATCGATTTTACCTTGAAAGCGCTTGAAGAAAAGATCACCGCCATGGGCAAGGTCAAGTGGATCAAAGTGATTTTCGAGGACAACTGGTACGAAGCGGGAGTGGAATTTGTCGATACGCCCGACGAAGCAATCAAAAAAATAGAGCAGTACATCAACTGGAAACAGAAAAGTTCCAGCTTCATGCCGCTTTGGATTTCTGCAAAATTCAAGGAAGCAAAACAGAAATAAGGACTCATTGGTACCGGGATCATGAAAGTCCGTTCATCTCCGACTGCGATTTTCTGATCGAGGCTTAACTCATGAAAAAAAACCAGAATGCGAGCCAAACGCCTGCATCGAATCGCCTGCAGACGATCGAACAGGATGACTACAAAAAAATCCAGAGCGAAGAAACTGTTTTTCGCACGCTGATCGAACGATCGCCGGAGATCATTTTTCTTGTCAATCGGGATTCCGTGATTACCTACGCCAATTCAAAAGCGGAAAAAGCTCTGGGCTTGGATAAAGCAGAGATCCTCGGCACCAGCATGTTCCGGTTTATTCATCCGGATGATCAAAATCTCATTATGGATACGTTCGATCAGTTCCTGAATAAAACCAAGCCCGATCTTCACCGCACGGAAATACGCATTACCCATCCGGACCAGACCTGGCACACGGTGGAAGCCATCGGCACCCGGCTGATCAACAACAATGTTGTCGAAGCGGTTCTGGTGAATCTCCGCGACGTCACCGATCGCAAAAAAGCGGAAGAAGAGTTGAAAAAAAGCGAAGCCATGTATCGCCTTCTGGCTGACAACATCACCGAGCACATCTGGGTCATGGACTTCAACTTGAATTTTACCTATATCAGTCCCTCGGTGGAAAAAATATACGGATATCCTCTGGAGAAAATCAAAACGCTCAAAATAAAGAAGCTTTTCACGGAAGAGTCTTATCAAAAACTGCTCAATGCGTTTTCCACAGAATTACCGAGAGCGATGGCCGCCCCCCCTTCTCCCGCCGGAACCCGTTTTATCCTGGAACTGCAGGCCATCCACAAAGACGGTCACCATTTATGGATTGAGAACAGAATAAGTTTAATCCGGGATGAAAACGGCCGGCCTGTTTCCATCATGGGTGAAACCATTGAAATCACCGAGCGCAAAATAGCGCAGGATAAATTGCTCGAGCAGGAACAGCGTTTTCGGGCTCTGGCGGACCAATCTGCGGACATCATCATCATGGTCAACCGGAAAGGAATCGTCACTTATGAAAATCCGTCCGTCAGCATTCTGGGATTTAACAGTGAAGAACGGCTGGGCGCTCATTCTTTTGAACTGGTCCATCCGGATGATCTTGAAACCATAACCCGGTCATTCAATTTGCTGTTCAGCGACAAAAATGCGCCCGTCCAAAAAAGTGAAATTCGGCTTCATCACCGGGATGGAAGCTGGCGAACGTTTGAAGCGATGGGCAGCAATCTGGTTCGCAACAATATTATTGAAGCCGCCATCGTTAATCTTCGCGACATCACCGATCGCAAGAAAGCGGAAAAAGAATTGAAAGAAAGCGAAGAAAAGTATCGTCTGCTGGCCGACCACATGAAAGATCAGGTGTGGCTCATGGATCTGAGCACGAAAATCACCTATGTCAGTCCTTCGGTCGAAAAATTAACCGGGTACACCGCGGATGAAATTAAAAATATGGACTGGGCCAACATTCTCACCCCGGAATCGCTGCAGAAAGCCATCGATTTCATGAACGCAGAAATGCCCCGGGCTCTCAAATCCACGTCGAATTATCGTCTTTACAGGACGGTGGAACTGGAATTTATTCTCAAAGATCGCCGGACCATCTGGGGCGAATGTGAATTCAGTCTTATCCGGGATGAAAACGGAAAGGCCATATCCATATTGGGAGAAGCAAGAGATATTACCGAACGCAAACTGGCGGAGGAAAAACTTCAGAAGACACTGGAAAGCCTGAAAAAAGCAGTCGGCACGACCATTCAAGTGCTCGTGACCGCGCTGGAAGCGAGAGATCCTTACACGGCGGGCCATCAATCAAGAACGGCAAATCTTGCCTGCGCCATCGCCAGAGAGATGGGCTTGGATGAAGACAAAATAGAAGGCTTGAACATGGCCGGCATCATCCACGATATCGGCAAACTATCCATACCGACAGAAATTCTGGCCAAGCCGACAAAATTGACCCATCTTGAATTTTCGCTGATTAAAATTCACCCCCAGAGCGGATACGACATGATGAAGGACGTCGAATCACCCTGGCCGCTGGCTGAAATTATTCACCAGCATCACGAACGCATCAACGGCACCGGCTATCCCAGAAATCTGAAAGGAAATGATATTCTGCTCGAAGCGCGCATCATGGCCGTGGCCGACGTCGTGGAAGCCATCGCCTCGCATCGTCCCTACCGGGCATCGCTCGGCCTGGATTTCGCCATCGATGAAATCGAAAAGAATAAAGGCGTTCTTTACGACGCAAAGGTTGTCGAGGCCTGCGTAAGACTGTTTAAAGAAAAAGGCTACGAACTGGGTCTTTAAGGGGCTTTAAGGGGGGCTTTAAGGGGTCAAATCTTTACTATTGACATTTGAGTTATTTTCTCTCGTATTTGTTTGAATCTTTCTGCTGATTCCGGATCATTTTGCATTCTTGAGTAAAGGCGCTTTCTCGCCTGACTCACCGCGCTGTAATCTATGTTACCAAGAAGTTTCCCGATTTCCGGCTGTGTTAAATTACATAAACGGTAGAGCAGTTCCATCAACACCGCCCGCTCCGTTGATTGTTTTCCTTTCCTTGTTAATTCTTCTCTGTTTATCCTAACGAGTTGAGAATATCGATTAATTAAATCCTCCGGTTTTATATTTTTGTCCAAATTTCTCAGCGCCGGTTGTTCCCGGCGAGATTCCTTATTTTGATCATGACTCCCATATTGTTTTCTTATCTTCTCTATAAAATTCTCTTTACCGATAATTCCATCGCCTTTTCCCTTTTCCAGAGGATTGGGAATATCTTTTACGGTGCCTTCGAGCATAAACGCCTTATAACCATCACCGGCTTTTTCACGCCTTTTTCCAAAAAAATCCAAAATGATTTCGTAATGAACAACGGGGTTTCGATACTGTTGATGAATATAGCCCGGCAGACTGGTTGCGTCGCTTTTTAACAAATTTCGCCACCGTTTTTCCGGAGAATCTTTTGATTTCATTCTCATGGGATTTAAGTGGATATATCGACTCACTTCCAGAAGATAATTATCCGCATCAATTAAAAAAGCTTTATAACGGCCCTGATACAAATGCCCTGCCCTTTTATATTTCCGGTTAAAATAACCTGTATAGCTGATGTTAAAATGACGCATGAATTCAGAGAGATTCCCTTTCGGCGTGCAAAGCAGAAAATGAAAATGGTTGGTCATTAACGCGTACGCTAAACAATGCACTTCAAATAATTCCAGAGATCGAGCCAGAAGGCGAAAGAAATTCTGCCGATCTTCCGGATCACGAAAAATTTCTTTTCGTTCATTTCCACGGCAGGTTACGTGATAATATGCATATGGATATTGTATTCGTAGAGGTCGGCTCATGAAATAATTTACATTGGTCGATTTGAAATGTCAAGAATAAAGATTTGACCCCACAATCAAGATTTGACCCCACAATACATGACCCCACAATACAACACAAAATAACATGAAAAATCCCTCTTTCGAGGGATTGACAAATATAAAATAAACAGTTAGTAGACGTACTCATTTTTAATTATTTACATTTTTAATAATAAATTAAGAAGGTTTGGGAATAAACACCTGTGCAAGAACTACTTACATCTTTTTGACTACACCCCCGATATTCAATGATATCAATAAGCATTTTTCTTTAATTGCTTATTGCCTTTTGAGTCTTCGTGTAAGTCAAGGGGCGAAGCTTTATCAAACCTCACCTGATTCTCTTTTAAAAACCGAATCATTGCGCCTTCCGTATTACTTTTGAAGAGCGCAGCGACGTGAGACACTTTTCACGTTATTTACGTAAAACCTAAAACTTTTTTCTTGAACATTGAACAGATGTTAACCATCTTAAAATAAAGGAAGGCAAGACCATGAACCGCAACAAACCGTTGATTTTTAAAGTTATATTTTCAAGCGTCTGCATCTTTTTGATGCTGGCCGGCTGCGCAAAATACCGCGATATTGCACCCGGCACGGTCAAACAGATTTCGTCTTCGTCCGCAAGCGCGGTCGTCGCGGAAGAATCCGTTACCATCCCCTTCCCCGGCGACGGCACAGCACCGGCGGAATACATCATCGGTTCCGGCGACGTGCTTTTTGTCAACGTCAGCGGCAAGCCGGAATTCTCCAGCCTGAATTCGACCTCTTCCTATTCGCAACTGGGCAATGTTCAGGCGCCATCGGGAAGCCGGGTGGACGGTAACGGCAACATTCAGATGCCCTATCTCGGAACGATTCATGTGGGCGGGATGTCCCTGACCCAGGCGCAAAAACAGATTCAGGACGCGGCGAAAAAATACCTCAACGATCCCTGGGTGGTCGTTGAAGTCGGACAATACAAGAGCCATCCGCTTTACCTGCTCGGGCAGTTCCGAAGCTCCGGCACGTTTTACATGGACCGGCCGATGAACCTTCTGCAGGGCATCGCGCTGGGCAACGGCCATGACGCCAACGCCGACCTGACCTGCGCCCGTCTCATCCGGGACAATAAAACCATGCCGGTGGACATCAACGATCTTTTGACCAAAGGCGACCAGCGCAACAACATCTGGCTCAGACCGGGCGACACCATCTTCATTCCCGACAACAAAAACCGGATGGTCTTTGTTTTCGGCGCGGTCAAAAAAGGCGGGCCCGTTCCGATTCCCTCCGGCGGCCTGACCCTGGCGCAGGCCATTGCCACTGCCGAACTGCGCGATACCGGACACGACTTTCAGTACATCCGCATCATCCGTTCGCATTCAGCCACTCAGGGCGAACTCCTGGTGGTTGATTTCGATAAAATTTTACGCGGCGAATCCATGCCGATGCCGCTTCATCAGGGCGACATCATCTTTGTTCCGAAAAGCGGATTGGGAAGCTGGAACGATGCCATCAACGAAATCCTGCCGTCCCTGCAGGCCTTCAGCGCACTGCTTCAGCCTTTTGTTTCCATCAAATACTTAAGCGATTAAAAGGATTATCATGAACACAAAAACACCGCTGACACCCGCGAATCCCGCCCCCGGGCAGGAAAACATCTTCGAATACATTGCCGTCATCATGAGGCGCTGGAAAATATTCGTCACCGCGTTCTGCGTCGTTTTCATTGCCGTCGCCTTGTACACCTTTCTGATGAAACCGGTTTACGAAGCGTCCTCCATGCTGCACATCAAGGACAGCAAAGGCAACGACCATATCCTCAGCGAACTGTCGCTCAACAGCACCAATCCGACCAACGCGGAAATCGAAATCGTCAAATCCCGATCCAATGCCGAACATGTCGTCCGGCGGCTGCACCTGAACGCGAACGTCTCTGAAAAATCGAACGGACTTGACTTCCGGATTCTCGAGTTTAAAACCCAGACCCGACCTCCCGTTTACGACATTTTGCTTACCGGTCAAAACACCTTTGAAGTCAGAAACGACGACGGCGATCTTGTCGGCAAAGGAACCGGCGGCGTCCTGATGAAACACAACGGCTTCAGTCTGCTTCTGGACAACATCAAGGGAAATCCCGGCGACAGCTTCCGTCTGGAACTCGCCCCGTTCGAAAACGTGGTGGACGCGGTAAGAAACAACATCAAGGCCGTTGAACAGGGCCGTCAGACCGGCATCATCAAAGTCTCCTACACCAGCACCGATCCGGTTCTGGCGCGCGACATCGTCAACACCCTGGTGCAGGCCTATCTCGAACAATCCGTTTCCTTCAAGAGCGAAGAAGCCAGCCGGGCCGTCTCGTTTATCGACGATCAGATCAAATCACTGCGCGGGCATCTGGACACCTCCGAAAAAGACCTTCAGGTCTACAAAAGCTCCACCGGCGTGGTCGCCCTTGACGGCGAAGCCAACGCCCTGATCGAAAAAATATCCGGTCTGGAACAAAACCGCACCAACGTCAACCTCCAGCGTCAGCAGATCGAGTTCGCCCGCGAAGCCCTGAAAAAAGCGATAAAAGAAGAAAAAGTCTACGTGCCCGGCATCATGATGAGCAACCCGAACGTAGAAACCCTGGCGGCGAAACTGGCCGATCTGGAAGTGCAGAAAAAAGCCCTTCTGACCAGCTACACCGAAGCGCACCAAGCCGTCAAAACCGTGCAGAGCCAGATTGATGAAGTGCAAAACAAACTGCTCGGCATTTACGAAACCAGCCGCTTCAACCTGGCCAAACAGGAAGAAGCCATCCGGAGTCAGTTGAATTCCTACGAAAAAGAAATGCAGGCCCTCCCCAATGTCGAACGCGACCTGGCGCGCCTCACCCGTGTTTCCAAAGTCAACTCCGACATCTACACCTTCCTCCTGCAGAAACACGAAGAAGCCAGCATCGCCAAGGCCTCCACCATCAGCAACATCGACATCGTCGATCCGGCCGTTACCCCCGGCCGTCCCGTCAAGCCGAAAGTCGGACAGAACCTGCTTCTCGGACTGCTGTTCGGACTGGCGCTGGGCATCGGTCTGGCCTTCTTTCAAGAGTATCTGGACGACACCATCAAGGATGCCGAAGAAGCCAAGCGCGCCATGGGCCTGCCGCTTTTGGCAACCATTCCTCATATCCCGGGTTATGCGCCCGCTAAAAACGGCTTCACACCGCCCAAGCAGGCCCTGATCACCCAGAAAGAGCCCAAATCCATGGTGGCCGAAGCCTTCCGCTCACTGCGCACCAACCTGCACTTCACCGCCATTCACAAAGAAAAGAAAATCATGCTCTTTACCAGCACTTTTCCGCGGGAAGGAAAAAGCACCATCACCGCCAACGAAGCCGTCGTCATCGCCCAGACGGGCGCCCGCGTCCTCATCATCGACTGCGATTTGCGCCGTTCGTCCCTGCACGAAAAATTCGGCCACAGCAAAACGCCGGGGCTGAGCGAAATTCTGACCGGAGACACCGACTTTGACAAAGCCAGACACAACACCGGCATTCCCGGCCTGGATCTCATCAGCGCCGGCACAACCCCGCCCAACCCTTCCGAACTTCTCGGATCGGAAGCCATGCGCCGGTTCCTGCTCGCCCAGCGGGAAAACTACGATTTCATCATCATTGACGCTCCGCCCGTTCTGGCCGTCACCGACGCGCCGGTACTGGCCACGATATCGGACATTGTCATTCTCATCATGGAAGCCGGGCGCGTTCCCCTGAAAGCCGCTCAGCACGTGCGCGAAACCCTCGCCACCCTTCAGGCTTCCGTTGCCGGACTCATCATCAACGACAAAACCGGCAAAGGCGAAAGCTACGGATACTACGGCAGCCGCTACTACCGCTACGGAAAAGGTTACGGATACGGTTATGGTTACGGACAGGACTACGGATACGGCTACTACTCCGACGAAGAAAAAAGACCGCTCAGAAAGACCCGCCGGGAAAAACTCATCAACCTCCTCCCGGAAAAACTCAGAACGCAAATCAGGAATAAATTAGGACTTTAGAGTTCAAGGTTCAAGGTTCAATGTTCAAAGTTCTATGATCGATTTTCACTCTCACATACTTTGCGGAATTGACGACGGGGCGGATGATCTCGACGAATCCGTTG
>CAZIJZ010000002.1:0-116002 GCA_964539765.1 uncultured Smithella sp.
AGGACGCTGGCCTCTCACGCCGGAAACCGGGGTTCAAGTCCCCGTGGGACTACCAAAACTCTCTGCACGGGCTGGTTCTTCAATAAAGCAATTTTTATATCTACCGGAAGTTCTACGGGTGTCTAATCAATCTAACAAAAAACCGAACGATTAATTGTTCCGGCAATGATTGAACGAAAAAACGTCACACATCACATTTCATCAATAATGGCTTGTCTCTTTTCCTCGTATTCATCTTCTGTCAGCAAACCTTCATTGTACAGCTCCCTCAACTCCCGCAGTTTTTTAGAGGCTGAACCATAAGTCTTGCCATCTTCTGTGTTTTTACCCTGTTTGCCGGACATGTTACGCAAGTAACGTTCTTTATTCTTCCTGAGGGATTCCAACTCAAAATAATATTCACCGGGGTAGTCGTAAGCCCAGGGTAAAGAAAAAATAGGTGCGGGAAAAAACAGCCGGGGAACATTTAAAACATTTCTTTTAATGTTAATTTCCTTATCCCGATATCCTTCTTTCTTTAGCGTAAATGTTCTGCCGGTATAATCGGGGTTTCCCGGGTCTGACGAGTCGATATCCCAGTGCGTGTAAGGAGTAACTCCCATTAACGCATCACCTTCGTAAATCTGGGCTCCGGACGGCAGGGATTTGATGTATGTGGTGCTTGAACAACTTATTAAAAGAAGCAAGGGTAGCACAAATATTATTATTTTTTTCATCTGACCTCCTTGGGGAAGCTATTTGAATGATGTGATTATATCACAAGTTTACTCAAGTTGCATTACTGTTTGATTATCGTCGATTCAAAGAGAGAGAAGATACGTCTATACTTTTGAGGAATATTTTTCTGGTGCCTGGGGCGGGAATTGAACCCGCACAGCCTCAAGGACCGAGGGATTTTAAGTCCCTTGCGTCTACCAATTCCGCCACCCAGGCGTGAAAAATAAAGAATAAGAAGGCCGGCTAGGCTTATATTCTTTTTGAGTTTTACTGTCAAGGACTTGCTGTATAAAAGTCGACGTGTTCATGGAAACATTTGATTGCCGATTGTTTTCCGATAACTCAAATTTGTTTATAATCTTACTGCTGTCACAATCCGCACCCGCCGTTGCGGAAAAATAATCCGATATTGATGAAAGATTATGTGCAATATCGGAAGTTTCAAGCTTATCGCCTGAACAATATTTCATTGACAAACACAGGGCAGCAGTTATATTGTAATAATGTTGATTAATTTTTAACACCAATAATTCGAAACACTCAATAGCAGCACTATATTAATAATAACGGAGGTTTATAAATTAATATGGAAAATAAAAACAGAAAAACATTTTTCATGTTTTTAATGGCGTTTTTAATCGCCTTTTTTATTGTTTCTTTTGTAGAGGTATTAAGATCTTCTTTTCTCGCTTCGGGAGCCCCGGAAATCCCTACCGCGTCCGCCATTGAAGGAATAACCCCGGGTTCTTTTTCCGATCTGGCAGAACGCGTCAAGCCGGCTGTTGTCAATATCAGCACAACAAAAGTATTAAAGGGCAGAAGTCTGGGTTCACCGTTTGGTCGATCACCGTTTGGCGGACCTTTTGGAGATGATTTCTTTGAACGTTTTTTTGGTGATATTCCCGAACGTGATTTCAAACAAAGAAGTCTTGGCTCCGGGTTTATTATCAGCAATGACGGATACATTTTTACCAATAATCATGTGGTTGAAAATACGGACAAAATACTTGTAAAAATATCCGATGGGAAAGAATACGAAGCAAAAATTATCGGGACGGATGCAAAAACGGACATCGCTTTAATAAAAATCAAACCTGATAATGGTCTGCCCATCGTTGATATAGGGGACTCGGATGCGGTAAGAGTCGGGGAATGGGTTATTGCGATCGGCAATCCTTTTGGACTTGAACAAACCGTTACCGCCGGCATTGTCAGCGCCAAAGGTCGTGTCATCGGCGCGGGAGCTTATGATAATTTCATCCAAACAGACGCTTCCATTAATCCGGGCAACAGCGGAGGACCTCTATTTAACATGCAGGGAAAAGTCATCGGTATTAACACGGCCATTGTTGCCCAGGGCCAGGGCATTGGCTTCGCCATTCCCATAAACATGGCCAAAAACATTTTGAATGATTTAAAAACAAAAGGAAAAGTTACCCGCGGGTGGTTAGGTGTCTCGATTCAGAATATTTCCGACGACATTGCAAAAAGCATGAATTACAAAAGCAAGAACGGCGTGTTGGTTTCCGATGTTTTTAAAGGTGACCCGGCAGATCGGGCTGGAATCAAAGTAGGCGATATCATTACAGAAATTAATGGAAAGAGCATCAAAGACACTCATGATCTGCTAATCACAACGGCCGGTCTGCATGTGGGAGAAAAAGCCATCATCAGAGTCGTTCGCGACGGTAAAGAAATAACTTTTCAGATCGTCGTTGCGGAACGGAAAGATAAACCGGAAGTTATTTTATCTCAAAAATCAGGGGGATACTTTGGTGTCCATGTTCAGGAAATAACGAGAGATATGGCCAAGCAACTGGGCATTGCTCAAAATACGGGCGTGATAGTCACCGATGTGGACGAGGGCAGTCCGGCAGACAATGTTGGAATTCAAAGTCATGACATAATTCTCCAGGTCAACAAAATAAAAATATTATCATTCAAACAATATTTAACAGAAATAGGAAAAGCTGCGGAGAAGAAAAATGTAATTCTTCTGGTCAAGCGGGGAAATGCAAATTTCTTTGTCGGGATGAGCATGGAATAGAATATCCGTTGTGGTACTTAAAAAGACAGGCTAATAAGGCCTGTCTTTTTTTCTTTGCAGTACAGAGATACCATCTTACCGATGCGGTTGATATCTAAGGAATAATTAAATCAGTACTTCCCAGCGCGCCTGATGTTATTAGATTATTCGCTTCTGAAGATTGATGCTCCGTAAAATGTTTCACGTGAAACATTTCTGATGAAAGAGTGAGCTAACCATTCAACCATTGCGAATATTGATTCATCTTGGCCAGAGATTTAACCGCTTTCTCCGGAGTAATGAAGTTGACTCCTTTATATTTGCAGCCATTCACATCAGTAACCGTTTGCGCTTTATCATCACTCAGCAAGTAAACACCTATAATCGGCTTGTTGTATTTTTCCATTAATTTTACCGTTTGTTCCACCGTCTGTTTTTCGAAACTTTCAACATACTGCAAAGAACCCTCCACAAAACTGGAATCATATTTATTATCTACCGCGACCGTGGACTCCATAATCGATCGAATCATAATCTTTCTGCCAATGATTCCCATGTGGATAATGGCATCACATCCGGACCACTGACTCAGGCTTTCCAGAATTTTCATATAAGTTTCCGAATTCATATCACCTACAACATCGATGGGATTGGCGTGACTCCAAAAGGGTGGCAGCAACGGATTAATTTTAGAAATCACTTCCTCTGATAATCTGGGCACTTTCAAACCGTTTTCCTCGCATAGATCGGATGCGACAACTCCCCATCCCCCTCCCAAAGTTAAAAGAGCGACATTGCCGCCTTTGGGTAACGGTAATGAGGAAAATGCCGCTGAGAGGTCCAGCAAATCCATAGGACTTTCGGCTTGTATAATGCCAGCCTGTTTGCAGGCGGCGGTGAATACTTTTATATCGGAAGCCATTGCTCCGGTGTGGCTCGCCGCAGCGCTGGAACCAGCCTTGGTGCGTCCGCCCTTTAAAACAATAACCGGCTTATGTTTGCCCACGCGTCTGGCAGTTTCTAAAAATCTCTGGCCGTTTTTGATGCTTTCAATATACAATACAATGTTTTTTGTTTTCTCATCAACTTCAAATCCATCCATATAATCTTCAATGGTCAACATTGCTTCGTTTCCGGAACCACAATATGCTCTTATTCCAATATCCTCTTTTGCGGCGAAAGCCAGCAATTGCGTTCCCAGATTACCGGATTGGGCAAGCAACGAGGTCCCGCCCGCCGGTGGACGGACATGCGAACCTATACAATAAAATGATATATACGGATTACAGATGCCCATCGTATTTGGACCAACAATAACTATTCCGGCCTCGCGCGCCTTCTGAACCAGTTCTTCTTCCAAAATCTTTCCTTCTGAACCTACTTCACTGAATCCCGACGTAATGATTAAAACATTGTTTATGCCTTTTTCCTTGAATTGCGGAATCAGAGATAAAATTTTATCAGCGGGAACGGTAACGACGGCAAGATCCACGGGGTCGGGAATTTCCATGACCGACGTATAGACCTTTCTACCCGAGATCTCTTCTCCTGTGGCATTAACAAGATAGATGGCTCCCTGATATTTTCCGGCAACAACACCGGCATACATGATATGCCCCCATTTGCCGATTTTCGAAGAAGCACCCACAAACGCAATTGACCGGGGATGAAATAATTTCCAGATATGCTTTAAATCAACTTGACGGACGAATTCTTTTCTCTGCGCGGCTTTTCCTAAAACGATTAACGCGTCGACTGCAGTAACTTTGCCGTCCGCTGAAACCAATAATGGATTAATATCGATTTCCTTGATCTCCGGTATTTCCAAACCAATACGGGACAAACCGACAAGTGTTTTCACGAGAGCATCTTTATCCGGAGCACTTTCCCCCCGAAAAGCTCCAAGCATTTTCTGTGACTTTAACTCATCAATCATTTTCAGCGCCTCTTTTTCATCAAAAGGTGCGACACGAAAAACAACATCACCGATTGCTTCTGTAAAAATTCCTCCCAGGCCAAACATTACCGTTGGTCCAAACTGCTCATCACGAAAAAGTCCAGCGACAAACTCTCTTTTCCCGCCCAACATGGGTTGGATTAAAAATCCTTCCAAATCATCACCGGCTGCATCCTTTATATAAATGCACGCATTTCGAACTTCTTCCTTTGCGTTTAAGTTCAGCTTAACCAGACCTTTTTCCGTTTTATGCGTTAATTTTGCTCCCAATCCTTTCACAACAACAGGATAACCTATACTTTCTGCTGTTTTCTGAGCTTCTTCTATTGTTTTGACAACTTTTTCAGCCACAACCGGAATACCGTATTGTTTTAATACTTCTTTAGATTCCGCTTCTGTTAATGTATTTCTTTTTTGATACTTTGCTTGTTCGATGATGTCCATTTTCTTCATTATCCTTCTCCATATTAATCAATTATTATTTTTATTATATTTTTGGTAATATTATTCATTGCTTGTCGGTGTTACAATCTTCCAGAAGAAATCAAAAAACTGGTTTATCGAGTCTGCAAGTTTCCATTTCATACCGTGAACATACCAGTTTTGTATGTGTCTTTGCGTAATCATCATATAAAGATCTGCAAAATAACGGTTTTCAATCTCCGATATAACAGCGCCTCGTTTTTTTGCCTTTTCCACAACACCATTCAAGATATCGATTTCCGATTCCCGTTTATATGATTTGCTGGCCATGAAACTTTTTGAGGGAACGGTTATAAAAGCAGTAACCGCCAGATCTGGATTATTATCGAAAAAATTCATCGTTACCCAGAACAACTTTCGAAACATTTCACGGATATCCTCTGTTCCCTCAAGATGCATTCTTAATAATGAGGCCAGATCCAATAATTTCTCATCAATAATTGAAAACAGAAGATCTTCCTTGGAAGAAAAATATTTATAAATTGTTCCTGTGCTGATCCCGCTTTCCTTTGAGACATCTCTTATGTTCACGGCATGAAAATCTTTTCCGGCAAATTGTTTTAATACAACAGGATACAGACGCTGCTTCAGCTTTTGTGGCATTAAAGGTTTATCCATTACCACCCTACCTTATATATGTATTTTGTGATATAAATATAAAACGTTGTTTCAAATGTCAAGAATATATTGAAACGCTGTTTTATTTTTTTATAATATATTAATCTTTTCTTATACTTATAAACTGATAATGAATCATATATTTGAACATCATGCAACGTCTCAACAAGTTAAGACAAAATTTATTAATGGACAAAAAACATCTGACTCAGACAATATTAACCAAATATGATTGATGATTATCTTGTCGTGACGTTAATACAAAAATAATAATTTCTTGATCTGTCTTAGAGATGCTCAGACATCGGGACATCTGCCCTCTGCCGCAAAAAACGCATAAGGAATTTGTATTGATTGTGGATTGGCCGATTAAGTGTTCTTTATAACTGAGTCTATGATTTGCTATCGAAAACGACAATAACCGTTGCCTCAAGGCATGCAATAAATTGATGTTAGAAAGATAAATACATATCAGAGGATCCGGATTTGATTGAATTCATTTTCAACACTGCTTTTTTTGTTTACATTTCATTCGCTAAGAAGTGCTTTATAGTCAATTCAACTGGCCGTTTACTGACAAATTGTTGCTGAAATATTGTCCAGAAATTTAATGTTTTGATATTGTCGCTCGGGTCCAAGATAAATTCATACTGCTACTTTTGGCAGCCGGGACAATAAAATGTGCTTCGTCCCCCTTGCTTGATCCGGCTAATCGTTTCGCCGCAGAGCGCACAGCGTTGCTTTGCCCGACCGTATACCGTTAACTCGTGCTGATTTTCACCCGGGTGGCCATACAAGTCGCGCCAGTCGGAAATGGATGTGCCTCTTTTTTCGATACCCTTTTTTAAAATGCTTCGGGCATTGGCCAATATCCTCTTCCACTCCGGCCTGGATAGAGTTGAAGCTTTACGCAATGGCGATATAGCGGAGCTTTTCAAAATTTCACAGGCGTAAATATTACCAATGCCCGCAACAGCCTGCGGATCCATCAGTAGAGTTTTAATGTTCACCTTGCGCCTGGCGTGAGTTTCTAAAAAAACCTTTTCATCGAAACCGGTAATAAAATCGTTTTGAATTTTCTCCCGAACGGTCTTGATGATCCTTACGGTCGCAAAACGTCTTGGGTCAACGAGAAATACATTTCCCTTCTTAAAACCCATCCGCCAGCGGCTGTACTTCGGTCTTTCCGCGCTTTCCTGCCACAGCAGTCGGCCCGTCATCCGCAAATGAATCGACAGGGAATGACCATCAGCAAGATTTATGCTGATCGTTTTACCTTGCCTATTAATATCGACGACCGTTCCCTGTTTAAAAATTCTTATGTTTGACAGCTTGTTGTCGTAAACGTCAGCCGTGACTATCTTCTCGCCGCTGATTCTCGTTCCGAGCTGCCGACACAACGTCTCTACTTCAGGTAATTCTGGCATTGATTGTCTCCTGGATGTAATTTGATTCTCTCTTCTCAAATCGCTCCTTCGTTTTACTAAAATAAATTTCGTTTGCCTATGCCTTTTCCACGCAACAGACATTCCTCCGGTTCGCAGTTGAAAGTTCGTCGATCGACTGATGAAGACCCATCCGGGTCAGGACCATGGCATCAGACTATTCACCGGAACGTTTACACGGATCGCTTCGCCTGTCTGGAAACCATCAGGTGATGATAGTTTGTGTTCACCATGATTAAATGCAGGAACCACGCGGGATGGAGCCATATCATGCTTTCCATTCCCGTATTGCGCATTGCTGATTTTAATCATCGCCAAGATTATCTCCCGATGAATTCATCCCCGAAATTTTTTTGCGTTCATCGTTTCTCCGAAAAATTTTTTCATTTTTTTCTCCAAAATTGCAAAAAATAGTTGACAAATATTTCTGTATGAGTACATTCCATAAACAAGAGAAAAAATTTTTTCGCTGTAAAAATTTTCAGGGAGGAAAAACCTCATAAAGGAGGAATCAATGGAAAGCGAGACCCTGTTTAAAGAGGAGGAAGAACCTCCTGGTCATTTGACCGGTCTTGTTAATGCTAAAAATAATGTTAGTGACTTTTTGTTATTCAAAGATGAAATGTCTTTGTATCCGCCTAAACAAAAGTCAAACAGTATTTTATTTCCTTTCAAAGATTCCACCCGCTCCCGTAACTTCCGAACACGACTTTATCCCGAAATCACCCGCTTCGAATGGTTCGACTGGCGCTGGCAACTGCGCAACGCCATCAGAGACGTGGATTCCCTTTCCGAAATCATCACGCTCTCGGACAATGAACGTCAGGCCATGATGCATCATGCCGGTCCGTTGCCCGTTTCGATCACGCCTTATTACGCCAGTCTGCTGAATCCCCAGGACCCCTCCGATCCACTGCGCCGCTGTGTTGTGCCGGTGGTTGACGAATGCCTGCACACGGAAGGCGAAGAGGAAGATCCGCTCTGCGAAGACGTGGATTCTCCGGTGCCGGGCATTATCCATCGTTATCCTGACCGCGTCCTGTTTCTGGTAACCGACAGCTGTTCCACGTATTGCCGTTATTGCACCCGTTCCCGACTGATTGAACGGAGCAAGCATCATTTAATCAGTCTGGAAAAATGGGAAAACGCTCTTCGATACATCGCCGGCAATAAAAATGTCCGCGACGTACTGCTTTCCGGAGGCGATCCCCTAACCCTGTCCGATGACAAGCTGGAATGGCTGTTATCCCGGCTGCACAAAATTGATCATGTTGAACTTATCCGCATCGGCACGAAAGTGCCTGTTGTATTACCGCAAAGAATCACGCCGGCCTTAACGGCCATGTTCCGAAAGTATCATCCTTTATGGATCAGCATTCACATCACACATCCTAAAGAGCTTACCCCGGAGATGAGCGCGGCCTGTATCAGGCTGGCTGACGCCGGCATTCCTCTGGGAAGCCAGACGGTCCTGCTTTCCGGCATCAATGATGACGTTGAAACAATGACCAGACTGGTCCATGGCCAGCTGCAAATCAGGGTTCGTCCGTATTATCTTTATCAGTGCGACCCCATTCCCGGTTCTTCGCATTTCCGCACACCGATCAACAAGGGCATAGAAATTATTCAGGGCCTGCGCGGACACACGACGGGTTACGCTGTTCCAACATATGTCGTGGACGCTCCCGGCGGCGGCGGCAAGATTCCGTTGCTTCCCGAATATGCCATTGGCTGGGAAAACGGCGACCTGCTGCTGCGCAATTATGAAGGCAATACCTTCCGCTACCCCGACAATCACGCCAAATCGAAAGACATACATTAATACAGGCAGAATTTATGGCAGGGGGTAGATGATTTAACCGTGAGTCGCGTCAGCAAGAAACTCAAAATCGGTCTTACCTATGATCTGCGTGATGATTACCTGAAAGAAGGATACGGCCTCGAAGAAACCGCCGAATTCGATCTTCCCGATACAATCGAAGCCATTGAAAAGGTCATTGCGGACAACGGCTATCCGGTTGACCGGATCGGCCATATCAAAGCTTTGACCCGCCGCCTCGCCAGGGGGGACCGTTGGGATCTGGTTTTTAATATTGCCGAAGGCGTGTGTGGCTTCGGACGGGAAGCGCAGGTTCCCGCTTTACTGGAAGCATTCAACATCCCCTATACTTTTTCCGATCCTCTCGGTAACGCGGTGACGCTTCATAAAGGCATTACCAAGCAGATTCTGCGCGATATAGGCATTCCCACACCTGACTTTGTCGTGATTAAAGACGTCAGAGACATTGCAACGCTTTGTCTTCCCTTTCCGCTCTTCGCGAAACCGATTGCGGAAGGCACGGGAAAGGGCATCACGTCATCTTCCAAAATAATCAATCGTCAAAATCTGCAAAAAGTGTGTAAACACCTTTTAAAAACTTTCGGGCAACCGGTTTTGGTCGAGACCTATCTTCCGGGACGCGAATTTACCGTCGGTATTTTAGGAACGGGAAAGGATGCCCGCGCTCTCGGCGTACTGGAAGTAGTCCTCAAACCGAATGCAGAAAAAAACGCCTACTCTTACGAAAACAAAGAACACTACGAAAGGCTGGTCGAATACTTGCTGGTGAAAGACAAGGAAGCCCGCCAAGCCATGGATATTGCTCTTGCCGCCTGGCGCGGATTGGACTTAAGAGACGCCGGACGAGTTGATTTGCGCTCTGACCGCCAAGGTGTTCCAAACTTTATGGAAGTAAACTCTCTGGCCGGCCTTAATCCGGTACGCTCGGATCTTCCCATTTTATGTTCGAAGATCGGCATGAGTTACCACACATTGATCAGTGCTATCATTAAATCCGCCCTGAAGCGCACGAAGAAATAATAGCCGACAAGGCCGGTGAAAATAATCTTTATGAAAAAAATTGTTATTCTGCACAGCGATATGGCCCCGGATGCCGGACTGGATGAGCTCGATTGTCTGGAGCAGGCCGACGCCATCGCCTCGGCATTGACCAGTCTTCACTATGACCCGGTTCTCCTGCCTTTCGAACTCAATTTAAACCACAACATCACCCGACTGCAATCCTTGAAACCTGTTGCTGTTTTTAATATCGTAGAAACGCTTGATTCGAAAGGCAGCCTGATTCATTTTGCTCCTGCCATTCTCGATATGCTCCAGATTCCCTACACCGGCTGCCCGACGCAAGCCATCTTTCAAACATCCAACAAGCCGCTGTCCAAAAAAATCATGTGCCAATCCGGCATTGCGACTCCGGATTGGGTAGAGCAGGACGGCTTCAGCTCAACCACGGATTTTTCCGGATCGTTCTTAATCAAATCTTCCTGGGAACATGCTTCCATAGGCCTTGACGCAACGTCTCTGATCCATGATACCTCCAAAATAAAGTTATTGCAGCACATGGAAAAACGTAAGCAGAAACTTGGCGGTTCCTGCTACGCGGAGGCCTACATTGAGGGACGCGAATTCAACGTTGCCCTGATTTCGGATAAAGCCGGTGTAAAAGTGCTGCCGATCGCGGAAATGCTGTTTCAGGATTACACGCCGGATCAACTGAAAATTGTTGATTATAAAGCGAAATGGGACGCTGAATCTTTCGAGTACAACAATACGATCAGAACATTTGATTTTCAGGACGACGACTCCCGGTTAATATCATCCCTGCGAGATATTTCGATCCAATGCTGGAATATTTTCGCTTTGCGCGGGTACGCGCGTGTTGATTTCCGGGTTGACAATAACGGCAAGCCTTGGGTATTGGAGGTGAACACCAATCCTTGTTTGTCGCCGGATGCGGGATTCGCCGCGGCGCTGGAGAGGGCTGAAATTACATATCACGAGGCTATCGGTTTAATTATGGATAACGCTTTGAAATCTGTATCCAAGGAGATATAAAATCTGTGTTAAGAACCATCATATTCCTTTTCTTTTCCAACTTATTCATGACGTTTGCCTGGTACGGACATCTGAAAAACTTCAATCACAAGCCTTTATTGTTTGTCATCTTGTTCAGCTGGGGTGTCGCTTTCTTTGAATATGTTTTACAGGTGCCCGCCAACAGAATCGGGTTTCAATACTACAGTCTGGGGCAGCTCAAAGTTATTCAGGAAGTGATTACCATGATTGTCTTTGCCGGTTTTGCGATCATGTATATGAAACAACCGTTGAAAATGGATTTTCTGTGGGCCGGCCTTTGCCTGGTCGGAGCGGTTTACTTTATGTTCCGCGAAGGCCTGCCGCATACATGATTTATGAAACCCAAAACTTGCTTTGAGTTTGATGCCCGTGGTGAATACTATGAAAAAATTTATTTATCGACAGCAAATCAAGCCTTCCGATATTGAAGCCATTGCTGATATTGTCGAAGAAAGCGGCTTTTTTTCCGATGAGGAAATAGAGATTGCCATACAACTTGCGGAAGAAAAATTAGATCAACAAGAATCCAGCTCTTACCGGTTTTTATTTGCTGAAATTGAAAATCAGGTCGTCGGCTATACCTGCTATGGCCTCATTCCCGCCACAGCCGGCAGTTACGATCTTTACTGGGTTGTCGTCGCCAAAGATTTACAGGGTTTAGGGGTGGGAAAAATGCTGATGGCCGAAACCGAACAACTCATCTATCAACACGGCGGCAGACAAATCTATGCGGAAACATCATCACGGGATCAATATCAGCCGACCCATAGATTTTACGAAATCTGCGGTTACCGTCAGGAAGCTTTTCTGAATAATTTTTACGCTGACGGCGATGGAAAAATTATTTACGCTAAGGTGCTTAAATGACAGGATTTAATCCACTTTTGCACCTTTTTTATCGTTTTAATCCTTGCATTTTTGCCGATAATTCGCTAGACATCTGCAAGTATTTTGATTGTTTTTTCAACATTGATTTGATGTGGAACGCAAGGAGGTTTGTCCCATGCGCCTGTTTCCTAAAGATGAGAATTTTTTTGAACTTTTTGACGAACTGGCCGATAAAATCGAAGAGGGTGGTAAGCTTTTTCTGGAAATGACCCAGACCTATGATTATTCAGATGTGCGAGTCGCCAAACTCAAAGAAATTGAGCACGAAGCCGACGGCATAACCCATAAAACTTATGAAAAAATGCACAAGACGTTTCTCACGCCCATCGATCGTGAAGATATCTACGCGCTTGTTAACAAAATGGACAGTATCATGGATGTCATCGAGGCCACCGCTGTACGCATCCATCTTTATAAAGTAAAGAGAACCTCCGATGAAATAATCAAGCAGGCGCAAATTCTGAATGATTCTATAGCAAAAGTAAAAAGTATTGTTCGCGCGATGCGTAACATGAAAAATTCCGAAATGATTCTGGCCGGCTGCGTGGAAATTAACACTCTGGAAAATGCCGGCGACATTGTTTTAAGAACAATCATGGCCAATCTTTTTGAAAATGAAAAAGATGCCATTGAGCTTGTAAAATGGAAAGATATTTTTCAACTCCTGGAAGAAGCAATAGATGTTTGTGAAGACGTCTCCAACATCGTGGAAGGAATTGTCCTGAAACATGCTTGAGTCAATGGCATTTGTTGTTTTCCTGATCATTGGCGCGCTTGCTTTTGATTTCCTCAATGGATTTCACGATTCTGCCAATTCGATTTCCACGGTTGTGTCCACCCGTGTTCTCTCTCCGAAATATGCTGTCATCTGGGCGGCTTTTTTTAATTTTGCCGCTGTCTTTTTCGTGGGAACAGCCGTCGCGCATACCGTCGGTAAAGGCATTATCCATATTGACATCGTTGATAATCTGATAATTCTTGCGGCTTTGGGCGGTGCCATCATATGGAACATTCTCACCTGGTATCTCGGATTACCCAGCAGTTCATCCCATGCTTTGATCGGTGGATTAATCGGCGCGGCCGTCTCCAAAGCTGGAACAAGTACTCTGGTCTGGTCAGGCATTATTAAAGCAACCCTTTTTATTATCGTGTCTCCCGCCATTGGCATGGCGCTTGGTTTTATTTTCATGGTCATTTCCATGAATATGAGCCACAACTCTAATATAGCAAAATCAGATAAACTATTTCGTAAACTTCAGCTTTGTTCCGCAGCGATCTATTCGTTGGGACACGGCATGAACGACGCACAGAAAACCATGGGGATTATCGCCATGGCGCTTTTCAGCAAAGGATTGCTGGGAGAAACTTTTTATATTCCCCTATGGGTCATTATTGCCTGCTACACCATGATTTCTCTGGGAACGATGTTCGGCGGATGGCGGATTGTGAAAACAATGGGAACAAAAATAACCAAACTTCAACCCATGGGCGGCTTCAGTGCAGAGACTGCCGCTGCCTGCTCAATTATTGGCGCAACGGTTGCCGGTATTCCCGTGAGCACGACCCACACCATTACCGGCGCAATTGTTGGCGTTGGGTCCACCAAGAGACTTTCCGCTGTGCGATGGGGTGTTGCCGGAAATATAGTTTGGGCGTGGATTTTAACCATTCCAGCCTCCGCGGTTATTTCGGCGGTTATTTATCTTTCCGTTGGTTTTTTTGTCCTTTAATTATCACGTCGTACTCAAAATATGATTGATAAATTTCTTGTTTTACCGTAAATCTGTTATCAACATTACATCGCATTTGGATTGAGGAGACGGAAATGTCGGGGAAATCCGTACCATTTACAAAAACACAAATCGAAAAAATCATTACAAAACATCCTACACCCTTTCATATTTATGACGAAAAGGCCATCCGGGAAAACGCCCGTGCATTCATTAACGCCTTTAACTGGAATGAAGGATTCAAAGAATTTTTCGCCGTTAAGGCTGCACCCAATCCCTATTTGATGAAAATCCTGCATAAGGAAGGCTATGGCGCCGATTGCAGTTCACTGGCCGAACTGATGATGGCGCAGAAAACCGGCATTACCGGCGAAGAAATCATGTTCTCCTCTAACGACACACCGGTGGAAGATTTTCGGCTGGCCAAAAAATTAAAGGCTATCATCAATCTGGATGATATCAGCCACATTGCCTGTCTGGAAAAAAGTGCGGGCCTGCCGGCACTGATTTGCTTCCGTTATAATCCCGGCAAACTGAAAAAAGGCAACCATATTATCGGTCATCCGGAAGATGCAAAATACGGTTTTACCCGTGAACAGCTTTTTGAAGGCTATAAAATATGCAGGGACAAGGGGGTGAAGCGTTTCGGCATTCATACGATGGTCGCTTCCAACGAACTTGACCCTTATTATTTTGTGGAAACTGCGGAAATACTGTTTAACCTGATTGTGGAAATTTCACAGAAGCTGAAAATCAGATTCGAATTCGTCAACATCGGCGGTGGTGTGGGCATTCCCTACCGACCGGAACAAAAAAGCATTGACTTGAAAGTCATGAGTCGCGGTATCAAGAAAAAATATGACGACATTATCGTGGCCAACGGCCTTGCCCCTTTGAAACTGTTTACGGAATGCGGTCGTTACATCACTGGGCCATACGGTTATCTGGTTTCCCGTGTGCTGCACATCAAAAACACCTATAAAAAATTTGCCGGACTGGATTCCTGTATGGTCAATCTGATGCGTCCGGCTCTTTACGGTGCCTATCATCACATCACGGTCCTGGGCAAAGAGCGTAAACCGCACAATATTCTTTATGACGTCACCGGATCGCTTTGCGAAAACAACGACAAATTCGCCATTGACCGCAAACTGCCGAAACTGGAAAAGGGCGATATTATCGTTATTCATGATGCGGGCGCGCACGGTTTTGCCATGGGCTTCAACTACAACGGGAAGCTTCGTTCAGCCGAGCTGCTCTTAAGAGAAAACGGCGATGTTATCCAAATCCGCCGTGCTGAAGCGGTAAAAGACTATTTTGCCACGTTGGACTTTGAAGGATTAACCGGGTTTAAAGTTTAATACCCGGTTGAAGACCCCTTTATGTTCTTTTTTGCCATGTAATTTTTTTATGAGTTGCCGAAACGATATCAAATCGTAGAATCTAAAATATCTTGTCGCGTAAACATGCCCGAAACATCAATTATCATCAGAACCAAAAATGAGGAAAAGTGGATTGGTGAATGTCTCAAGAGATTGTTCAATCAAACCTATCAGGATTTCGAAGTTGTTATCATCGATTCCGGCTCCACAGACAGAACACTGGAAATTATTAAAAAATTTGATGTGAGACTTTTTCAAATTCGGCCGGAACAATTTTCCTACCCCTTTGCTTTGAATTACGGATGCACGCAAGCATCCGCAACCCGTTTCTTTGTTTTTTTAAGCGCTCATTCTTTGCCTATTTCCAAAACCTGGCTGGACGACGGCATTGAAAATTTCGCCACAGCTGATAATGTTGCGGGGATTTACGGAGATATTTGGGCATTGCCGGATGGTTCGTTTTGGGAGAAATTAATTTTTAACAGATACCTGACCGTTATAAAACATTATTTTAAAAGAAAAATGGTCTTTGAAAAGGAAAAATGGGGCATATTAGGCTTTACAAATGCAATGATCCGACGTGATTTATGGAATTGCTACAACTTCAATGAACATTATGGACTGGGCGGAGAAGACATGGACTGGGCTAAATATTGGCTTCAAAAAGGATTTGTAATCATTGAAGATATGAGATTTTGTGTTTATCATTCTCACGGATTAGGATTAAAGCAACTGATAGAACAATTTCAAAACTGGAGAACGCTTGATAAACCGCATCCTTTTTGCGTAACCGAGTTTCGCAACAGAAGTTGAAAACGGATACAATAATTTGCATGTGGTATACTGATGATATTTTCTCTTAAAAATTATTCTCCGCGGCAATCATGAACCGGCCGGAACACTCATTGAAATAATAATGTCGATAACACACCTCGCAAGAAAGTTTTCATAAGAAATCTTGCTATATCCCGATTAGTTATGATAAGCATTTTACGAAATTAACCTTTTGTAAACAAACATTTTTTAAGTAAAAGAAGGTTATAACTCGTGACTATACAAACAAATCGTGCCATAGGCGTTTTTGACTCCGGCATCGGCGGCTTGACAGTTGTCCGCGCCTTGATGGAACGCCTGCCTTTTGAAAACATCATTTATTTCGGCGATACCGCTCGCGTCCCCTACGGCATCAAATCGGTGGAAACCATCAATCGCTACGCTGCGCAGATTACCGAATTCCTGATTCAAAAAGATGTCAAAATGCTGATTGTCGCCTGCAATACCATGGCAGCGGTTGCTCATCAGACCATCGTCAATTTGTCCAACGTGCCTGTAGCGGCGGTCGCTTCTCAAAAAATCGTCGAAGAGATTCCCGTCCTGGAAGTCATTGATGCCAGCGCCCGCATGGCCATACAAAACACCAAAAATAAATCCATCGGCGTCATCGGCACTCCGGCCACCATCAACAGCAACGCTTACGCCCGGGCCATTCATATTCTGGATAAAGAGGCAAAAGTCTTCTCACAGGCCTGCCCCTTATTTGTTCCTCTGGTGGAAGAAGGATGGTTCGATCATCCGGCGACAAGGCTTATTGCTCAGGAATATTTAAAACAGGTTATCGCCGAACAGGTGGACACGCTGGTTCTCGGCTGCACGCATTATCCTCTTTTAAAACCATTGTTACAGGAAATTATGGGAAAATCCGTAACGCTGATTGATTCGGCGGAAGCGATGGCCGATATCGCGGCTGATTTGATCGATCAACAAAACATCGGCAATCAAAACAACACGCCGCCGGCATATACTTTCTACGTCAGCGATGTGCCCTATCGCTTCCAGACCATCGGCGAACGCTTCCTGGGAAGAACGTTGGGTCACGTTGAATTAATCAGTCTCTAGGACAATATCATGAAAATTATTCTTGCCGGCTATAATCTGGATTACGATCTGATCAGAGAACTGAAAGACAAAAGCGGACTAAAGCAGGATTTAACGCCGGAAACCATTTCGGCGGCTTACGCCCGCATCAGCCGCAGCCCCAAACAGGTTAATGAACTGCGCGAGGGCGCGCGCGACGAAGTGGACAAAGCGCGCCAATCCAACCGCAACATCGTTTTTGATATGGGCCACAGCTCAGTGGCCGAACATGCCGTCTTCAATATAGATGTTATCGGCGTCTCCCGACTGCTCGTCGAAGAAATCGAAAAATTCCGCCTGTGCTCCTATACGGAAAAATCACAGCGTTACGTTTTGTTCAACAAAGATTTTGTCATCCCCGAAGAAATCAGGCAAGCTAACCTCACTGATTTGTTTGTTTCGACCGTCGAGATGCAAAACAATTATTATCACGCGCTTTACGCAAACCTCAGACCTTACATCTTTGAAAAACATAAAGATTTGGCGGAGAATCCGGCCAACAAGTCCATGCTGGAAGGCTGGGCCAAGGAAGATGCCCGCTATGCGATATCCATGGCGACTCAAACGCAACTGGGCATGACAATCAACGCACGCAACCTGGAGCTCATGCTCAGGCGGCTGGCCGCGTTGCCTTTAACAGAAGCGAAAGAATACAGCGCACAACTATATGCCGTAACAAAAGAAATCGCGCCCTCGCTGATCCGTTACACCAAAGCTACCGATTACGACAAGTTCACCAGAGTTAATTTGCGCCGCCAGTGCGTTGATTTATCGGAACAATACGGCTCCGGCTCCAAAAAATTATCCGACGTGCAGATGACTTATTCTTCCCCAGATGCCGATAATCGGATTGCAGCCTCTTTGCTGTTTTCGTCGTCTGACATCCAATATTCCGAATGCCTGGACATGGCCGGCATCATGACCCCGCAGACAAAAAAGTCTTTTATTAAAACGGCTTTTGCGACCTTACAAGCGCACGACGCAGTATTACGGGAAATGGAAAACGTCGATCTGCAATTTGAATTGATCTTAAGTTCCAGCTGTTTTGCCCAGTTGAAGCGGCACCGCATGTCCACGATCATCACTCAGGAGTATAATCCGCAACTGGGAGTAACCGTGCCTCCTTCCATCAAAGCCATCGGTCAGCATAAAAATTTCATGGCGGTGATGCGCCAGACGCAAAACGCCTATGAACAAATCAGGGTTCAATATCCGCAAGCCGCCGCTTATGTTTTAACCAACGCGCACCGTAAGAGAGTGCTCATGAAATTCAACGTCCGTGAAATGTACCATCTGGCACGATTACGATCCGACGCCCACGCCCAGTGGGATATTCGCGATTTGACGAATAAAATGCTCCAACAGGCGAAAAAAGTTATGCCTCTTACACTCATGATGGCATGCGGTAAAGATCATTTCCCCGCGCTATTTAAAAAATATTTTCCCCATCAGTAATCTTGCTTGTTGAAAATGAACCAATGAAATTATTCTCCGATAAAAAACAACTCTTCATTTTACTGGTTACCACGCTGAGTTCTTTCCTGACGCCCTTTATGGGCTCCGCAATCAACATTGCCCTGCCCGCCATCGCCGAAGAATTGTCCATGACCGCTCTGACCCTGAGCTGGGTGGCCACTTCTTTTATTCTGGCGGCTTCCATTACATTGATTCCGATGGGCCGCCTGGCCGATATCTACGGGCGCAGAAGAATTTTTATCTACGGAGCCATGATTTTTTCCGTCGCTTCATCTTTTTGTATCTGGTCACCCTCTCAATCCTTTCTTATTGCCGCCCGCGCCCTGCAGGGCATCGGCGGAGCGATGATTTTCAGCACCGGTACCGCCTTGTTAATATCGGTTTATCCGCCCTCGGAACGGGGAAAAATTTTAGGAATCAACATCACGGCTGTTTATATCGGGTTAACCGTCGGCCCCTTCATCGGCGGATTACTTACGCAATACCTGGGTTGGAGATACATTTTTCTTTTTACTACTTTGCTCGGTGTCGCCATTGTTTACATCACCTTAGCGCTCATTGAACCGGAAAGATCCGCCAGCGCTGATGAAGGATTCGACTTGACCGGTTCCCTGATCTACGCCATTGCGCTTTTCGCCATCATGTATGGTTTTTCCCAACTGCCGACACCAAAGGCCGGATTTTTAATAGCAACAGGCACCTTGTTTCTGGCTTTATTCATCTTTCAGCAGTTGAAAAGTCCCTTCCCTTTATTGGATATACGCTTGTTTTTGAACAATAAAGTTTTTGCTTTTTCCAATCTGGCCGCGCTGATTAACTACAGCGCCACTTTTGTCGTTAATTTCCTCCTCAGTCTTTATTTGCAAAACATCAAATTACTGACACCTGCTGAAGCCGGTTTGATTCTCATTGCCGCACCGGTTATGCAGGCGCTTATTTCACCTTTTGCCGGGAAACTCTCCGACCGCTTCGAGCCGCAAATCATTGCCTCCATCGGCATGGGCATAACCGTCATTGGTCTCCTTCTGCTGATTTTTCTCAACGGAACGACAAGCACGAACTACGTATTGTTCTGCCTGGTTTTGCTGGGCATCGGCTTCGCACTCTTTTCTTCGCCGAACGTCAACGCCACCATGAGCTCCGTGGAAAATAAAAATTACGGCATTGCGTCGGCCACACTGGGCACCATGCGACTCACCGGTCAAATGTTCAGCATGGGCATTACCATGCTGGTCTTTGCCGTAATTCTGGGAAATCATCCCATTTCGCAGGCCAATCACCATCTCTTTTTAAAAAGCACCAAACTTATTTTTGCCATTTTGAGCGTCATCTGCTGCGGAGGAATTCTGGCATCGCTCGCGCGGGGGAAAATGCACAATCCCACGGGCGGACGCTTTCTTAAACAAAAAAAGTCTTCGGCTTCTACGGGAGGTGGCGCCTCTGACAACAACTATCACTAGTTTGGTCATCGGGCTTATCGCCGGGACGTTTGGCGGCATCCTGGGCATCGGCGGCGGGTTGATTATGATTCCGCTGATGGCCGAGGTTTTGAAGCTGACTCAGCACAAGGCCCACGGCACCAGTCTGGTAGCGCTGGTCTTTACGGGAATCGGCGGTACGATAACTTATGCCTCGAACGGTTCCGTGGATATAACCGCCGCCGCCCTTTTGACCGTAACGGCGGTACTCACGGCGCCGCTGGGCGCGCGTTACTCGAACGCTCTTACGGAAAAGAAATTGAAACAATATTTCGGGGCTTTCCTGATTTTTTGTTCGGTTCTCCTGCTTTTGAAACCGTATTTGACCAATTTTATCGGCACCGTTCCCGGTTACGCAAAAATCATTGTCCTTTTGACAACCGGAGCCTTCACCGGATTTCTTTCCGGCATGATGGGTATCGGCGGCGGCATGATTATGATTCCCGTCATGGTTATCCTGACCGGATTTACCCAACATGTGGCGCAGGGAACATCTCTGCTGGTCATAATTCCCACAGGCGCTATCGGCGCTTTCACTCACTGGAAAATGGGAAATATTGAAAAAGGAATCCTCGGAAGTCTGATCCCGGGAATTATTTTAGGAACATACTTGGGCGGAAACATCGCCCATCTCATTCCGAACGATACGTTGCGCTGGATATTTGCTGCCGTACTGATTTTGGTGGGATTTCGTTACTTTAGGACGTCTTCTGTAGCGTCAGAGACAGCAATACCGTAACGTGCCCATTATTCTCTGATACGTTTTTTAAGCTCTTTAATCAAATGATTAAGAAAGTCGCCGGCATCGGCGGCAATGGCAACATCGGCCATTTTCATCATCGTCGCCTGCGGATTTTTATTAATCGCAACAATGAAGTTTGCCTCGCCCAAACCAGCGGTATGCTGAATTGCGCCGCTAATGCCAAAGGAAAAAAGAAGTTTCGGCTTGATATGTTTTCCCGCCTGACCAACCAGCGCGCCATGATCCGCCCATCCCGCATAAACCACCGGCCTCGTGGCACCGACATCGCCGCCTAAAAGTTTGGCCAGTTCCTGAAGTTTTTTGAATTTTTCCCTGTTGCCCATGCCGCGACCACCGCAGACAATCACTGACGCGTTCTCAATGGTATGTTCTTTTTCTACAGAACGTTCATACTCTATAAGACGAACGCGGGGTTTGGGTAGATTTTTCATCAGAGGCAAACGTTCGACCACGGCTTTTCTTTTATTATCGTGAGGTATTTCCTTGAATGTTCCCGGACGTACCGTGGCCATCTGCGGACGATGACGCTCCGTGACGATTTCCGCCAGCATGTTGCCTCCAAAAGACGGGGCTATTTGCAGCAGCAATCCGTCATCGGCAATATCCAGACCAACGCAGTCGGCGGATAACCCCGTTTTCAGACGTTTGGCCAGTCGGGGTGCAAATTCGCGTCCGAAATCCGTTGCCCCGATCAGAATAATTTCCGGATCTCTTTCCCGGGCCAGTTTTTCTATGATCGCCAGATATCTTTCCGTGCTGTAACTTTTTAATTGCGGATCATCAATGGCCAGAATACGGTCTGCGCCGTGTGCCGTGTATTCCATAATCCATTCGTCTATTTCATAACCGAAAATCAGCGCGCATACTTCCGCGTTGATGACCTTGGCCAACGCAACCGCCCGGGCAATCAATTGCAGGGTTACACGGTTTTGATAATAATTTCGGTAATCGCCGAATACCCAGATGCTTTTTGTACTATTTTTTATCATCGAACTTTTTTTCTTCAATGGATTTCCCTATGACCGTGCCGATTTTTCTTTGATACCTGTCCAAAAATTCAGTCACCACCGCAGAAGCCGCGCCCTGCAGGAGTACATTTCCTTTTTGCGTTTTCCTCAAAAATACTTTGCGAACTTTAGTGCGCGAACCCTTCTGATCAATAGATGAAACAGTCAATCCCAGAGACTGTGCATCCAGCACGGCAACATCATTCTTATCAAAGGCTTTTTCCAGACCGGCCAGTCCCGTATAGCGAGGTTTGTAATTTTCCATCGAAATGGTCACCAGCGCCGGAAATTCCATTTCCAGTGTTTCACGGAAATTATCCACCAGACGGCGGACGCGCAATACTTTTCTGGATATTTCCAGTTTTTCCACATAGGCCGCGGCGGGCAAATCAAGCTCTTCGGCCAACTGCGGTCCGACCTGGGCCGTTTCGCTGTCCGCCGTGTACGCGCCGCAAAGAATCAAATCAAATTTCGGACATTTCTTTTTGATTGCCTCTTTCAAAATAAGCGACGTGGCAAACGTATCCGATCCGGCCAATAACCTGTCGCACACCAGAACGGCTTTATCGGCGCCCAACGCCAACGCTTCCCGGAGCACTTCCTCGGCGGCCGGCGGTCCCATCGTGATCACGGTGATATTGGCAGGATAATGTTCCTTGATTTGAAGGGCGGCTTCCAGGGCGTGCTTGCAGGCCGGATTCATCATGCCGGCGGCAAGGTCACGCCGGAGCGTTCCCGTCTTTTCATCCCACGGCAGTTCGGTCACCATGGGCACCTGTTTTAAACAAACGACTAAATTTAACATTTTTTATAATATCAACTGAGACAGTATGGATCGCGCGATGACCATACGCTGAATTTCGCTGGTACCTTCATAAATTTCCGTAACTTTCGCGTCGCGGAAATACCTTTCGACATCGTATTCCTTGCTGTATCCGTAACCGCCGTGAATCTGCACCGCCAGAGACGTCACCCTGGAGGCCACCGTGCTGCAATAAAGCTTCGCCATCGACGCTTCACAGCCAAAAGACATTCCTTCATCTTTCAGCGAGCAGGCGCGATACAACAGCAGACGCGCCGCGGCTATTTCCGTGGCCATATCGGCAATATAATTCTGGATGGTTTGCAGCGACGCGATCGGTTTTTTAAACTGCTGTCTTTCTTTGGCATATTTTACCGCAGCTTCAAATGCTCCCTGAGCGATACCCAGCGCCTGCGCGGCAACACCGATTCGGCCATTATCCAGCGTGGCCAAACCTATTTTCATGCCATCGCCAATACTACCCAGCAGATTTTTTTCCGGGACACAGCAATCTTCGAGAAAAAGTGACGAAACAGGATTGGCGCGCATGCCGCAAAGATCTTCCAGCTCGCCGCGTAAAAATCCGGGATATTTGCTTTCGACAATAAAAACGCTGCTCTGCGGTTTGCGCGGTTCAGAACCGGTTAGCGCAAAAATCAGGGCGACATCGCAGACACCGCCGTTGGTCACAAATATTTTCGTCCCGTTCAGGACGTACTCATTATTTCTTTTGACCGCCGTCGTTTCCACGCTTGCCGAATCGGAACCGGCATTGGCTTCCGTCAGGCTGAATGCGCCGATAAACTCGCCTCCGGCCAGTTTGGGCAGATATTGTTTCTTTTGCTCTGCGTTCGCAAACCGCAAAAAGGGATAAATGGCAACACCGTTATGCACCGTCACGCACAAACCTATCGCGGCGCACACACGGGAGATTTCTTCCACAACGATGGCCGTGCTGACGGAATCCAGGGCCGCGCCGCCGAATTCCCGCGGCACTTGCAGGCCGAAATAATTCAACGGCCTCATTTTCTCGATGATATCAAGAGGAAAGGTTGAAGAGCGGTCTATTTCGGACGCAACAGGCGCCAGTTCGGTCTCCGCAAAAGTTCTCACGGAATCGCGGATCAGTTTATGCTTGGCGCAGGGATTCAGCTGCAATGTTCTCTCCTACAGAAAAATACTTTGCACAAATAACTTAAAATAACCGTAAAATCAAGAGAACGTTATGCATCATGTCGTTGCCTTTTGCCCGGCGACACCGCTTGTTCCTCCTTGTTATTGGAAACATTATATTTCGTTGACATAAATCATTGCGGTACCTATACTTCCCCACACTATGGGACACATCGAGGCCAGAAACAAATCGAATAAGCTGACCAATAAAGCAGTTCATCACGATCCGGGAGCTCTCACTTCGTTAATGGCCAATCCCCGGGAAAAGCTGGTTGTTTCCTGGCCTTTGCAACTCCTTATTCGCCTTGCTTTCCGATTAATCGATATTTTTCATATTTGGCGTTTTCCCCGAAAGACCGACGGTTGCTTCGAGCACATGACGCTCATCGATAAGCTGCACTGGCTTTACAAATCGGCAAGCCCGATCTGTTTGGCCGAAAAGGGATCATCGCTGGAGGACTTTTTCGCCAGGCAGGCGGAAACCCGACTCTCGCTGCCTTCAGACTTTGAACAAATCAGTCAAATACAACTGGCTGCTGCCGGTGACCTGATGCAGAACGATTTGCTGACGCATTCGGCGGATTCGCTCTACGAAGGAATTGCCGCCGAGTTGTTTGCTGCGGATATCTCCTTTGCCAATCTGGAAGCTCCCTTGACCACTCAGCCGCAACGCAACTTATTATTCGTCCGTAGTGAAACCCCGTCAACCTATATTTCGGCCGGGCAATTTCAGGTGCTCAAAGGTTACAAAGATCAAAAATTCACCGTCTTCTCGACCGCCGGCAACCATGCCTGGGACTATGGCGAGGAGGGGGTGCTCAGCACACTCGACGCTCTGGCAGAAGAAGGCATCGTCGCCGTTGGAACGAATCGTGAAAAAGCGGATCGACAGAAGGCGGCGATCGTTGATGTCAAAGGCGTGAAAATAGGTTTTATCGGATTAACCTTCGGCCTCAACGGCAAGAAAATCGATCCGGAACAGGAATATCATGTCAATTGGGTGCAGCTTAATGCTTTATCTTCGGAAGTCGACCTGTCTCTGCCCATCCGGCAAATCAACTACTGCCGGGAACAGCAATGTGATTTTATCGTCGGGTCCCTCCACTGGGGTCTTGAATTTGAGTTCTTTCCCGCCCAGCGACAGCTGGCCGTTGCGCATCAACTGGCCGAAGCGGGGCTCGATCTGATCATCTCGCATCATCCGCATGTTGTCCAACCGGTAGAGTTTTACCGGACACGGCGCGATCCGGAACGGACGGTGGTCATTACCTATTCCCTCGGCAACATGGTTAGTCCCTTTCATGACGATGACTTGATCTTGAGCTTCCTGCTGCAGATTACCCTGGCCAGCGGAACCTTGAAAAATCAAAAACAAACCTATATTGCCGCCTGCCGCATCATTCCCGTCTGTCAGAGAGCATTGATGGCCAGCGGGAAACCGACTCTGCGGCTGGAAAAGGTCACCAATGTGGCGGCTTTCCGACTGCCGTTTGCGCTCAAGAATCTTTCTCTTTAAAAATCTTCCGTTGTTTCCAAGGATTGTGTGGTCGTTCTGCGGATTGACCCACTCGGTAAGGTTCTCTAAGAGGATTGACTGTTTGCGAACAGATTGCACGTCCTCTATTCGCTTCAATACAGCCTCATCCCATCAATAATTAACATGACATCCTTCATCCACTCTTATCTGTTGATTTATAATATTGAGTTGTTATTATATGTGTGATGAGTAAAGAAAAAATTCCAACAACACCTGCTGTTTTAGCCCTGAAGGCGCAAAAGGCTGAGTTTGCGTTGCATACTTATCCTTATGAGGAACGAGGAGGCACAAAACTTTCGGCCCGGAAACTGGGCGTGGATGAACACCTGGTCATTAAAACGCTGGTGATGGAGGATGAAACCGGCAAACCGCTGATCATTCTAATGCACGGCGATCGGGAAGTTTCCACCAAGTCGCTGGCCAGACAGCTCGGCGCCAAATCCGTTACGCCATGCAAACCGGCCGTCGCGGAAAAACACACGGCTTATAAGGTAGGGGGCACTTCTCCTTTCGGGACCAGAAAGGTGATGCCCGTTTACATGGAACAGACTATCGCCGATTTGCCGGACATTTTTATCAACGCGGGGAGCCGCGGTCTGCTGGCAAGAATGTCTTCGGGCGAACTTGTGCGCCTGCTTAAACCGGTCATGGTCAGCGTTGCCATATGATTTGCCTTTTTCCGATAAAAAAGGGATAATACCCCCACGGGTTAAAAATTATGCCAGATGACATCATTATCCGCTGTCTGAACTGCGGAACAAAAAACAGAATACCGAAACAAAAACTTCAGGGAAGATCGATCTGCGGCAAGTGCAAAGCCTCGCTGGATGAACTCATCATCCGCTGTTTGAAATGCGGCACGAAAAACAAAATTCCCGAGGACCGTTTGAATCAAAAACCTTTATGCGGCAAATGCCATGAACCGCTGATCATTCCTCAGCAAAAAGTTTTGCCGTTCGACGTGACAGACCAGACCTTTGCCCGCGAAGTGCTCACTGTCGAATCTTCCGTGCTGGTGGATTGCTGGGCGCCCTGGTGCGGCCCCTGCCGGACGTTATCCCCGATTATTGACGAGCTGGCATCCGATTACGCCAACGGAGTGAAAGTCGTCAAGCTCAATGTGGATGAAAATCCGATGACGGCTTCACAATACGGAATTCGCAGCATTCCGACCATGCTTTTCTTCAAGGAAGGCAAAATGGTGCATCGCGTGACCGGAGCTCTGCCCAAGGAAGAAATCGAACAGCATCTCTTATCCATCATTAAAACCAACTGACCATCCGGAGTATTCATGGCCGCAGACAAATCCTCAATAGTATATCAATGCAAAATTTTCGATGTCCGGGAAGAAGAGGTGGCTTTCCCCAACGGCAAATCCGCCAAACAAAGCTGGATCAACCATAACCCCACTGTGGCCATTGTCGCCGTCAACGAAAAAAACGAACTGCTGTTAATCAAGCAGTATCGCAACGCGGTCAAACAGGACCTGCTTGAAATACCGGCGGGCTCCACAGATGGCCGCGAAGAATCTCCAGCCGTCTGCGCCCAGCGCGAACTGGCCGAAGAAACAGGCTTTAAAGCAAAAACGCTCCTTAAACTTTTTGAAGGCTATCTGCTGCCCGGATACTGCAACGAATATATGTATTTTTTCCTGGCTCTCGATCTTTTCAGCGCACCGCTTCATCCCGACGATGACGAGTTCATTGAAACCATTCCCGTCACCTTTGCCCGGGCGCGCAAACTCATCGACAGAGGCGAAATCATCGACGCCAAAACCGTTCTGGGCATTTTGCTGGCTGAAAAACTTTTAGGGCAGCAAAATATCTGATTTCTTCTTTTTCCCTGAGAAAGATTCTTGCCAGAGACAAAAAGTTTTGTTAGGCTTTTACTTGATTCTGATATCCGGTCCAACATGAGGAGGCTGCGCTATGATCTACAATGAAGAATTTGAAACCATGCCCCGTGAAGTCATCAAAGCCCTGCAAGCCAAAAGATTGCAGCAGGCGCTGGAGCGCGTCTATCATACCGTAGGTTTTTATAAAAAATCTTTTGATAAAGCCAAGGTAAAACCCGATGATATCCGATCCATCGCCGACATGAGAAAGCTTCCTTTTACCACCAGAAAAGATATGCGTGACAATTATCCCTTCGGTTTGTTTGCCGTACCCATGAGCAGTGTTGTCCGCCTGCATGCCTCTTCCGGAACCAGCGGACGTTCCGCCGTCTTCGGCTATACCAAACGTGACATTGAAACCTGGTCGGATCTGATCGCACGCTCGCTGGTCGCCGCCGGCATTACCAAAAACGACATTATTCACAATGCCTTCGGTTACGGCTTGTTCACCGGCGGTCTCGGTCTACATTACGGCGCGGAAAAAATCGGCGCCAGCGTCATCCCCATTTCCGGAGGAGACGCCAAAAGACAATTGATGATTTTGCAGGATTTCGGGCCAACTGTCATTTGCGCGACACCTTCCTACGCCCTGCATCTGGCCGAAGAAGGCAAAGCCTTGGGTATGGATATGAAATCGCTCAAACTGCGCGTGGGTATTTTCGGAGCCGAACCGTGGAACGACGCCATTCGTGATGAAATTGAAAAAGTGTTCGGCATCAGCGCGCTGGATTTATACGGATTATCGGAAGTCATCGGCCCGGGACTCGCGATGGAATGTCTGGAAGGCCGTCACGGCATGCATATTTTCGAAGACCACTTCATCGTCGAAACCATCAATCCGCAAACAGGCGAAGTGCTTCCAGAGGGAGAAGAAGGTGAACTGGTTTTCACCACGCTGACCAAAGAAGCTAATCCACTCGTCCGTTACCGCACCGGCGACATTTCACGACTGATTACCGAACCGTGCCGCTGCGGCCGCACGCACGTCAAGATGGAAAGAGTTCTGAAACGCAGCGACGATATGTTGATTATCCGGGGCATCAATGTTTTCCCGTCGCAGATCGAAGCCATCCTTGTCAACATCGAAGGACTGGAGCCGCATTATCAGGTCATCATTGACAAAGCGGGCGCGCTGGATGTCCTGGATTTGCAGGTGGAAGTCAACGACAATATATTCAGTGATTCCGGCAGCATCAAGGAACTCCAGAAGATTGAAAAAAGAATTATTAAAGATATGAAGGATTACCTGGGCATCTCGGCGCGCGTCAAGCTTGTGCAGCCCAATACGTTGAAGAAAAACGACGCCAAAATTATTGATAAACGCCACATCTGATTAACCACAACAGGGGGGTTGCCATGAAAGTAGAACAAATATCCGTATTTCTCGAAAACAAACCCGGCACGCTGGAAGACGCGACACGCGTCCTGAAAGAAGCCAACATCAATATCCGCACGTTGTCCGTGGCGGAAACCGTCGATTTTGGGATATTGCGCCTGATCGTCAATGACGTCGAAAAAGCCAATAAGGTCCTCAAAGAAAGCGGCTTCCGGGTCAGCAAAACCCCCGTTGTCGCCGTCGAAGTTCCCGACAAACCGGGCGGACTGCACAACATCATGGAAGTGGTTTCCAAAGAAGGAATCAACGTGGAGTATCTCTACGCCTTCGTGGAAAAAAGCGGCCAGAACGCCGTTATCATCTTCCGCTTCGACAACCCCGAAAAAGCCATCGAAGTTCTGACGAAGAATAAGTTTACGGTGATACCCGGCGACAAACTCTACGACTTTTGATAACAACTTAAAGCACACTCGGCACATGCCGGGTCGCACGCTTTAATCTGGTTTCGCGCGCCCTGCCGGCATCTACCCCGCGAATGCGGGGTGTGTTTTGCAGCTATTAACGTTTTCACCATTCACTCTTCACTTTTCACACTTCACGTTTCCCTTAATATTCCCTTGAGTTTTAGCTTGATACGCATATAATAAGTACATCGTGAGAGGCGCGCAAAAAATTATCTTCCTTATAAAAACCTTTTAACCATCAAACAATTTAATACCGGCAGGAGGGAACGATATGTTTACTTTCAGTACAGATGTCAGTTCAATTTTGGTGTGGCTTGTTTGGATTGCAGCATTTGTCGCCTTGTTTGTATCAAATGAGGTTGGCCGTAGATTCAAATGGGCGGGTTTTGCTCTGTTTGTTGTCTTGCCCGTCGTTCTGACCATTTTGTGGCTTACGGTTTTGAGCGATACGGCTTATATGGACTGGTTTCATCTGGCAAAAGTTTATTCGTCAACTGCGGGCTGTATCGGTTTCTGGTGCATCAGACACCTGCGCGGCACGGGCAAAGACGGCAAAGTCTGGAAATTGAGTGAAAAAAAATGGGCGTTGTGTTTTCCGCCGTTGATTCTTGCCATTAACATTATCGAAGCTGTTGTTCGTGACTTTCAAGTAGGCGCCATGTATTCAGTTCCTACGATTGAATTTTTGCACAATCAGATTCAATACTACATCGGCGGTTCATGGAACTACATGAACGGAATGGCTGGCATCCTGAACACCATTACAATTACAGGCTGGTTCGGAATATGTATCCGCAAAAAGACAGACAAAGATGGAAGCATGGATATGTTGTGGCCGGATATGCTCTGGTTCTGGATTATTGCTTATGACCTCTGGAACTTCGCCTATACATACAACTGCCTGCCCGGCCACTCCTGGTATGCCGGATTGGCATTATTGGGCGCTCCCACGCTTTGCGCCTTTACGGTGGGCAAGGGCGCCTGGCTGCAACATCGCGCTCAGACGCTTGCCCTGTGGTGCATGTTTGCTCAGACATTCCCTGCATTTATCGATAAAGGTTCTTTCGCCGTACAATCTGTTGCCAGCGCTCAAATCGCTGCGGAGGCAAAAGATATCGCACTGACCCAGGAAGGGTTGTACCCGGTTGCGTCCGCAACGCCCGATACAACGGCATTATTTGTTGTAAGTTTCCTGGCATTACTTTCAAATATCGCCGTATTTTTCTACATGATATACAAGATTATGAAGACCAAACGTAATCCTTACACGGCGGAACTATACACTGATCTTGGTCAATATAAATCAATCAAAGCGCTGGCCGAATAAACGAGACTGTTTTGTCTGTTTCCGGAAAAGCTGTAAAAAATGTTAAGGCGACTCTCAGATTGATAATTTGAGAGTCGCCGCTTTCACCATGCTCCATTCACGGGTCACTTTTATTTCTTTTGCCACGGTTTTGTCTTCCACCGCTGGTGGAACCAGAACCACTGCTCCGGATATTCGCGCACTACTTCTTCTACGATTTTAGCGAAACGCTGTGTATTAACCACCAAGTCGGCATCATAATCATCCGTGCAAATCGCCTCAATAGCCGATTTTATGATGAGTTTATATTTGCCTGATTTTTGCCTGGCCATGAAAATGGGCAGCACGGGAGCGCCGGAACGTATGGCCATCACGGCCAGTCCCACGCCGGTGCAGGCGCTCCGTCCGAAAAAATCCACAAAAACGCCCTCATAATGGGCCACGTTCTGATCGCTGAGAATGCCGATCAAGTGATTTCCCTTTAAGAATTCCATAATCTTTTTCCCGGATCCCCCTTTGGTAATCAGAGAATTCCCTTGCACGGTCCGTACGTATTCAACCATATTATCAATGACCGCGTTATCCAGAGGCCTGTAAACGATATCGATGGGCTGGAGATACATGGGCACCGCAATCGTCATCAGTTCCCAGTTGCCAAAATGAGCAACGATGGTGAGCAGTCCTTTTCCCTTGGCAATGGCCGCGCGATAATGTTCCAGACCTTCCACGTCTACCCATTCGTGCATGTTGTCTTTCGTAATATACGGCAGATCGAAAAATTCAGCAGCCACCACGGCAAAATGACGATACACTCCTTTGGCGATGCGGACGATTTCCTCCGAATTTTTTTCAGGGAACGACCGCATCAGATTGTGGAGCGTGATTAAACGGTTTTTTATGCCGACGTGATAAAAAATAAAAAATATTGCGAGGAAAAACCCTTTGCGCACGCTCAGGGGAATAAAATGGAAAACAGAAAGCAATATTTGTGTTGTTCTGGTTTTTTCAACAGTCATAATTTATGGTTACAGCGGTTTCCCGCATTCCTTGCATTTACCGTCCGGACCGATGGTGCCGATGCAGGAGCCATCGGAGCACAATACTCTTTTATCCCAATCGTCATCCGGTTGCTCATCGGCTGAAATTTGTTTTTCCGGAGTTATTTCATGAATGCTTTCGGTTATTTTGCCTTCCGGCAATCCGCCCTCATAAGGTTTCCCGCATTCCTTACACTTGCCGTCGGGACCTATCGTACCGATACAGCTTTCATCGCTGCATAATATCCTTTTATCCCAGTCTTCATTTTCGTCAAAAATGATCTCTGTCATGACGTTCTCCCGAAATGGTTTTCAACTCTTCTTACAACAGCTATGCAATTTTTTCCACAAAACACTTAGCCTTTTATGCACGCAAGGGACTTTAAACGCGCCACCTTCTTTGCAATTCCCGAATCGTGCATCACCTGCACAACGTCCTGTACATTTTTATACGCTTCAGGCATTTCCTCGCTGAGTGTTCCTTTGGAACCGGCCATCACCAAAACGCCCTTTTCCGAAAGTTCCCGTGCAATTGAACGTCCACGGCTGGATTTGATGGCCTGCGTCCGGCTCATCACCCGCCCCGCTCCGTGACAGGCGCTGCCGAAGGTTTCTTCCATAGCTTTTTGCTGACCGACCAGCACATAAGAGCCGCTGCCCATATCGCCGGGAATCAGCACCGGCTGGCCGACTTTTCTATAACGCATCGGAACCGCTTCATGTCCGGCGGGAAAAGCGCGTGTTGCGCCTTTGCGATGCACGCAAAGTTTCTTCATGATTCCGCCAATGTTGAATTCTTCTATCTTGGCAATGTTATGACAGACGTCATAAACCAATCGCATATTCACTTCACGCGGCGACATCCGTAATGTTTTCTCAAAAATTTCTCTGGTTTTATGCATCAGTATCTGACGGTTGGCCCAGGCATAGTTGGCGCCGCAGGCCATTGCGGCAAGATAATTTTTTCCCCGGCCCGAATTCAGATAGGCGCAAGCCAATTGCCTGTCCGGGAGTACTATGCCTGTTTCTTGCGCGTGCTTGACCATCAACGCCAGATAATCATCGCAGATCTGATAACCCAAACCGCGCGAACCGGTATGAATCATGACGGCGATCTGCCCTTTGCGCAAACCAAAGGCTTGGGCCGCCTCTTCATCGAATATTTCCTGCACAACTTCAATTTCCAGAAAATGATTGCCGGAACCCAGCGTGCCTAATTGCTGTTTGCCGCGCTCCAGCGCCCGTGCCGATACCTGCTCGGAATCAGCCCCGGCTATCGCGCCGCCGTCTTCCGTCGTTTCCAGATCCTCCTGTAAACCGAAACCCGCTTTTACTGCCCAGGCCGCGCCTTCCTCCAAAACCTTTTTCTGATCTTTGCCTGATAGTTTAACAGATCCGGTCGAGCCGACACCGGACGGGATATGCTGATACAGGGCAGTGGTCAAATCGCTGAGCCTTGCTTTAATATCACCCAGAGTTAAATTCGTTGTTATCAGACGGCATCCGCAGTTGATATCGTAGCCGACACCGCCCGGAGAAATAATGCCGCCATCCAGATCAAAGGCCGCCACACCGCCGATAGGAAAACCATAGCCCCAGTGAACATCCGGCATCGCCAGAGAATAATTTACAATGCCGGGCAAATGCGCGACATTGGCCACCTGCTTCGCGCTTTCGTCGCCACGTAAGAGCTGATAGATTTTTTCATTGGCGTAGATAATCCCGGGCACACGCATGCCGCCAGTTTGAGGAAGCAGCCAGCGGTTGTCATCTATCTTTTCTAAAATAATTCCCGACATAATGAATTCTTTTCAAATTGTCATACCGGCGAAGGCCGGCTATAGTGCCCTTTCGGGTGTATCCAGATGTCGTCTACTACAACTTTACAGGTCATTGCCCTTTTCTGTGTCATTCCCGCGAAGGCGGGCCATGGTGCCCGTTAGGGTAAATCCAGGAATAAACAATACTGGATGCCGGCCTCCGCCGGCATGACATCTATTCACGATTGTTAAACGTCGAAAATTACCCTTGCTGTCCATTGACCTTCAAGTTTCTCAACTGTCGCGCCGGAATAGGTTACCGCCTTAATCTCAGTTTTAATCAAATGCTTTTTGTTGTTAAACGATTCTCCTGTCAGCCGTGCCTGTAATTCTTTATTGCTGAATTGAATGATTTCACAACTACCGGTTACAAACTTTTCGCCGTTGAACAGATAAAGAATCTCCCGCAAATAATTAATCAGCAAATCGGCAACTTCTGCACCCTCGAGAGTTATTTTTTTTTGCCGCTTTGCGACTTCGCGCCCAGTTTTGTGCTCAATCATCACATCAAGCAAAGCCTCAGCGGCGTTCACAAACAGCTCTTTCCGCGTCCGGCCTGTAACTTCAACACCGATATCCGCGGTATGGTCAAAAAATTTGTAGTGAGACATGTAGAAATTATAGCCCTATTATGCGGGATGAGCAAGCCGGCATATGCTATCTTTTCTCCATTTCACGTTTTAAAAAAAACGTGTCCTGTAAAATCACTTCAGCCTTGGTAGAGCTCCGCCAGAAGGCATATCTCCTTGGCTTTGCGCCCCCATTATCTCTTGATTTTTGTATTCTTTCTGCGAACAAACCATTTCTCTATACCCACGACCACCATGATCAAAGAAGCTGCCGCCACAATGCGCAGCCAGGCATCAAGGCCGATGGGACTGCTGTGCATGGCGGTGTTCATGACCGGAACATAGGTGAAGAGCAGCTGCAGCAAAAACATGAGGCCCGCTCCGCCGAACACCCAGAGATTGGAGAAAAATCCGACTTCAAAAACGGATTTCGTGAGCGACCGGCAATTAAAGAGGTAGAAAAGTTCGCCCATGACAAACACATTGACCGCCACGGTCCTGGCCTCTGCGATACCGGCTCCGGTTAAGAGCTCATACTTGAAGAGGCCGAATGCGCCCAGCAGAAGCATAAACCCCACGATGGCAATTCGCCACATGAGCGTACGCGTGAGGATGGGCTCCCTGGGATCGCGCGGCATCCTTTCCATGATTCCGGGCTCCTTGGGTTCAAACACCAGCATGAGTCCCAACAGCACCGCTGTCGTCATGTTAATCCAGAGGATCTGCACCGGCAGGATCGGAAGGGTCACACCCGCGAAAATAGCCGCCAGGATTACCAGGCCTTCGCCGATGTTCGTGGGAAGTGTCCAGACGATGAACTTGGTGAGGTTATCAAATGTTCCCCTGCCTTCTTCAACGGCCGCCTCTATGGATGCGAAGTTGTCATCCGTGAGCACCATGTCCGATGCCTCCTTGGCCACGTCCGTTCCCGTGATACCCATGGCCACGCCGATGTTCGCCCGCTTCAGGGCAGGCGCGTCGTTTACCCCGTCGCCAGTCATGGCAACGACGTTTCCCCTGGTCTGGAGGGCTTCCACCAGACGGAGCTTCTGCTCCGGCGCCACGCGGGCATAAACCGATACGTCTTCCACAATGTCGATGATTTCCTGGTCGCTCATGGCCGCGAGTTCCTTGCCGGTAACAACTTTCGTCGCGTTGCGCAGGCCTATTCTCCCGGCGATGGATGACGCGGTAAGCGCGTGGTCGCCGGTGATCATCTTAACCTTGATGCCGGCGTTGTGGCAGTTTTTCACGGCCTCGATGGCCTCGTTCCGGGGCGGGTCGATCATACCCTGCAGGCCCAAAAAGATGAGATCCGTTGCGATATCTTTATGGTCGATCTTCTGTGTGCCGCTCTCTAAAATCTTTTGTGCAAAGGCAAGAACCCGAAGACCTTTCGCCGCCATGCCTTCCACAGCCGCGTGGACTGACGCTGCGTCCAAAGCAACAATGGATCCCTGCGAATCAAGGGTCGAGGTACAGCGCTCCATGAGCGCCTCAACCGATCCTTTCACATAGACCAAAGCTCCTCCTCCCTGAGGGTCTGCATGCAACGTGGCCATGTACTGATAGTGCGATTCGAAAGGGATGGTATCGAGGCGCTTGAACTGCGCCTGTTCCTTGTCTATGAAAAGGCCTGCCTTGGCCGCGGCCGTAATCAGGGCGCCTTCCGTGGGATCCCCCTGAACGGTCAGCCGTCCTTCTTTCTCGACAAGCAGACTGTCATTGCAGAGCAGGCCGCACCGCAGGGTCTGTATGAGACCATCGGACAGAGCGTCTTCCGGTTTGGCATCCGTATGTTCTATCTTTCCGTCCAACGCATAGCCCGTTCCGCTGACCGAATAGGTCTGCCCGCCTGTTGCGATCTCCTGGACCGTCATCTGATTTTCGGTAAGCGTACCGGTCTTGTCCGAGCAGATTACGGTGGTACTGCCCAGGGTCTCCACGGCAGGCAGCTTGCGGATGATGGCCCGCCTTTTGGCCATTCTTGCTACGCCGATGGCGAGCGTAATGGTCATCGCTGCCGGCAGACCCTCGGGAATGGCACCCACCGCCAAAGCCACGGCGGCCATGAACATGTCGAATGCGCTCTGACCTTGCAGCAGACCGACCCCGAAGGTTACCACGGCAAGTCCCAGAATCAGATAGAGCAGAATCTTGCTGAATTCCCCGATCTTTTTCAAAAGCGGGGTCTGCAACTCCTCCGTGGACGAGATGAGTTCCGAGATGCGGCCCACCTCCGTGTTGTCGCCTATGGCCACCACCACACCGGAGGCCTGTCCATAGGTCACCAGCGCTGAGCCATACACCATGTTCTTCCGGTCGGCCAAGATGGTATCTCGGGAAAGCTGAATCGTGTCTTTCGAAACGGCCACGGACTCTCCGGTGAGCGCCGACTCGTCCACCTGCAGGTCGCGGGAGGAAATCAGGCGCATATCCGCGGGAACTTTATCTCCCGACTGCAGCAGAACAATATCGCCCGGCAACACCTCTGCGGAAGATATCTTCACCTTCTTGCCCGAACGCATGACCGTAGCTTCCGTGATCATGGTTTTCGCCAGCGCTTCCATGGCCTTGACCGCCTTGGATTCCTGTACGAACCCTATAACGGCATTAACGATGACCACCCCGAAAATAACTCCGGCATCCACCCATTCCTGGAACAGAGCCGTAACAGTTCCGGCCGCCAGCAGGATGTAAATCAACGGCTGATGAAACTGCAGGAGAAATCTCATCAAGGGTCCTTTGCTTTTCTTGGCGGTCAGGACATTGGCGCCAAATCGTTCCCGCCGGTGATTGATTTCCAGCAGATCAAGCCCTTTGTCCGGATCCGTCTCCAAAAGATCAATAACCTCTTCATGAGGCATATGATGCCAGTGCTTTCCCAATAATTTTTCCATGGTTAATGATCCTTTCAAAGAATTTGTAGTTTGATATGTTGAGAGTATAACTGAATCTTGCTTATTGAACAAGTGGAGTGAACAGCACAAGGATTTTATTACGAAAAGCTGCTCCGGAAAGGCCACAGGGCCGAGATCGGCTTTATTGGCTAGTTTACCAGCTTTGTTAATTCTAAATTGTGATCCTAAAAATCGTTTTGATTGTTTCCTTTTTCCCCCATAATAAATTCAGGTTTATATTCTTACCTAAATAGTTAAACCCAACTGGATTTCTTATCCACAGAGAAGAATTATTCGGGCAAGCCATAACTGCAAAACAAATACCGACAGGTAATGTTTTGGGGAATGTAAATTTCTCATCAGCACAACCAAAAGTATTTTCTGAAAATGTAATTTTGTCAGAAATCTCTGCTTCATGAAGCAAATTGCACCTTATATACTTATACAATATACTCTCAAGGGTCTCTGTTTCATTTTGCCCATGCCCGAGCTTTAAATTTTTTGCAATAATCAAGCGTATGCCAACGCCAGTAATAATTTCCATATATTCCAAAAAGAATTTTTCCATTCTTTCTTTGTTGTTCAGCGCTTTATACATCTTTCTTGCCGACGCATCTGCTGCGATCATACACTGTTCTAATGAATCGCTAATTTCACCTTTGAAATAGTGATTTAGGGCATTATTAACTTTATCTGGAATAGACATATTTGATTTACCGAAATTCACTTAATAATTATCACATGGTTAACATTGTTTATATAGATCGGTGCTACCACGGGTCTTCGACCCCGCTTTGCGGAATAACGCAACTCACAAGTTTCAGCCACTACGTTGCTGAAACTTGTGAGCCCTAATTATTCTTTTATAAAAAACTGATTTATTGGGACTTATATTTTAACGGCAAAAATCTACTATTCTTCCGCTGTGCCGTTGTCGTCGGATGCTGCATCACCTTCATCATCGCCATTGCCGTTGCTTTCGGTTTCAGAAGTAGTTCGTGCTACGCCGACCAGCTTTTCTTCGGGCTCCAGATCAATCAGTTTCACGCCCTGCGTGACGCGGTGATTGACGGGAATTTCCTGAACTTTGAGCCGGATCACTTTACCGGCATTGCTGATGAGCATGACATTATCTTCACCGACAACCTGCAGGACGCCGGAGACGTTGCCGACTTTTTCGACGGTTTTCAGATTGATCGTACCTTTGCCGCCGCGCGACTGGACGCGGTATTCGTCCACCGGCGTGCACTTGCCGAAGCCGTTTTCGGAAACGGTGAGCATGAATGTATTTTGAGCGGGTATATCCATGCCGATGACTTCATCGCCTTCATCCAAACTGATGCCGCGCACGCCGCGGGCGGTTCTGCCCATGTCGCGCACGTCGTCTTCCTTGAAACGGATGGCCATGCCCTGTCGGGTCGCGATGAAGACGTCCTGATTGCCCATCGTCAACTGCACTTCCACCAGTTCGTCGCCTTCGTCGATGGAAATGGCGATGATGCCGCCGGCACGCGGATTGGCATAAGCGGTAAGTTCCGTTTTCTTGATGGTGCCTTTTTTGGTGACCATGACGATAAATTTATCGTCAACAAATTCCCGCACCGGCAGGGTTGCCATGACTTTTTCACCCGGCGCCAGGTTGACCAAATTGACTATGGCCTTGCCCTTGGCCGCTCGCCCGGCCTGCGGAATTTGATAAACTTTCAGCCAGTACACCTTGCCGGCGCTGGTAAATATCAGCAGATAATTATGCGTGGAAGCGATGAAGATTTTTTCGACAAAATCCTCTTCCTTCGTGCCCATGCCCATCTTGCCGCGGCCGCCGCGGTGCTGGCTCTTGTAGAGACTGACCGCGTTGCGCTTGATGTAGCCGGCATGCGATATCGTGACGACCACATCCTCTTCCACAATCATGTCTTCGATGTTGATGTCTTCGGAACTGGCGACAATTTCCGTGCGGCGTTCGTCACCGTAGCGTTCCTTGATTTCATTGAGTTCTTCTATGATGACCTGCAGAACTTTCTGCGGGTCATCTAAAATGGCCTGCAGATGGGCGATGAGTTTGGTGACTTCGGCGTATTCTTCTTCAATCTTCGCGCGTTCCAGACCGGTCAGGCGCTGGAGCCGCATTTCCAGAATGGCCTTGGCCTGAATTTCCGACAACTTGAATTTCGCGCACAACTGCACGGACGCTTCCGCCGGCGTCTTCGACGCTTTGATGACTTTAATAATCGCGTCGATATTGTTTAAGGCAATGATATAGCCTTCTAAAATGTGCGCTCGCTCTTTGGCGCGCGCCAGTTCAAACTGGGTACGGCGGATGACCACTTCCTGCCGGAAGGCGATGAATTTCTCCAGAACTTCTTTCAGATTGAAAACCTGCGGACGGTTATCAGAAATCGCCAGCATGATAATGCCCAGGGAAACTTCCATTTGCGTGAATTTATAGAGCTGATTGAGAATGATCGCGGAATTTTCATCACGCTTGAGATCAATGACCACGCGAATGCCTTCGCGGTCGGATTCGTCACGCAGATCGGCAATACCGGATATTTTTTTGTCGCGCACCAGTTCGGCGATTTTTTCAATCAGCATCGCCTTGTTGACCTGATACGGCAGTTCCGTGATGACAATGCTTTCCTTGTCGTTGCGGGCGTTCTTTTCAATCAAGGCACGCGCCCGGATTTTGATGATGCCGCGGCCGGTTTTATACGCGGACAGAATGCCTTCGCGGCCGTTGATAAATCCGGCGGTGGGAAAGTCGGGGCCCGGAATATGACGCATCAGTTGTTCAATGGTAATATCAGGCTTTTTAATGCAGGCGATGGCGCCGTTGATAATTTCCGTGATGTTATGGGGCGGAATATTCGTCGCCATGCCGACGGCGATACCCGATGTTCCGTTGAGCAGCAGAAGGGGAATGCGCGTGGCCAGTACCGACGGCTCCGTCAGAGATTCATCGTAGTTGGGAACGAAATCGATGGTATCTTTTTCCAGATCGGCCATCACCTCGTCGGAAATGCGCGCCAGGCGGCTTTCCGTGTAACGCATGGCCGCGGGAGGATCGCCGTCAATCGACCCGAAGTTGCCCTGTCCGTCCACCAGCATGTAACGCAAAGAAAAATCCTGCGCCATGCGCACCAGCGTGTCATAAATCGCCGCGTCGCCGTGCGGATGGTATTTACCCATGATATCGCCGACGATACGGGCGCATTTCTTGTAAGGTTTATTATGGCGGTAGCCCGTTTCATACATGGAATACAAAATCCGGCGGTGCACCGGTTTAAGGCCGTCGCGCACATCGGGAATCGCCCGGCCGATGATGACGCTCATGGAGTAATCCATGTAGGATTTTTTCATTTCATCTTCTATATTCACCAGGGTTTGCTTGTGGTGGATATCACGTTCCATTTTGTTCCTTCCTCTCTATAAGAAAACCGGCCTTGTCACAGACGGCACAGTCCATATTCAAAATAATTTCTAATTTGCCCCGCTCGGCGGGATAAGTACGTTCACGAAATTCTTGCCTGTTGAGCAGACAAGAATTTCTAACTTGCTAACTAAATATCCAAATTGGAAACATTCATGGCATTGGCAAAAATAAAGTCGCGCCGCGGCTCCACCTGATCGCCCATGAGCGTGGTAAAAATTGTATCCGCCTCGACCGCATCTTCTACCGTGACCTGCAGCAGCGTGCGCTTTTCAGGATTCATCGTTGTTTCCCAGAGCTGTTCGGGATTCATTTCACCCAAACCTTTATAGCGCTGCACCGTCAAGCCCTTCTTACCCACGCTGACAATATAATCCACCAGCGCTTTAGGATTTTCCAGCATGACCGGTGTTGACGATTCGTCGCCCTTGTCGCTGAAGGGACCTTCTCCAATAATGGACACTTGATCCAGCAATAGCCGGATATCCCCGAACTGCGGCGTACGGAACACCTCCCGGTTGATGCAGACGGAGACGCTTTGTCCGTTTTTCTTCAGCTGGAAAACCATTTTAAAGCCGCCATGATCTTCATCGGTTTCGATTTTGAAATCGGCAAAAGTCTCGCCCAGGGCCACCCCTGTTCTGTTCGCAATGGTGGCCAGCGCTTTTTCGCTCTTAAAGCTATCATCGGTCAGGGTGGGATCGCCGGCCAAAATACGGATCAGATTGCCGTCCCGACCTTCCTTTTCAAACCGTTCCATCTGATCTCTAATCCGCATCACTTTTTTAATCAGGGTGAGCAGCTTGCCGCCGTTGACCGGGAACGGAGAACCGTCGCCCATGACCAGCTTGACCTTGCCCACGCCGTTTTCCAGAATGTAATTTTTCATCTGCTCTTCATTCTGAAGATAAAATTCCTGTTTTTTCTCAACCACTTTAAACAGCGGCGGCTGCGCAATAAATAAATAGCCCTTTTCAATCAACTCCCGCATCTGCCGGAAAAAGAAGGTCAACAGCAGCGTGCGAATATGCGCGCCGTCCACATCCGCATCCGTCATGATGATGACTTTGTGATACCGTAACTTACTGATGTCATAATCGTCGGCGCCAATGCCTGCGCCAAATGCCGTCACCATCGTTTTGATTTCTTCGTTCTGAAGCATTTTATCGAAACGCGCTTTCTCCACGTTCAACACTTTGCCGCGCAGAGGCAGAATGGCCTGATTCTTCCGGTCCCGGCCCTGCTTGGCTGAACCGCCGGCGGAATCTCCCTCTACCAGATAGATTTCGCTGAGCGCCGGATCCTTTTCCTGACAATCGGCCAGTTTGCCCGGCAGTGCGCCGACTTCCAGAGCGCTTTTACGGCGGGTCAGTTCCCGGGCGCGTCTCGCCGCGTCCCGGGCGCGCGCCGCTTCCATGCATTTATTGAGAATCTGCTTGGCGATGGATGGATTCTCCTCCAGATAACTGCCGATTTTGTCGTAAATAATACCTTCGACCAGGCCGCGAACTTCGGAATTGCCCAGCTTGGTTTTTGTCTGACCTTCAAACTGCGGATTTCTCACCTTGACGCTGATGACACAGGCCAGTCCTTCCCGCAAATCTTCACCGCGCAGCGATTCTTTGCCGTCTTTGATGAGTTTATTGTTGGTGGCGTAGTTATTAAAAACACGGGTGAGGGCGGACCGGAATCCGATCATGTGGGTGCCGCCTTCTGTGGTATTGATGCTGTTGGCAAATGAAAAAATGTTTTCCAGATACGTTTCATTGTACTGCAGTGCCACTTCGACAGAACAGTCTTCACGGGCGCCGGTAACATAAATCGGATTTTTGTGCAGAACTTTTTTATTGCGGTTGATATATTCAACAAACGAAACGATGCCGCCCTGATAAAAGAATTCATTTTGCTTATTGGTGCGTTCATCCACTAAGATGATTTTGACACCGGAATTTAAAAAGGCCAGTTCGCGCAAACGGTTCGCTATAATATCGTAGCTGAATTCTGCTTCTTCAAATATTTCATCATCCGGTAAAAACGTGACTTTCGTTCCCTTCCCCCGGGTCTTGCCGATCTTTTCCAGCGGACCATCAGGAATACCGCGTTTGTAGGATTGCATATAAACAGTGCCGTCGCGTCTGACTTCCAATTCGCAGGTTTTAGAAAGTGCATTGACAACCGACACGCCGACGCCATGCAGACCACCGGATATTTTATAGGAGTCGTTGGAAAACTTTCCACCGGCGTGCAGCTTGGTCATCACCACTTCCGCCGCCGATACACCTTCTGTTTTATGCATGTCGACCGGAATACCACGGCCGTTATCATCCACAACAATGCTGTTATCAACTCTTATTTTCACTGTAATCGTATCACAATATCCACCGACCGCTTCATCAATACTGTTATCCACAACTTCATAAACAAGATGATGAAGCCCCTCTTTACCGGTGGAACCGATATACATAGCCGGCCGTTTGCGTACCGCCTCCAGACCTTCCAGAACCTTAATACTATCCGCGTCATAATTATGTGTCATATTTAATTCCCGACTTCCTCTCTGCAATTATATTTTCAACGGCATGATAATACATAAATAATGGTCATCTTCCGCCTGTTTAATTAAAGAAGGCTTTAATCCCAACCCGACTTCAAATATAATATTATCTTTATTCACCACGGATATGGAATCGATAAGATAATTCACATTAAATCCACTATCAATCACCTCGCCGTTGTATTCTATGTCGATTTCTTCCGTTGCCTCGCCGACATCAAGATTGGTGGAATTCAGCGTCAGTTTTCCTTTGGAAAACGAAAGAATGACGCCTCCGTATCGTTCCGATGACACCACACTCATTCTTCTTAAAGCGTGCAGGAAATAATCTTTTTCTAAAACCACACTGATGCCCTTTTCGGTCGGAATAACTTTTTTATAATCCGGATAATCTGCATCCACAAGACTGACCTTTAAAAGCGTGTTTTCCGTCTTCACCACAAACATGTTCTTGTGCAGACCAATCTGAACTTCTTCATTCTCATCGATAATCTTTTTGATTTCCATTAATCCCTTACGAGGGATGATAATGCCTTTCACGGTTTTGAGCGTGGGTCCTGCCGTAAAGCCCTTTGCCATCGCCAACCGATGACCGTCCGTCGCCACCATTCTCAGTAAATAATTGGAACCATCCAGTCCGGCTTCCAGTAAAACACCGTTTAAATTTTTTCGGGTTTCATCGGTCGCCATGGCAAAGGATGTTTTATTGATTAAATCTTTAATAATACTGCCCTGAATTTTGGCAAATGGAATATCCTGATCGTCGGTAATACTTGGAAAATCATCAGCGGGTAATCCCGGTATTTTGTAAAACGCTCTTTGAGAGGATATTTTGACTATATTATTTTTTTGCACAAAATTAATGAATTCTCCCTGTATCTCCCGGATCATTTCATAAATTTTCTTTGCGGAGATGGTAATTTCACCTTTTTCCATCACGTCCGCTTCATAATCAGACATCAAAATAATTTCTCGGTCAGTGGCAATGATCCGGACTTTATTGGACTCGGCTTGCAAAAGAATATTATTTAAAATCGGTATGGTTGTTTTTTTCTCGACAATACCTAATGTTTTTTGAATACCGTCAAGAAATGTTTCTCTATTGATTTTAAATTCCATATAGCCTCCTTGTATTGATTATTCTCTTTTTATCTCTTATTAATTATAAATATAGTATTAATAGTAATCCCTGTTGATATGTTGATGAAAATGATTCTTTTTATAAAATCCCATATATATAGTCAAACTGCCTGTTGATAAAATTTTAACGATATGATGATTATTTGTGGATTAAAATATCCTCCAGTTCCTGAACAAGATTTTTCATTTTTATATCCGCCTTAATCTTGTTTAAAATTTTATTGTGCGCGTAAATTACGGTGGAGTGGTCACGGCCACCGATCTTTTGTCCGATATCCGGAAAAGAATAATTCGTCAGCTTGCGTGCCAGATACATCGCGATCTGGCGGGCAAAAACGATATTTTTATTCTTATTCTGGGCTTTGATATCAGATATTTTTATATTTAATTTTCCTGAAATCACCTTCATAATTTCTTCAATCGTAATTTCAGTATTCTTATTGTGTTTTACGAGGTTGCTTAACACTTCTTTCACTAACTCCAGATCAATTTCCCTGCCGGTCAGTGATGAATAAGCCCCGATGCGCACCAGAAAACCTTCCAGTTCACGGATGTTGGATTCGACATGAGAAGCAATATAATGAATGACGTTATTCGGCAGTTCAATATTGTTTTCATGAATTTTCCGCTCGATAATGGCTATTTTGGTTTCAATTTCCGGAGGTTGAATATCAGCAATCAAACCCCATTCAAACCTGGAACGCAGCCTGCTTTCCAGGTTTGGAATGTCTTTTGGAAATTTATCGCTGGTCACAACGATTTGCTTACCGGAATCATGCAGTGTGTTAAACGTATGAAAAAACTCTTCCTGTGTCCTGTCTTTACCGGCCAGGAAATGAATATCATCGATCAACAAACAACTAATATTGCGATATTTTTCTCTGAATTTCGGCATCCGGTCGTAGCGGATGGAGTTAATCATTTCATTCATAAATTCTTCTGCTGAAACATACATGATGTTGAGCGATGGATGGGTGGCGTTGGCGAGTAAACCAATGGCGTTGAGTAAATGTGTTTTGCCCAGTCCCGAACCACCGTAAATAAACAAAGGATTATAATTTTTGGCCGGCTGTTTCGCAACGGCCACGGAAGCGGCATGCGCAAATTGATTGCATGCACCAACGACAAACCTTTCAAAACTATAGTTATCATTGAGAAAAGAAAATCCTTTATTTCTGTTGGAGGCTACCATCGAAGACGTTTTTGTCACCGCCTGAGGTTTCACTTTGGGTTCATTGTCCGAATCGTTGCCTTTGGAAAGCACAAAATCAATATTCACCTCCAGGCCGGAGGCGTCTTTCAGAGACTGTTTGATGGTTGAACAATAATTATCCAAAAGCCAGTCTTTAAAAAATTTATTGGGAACAGCGAGTTGGACGCACTGGTCTTCCATTGCCAAAATTTGAATGGGTTTTATCCATGTGTCAAAATTTTGTTTACTGATCTTTTCCTGAATGATTTTCGTTGTTTTATCCCAAAACGCGTCCATGATTACAACCTTTATCAACAGATATATCAACAACTGTTGATATATCTCAACACTTATTTTACTTTAAATCATCAAGAATCAAACCGGACAGCCGGTTTAATTCATCCATCGAGGTGTATCTGATTTCTATCAAGCCCCGTTTATCCGAGCCGTTGATTTGCACCCGGGCCAGCAGCTTGGCCGACATGGCTTTTTCCAAATCGTTTATAAAGCGATCTTTTTTGGGCAGTTGCTTTTTATCCAACGGTTGCTTTTTTGCTTTTTGAATCAAACGTTCCGTTTCCCGGACATTTAAATCTTTTTTCAGGATTAAGGCCAGGGCGGCCATCTGCTCATCCTGAGAATTACACGCCAATAAACAACGGGCATGACCTGCGGAAATTTTGTTTTCCATTAAAGCGCTTTGCACCCTGGCCGGAAGTTTTAAAAGCCGGATGGTATTGGAAATGGTCGAACGATCCTTCCCGACCTGCACGGAAATATTTTCCTGGGAAAGTTTAAATTTTTCTATCAAGGTCACATAAGCGCCTGCTTCTTCCAGCGGATTCAGCTCTTCACGCTGAATATTCTCAATCAGCGACATTTCCGCCGCTTCCATATCATTGGCTTCGCGGATGACAATGGGCACGTCTTTTAAGCCGGCGGCCTGTGCCGCGCGCCAGCGCCGTTCTCCGGCGATAATTTCATAACTGTTGCCGACCCTGCGCACGATAATCGGTTGGATAATGCCGCTGTTTTTGATGGAAGCAATAAGCTCCTTCTGTTTATCGTCGTGAAAAGTTTTGCGCGGCTGGTAAGGGTTGGGTCGCAGTTCTTCAATGCCGCAGGCTAAACTTTTCTGTTTATCGGAATGATTATTCAGCAAATCGGGAAATATGGCGCCCAGGCCTTTCCCCAGCACATTTTTTTGTGCCATTTATAGTCCCCCTTGGATAATTTCCTTGGCCATGTCCATATAGGCCAGGGCTCCGCGCGATTTAATATCATAAAGAATAATGGGCAACCCGTGGCTCGGGCTTTCCGAGAGCCTCACGTTACGCGGAATGACCGTTTTAAAAACCTTGTCCCCGAAATGTTTACGGACGTCATCGGAGACCTGGTGTGATAGTAAATTGCGCTGATCAAACATGGTCAGCAGAATACCGCCTAAATTAAGACGGGGATTTAACTGCGCCTTGACCAGCTTGACGGTATTGAGCAGATAACCCAATCCTTCCATGGCGTAATATTCACACTGCAAAGGAACAATCAGGTAATCGGCGGCCACCAGCGCGTTGACGGTCATCACACCCAGCGACGGCGGACAGTCAATTACAATAAAATCATACGGGGTGTCCAGCGTATTTAATAAATGCTTCAGTCTGGTTTCTTTGTCCTCCAGGCCGACAAACTCCACCTCAATGCCGATCAGGTCCTGCGTCGCCGGGACGACATCCAGATGCGGCACGACCGTGTTGATAATCACGTCTTTAAGCGGTACCTGGCCGATCATGGCGTGATATAAATTCGCCGCCTGCAAAGAAGCTCTATCCGCCCCGATGCCGCTTGTGGAATTGCCCTGAGAATCACCGTCAATCAGCAATGTTTTTTTTTCCGCCGCCGCCAGGGAAGCGGATAAATTGATTGCAGTAGTGGTTTTACCAACACCACCCTTTTGGTTTGCTATACATATGATTTTATTCATTATTTTATTGAACGTAACCCAATCAATTCTTTTGCAAGAATTGTGGATAGCACTAGCATAAAAAAGTGCTTTTTAGAAGGTTTTTTTATCTTTTTCCGATAATAATTTTTCTTGGAACAGCATCGAAATCGGATTCTATATCATATTGAATCAATTGAAATATTTTCCGGTCATGATCTGTCCGGTCGTACTGTATGATTTCCCGGTCGATGCTGGGGCCTTTCAGGGCGATCAGTTGACCTTGCGGTGTAAGAAAAAATTCACCCAGTGCAAGCAGCGTCTGTAATTTAAAGGCGGCACGGGAAATTAAAACATCAAAGTGTGCTTTATAAATCTTTGTATTCAAAATATTTTCCACACGATCATGGATAACATGGACGGAGGAAAGCTTTAACAGGCGAATCATATGTTTTAAAAAAGAAACCTTTTTGCGGTTTGCTTCCAGCAGGTAAACTTCCAAATCGGATCGGACGATTTTTAAGGGCAAGCCGGGAAAACCGGCGCCGCATCCGACATCGATTATTTTTGAGTCAGTGCGGGTAATAAATCGTAAAGCGGTGAGCGAATCCAGAAAATGTCGGGTAATGATATCATGAGCCGATTTATCGGAAATCAAATTTGTCTTGGCGTTCCAGTCCAGCAATTCGTTTTTATATATATCGAAAGACAGCAGTTGTGTGTCAGAAAGTTCAATGTTTAATTGCCGGACCTGGTTTTGCAAGAATGTTATTTCACGATCCATATTTGTGAAATAACAAAAAAACGCAACGGCCGCAAATTTAAAATGATAGTGATGATCTGACGGCGGCGCGTATAATCTTTTATGGCGTTGTTTGAACGAAGATTTGCTTGACGCATAAGCTCGGAGAGAGCTATAATTTTTAAAAATTTAATCAAACAAACAACTATAAGCTTGAAAAGGAGAAAACAATGAAAAAGATAAGCATTGCCTTTTTTCTGTGTGTTACCTTGATTCTGACCAGTTGCGCACAGACAGGCACGATGACAAAAAGTCAGACAGGGGGTATCGTTGGTGCGACAGGCGGAGCGGTAGCCGGAGCCGTTCTGGGACAGGTCATTGGCCGTGATACCAAGGGAACGCTGATCGGTGCCGCAATCGGTGCCGCCATTGGTGGCGCCGGTGGCTATGGGGTCGGCAAAATGATGGACAATCAAGAAAGAGATATGCGCAACGCTCTGGAAACGTCGGAAGCTGCGGCGATTTCCAGAGAGGGCAATCTCTTGTCGATTACGTTTAAAGGCGATGTGACCTTCGATACCAACTCGGCGGAAGTTCGTCCCGGTCTTTATTCGGAAATCAATCGCGTCGCCGGTATTTTAAATCAATATCCTCAGACATTAATTCAGGTGGAAGGCCATACCGACAGTGTCGGATCCGATGACTTCAACATGAAACTTTCCCAGCGACGCGCCAATACAGTCAAAACATTGCTGGTTCAGCGGGGTGTTGCTGCTGATCGTATTCAAACGATCGGGTATGGCGAAACCATGCCTGTTGCGAACAACAATACCAAAGTCGGCAGACAGATGAACCGCAGGGTGGAAATTAAAATTGCTCCTCAGACACAGACACCTTAAAAAATCATAAACAAAACACGCCGGACTTCTGGGATCAAGGTAAATCCGGCGTGTTTTGTTTACCGCTGTAAACCGGCCTAATCAGCTTTTGAGACGCTTCATCAAATCCTGCATGAATGCCTTCCGTTCCATAAAAAACTTGCGGAGTTCTTTGCTGTCTGTATGGACGGCTTCATGTTCCAGTTCCGGAAGGTATCTCTCGAGAATTTCCAGGATCTTCACTTCCTCTTCAGGTGTCAAATTAAGTTTTCCCATGGTCTTGCCTCCTTGCTGTTCGAAAAAATAATTTACTGGTGAGTTAACGTTTAAAATATTGAAAAGCGGCCCGATAACCGCAGAGATACGGCAGCCTCACACCCAACAGAAAAGTTTTTTAGTTAAGTCTTCGTTACAGAACAGCAGGCTTTCGTTGTCATACGATTACCTCCGACACGCTTCATCGCGTTTATGCACATGAGCAAAGCAGTGGAGTGATATCCGAAAGCGAAGGCGTTATTCACTGAACGCGTCTTAATTTTATACCTACAACCTGTTTTTCGTCAATATGCAATATGGACATTGTGGCACGCCGTTTTTGAGGATTGAAAGAGGGGAAATTTGGCCAAGGGGCTGCCCGATAAATTGGCTTGTATTTTAAGGGGTTGCTTGAGATAATAACAATACAATATAAGAGCTTTACGGTTATCGCCAACAAGAGTTTGCAACGGACATTCTAAAAAATTACACAGGAGGAATGGGTCGTTATGGAAGAAAAAAGAAGAGCTCCCCGGTTGCAGGAAGAAAACGAAGTCACGATCACGGTTGTCTCCGGAGGAGAGAACCTTCCTCAGGAAACCGTAATTCATAACCACAGCAAGGATATTTCGGTCGGCGGAACCCGAATTCAGGCTCATTTATATCTTCCGGTTGATACCCTCTTGATGCTGGAAATGAAATTGAACACAGTGCGCCAGATGATCAAGGTTATCGGAAAAGTAAAATGGATCAAAATCATTTATCAGGATGAGGCCTATGAGGCGGGCGTGGAATTTGTGAGTACGCCGAGTGACGCCATGCATAAACTGCAGGATTATATCTCCTGGAAAATGCAATACAAGCAAACAAAAGCCTTTTCTAAAGCAGGATCATGAGTTCTGATGGCAGTCGGCATCGATGTTCCGGATGATCACCTCGAGAGCAGGGCGATTATCAGCAACAATACAATCACGATATGCAAGGCGATAACACCGAATTTGTGGCGCTGATAGAATTCGTTTACTTTCTGAATTCTTTTCAGGCCGCCTAACGTGCGCCGGACAGTCACCAGCCAGGGATATTTGTAATTATCCGATGTAAAATTTTTTTGAAACGCGCACATGGGATAAATGGCATACACATCATCGGATAAAGGCCGAAAAAGCGTGTCGTTAACGATGCCTCGCCAGGGCTCATAGGCTAATGTTTCCGCGTAATGACGGTTTAAAGCGTAGGCGTGAGTCAGGCTCTGATAAAGAACTTGCTGTACGGCAGAACTGACCGTTTTGCGACTGGAACGGATTAAAGCGCCCAGCAGCAGCACTTTCCAGCCGGGGGTTTGGCGCAAAAAGTCCGCGCAGCGTTTTAATGTTTCCGGATCGAATCCGTCAAACTCCACATCGTCTTCAAAAACGACAATGTTTTTCGCTCCCGATTCCAGGCCTTTGCGGAGGCAAAGCATGTGGGATTCATATACTTCTTTTTCGAAATCATCTGAAAGACGATCACCAATAATAAATTCCACCCGATGGCCGAGTCCGACTTTTGCGAATTCAGCCTGCGCTGATTTGCGCCGGTCTTCACGTTCTCGCAGAGAAACACAGTATAAGCGATCAAAAAACTCCCAGCCATTATTTAAAGTTGTCATTGTCTCATCCGTCGGCCACAGTTTTCTTTACAGAGGGTTTTTATAATATTAAGGTAATGTCTGTCAAGGAACGGCCTGATCAGCAAAAGGCGTTGCAGAAAACAAATGTCTCGTGTATGTCAACACGCATGCTGTGCATGCTCCGCTGAGCGCTTGTTTCCCGGGATTGTGTTGTATGATAAAACAAAAAATCGGAAGATATCTGGCCGGAAAAAAATTTATCCGCAAGATCATGGCAGAGCCTGCCGATCTCAGTGAATTTAAGGAACGTCCGACGCCCAGACTGATTGGCGGGTTGATCCTGATGGCGTTAAGCTTTATGATCGGCTGGCCGGTCATATTCGTCTTGAGTGTTCTGGCCGTGTGGTTTCGCGAACCGCTTATTTTTGTGATCGGCGGACCGCTGGCTTACGCTCTATCCAGCGTTGTCTTCCTGATCGGCGCCTGGATGGCTCGCGCACCTCACTATATGAATATCCTGACCCGATATGCCCTGCAGAACCTGATTAAAAAAATCACCTAACCATACCAGCCATTCTTTGAATGGCCGCGTCACGTTGGTTTGTGGGCCAGTCGGACTTGCGGCGGAGAGCCGACAACCGGCAAATGGATAAATTTTAAAAGGGAGGGCTGAAACTTGTCAAAATACCTGTTGCCCTGCCGGTGGTCGGAGGAAGGCAGTTCCAGCGTAAGAGTAAAAATATTGCGCTCATGACCGGCATAATTCCCCAGCGATCCCGGATAATACCCGAATTTTTTTAACGGGTGATTTATTTCTTTGCAGATTTGTTCCATCCATTTTTCGAAGGAATCAAGATCCGATGACGGTCCGTCATAATCGAAAAAATTCAGCGGAGAATGCGCCGACAATATCTTTTGCGGTTTGAATCTTTTGATTAAAGCCATTTGGAATAACGTTTCCTGTTCCGATGCCGGCTTGGCTCCCGGAAAGTAGCGAGCTATTTTCCCTTTGGCTTTCCATTGGCGCATGGCCTTAGCCGGCCAGTCCCTGGTGGGGAAATTTCTGTTGATATCAATCCCGCCGGCATTGGTTCGTGTCTGGGGTGCGGCCAGGAAACCATCGGGATTTAACAACGGCGCTATCACGATGCATTTATCCCGGAAAAGAGCCGGATTGTCTTTCACGTAATGCGCCAGTTTGAACATTAAATATACGGTGGGTAATTCATCGCCGTGCACGCCGCCTAAAAATAAAATGCAATCTTTGGAGCCATTACCGAACGTAACAAACATCAGCGGCCTTTTATTTTTTGTTACTCTGTAATATTCCCAGGGGATTGATCCGGGCCGGAGATCTCTCCATTGGTATTTCGTAAATTGTTGCTCCAGTTCATTCAGATATTGCTTCAAATAACGCGGAGAATTATTGTAAGAGAACCCTCGATGAGAAAAAAATAAGATACACAACAGCAGGCACAAAAGACTACACAATGCACTGAAAACTTTAATTTTTGACATATGGTTTAACTTCGGACGCTTCAGTCGCCGGAAAAATTTATATTCCTGTTGCAACGTTCATCAACAGACCCAATTTGCTCTTTCATCGGACAACAGCCTAATAAATGGATCATGTTATAATTGAGGTCGTTTGTCAATATCCATCGAGCTGTTTGTGAATAAAATGCATAATTTTTCCGTGCAATTGGAAGATGACTGATTTATACAATCCTATGACTGAAAATTTAAAACAGGTCGGGAAAGGACAGGAAGTCATGTTGAAAGCCAAAACAAAAAACATCAGTATTGTTTTGTGTAAACCGAAATACGCGGGGAATATCGGCGCAGTAGCCCGCGCCGCAAAAAACATGGGGATTCGGAATATGATTGTGGTGGGGGCTAACGATTTTGACCTGGAGGCAATGCGGCAGCGATCCACGCATCTGGCCGCCGATGTTTTGGAAAATATTCAATATGTCGAAAACGTGGCGGAGGCGCTTGGTTCGTTCCATTATATTGTGGGCACAACCGCCCGTCTGGGCAAGGCCCGCGGTCCTTCTATCACACCTCGTGAGACCGCTCAGGATATCGCGGATATTTCGCAGAAGAATAAAGTTGCCCTGCTTTTCGGTCCGGAAGATACGGGACTGGCGAATGAGGAGTTACGTTTATGTCACGCCGTGGTGACCATTCCGACATCGCGGGAATTCACTTCTCTTAATCTATCTCACGCCGTGATGATTCTCTGCTATGAAATATTCATCGCTTCGTCTGCGGTGTCTTCGACGGAGGTTACACCCAAACTGGCGCTTTCATCGGAGCTGGAAGGGATGTACGGACAAATCAAAACCTTGCTCGCTGATGTCGGATTTTTGAATCCCGAAAACCCCGATTATTGGATGATGCATCTCCGACGCTTCTTCAATCGTGCGGGATTATTATCGCGTGAAGTCAAGATCGTCCGCGGCATTTGCCGACAACTTGAGTGGTACGCTCACCACAAAAAACTTGACTTTACGGGGCCGTTCCCATAGGGATTGCGCAGACCGCAAGGTCTTTCCTGAGTGAAGTTTAAATTGAACCCCCTGGAGGTTGTGCATTATGAGAAAAACATTTTCTTTTACCGGTGCCAAAAAAATTGTTTTCGGCAACGGATCGTTATTAACATTAACCACCCATATTAAGGAACATCACGCTCAAAATCCTCTGGTGGTTATTGATAAAAATCTCGCCAAGACAGATCTGCTGGAAAAAGTGGCCAATGTCCTGATTCCGGCCGGCATTAAATTTACGGTTTATGACAAGGTCGAGGCGGAGCCCCCCCTTGAACTGGCTGATGAAGGCGCGAAAATTGCGATCAAAAACAAATGTGATATCGTCATCGGTATCGGCGGCGGCAGCGCGATGGATGTGGCCAAAGCCATTGCTGTGATCGCGACGAACAAAGGCGCAGCCGCGGATTATCTCGGTCTCAATAAAGTTCCCAAACCGGGTCTGCCCAAAATTATGATTCCGACAACCGCCGGAACCGGCAGTGAAGTAACGTTTACCGCGGTTTTCCTGCGCAAGAATTTAAAAAAGAAGGAAGGCATGAACAGCCCGTATCTTTATCCGGAACTGGCGCTGCTCGATCCCGAATTGACGTTGAGCCTTCCGCCAATTCCAACGGCCCATACCGGCTTGGACGCCCTGTGTCACGCCATTGAATCTTATACGTCTGTTAATTCGTCGCCGGTGAGCGAGATGTTTTCTTTGGAATCGATCGCTTTGATTGCCGAGAATCTGCGCGCCTGCGTGCATGACGGCAAGAACATTGTCGCGCGCGAAAGAATGCTGCTGGGCAGCCTGTACGCCGGAATCGGTCTGGCGAACGCCGGCGTGACGGCGGTGCATTCGCTTTCCTATCCGCTGGGCGGAAAATACGGCGTCGGACACGGCTTGGCCAATACCATGCTGCTGCCGGCGGTCATGGCTTTCAATATGCCCTCCTCGCTGGAAAAATTTACCGATATCGCCGAGGCGATGGGTGAAAATGTGGAAGGTCTTCCCGTGCGCGAAGCCGCCTTTTTGGCGCTGGACGCTGTCGAAGCGTTGATAGAAGATTGCGGCATCCATGACACGCTCGCTCAGTTCGGCATCAAGGAAAAAGATTTTCCGGCGCTGGCCGATGTCGCGGTCACGGTAGCGAGACCGCTGGAAAATAATCCCCGAAAAATATCGAAAGACGACATGATCGCGATTTACGCGCAGGCATTATAGGCTCTATAAGAAAGGAAGGTTAAAAACATGGCAGGAGCAGAACTGATCGGCAAAGAAGAAATCAAGGAAATCATGGATGTCCTCGAAACGGGCATTCTGATGCGTTACGGTTTTGATAAAGAAAGAAAAGGAATTTACAAAGTAAGAGAGTTCGAGCAGGCGTTCGCCAAATATTGCGGCACCGACTACGCATTGGGCGTAACCTCCGGTTCCACGGCTCTCCAGATTGCGCTGACCGCAATGGATGTCGGACCCGGCGACGACGTGCTGGTCCCCGCCTTTACCTTTCTGGCCACTTATGAAGCGGTCATGGAAGTGGGCGCGGTTCCGATCATGGTCGATATCGACGACACGCTGAATCTCGATCCGAATGAAATTGAAAAGAAGAAAACGCCTTACACCAAGGCGGTCATTCCCGTGCATATGTGCGGTTCGGCGGCCAATATTGATAAGATTGTGGAAGTCGCCCGCAAGAATAAACTGCTGGTGCTGGAAGACAACGCCCAGGGCTGCGGCGCAAGCTTCCAAGGCAAAAAGCTGGGCAGTTTCGGCGATATGGGAACGTTCAGCTTCGATTACGTGAAAACGGTCACCACCGGCGAAGGCGGCATGGTGATTACCAATAATAAGGAATTTTATCTGCGGTCTGAATGGTATCATGACCACGGCCACGACCATAATCCGAAGGTCAGCCGCGCTCTGGAAGGCCGAACCATTCTCGGATTCAACTTCCGGATGAATGAACTCCAGGGAGCTTTGGGTCTGGCGCAGTTGCGCAAGCTCGATTACCTCATCGGCGAGCAGAAGAAAAACAAGAAATTCATCATGGACGTGTTGGCGAATGTGCCCGGCGTGGGCTTCCGCGTTAAACCCGATCCCGAAGGAGATTCCGCCACATTTTTAGCATTCAATCTGCCGAGTGAAGATCAGGCGCAGAAGTTCCAGAACCTGCTGGCCGCTGAAGGCGTGGATACCGTCTGCTACAAAAGAAACTTGTGGCACTATGTCCCGAACTGGGAACATTTCCTGGCAAAATCCACGGCCAACTCGAAAAAATATCCCTTCACCAATCCGGCTTACAAAGGTAAGGTGGAGTACAAGAAGGAAAATATCCCACACGCCGAAGATATTCTTGGAAGAACCCTGGTCATGGGCATTTCCGTGAAAATGAGCCAGGAGAAACTGGACGGCATCAGAAAAGGAATCGAGCTGGCAGCGAAAAACATGTAACAAATCATTGAATATGTTTGATTTCTGCCGATTTAACGAAAGGGAAGGCCAAATTCGCCGATTTTCACTTTGTTGCTCCTATTTCAAACATTTTTCTTGACAATTAAATCAAGATTGCATAATATTCGCCTTTAAATTTTTCACTAAGATGGTGGTTTTATTATGAAGACATATATGGCTAACGCGCAAACGGCCGACAAAAAATGGTACGTAGCGGATGCTTCCGGTAAGGTTTTGGGAAGATTCGCCAGTGAAATAGCGCACCGCTTAAGAGGAAAGCATAAGGCTACTTATACGCCGCATGTGGATACAGGCGATTTTATTATTGTCGTCAATGCCGAAAAGATTGTGCTGACCGGCAAGAAGCTGACCGATAAAATTTATTATTCCTATTCCGGTTATCCGGGCGGAATGAGAGCAACGGCGGCCGGGAAAATGCTGGCGGACAAACCGGAGGATTTAATCCGTATTGCTGTGCAGGGAATGCTGCCCAAAACGAATTTAGGTCGCAAAATGCTGAAAAAATTAAAGGTTTATTCCGGCAATGCCCATATTCATGAAGCCCAGTGTCCGGAAACTTTGTCCATTTAATTTGTAAAACAAGATATTAGATCAATATTGGAGAAATCATGGCGGAACAAAGGTATTACGCAACAGGCAAAAGAAAAAGCGCGATTGCTCGTGTTTATATGAAATCGGGCAATGGTAATTTTGTAGTCAACAAAAGAAGTTTTGATGATTATTTCACGCGTCCCAGTTTAAAGATGATTATCAAGCAGCCCCTGGAGATAACGGGTAAAAAAGATCAGTTTGATTTGTATATCAATGTGTGCGGCGGCGGCATGGCCGGGCAGGCGGGAGCCGTGAAACACGGAATTTCCAAAGCCCTGCTGGAGTACGATGCCGAGTTGCGCTCCGTACTGAAAAAGGCTGGTTTTTTAACCAGAGACGCCCGGGTTAAAGAACGAAAGAAATACGGACAGCCCGGAGCAAGGAAAAGATTCCAATTCTCCAAACGATAAAATCCAAGAGGGGGGCTTCCAGCCTCCCTTTTTTTTGGGAGCTTTGTTATGATGAAAGCAGCAATCTTCGGTGCCAGCGGATACACGGGTCAGGAAATGACCAGAATCGTGTCGGAACATCCTGAAATGAAATTGGTCGCTGTGACATCCCGGCGCTTTGCCGGGCAATGTGTGGCGGAAGTTTTTCCGGCGTTGCGCGGGCTGACGTCATTAAAATATCAAAACGCGACGCCGGCGGAAATATCCAAAATCTGCGATGCGGTTTTTCTTGCTCTGCCCCATAGTATTTCGATGGGCATTGCTCCGGAGTTTATCAAGACGGGCAAGAAGCTTGTTGATTTAAGCGCCGATTACCGGCTGCGGGACATCAAGACCTATGAAACATGGTACGGAAAACACTCAAGCGCCAAATTTATCAAGGACGCTGTTTACGGAATTCCGGAACTCTACCGGGCTAAAATCCAGAAAACAAAATTTGTTGCCAATCCTGGCTGCTATCCGACCAGTATCATTCTGGCTCTGGCTCCGGTGCTGAAAAAGAAACTGCTGGACGTATCAACCATCATTGCGGATTCAGCTTCCGGCGTCAGCGGCGCGGGCAGGGAACCACTGACCGGTTCGCTGTTTTGTGAAGTCGATGGCGGATTTAAAGCGTACAAGGTTGGCAAGCACCGACATCTGCCGGAAATCGAGCAGGAATTGAACGCTCTGGCCGGTAAAAAATTTCCTATTTCCTTTACGCCGCATTTACTGCCGGTGAAGCGGGGCATTCTGAGCACGATTTACGCAAAGCTGAAAAAAGACATTTCCTTGGCGGGAATCTATGAAATGTACTGCAAATTTTATGAACATGAAGCATTTGTCCGGATGTGTCCCCCGGGGGTGTATCCGAATATTTCTTCCGTTTGCGGATCAAATTACTGTGATATCGGATTGGCGGTTGATCCGCGGACCAAGCGAGTGATTATCATGGCGGCAATCGACAATTTGATCAAAGGCGCTGCCGGCCAGGCCGTGCAAAATATGAACCTCATGTGCGGTTTTAAAGAAGACGCCGGTTTGCGCGTAGCACCGCTCTATCCCTGATGACAAGAAGTAATAATATGTCTCAAAAAATATTCAACACAGCGACAAGAAAAAAAGAAGTCTTTCAGCCTCTACAGGACGGCAAAGTCGGCATTTACGTCTGCGGCATCACCGCTTACGATGTGTGCCATATCGGACACGCACGGGCCGCGGTTGTCTTCGATGTCGTGGTCAGGCATCTGCGGGCCCGCGGTTATCAAGTAACGTATGTTAAAAATTTTACGGATATCGATGACAAGATTATTGACCGTGCCAAAAAAGAAGGAGTCGATTTCAGGGCAATTTCTGAGCGCTACATTAAGGCACACGACGAGGATATGGCGGCGCTGGGGGTTCAGACGCCCACGGTCGTGCCCAAAGCTAGCGAACACATGAATGAAATGATTACCCTGATCAAAAGTCTTGAAGAAAAAGGTTACGCTTATAGTGTAGATGGCGACGTTTATTTTTCAATAAACGATTTCAAACAGTACGGCGGTTTATCCGGACGCAATCTGGAAGAAATGCAGGCCGGAGCCCGCGTCGATGTCAACGATAAGAAAAAGAATCCTCTGGATTTCGCCCTGTGGAAAAACAGCAAGGAAGGAGAACCTTTCTGGGAAAGCCCCTGGGGCAAAGGACGCCCCGGGTGGCATATCGAATGTTCCGCCATGAGCGGGCGTTATCTGGGAGAGACATTCGATATTCACGGCGGCGGCGAGGATTTGATTTTCCCGCATCATGAAAATGAAATTGCCCAATCGATGGCGGCCACCGGCAAGCAGCCGGCCAATTACTGGATGCACAATGGTTTTGTAAAAATCAATGCGGAAAAGATGTCCAAGTCTCTGGGCAACATATTTCCCATTCGTGAAATTTTGAAAAATTATCATCCGGAAGTGTTGCGTTTGTTCATGCTGCAAAGCCATTACCGCAGTCCGGTCGATTATTCCGATGAGTCGCTGGCCGAAGCCAGAGCCGGCCTGCTCAGGTGTTACAGAACGTTACAACAGATGAAAGAACTTCACGGCAAGCTGGCCGCCGATGCGCGGCCGGTTACGGGAAAAAATTCACAGCATCAGGATCATTACATCAACAGGTTCCAGGAGCTGTCTGATAAATTCGATGAGTCGCTGGACGACGATTTTAATACCGCGCAGGCGTTAGGCCATGTTTTTGAAATGGTCCGGCTGACCAACAACTTGATAGCCGAAGAAAAAAACATATCCGCTTCCGATAAAGCCAAAAGTTTAGCCGCGGCCAGAAAGGTTTTTGATCATTTTGGCGGAGTTTTGGGCGTAATCAATAGCGATGCCGATCAGTTTTTCTCATTTTACAAGGAAACCGAATTGCGGAAGAGAGGATTGAAGGTTGACGAGATAGAGGATTTAATCCAGCAGCGTCAGTCTGCCCGGGCGGAAAAGGATTGGGCCAGAGCGGACGCCATCAGACAACAACTGGCCGGACTTCATATTGTTCTGAAAGATTCCGCCCAAGGAACCAGCTGGATGATTGAGTAAAATCAAAACTTTTCGATACCGGCACAGCGGCATCTTTTTCTAATCATTTCCAACAAAAACATGATAAATATTGAAGAAAATGATATAAGCAAAAAAGATATATATTCAATATTGCGAGGAATATAATGAAAAAAACATTCATGAAGTTTTTTTTGCTGGCAATGATTTGTTTGGGGTCGTTTATCCTTTTAGGATTAAGTAACGATAAAAATGCCACGCCCAAGGATAAAAATCTTTACAAAGATATTAAAACGTTTGGTGAAGTTTTAGACATGGTCAGAAAAAATTATGTCGATGAGGTAGATACGAACACCTTGATGCAGGGAGCAATAAACGGCATGATCCGGTCGCTCGATCCGCACAGCTCATTCATGACACCGGATTTATACAAAGAACTGGAAGTGGAAACCCAGGGGCAGTTCGGCGGCGTCGGCATCGAAATCATGATCATCAAAGATGTATTGACGGTTGTTTCCCCCATTGAAGATACCCCGGCCTTTCATGCCGGACTGAAATCCGGTGACCAGATTCTCAAAATCGATGGTAAATCGACCAAAGACATCACGATCATGGAGGCGGTCAAACAGCTCCGCGGCCTTAAAGATACCAAAGTCACGATTACCATACAAAGAGAGAAGATGGCGACCCCCAGGGATATTACTTTGACGCGAGCCATTATTCAGGTGAAAAGCGTCAAGTATAAAAAAGCAGAAGGTAATATCGGATATATTCGCATCGCCGCTTTTCAGGAACGCACGGCCGATGATTTACGCAAAGCGCTCAGAGAAATGGATGAAAAAAATAATCCGATGAAAGGGTTAGTGGTTGATTTGAGAAACGATCCCGGCGGATTACTGACTCAAGCCATTGAGGTGTCCGATATTTTTTTAAAGTCGGGCGTAATTGTTTCCACCCGAGGCAGGGCGAAATCCATGGAAACAAAGGCAATGGCTAAAAACGATAACATCGAAATCGGTTGTCCGATCGTTGTGCTGGTCAACGAAGGCACGGCCAGCGCTGCGGAAATCGTTGCGGGCGCATTGCAGGATAACGGCCGGGCTTTGATTGTTGGCGCGCAGACTTTTGGCAAAGCTTCCGTGCAGACCGTTATTCCCCTGGAAGACGGTTCCGCCCTCAAACTGACGACAGCGCGTTATTATACGCCTAATGGCCGTTCCATCCAGGCGGAAGGTATTACGCCGGACATTATCGTTCCTTTTGTCAAGACGTCAGAAGATGCGGAAATCGGTATTGATAAAGAAGAGAGACTCCGGGAGAAGGATCTGAAAGGACATATCCAACCGACAAAAGAAGACGGGACAAAAATGGACGAAACGAAAAGCAAAGAAGTAAAAGACTTGCTGCCTTTGGAAGACGATAACCAGCTGAAAACAGCGGTGGATATTCTCAAGAGCTGGAATATCATGAAAAAAAATAAATTAAATTAACGGCGGAGCATAAAAACCATTCAGCCATGACGGTATTTAAAAAACTTTTTACGGCTACACTAATCATTTTAATTATCTTGTCGATAGCGGGCATTTTTTATGTGACGCGGTTTCAGGAAGAGCTTCCTGAAAAAGAACAGGAAAAAAAAATAACGAAAAAAACCGTCGTGCCAAAAATCGAAAAGTCCAGGGCGCCGAAGGCCAAGACGGCGCCTTCGCGGGAAGTGGCCATAATCATTGACGACATCGGTTATGATCTGAACGCCGCCAAAGCCCTGCTGAAAGTTGACGCCAATCTGACCTTTGCGGTGCTGCCTTTTCAACCGCATTCCCGTGAAGCGGCGGAAATGCTGCATAAAGCGAACAGAGAAATTCTTTTGCATCTGCCGATGGAACCGGTTTCGTATCCGCGGGAGAAGCCCGGAGAGGGAGCCTTGTTCTCGGATATGAGTGACGAAGAGGTACTTTTACAGCTGCGAAAAAACATCTCCGCGGTGCCTTACGCTGTCGGAGTGAATAACCATATGGGTTCGAAATTTATGATTGACGATCAAAAGCTTGCTTTGATTTTTAAAGAACTCCGGCGGCACAAGCTTTTTTTCGTAGATTCACGCACATCGCCGGATTCCAGGGCTTTGTCGATTGCCGGTCGAATGGGTTTGCACATCGCCGAAAGAAAAATTTTCATCGATAATAATCGCAATTACAATGAAATTTATAATCACCTGCTTAATATTGCCAGCCGAGATGATCATTCACCCACCATCATCATCGGGCATCCCTATCCAGAAACCGTCCGTGCGCTCAAGGACGCGGCTAAAGTAATGCGCGAAAAAGGCGTATTGGTTGTTCCGGCATCTCAAATAGTTAAAAGAGTAAAAAATTCTCCGGCAAAATCATAATGCGGTAAGAGAAAAAAATCATTGATCAAAAAACGGATCGCGCAATGAATATGAAAAAAAGCATTTTTTTAATCGTTCTGCTGATTTCAGTTTCGGTCAATTTATCCGGTTGCAGTGGTTTGCAGTCCATTCAGGATTCAGCGTCAGTAACGGATAAATTTCCCCAACAGGCATCCTATCATTATCTGTTGAGTATTCTTTTGCGCAATGAAGGCAATCTGGAGCAGGCGACCGGAGAGTTGAAACAGGCGCTGGCCGCGGATCCCGAATCTTCTTTTCTGGCGGCGGAGCTGATGTCTCTGTACGCGGAACAGGGAGATTGGAAAAGCGCTATTGCGCAAGGGGAAGAGGCTTTGTCCGCCCACCCCGATAATGTGGATCTGCATCTCATCATGGGAGGGTTGTATCTGAACATTCCCGAGTACTCGAAAGCGATCCGGGAACATAAAAAGGTCATAGAACTGGATCCGAAGAATCTCATCGCTCATCTCTATCTGGGGATCATTTATGCAGAAGAAAAAAGATATGACAGGGCGGAAGAGACTTTCAAAAAGATGCTGAAAATTGATCCCGACAATATTATGGGAATTTATTATTACGGAAAAGTGCTGGGTAAGATGAAGAGATTCGATGAGGCGGAAAAGATGTTCAAAAAAGCCATGTCTTTGAATCCTTATTTTGAAATGGCATTGTTCGATCTGGCCGCTTTATACGAGAAACAGGAAAAACTGGACAAAGCGATTGAAATATATCGGAATTATCTGGCGATCAATCCCACGCGGCTGAATTTGCGGGTGAGAACAGGCGAACTTTTAATTAAGAAGAAACAATATGAGGAAGCGCAGAAAGAGTTTCAGGAAGTTTTGAAAATCGATCCGGATAATCGGGAAATACGCGTGGCGCTTGGCTTGCTTTATTTTGACATGAAAAAATTCGATTTGGCCGCTGCGGAATTTTCAGCCGTTCTGAAGAAGAACATCACCGATGACAAGGTGCGTTATTTATTGGCGACAACGTATGAGCAGCAAAAGGACAATGCTCAGGCGATTGATGAATATAAAAGTATTTCGACGGCATCGGAATTGTACGTGAGCGCCCGACTGCGTGCGGCGATGCTGTTGCAAAACGAGAGAAAAATTGATGACGCAATCGATGTCATCAAAACAGCGGTTAAAAAGAAGAACGATCAGTTGCCGTTTTATCTTTTCCTGTCTGCGCTTTATGACGAGACCGGCGACATCGTTTCGTCAGAGAATATTTTAAAGGATGGTCTGAAAATCATTCCCCGCAGCACGGATCTGCATTATGCTCTGGGCGTGCTTTATGACAAAACCAACCGGTTTGAGGAAAGCATTGCCGTCATGAGCAAGATTCTGGAAATCGATCCGGAAAACGCTGAAGCGCTGAATTTCATAGGATTCAGCTATGCCGAGCGCGGCGTCAACCTGCAGGAAGCGGAAGATTTGATTATCCGGGCCATTAAAATTAAACCGGATAGCGGTTATCTGCTGGACAGTCTCGGCTGGGTTTATTTCAAAAAGAATGATTTGGATAAAGCGGAAAAATATTTAAAAGACGCCTGGAAACTATTACCCGAGGAAGTCGAAATCATCGAACATCTGGGAGACTTGTACCTGCAGCAAAAGAAGATCAAAGAAGCCGGTGATATGTATGATCGGGGACTGAAGATTGATCCGAAAAATGAATCGCTGCAAAAAAAACGTGAAGCTTTAATCAAGAACAAACCCTAGAAAAGGTCTCCTGATTTCACCGAAAGTTGATTAGCTTATGACGAAGCAAAAGATCCGTTTTTTCTGTATACTCATTTACTTATGGCCGCTGCTTGCCTGCGGTGTGACGAGGCAAGCAGCTGTCGCCGATGATGTTTCTTCCGGAATCGTGGCGTCATCCGGTTTCAGTGCGCTCGCCGAAGATGATATTTTCAAATCCCTGGCGAAGATTAGCTTTACAACCCCTGACGATTATTACCAGGTGAAGGCCGCCCTGATTTTAAAACGCCCGGCTTATTTACGTCTGGAGTTACTGCCGTTAATCGGCACGCCTGATTTTTTTCTGACGGCAAAACCGGGAAAAATGACGGTTTATATTCCGTCGCAGAAAGAAGCTTACGGCGGACGCCCGACGCATGCCAATTTGAAAAGATTTTTACCGTGGCCGATGGACATTGACGAGATGATCATGGTTTTGAGCGGATCGTTTCCGTCCGGCCGGGAAAAGATATCGCAGGAAGGAAATCTTTCCCGCCGGGAGTTAAAAGATCCGTCCGGATATTCGCGGATCATCTGGGTGCAGGAAAACAATAAACAGTTATACAAAATGATTCGTAAAGATGAAATCGGCACAGAACTTTACGAGGTGCAATATTTTTATGACGATGATAAAAGCGTTTTCCCGAAAAAAATCGTTATCAGTTCGTTTCCCGGAACGACAACGCTGGCGATAGAATATGCCGATATTGAAATTGAAAAGGCGACAGATTTATCGATTTTTGACCTGCTGGTGCCTGACGATATAGAAGAAATCTTTCTGGAGTAAATCCGTGGATGAGGCAGAAGGGAGCTACTTGATTTCCTGCAGGTTGGACCGGGCGATGCGGGCCTGGCTGGTGTTCGGGTAATCTTTGATGACTTCCTGCAGCAGTAACTTCGCGCTGGTTTTATCCCCCAACTTCAGAAAGGAAAGTCCCTGTTTCAGGAGGGCATAAGGAACTTTGTTGCCGTTGGGGTAATTTTTTGTGACTTTTTCGTATTCCAGAATGGCCGACTCGTATTTTTTTTCAAAAAAATAACATTCACCGATCCAGAACTGGGCGTTATCCGAATACTCGCTGCTGGGATACGTAGTCAGAAAATTTTGGAATTCCGTTCGAGCTTTGGCGTAATGTCCTTCTTGAAAAATCTGATAGGCGGCCGAGTACGCTTTATCCTTGTCCTGCTTTTTCCCGGGATCTTTAGCGACTGAGCCGCCATTGAGTTTGCCTGTTTTATCTGAAGCATCCGATGTGTTTTTATTTCCTATTTCTAAAAAGTTTTCGATAAAATTTATTCTCAGAAGCATGTTGTTCAGCAATTGCTCGTCTTTTTTGGAACCGAAGGAGGAGTCTTTTTTCAGCGTTTCCACCTGACCGCGCAATTGCTGAAGATTATCCCTTAATTCGGAAATATCGGCCATGGTGTTGGCCTGTCCTTTCCGCATGGATTCCAGGGCTGTGGCGTTTTGCTTTAAGGCGTTCAACTCGGCTTCCAGCGAGGATATTTTTTCGTCTGTTCTCTGATTAAGTTCGGAACGGAGCGCTTTTAAATCCCCGGTAGACGCGCATCCGGAAATAAAAAGCGCTACAAAAAATAAAATAATACAGGTATATTTTTTCAAGCTTTTCACCTCGCTGAAAGATTATGGATTGACAACAAAATGTGCCCGTCTGTTCTTGGCCCACGCTTCTTCGCTGGAATCGGGATCCAGAGGATTTTCTTCGCCGAAACTGACAGTCTTCATCAGGGATTCCTTGACACCCAGATTAAGCAGATATTTTTTTGTTTCCTGAGCGCGCCTTTCTCCCAGAGCCATGTTGTATTCTGACGTTCCTTTTTCATCGCAATGTCCTTCGATAATAATCGAGGACATTCTGTTGTTCATGAAATAGTCGGCATTTTCCTTGAGAATTTCGCGGGCATCGGGCCGGATACTGGAACTGTCAAAATCGAATTGGATATCGCTGACGGGCGACTGTATGCGGGCCATTTTTTCCAAATCCACCGATTTTTCTTCTGTGGTATCCTGGATGACCGGCGTTGTGTCGGAGGTTGTAACATCCTGCTGCTGAGTTGTCGGCGCTGACGTTGTTTCCTGTGTAGCGTCGCTGGTGACGACTGATTTTTTCCCTGCGCAACCGGCCATCATCATCAGGCCGGCAATCAGGACAACCACAATCCATCTTAAATGTATATTCATTTTCATTATGTTCACTCCTTTAATTCATGCCATAAAATTAAGTTTCTAAGAATACTTCAACCCAAACGAATGTTTTATAAAATAACGCAAAACAAAACTTGTTCATTCCCTCTGTTTTCATTTTTCTTTTTTTAATTCATCTATACGGTGTCTTATACAGCAAAGGCTGGAAAATAACAACCCCCTTCCAATGTTTGCCATGTTCTTACTTGAATCGTCCCGACCAGGACGGCATGGTCAGTTTGTTGTTGTGTTCATACAGCAGTCTTGGATTGGACCCGTTGGTGTTGATGATCATGATCTGGCTTTTTGAATTTTTTCGCGAGACATACGCGATTTGACGACCCGACGGCGACCAGGACGGCGATTCATTATTGGCGTTGTCAGAAGTCAGTTGCACCGGATGGTTGCCTTCCTCGTCAATGGAAAAAATTTGATACCGGTTGCCGGTCAGTCCTTCGTAAACGATACGGTCGCCGCGCGTGGACCACGACGGCGAGGAATTGTAACTGCCTTTGTAAGTGATCCTTTTCACATGACCGCCGTTGGCATCCATGGTATAAATTTGCGGTGATCCTGAGCGGTTGGAAACAAAAACTATTTTCCTCCCGTCGGGCGACCAGGACGGCGAAACATCGATGGCGTAGTTGCTGGTGAGGCGCTGCAATTGCAGGGAATCAATGCTCAGAGCGTAGATTTCTTCATTGCCGTCCTTGCTCAGGGTCAGCAATAATTTTCTCCCGTCGGGAGAAAACGATCCGCATAAATTCAGTCCTTCAAAGGCAGCCACTTTTTTTTCCGCACCGGTTTTCACATTGAGCAGATAGATTTCCGGCCGTCCTCTTTTAAAAGAGGTAAACGCCAGCCAGTTGCCGTCGGGCGACCAGCGCGGCGCGATGAATATGGATTGGTGATTTGTAACCTTTTTGACTTCGGAACCATCATAGCTGACGGCATAAATGTCGGAGCGGAGGCCTTTCTTGGATATGAAGGCTATTTTGGTGTTAAAATCGCCCGCATCATTGATCAGCGCCAGCATGATGTCGGAAGCGATGGCGCGGGAAACAGCTTTGGTTTTGTCGGCCGGCGCGCGGTATGTTTTATTGAAAATAATTTCACCCCGGGCGACATCGAAAAGGTAGCTGTGCGCCATCAGCTCTTGACCGTTTTGCGTCACGTTGCCCTTCAGCAGGTAATCGGCTCCGATCGCGGTCCAGTCGGAGAAACGTATTTTCCCGACGTCCGCAGATGCGGCGGATGCGCTGTTGTCTAAAAAACTTTTTCTGTTCAAAACGTTAAATATACCGGTCAGGGCCAGGTCGTTTTTAACGCCGTCGGAAACGGTGATCGCGGACGAAGCCGGGGAGGCATTGTGGAAATCGCTAATGGCGATAGGAATCATTTTGAAAGCGGGAGAGTCGATATCGACGTAAATTTTTGCGCCGGTGCGACTGCTTAAAGCCGGCCAGGTGCAAAAGAATAATATCAAAAATAAAATCAGGACTAATTTTTTCATCCGTTTGAAAAACCCTTTGTTTTGACGTTTAAAATAATACGGAAAGCACCGAACTGTCAACGCAATTCCGAGGAATGAAAACGTATACCGATTTCAATATGATTGTCCCGGACCCAGTGGGGCAGCGCAGGAAACGGGCTTGATTTTTTTACCGCCCGGAGCGCGGAGTCGTCAAAATAACGATTGCCCGAACGTTTTTCAAATCCGGCATACAATAACGCCCCGTTGCGCGCGATTCTAACGTCGATAATCGTGGTGACATTTTTTTCCGGCAGCAATGATTGCGGTATGGACCAGTTCTGCTTCACTCTGGACCACACGGCTTCGATATATTCGTTGGCTTGCGCGTTAACTTCGGCGTCTGACATGGACGTGCTGCCGGCGGCGGATGCGTTCTCCCGGGTTTTCGGAGCGTTCTTTTCTTTTTGCCGGATGGAGCCAATGGCTTTTTCGATATTCACCTTATCCGTCTTTTGCGTTTTCAGCGGAGCAGAGTAAATGCTGTTGATTTTGCGTTTGATAACGATGGAGTCGGACGTTTTTTTGGATTCCAGGATGTCATTGAGCGAGGATGAATCCTGCGACGGCAGGACGGCTTCGGAACTGACAAGCTGCACGGAATAAGCCGTCCCGAAAGTCAGGTGCCGTGACGTTGTCGGAATGGAGACCAGAATAACGGCAATAAGAATCAGATGGATGGCCAGGGAGAGAAAAATCATGTTGTTGAAGTTGCCTGTACTGCCGCGGTAGGCTTTGCCAAGCATCCGGGATGTCATTGTGTTTCCTCGGGTGGTTCCGTGATCATTCCCAGTTTGTCAACACCTGCTTTGCGCACTTCCGACATGACTTCCACGACGAATCCGTAAGGCACGTTTTTATCGGCGCGCAAAAAAATTTCTCTGTCGATCCTGTTGGAAAAGATGGCTTCCAGTTTGGATTTCAATTCACCCAGAGGCATTTTTGTTTTATTCAGAAAAATTTCCCTGGTTTCGCTGACGGTCAGGACCAGTTTTTCCTCGGCCACATCGACGCTTTTCGCTTTGACACGCGGCAGATTCACATCAATGCCCATGGACAGCATGGGGGCCGTGACCATAAAAATAATCAACAGCACCAGCATGACGTCAACCAACGGCGTAACGTTGATTTCCGCCAGCGGTTTATTGGAATTATTTTTTCGGCGTGACCCGCGCATCATTCTAGCATCTCCGGATTTTATTTGCGGACCAGATACCGTTCGACAATGTTTAAAAATTCCGCGGAGAAGTTTTCCATCTCCTGAACCATATTTTTCGATTGATTTAAAAAATAGTTGTAGAAAATAACCGCCGGTATTGCCGCGGCCAGTCCGGCAGCGGTGGCGATCAGCGCTTCGGAAATTCCGGGAGCGACAACCGCAAGCGTTGCCGAACCTCGTGCGCCGATTCCCTTAAAGGTATCCATAATGCCCCAGACCGTGCCGAACAGACCGATAAAAGGGCTGGCCGATCCCGTGGTCGCGAGAAACCCGAGCGAACTTTCCAGCTTGGTCATTTCCGTAGCGCTGGCTTTGTTCATCGAACGTTCCAGATTATCCAGCGACGAAAGGCTGATTTCGTCGCGTCCCTGCGCTGATTCTCCGGCGGGTTTGTTGGTTTGCGTCAGTTCCTTGTAGCCGACGCGGAAAACTTCCGCGGTCGTGGAGTAAGAATATTTTTTGGCCGCCGGCAGAACATCGGACAATTTGGAACTGCGCAGATAGTCTTCATTAAAAGCGTCATTTTCCTTTTGAATTTTGCGATAATAGCGGTATTTGATAAAAATAATTGCCCAGGAAACAACCGAAAAAATGAAGAGCACCAGCAAAACAAATTTCACCATTAATCCGGCGTCGAGAATCATGCTCAGAAGACTGCCGTTAAAATTGCCGCTCAAGCCTAAGGCACCAAGGTCTTTCACTTTTCAATCTCCCATGGGTCGTTAATTTGTAGCGTAAGCTAAAGGAAAAAAATCACCTTGTCAATAGATCTTTTAATTTAAAAAACTTCTTGTTTTTTTTTAGAAATGATAGTAGATCTACCGATAACTTTAAACTGTTTGATAAAAATGTAATAATAATAAGGGGGACCTATGAAAAGAAAAAGGATTTTAACTCAATTTTTGCTATATGTTCTGATGTTTATGTTTTTGATTGTTGCCGGCTGTAGTAGCGGTAGCAGCGATGACGATGATGATCAGAATCAACCTCAGCAGAATGTATTTATCACCGTGTCTGGTACCGTAACGGATGGGACCGGGGCTGGAGTACAGGGCGTCAGTATATCAGCAATGTACTCATTGACAATATTGAATGTCAAAATATGGGAAGGCTCAATCAGCAGTGATTTGTTCAGCTATATCATGACTAAAGCAGACGGAACTTACACGCTGACCCTGCCTGCAGCATTGGTTGAGAAGTATAATGTTGTTCTGACACCTTCCAAGAAAGGTTATACATTCACACCTGCAAGAAGAACATTTGACGTTGGTCTAACAAATATCACAGGTGTCAATTTTACAGCCGTAGAATCCTCCGTATATGGTCAGGCCGATCTGGCCGGAACGTGGCGCATGAATTTACTCCGGACCGGTACGACCGATACGGGAAACATGTGGGTGCGTGCCCGCATGACCATCGGTGCCACCGGTGTTGCCCAGTGTCTGTCTTATGAGACCAGCGCTTCGGCGGGCGATACAACCTGTCCGGCCGATTTTGAATTAATATTGACCGTCAATGAAGATACGGGCGCGATCATTCAAAGCGGCGCCTACGCTCCGGGAGACGGCGGTCACATGACCATGAACTCCAGTAAAAATTTTGCCGCCGGAACGGCAACAGCGGGAACCAACAATCAAATCGTCATTGCCCAGAAGGAAGGCACCACCAATTACAGCAATGCCAATTTAGTCCCCCACAATTTCGTTGTCCATGGCATGGTTGTCGGTCAAACCAATGAATGGTGGTATGGAGCAGGCGCAACCGACAGCATTACCTCGGCCGTAACCATGGAAGAAGAAGTGGGTCCCACCGGTGTCCCGTCGGCGACCATTAACGGTGTCGTATTCGCAGTCGCCGCTGATGGCGTTGTGACCATCGTAGATGCTCTGGGAGCCCGGGCAAGCGATTTTGAAGGATTCCTCTCCGTGGACAAGAAAACCATGGTCGGGACATATACGGATATTAACGGTGACTATCAGTTGATGGTGGTCCAGGTGACCGACGGCCAGGCCGTCGCCAATATGACCGGATCTTCCTATAATCATCTGCTGGGTGTCGGCGAAGACAGTTTCTGGGCGCATCATGATATTAATGTAAGCCGGTTCGAAACATCATTCCTGCCGGATATATTGGAACTCACGTTTGCCCTGGATGTCATGCTTTCCTACAACTGGAATTTGTCGCTGGCTTATACACCGGTACAGAAGTTGGCGCTCGTTGGTGTCAAGAAACTTAATATTGCTCCGGATGGTCAGGCAACCATTACGAATCCTGAAACCGACGCCATTGTTTTCCACGGACAGCTGGCTTTCGATGGCACGTTCATGATTGGCACGGAAACGATGGATTTAACGGAAGGTACGTTCTACACACTTAATGTAATCACACATTAAGAACTAAAAATCAGATAAACTGAAAAACCCGCTCCTTTAGATGGGAGCGGGTTTTTTTATGCATTAATTTCTTCACAACGATAGATTAAAGATTTTCCGGCGTAAAAGCAACCACATCATCAATACGGTTTGCGCCGGTCATGAGCATCACAAGCCGGTCAATGCCCAGCGCGATGCCCGCGCAGGCGGGCAGAGTTGCGAGAGATTGCAGAAAAATTTCCGGCATTTCGTAACGCGCCCAGCTTTTTGCGGCACGCTTTTCTAACGCCTCTTCAAAACGTTTTCTTTGTTCTGCCGCATCGGTCAGTTCCGAAAAGCCGTTGGCGATTTCCAATCCACCCATATAAAGTTCGAATCTCTCGCTAATTCCAGTCTCGTTATTTTTAAGCCGGGCGAGCGATGCAAGGGTAGCCGGATAGTCATACAGAAAAGTCGGCTGGCTGGTTCCCAGTTGCGGTTCAACACAGTCGACCAGAATTTCATCGAATCTTTCCTCTGCCAGCGCTTCTTCCGGCGTCACTGGTGCGTATTGCGAAAAAGCTTCCGCAACGGTGATTTTTTTCCAGGGGGGAGACAGATGGATTATTTTGTTTTGGCGAGCAATTTCAGTAATGCCTGAATCTCCGGCGACAGCCCGGATCATTGCTTCGCATTGATCCATGAGTTGCTGATAATCGAACCCGGCAACGTACCATTCCAGCATGGTAAACTCCGGCAGATGCAAATCACCCCTTTCACCGGCGCGGAAACATTTGGAGATTTGAAAAATGCGCGGATAACCGGCCGCCAGCAGGCGCTTCATGCACAGTTCCGGAGAGGTCTGTAAAAACCAGTCTTCCGTGCGCAGGGCTTCAATCTGCTCTTCGGGAGCCGGCGCGGGAATCCTTAAAGGTGTTTCCACCTCCAGAAAACCGTTTTGGATAAAAAAGAGGCGAATATTTTGCATGAACTCGGCGCGCATGTGAAGTGTATGAGACTTGCGCGCCAAAATAAATTGATTGTCTGGAAAAAAGTCGTTCATCTTGATTAAGCTTTTTCAAAATATCTTAGAGGCAAGGCGCGCGATGCATGAGGAGTGAGGCGCATTGTTTAATTCGTTGCAATAAGCTTGTCCCGGCGAAGGCCGGGAAAGGCTGAAGCGCAGCGCAGCAGATAAGCATTTTGGAAAGCTGAGTTAACCTTTGACTCTGGTCAGGTACTCACCCGTGCGCGTATCTATACGGATCTTTTCTCCTTCGGTAACGAAGGTCGGCACCTGAATCGTGTATCCGGTCTGTACCTTGACCGGTTTTGTGTTGCCCGCAGCGGTATCGCCCTTGGCCCAGGGCTCGGCTTCTGTCACGACCAGTTCGACAAAGTTAGGCAGGCTGATGCCGATGGGCCTGTCTTCAAAAAGGAGAATTTCCACCTCAATGTTGTCAGTCATGAAATTAACGGCATCATCAACCTGATCTTGCGTCAGGTAAACCTGTTCGTAGCTTTCGTTGTCCATAAAGCAGTATTTGTCGCCTTCCTTGTAGAGATACTGCATTGTTTTTTCACGTAAATCCGCCTGTTCAAAGTTGTCGACGGAACGAAATGTTCGTTCAAACTGATTTCCATTGATCATATTTTTGAGTTTGGTGCGGTACAGGGCCTGACCCTTGCCCGGTTTGACGAAATTAAATTCAGTTATCACATAAGGTTCGCCGTCTATTTTCAGCCGTAACCCTTTTTTTAAATCACTTGCGGTGTACATAAAATTTATCTCCTTGCTTAATATAACAAAATCGCCTGTTTTGTTCCTGGCGCTTCTCTAATCTATTTATTGGAACTTGTCAAAAAAATGTTTGTGTTTTTTTAAATCATTTGTGATCGTTTTGGACATCAGGTTCAAGGGTATCTTACCCGCGCTTCCCGGTACATCCAGGACATATTGCGGCAGGCAAAGTCCGGAGCACTGCCTCCATATCTTTTCCATCATGGCGATACTGGGTTGAGCAGCGGTGCGAAAGTGCAGGCAGCCCTGCGCCGGATCGCAGTGAAAAAGATAGTAAGGCCGGACGGATATTCTTTGCAGGCCGTATAACAAGTCCTTCATAACGGCCGGATCATCATTGACGCCCTTGAGCAGAACCGATTGATTGGAAACGGGAATTCCCGATTCCAGAAGCATTTGGCAGGCGCGTGCGGACTCCGGTGTGATCTCCGCGGGGTGATTGAACTGGGTATTAAACCACAGAGGCCGGTAGCGCTTGAGCATCCGGCAGAGGTTTTTCGTGATACGCATGGGCATCACCACGGGTGCGCGGCTGCCGATTCGCAGAACCTCGATATGCGGTATATCCCGCAGAGAGGACAGCATTTTTTCTAAAATCTGATCATCGAGGATTAACGGGTCGCCGCCGGAGATAATCACTTCCCGGATTTGCGGCGTGGCGGCGATGTAGCGAATCATTGCCTGAAAACGGGTTTTTAAACTGATCTGCCTGGGTCTTGACCAGAAACGCTTGCGGTTGCAATGGCGGCAATACGTGGCGCACGTTTCGGTTACGATAGCCAGACAGCGGTCGGCATAGCGATGAATCAGTTTCGGTACCGGCATGTGCGAATCTTCCCGGAGAGGATCTTCTGCCGCTTCCTTGAAGCCTGATATTTCCCTCCCATCGGATACACATTGAGCGAAAACCGGATCGTGGCGGCTGCGGATCAGCGATAAGAAATAAGGGGTAATGGCCATCGGATAAATTGAATTGACCGCCTTGAACTCATCCGTTTTGATATTTGTTTTACCCAGTAAATTTTCCAGATCGTCTATTGTGGTGATGCGGTTTTTGAATTGCCAGCGCCAGTCCTGCCAATCCTTTGCCGATGCGTTAAAGTGAGAAAGAAAGATTTTTTTCATATATTTATTTGATTACGAACAAATTTGAGATGTGTTTCCTATCACAAAATTACCTGCTTGCAAAGCGAATCAATGTAATGAGCCTTGATTTTTCGAAACGTAGTGTGCGGAAAATCCTAGAGCGAATTATCCCCGTAGCGAAGCGGAGTGGGATTGTTTTAAAATTACCTGCTTGCAAAGCGAATCAATGTAATTTAAAGAACAAATCAGCGCGATAATGAAAAGAACAATCAGGGGAAATGACGTGGCGGATATCCAAAAACGCAAGGAAAGAGTGGCAATGTTGTCGGTTGCGTCCAATTCCTTTCTTGTTGTGTTTAAAGTTGTTGTCGGCGTCGCCATCGGCTCTGTTTCAATCATATCGGAAGCGATTCATTCCGGAGTGGATTTGCTGGCCGCGGTTATCGCCATGTTTTCCGTTAAAACATCCAGCGTTCCCGCCGATGAACATCATCCCTTCGGCCACGGCAAAATAGAAAACATCTCCGGCTTTGTGGAAGCCCTGCTTATCTTTGTCGCTGCGTTTTGGATTATTTTTGAAGCATTAAAGAAATTAAACGCTCCTCAAGTTATGGAAAACGCTGAGTGGGGTGTCGGCGTCATGTTACTCTCTGCTGTCATGAATTTTATTGTTTCGCAAAGGCTTTTCCAGGTAGGTAAAGAAGCCGATTCCATTGCCCTGCAGGCCGATGCCTGGCATTTGCGGACGGATGTCTATACGTCCGCCGGCGTCATGACGGGTTTGGGGATCATCTGGCTGGGCCACAGATTTTTTCCCGACCCCAACATTCATTGGATTGATCCGGTTGCCGCAATTTTTGTCGCTGTTCTAATCATACATGCCGCATATAAGCTGACGGTGCATTCTCTCCGGGATTTGATAGATGTTAAACTGCCGCCGGAGGAAGAGAATTTCATTCGCGTCATCATCAGTAGCGAGCACACGATTTGCGGTTTTCATCAATTGCGCACGCGCAAAGCGGGGCATGTTCGCTTTGTGGAATTTCATATCAAGGTTGATCCGCAAATGACCGTGCATGATTCGCATAACATTACAAGAGCATTAAAACAAAATATCAGAAAAAAGTTTGATGATTGTGTGATTACCATTCATATCGAGCCCTGCGACGGTGACTGCTCGGATATATGCGTGGCCGGATGTTTACTGCCCCCGGAAAAAAGACCGGAACGAAAGCATAGTCGGGCCGGCACCGATCATACCTGATCCATCAAAATGAAGAGCCGCTGGTCAAAACAAACAAACCGGTGGTTTGACGGGCGGCAGTTTGTCGCCTTCGTATAAAACCTTTTCCAGAAAAAGGCCGGAAGGCGGGGCGGTGAAACGCGCCGGCAGTTCCGAATAGGCATTAAGCATTTTTTCGATGTCGCGGTGGGTTAAATTTCCGCGGCCGACCTCGACCGTCACGCCCACAATGCGCCGCACCATTTTCCAGAGGAAATGCGAACCCAAAATGCGTACGGCGATGATATCGTCAAATTCCTTGATCCACAATCCTTCAATGTTGACTTTTGTTGACGTTTCCTTGTCCATTCTTTTGTCGGCAAACGAGGCGAAATCGTGGAATCCCTGAAAAACATCCAGCGTCTGCTTCATTTTGCCGCAATCGAGTTTGTCTTTGACCCACCAGACATAGCGCTTGCCGAAAGCCGTGCGTCTTCGTGAAATCAGATAAAGATAGCTGCGGCTAACCGCGTGATGACGGGCGTGGAAAAGTGGCGGCGCGTTTCCCACCTTCAGGATATTGACGCTCGCCGGAAGATTATCATTGATGCCCATGCGCAGCGATTCGGGATTGACCTTCCGGGAAGATTCCAGGTGAGCGATTTGTCCCAGCGCGTGAACGCCGGCGTCGGTTCTACCGGCGCCCTGAACTTTCACTGCAGCGTTTAAAAATTTTTCAGCAGCCGTGATTAAAGTTTCCTGAACACTGCGGGCGTTTTTCTGCGATTGCCAGCCGTGGTAGTTGGTTCCATCGTATTCGAGTAAAATTTTGTACTTATACAGTGCCATTGTCAAAAAATCTCTTGTTTAATAAATAACACCTTGCGCAGGTCTTGCCGGGAAAGCTGTTCCGTTTTAGTGCGTTCTCATGTTATTTTACCGGCGTCAGGATGGTCATGGCGGCAAGATGTTTTATTAATATGCCTTCCGTATCGATATTGCTTAATTCTTTGCCCGGGGACAATGTTGTGATGGCCGCCTTGCCGATGATCTTACGGCCTTCCTGTCCATGGGAGTCTATGGTTCTGACGCCCCAAACATTATGGAAAATCAATGCGCGTCCGTTATGTGCCCCAATGTAAAGCATGACATGTCCCCTGCGCCATAGCAGACTCAAATAGGGTATGCCCTGTTCCAGGATTATTTTTTCTTTTTCTTCCGGTTCAAGGTCCTGCAGACTGATGTAGGTTCCTGCTTTTTTGACCTGATCTTCCGAGTGCCGGGGCAGCCAGAGGCCGAAAGGAGCGAAAAAATCTCTCGTCATGGCCGAACAGTCGCGATTCCCGTAAAGCCCCCCCCAACCGTACGGTTCGTCGATCAGTTCATTGGCAATTTTGATCGCGTTGGCGTAAGTAAAAGGCAAGGGTTTGATTTCCGTGATCTCACGTGAAACAAAGCCATGCTTGATAACCGCGTTATTATTTTCGTTTGCGACCGCGATCATTATTTCCAGGGTGTCCGCTGACGCGTTAACCAGCGGAAACATTTGCCCGATGGATGTTCTGAGACCAAAAGTGCCGCTTGCGTCAAAAACAGGGGTTTTGTCCCGAATGACAACGGCATATCGCCCTGTCTCCCATGTTTTCATAAAATCAACATCGACGCGCGCGAAATCCTCGGCAGGGACCCATCCGAAAGCGAAGCTTGTTTCAACCAGTGCCCACGACTTGTCTTGACTCAGATGGCAGAGCATCACAGGGGTATTAGCCGGTACGGAAGATATTTGCAGATTATCGAAAGGCCAGCCATTGATGTCTCCGCCCGGTTTGTAAAAATGAGGACCCTGCGTAGGCAGCATGCGCAGATTCGTCGCTCTGGTGGTGATGGCCGGTCGCAACGTATTGGGATAATTCTCCAGCGAAGCATTTTGCTGAAGTTTTTTCAGCCATTTCGCGGAATGCTTTTTCTTGTTCTCGCCATAACCGGGGCTCATGGCAAATTTTTTAAAAATAAAGGATAATCGGTCCGGCAAAGCGTGAACCGGTTGAGGGTTATGCCAGACCGAGAAGAATGTCTTGTCATAGTTTCCGTTCATGGTTGTTTGAACATCCCGGGGCAGAAGCACCTTGTCTCCGGGAAAAGTGGTCAACCGGGATGCGTGATCCTGCGGTAAATCCGTTACATCCCTGACTTCCTGAAGAGTATCGGGAGCTTTTAAATAACAGGAAACTAAAAAGAGAATGATAAAAAGATAAAAGTATTTTATTCTCATCGACAGTTCCTCAAATTTATTTTACTGGATTTATAATCTTTTTTAGTCTTTTGAGCAAGTGCAACGGGGAAAATATTTTCTGTATTTTATAAATAAATTATGGAATAAGCAATTGAACCCTGCTATAAGCGCAAAAGGTTTTCAGCAGGGAAAGAGAAGATCTTAAAATTTCTATATTGTTTCTTTCACGGGAATCAGAAGGAGATGAAAAATGGATGGTTTTGTGCCCAAAAAGATTTTTTTTACCAAGGGTGTAGGGACGCACAAAGATGAATTGCATTCCTTTGAACGCGCTCTTCGGGATGCCGGAATAGAAAAATGCAATCTGGTGCAGGTTTCCAGCATTTTTCCGCCGCGCTGCAAAATGATCTCAAAGTCCCAGGGGTTGAAAGAATTAACACCCGGGGCCATTACGTATTGTGTCATGAGCCGCTGTTGTACAAACGAACCCAAGAGGCTCATGGCGGCATCCGTCGGATGCGCCATTCCCGCCGATAAGGCATCCTATGGCTATATCAGCGAACATCACGCCTACGGTCAGAATGAAAAACAGGCGGGCGATTACGCGGAAGATCTCGCGGCGGCGATGCTGGCCTCCACTTTGGGCATTGATTTTAATGTTGATGAAAGCTGGGACGAGAAAAAAGAAATATTTAAAATCAGCGGCAAGATAGTCAGAACGCTGAATGTAACACAATCCACGATTTGTAAAGACAGCAAGTTCACCACGGTTATTGCGGTGGCGGTTTTTGTTTTTTAAGATTTTTCTGGCGTGATATGCCGGTGGCGCGCATTTTTTCATCGGATGAAAACATGAAAAATACACGATCCATAGACATCCCCGACCTGAAGACTCATGATATCGGCGGAGCGCATTTACCTTATCTCTACTATGAGGGAGAAGCTCCCCAGATTCTTTTTGCTCATGCCACCGGCTTTTTGCCCTGGCTCTGGCATCCGATCATTGAAGATTTAAAACCCCGTAAGCAAGCGTGGGCGCCTTACATCTGTAATTACCGCGATTGCGATCCGGAAAGCGGCGGTCTGTCCTGGGATGTTATCGCCAGAGATTTGATCAGCTTTTGCAGTTCACAGAACATCGCGGATAATCTGGCTGTCGGACATTCCATGGGTGCCACGGTGCTGACCATCGCCTCGTCATTGTTCGGTCTACAGCCTCGTGGCATGATTCTCATTGAACCAATTTTTCTTCCGGAAGCATTTTATGAAATGGACATCAAGCTCAAAGATCATCCTCTGGCAGCTTCCTCAATCAAAAGAAAAAACAACTGGAAAGATGAGCGCGAGGCGCTGGAATATCTGAAATCAAAAACTCTGTTTACCGGATGGGATGAACAGATGCTCCAATTTTATGTTCAATACGGAATGGAAAAACAAACCGGGGGCGATTTGAAGCTGACCTGCGCTCCGCGGAGTGAAGCTGCCCTTTTTATGGGGGGCAAAAGCACCAATCCCTGGCCGCTCCTGAAAAAATTGACCTGTCCGGTTCTTATTCTGGAAGGGGAAACGAGCACGAACAGAGAATTTATCGATTTGAAAAAGGCATCATCTTTATTAACAGAAGGACAATACAAATTAGTGCCAGATGCCGGGCATTTAATTCCCATGCAGAAACCCAAAGAAGTAGCCGATATCATAAAAGAATTTTTAGCCGAAGTTTTTTAAACAATTGACGAAATTCAATAAATATGCAAAATTTCTGCAGGTAGGATCATAAAAATCATACAGGAGAAATTTTTAAATGTCTTTTGATGAAGGCAGGCAAAAAAATTTCATCGGTCAGAACAGTGTCTATCTGTCTGTTACCAGGCCATTTGCGTTTACGGGACGAAACGTCATCAAATGGATTAACAGCATAGGGGCGGCCACTATTTTTCTGGTTATGGCTTTACTCAAAACCTTTCATCCCAAACAGTTTCAAAAGGTCATTCAGCAAATTTATTATATCGGGGCGCGGTCAACAACGATTATCATGCTGGTCAGTCTTTTTACCGGCATGGTTCTGGGTTTGCAATCGTATCACGCTCTTGTGCAATTCGGAGCGGAGGGCTCTCTGGGCACCCTTGTCGCGCTTTCCCTGATCAGGGAATTGGGACCGGTTCTTACCGCTATTATGATTACAGCCAGAGCCGGATCAGCCATCACGGCCGAAATCGGCGTACAGCGTATTTCCGAGCAGATCGATGCTTTGGAGACCATGCGTATCGATCCTTTTCGTTATCTTGTAACGCCGAGAATTACCGCGGCGATTATCAGCTTTCCTCTGCTGACCACCGTTTTTGATCTCATCGGCATTATCGGCGGATACATTAGCAGCGTGACGCTTATGGGTTTAAATGCGGGAGTCTATTCCCACAGTATTCGATCCTACGTGGATATGGAAGATCTGACCAACGGCTTTGTCAAGTCGATCGTGTTCGCGGTCATTGTTGCCACCGTTTGCTGCTATCAGGGATATTTTGTGCACATGCGCGAGGACAGCAAAGGGGCCAAAGCCGTCGGTCTGGCAACAACGTCGGCGGTCGTTATTTCCTGCGTGTTGATTCTTGTTTCCGATTACGTGGTCACTTCATTGCTGATGGTTTAAAAAATATGAACATACCTCTTATTGAGTTTAAAAATATCACCAAGCGATTCGGAGAGCAGACCGTTCTCGATAAAGTGAATTTGCAGATTTATGAAGGCGAGGTGACGACCATTATCGGCCTGAGCGGTTCGGGCAAGAGTGTTCTGCTCAAACACATCATCGGATTGCTCAAACCCGACGAAGGAACAATTCTTCTGCGCGGCAAACCGATCCATGAAATGCAAAAAACCGAACTGAACGAGGCCTTGTCGAAAATCAGCTACATGTTTCAAAGCAATGCTTTGTTCGGGTCCATGACGGTTTACGAGAATATTGCGCTGCCGCTGCAGGAAAATACCAGTTTGAAGAAAAATGAAATACACAAACGGGTCATGGCCAGAATAGAACAGACCGAATTGACCGAAGCGGCGCAAAAGTATCCTTCGGAGCTGTCCGGAGGCATGCAAAAAAGAGCGGCGCTGGCGCGGGCGTTGATTACCGATCCCCAAGTCGTTTTGTTTGATGAACCGACAACCGGCCAGGATCCTGTCCGGAAAAACGCGATCTTGAGCATGATTGCCCAGTATCAGAAGAAATTTAATTTTACGGCGGTTATGGTCAGCCATGAGATTCCCGATGTTTATTTTATTTCCAACAGAATTCTTGCCCTGTATGATAAAATGATTGTTTTTCAAGGGACACCGGAGGAGCTTGCTAATTTTAATCATCCCTTCAACGATGAGGTTATCCGGAGCCTGGAGGGGCTACAGAAGGAGTTAACCGGTCTTTATTCCCGGCGGCAGTTCAAAATTTTACATCATGCACAATTACAAAGCAAAAAGTTTGATGAAAGTTATTGCGTCGCTGTTTTTGATCTGTCGGATATGAACGCGATTGTTTCCCACATGGGTTACGATGTGGCACAGGAAACAATCCATACGATGGGAATTTATATTGATAAGCATTTTGGTGCCATCGGCGGTTTTTCCACCCGCCGCAAGATCAATGAATTTGTCACGCTGCTTCCCTTTTCCACTATTGCCGAGGCAGAAGCCAGTTTAAAAGAATTTATTGAAGACTTCCAGACGAGTGGAATCAGCGAGATATGGGGTGAAGCTCAAAAAAATGCTCCTCCTGATAAGTGCGTTGATTTTGCTATCAGAGCGGGAATTGCTGAAGGGAAGCCTATTGCCGGAATGGATGCAGTGATAAAGATGGCCAAATCTCAATTAAAAGAAATAGGACGGCTAAGATGCGCCGTAAAGGAGTAAACACATGAAAAAATATGAGATAGAAACCATAGTCGGAATTTTTGTCTTTTTAGGACTTCTATGCATTGGTTACATGACTGTCAAACTGGGCCACGTTTCTTTCCTTGAAGATGCGTCTTATCCTGTGGAAGCCAAATTCGTTTCCGTAAGCGGTCTGAGAAATAACAGTCCTGTAAAGGCCATGGGAATTCAAATCGGAAAAGTGGAAAAAATAACCATGGATCAGGAAGACCAGAAAGCGGTTGTTAAACTCAAGATTAAAAAAGGGATAAAGATTTACGATGATGCCATTGCTTCCATCAAGACGGAGGGTCTGATGGGCGATAAATTTGTCAGTATTGACCCGGGCGGCGGCGGTTCTCTTCTGGAAGCGAACGGAACCATCATCGAAACGCAGGCTCCGGTGGACATCGAGAGTCTGATCAGCAAATACGCTTTCGGAGATGTCAAAAAACCATAAGAATATTTTAGTTAGTTTGAGGAGGATGAAGAAATGAAAAAACAGATTGCGGGCTTATTCACCATCTTGGTTATTTTGATATTTGCTTTGCCTGTTTACGCCGGCGTTCCGCTTGAATCCGTAAAAAAATGCGTCAACGAGGTTATTGGGATCGTGGGGGATCCCAAGCTCAAGACCGAATCGGCCAAAGAGATTAAGAAAGAAAAACTCCGCGTCCTTTACAAACAGATGTTCGATGAAATTGAATTTTCCAAACGCACCCTCACGCGTAACTGGAACAACTTTACACCTGCACAGCGCGAAGAATTTGTTAAGCTTTTTGAACAAGTTCTGGAAAAAGCATATGGCGACAAAGTGTTGAGCTACACCAATGAAAAAGTCGATTTCTATAAAGAAACCATGCTTTCGGCAAATCAGGCGGAAGTTCAGAGCCGGATTATTACATCCTCCAAGGAAATTCCCGTCTTTTACCGTGTGATTTTAAAAGACGGTAAATGGAAAGTTTATGATGTCGTGGTGGAAAATGTCAGCCTGGTGCAGAATTATCGCACGCAATTTAACGATATCCTGGCCAAGGATAAACCGGAGCAGTTGCTGGAGATTCTTAGAAAAAAGGTAAAGCAGCATTAGAAAACAGACTGATCCGTCAGCTTGAGCGATCCATGTCTGCCGTAAATATTTCTGTCGGGTTATGAACGATGAAGACTTATCGTAATTTAATGATTGCGTTGATTTTTGTGATGGTGACGGGCTGTGCTCACAGCCCCAATCCCTTACCGGTTGCTGCGACGTCACCCCACCATACACAGCCGACCATTGTGCTGGCTTCCGCAACAGCGCAAACAAATCCCAAAACAGTTCTGGCCGCGGCCAAACCCATGGAAGAGGAATATGTCGAGGATGAATTCGATGAATATTCCACTAATGCCGCCCGGGAAGAAAAAGTCAGAATCGCCGATCCCCTGGAACCTTTCAACAGGGCGATGCATGAATTTAATGACAAAATGTACTTCTGGGCGGTCAAACCGGTTGCTCAGGGGTATCAAAAAATTGTTCCTGAACCGGCGCGCATCAGCTTGAAAAATTTCTTTTCCAACCTTGGTTTTCCCGCGCGTTTTTTAAGTTGCCTGCTGCAGGCTGATTTCAAAGGCGCGGCCACGGAAACAGGACGTTTCACCATCAACACCATCTGGGGTATCGGAGGACTTCTCGATCCTTCTTCCGGCAAGGAACTGAATTTGCAGGAACAGGACACGGATTTGGGACAGACACTGGGCGTCTGGGGTGTCGGTCAGGGTTTTTATATTGTCTGGCCGGTTTTCGGACCTTCCTCTCCCCGTGATACCGTCAGCATGGCCGGTGATTATTTTCTTGATCCCGTTTCCTATGTGAATCCCTGGTCCGCCCGTTTAGGAGTGAATGTTTTTGATAAAGTGAACTCCGCATCCCTGAGAATCGGCGATTATGAGGCGCTGAAAGACGCGGCCGTTGATCCCTATGTCGCTTTTCGAGATGCCTATGTTCAGTACCGTTACAAAAGAGTGAAAGCAAGAAAAGCAAAACTTTCGCCAGCCGTTGAGTTGGAGGCGCAGACTGCGCCGGCCAATCCGGAATCACCCGAAAAAGGTAAATAAATGAAAAAACAAATATATCAAAAATATTTTTTAGTCTTCGTGCTGACATCATTATTTTTTATCATCAGTCAAACGGCAATAGCGGCCGGATTATTCGGTCCGCCCCAGACGGTTTCACGGGAAGCCGGCGGATTAAACACCGCGATCGGTTACCGGTTTCATGAAGATAATTACGAAAAGGGCGCTGATCTAAAAATCAGGCAAAACGAGATTTATTCACAGGCGGCTTATGGCGCGAAAAATATCTGGGAAGTTTATGGGCGACTTGGAATAGCCGATTTGGAAATAGAAGACGCTTTTAAAGACAACGAAAAATTTTCCGGTACTCTCGGAGCGAAGGCTTTTTATCCGGTAAGCCAAACATGGGGAATCGGCGCTTTTGTTCAGGGAACATATTATTTCAGCGATTTTACCGATAAAGTTTCAAGAAACCGGGAAATGGAAATTGATAAGCTCTGGAATGTGAATTGCGGTATTGGATTTCAGATTACACTGCCCTGCGGCACGAAGTTATATGCAGGCCCGTATATTTACTATTCGGAAGCGAAGATGTCCCTTCCCTCCGGTATGCGCGATATGGATTATTCAGCCGGAAATTTCACCGTCGAGAACAAGTCCATCGCCGGAGGATTCGCGGGGTTCGATATACCGCTTGCCAAAGGATTTCGCCTGAATGTCGAAGGGCAGTACGCAGAAAGGTTTTCCGCCGGCGCCGCCATCAGCTACACATATTAATATTATTCTTTCACATCATAAGCAAACGCACAGCCCATCAAATAACCGGTGAGGCGGATGAATCAGCAAACAGAAAACTTTTTTCAGGTCCGGGACCTCACCAAGGTTTACCATATGGGCGAAGTGGAAGTGCACGCCCTGCGCGGTGTGAGCATGGAACTCTACGCGGGCGAGCTTGTGGTTCTGCTCGGGCCTTCGGGAAGCGGCAAGTCCACCTTGCTCAACATCATGGGCGGTCTCGATACGGCAACCGGCGGTTTCGTTTCCTACCGGGGCAAGGAGCTAACCAAAGCCACGGAAAAAGAACTGACGGAGTATCGCCGTTTTCATGTCGGTTTTGTTTTTCAATTCTACAATCTGATTTCCAGCCTGACCGCGAGGGAAAATGTTTCGGTCGTGACGGAAATCGCTCCCAGTCCCATGGTGCCGGAGAAAGCTCTGGAGTTGGTCGGTTTGTCCGACAGGATGAATCATTTTCCCGCGCAGCTTTCCGGCGGCGAACAGCAGCGCGTGGCCATCGCGCGCGCCATTTCCAAAAAACCGGCGGTTCTTTTGTGTGACGAACCCACCGGGGCGTTGGATTCCCAGACGGGCATTGTCGTGCTGGAGGCGCTGGAGCGCATCAACCGCGAATTGGGCACGGCAACAGCCATCATCACGCATAACGTGGATATCGCCGGCATGGCCGACCGTGTGATTCATCTGAGCAACGGCCGAATCGCGGAAGTGACGGAAAACAAGGTCAAGAAATCGGCGAGCGAACTGGTGTGGTGAAAAAGAACAAAAAATCAGTTCAACGTTCTAAGTTCAAGGTTCAAAGTTGAAGTTCGAGGTGACAGAGGGCAAGAAAAGAAAGACTGGATTCCGGCCAGGCCCATGCCGGAATGACGAACCTTTTATTGTCATACCGGCGTAGGCCGGTATCCAGGAAAAAGAATTATTGGATTTCCTCAGTTCAGCCAAGTCTTTTTGACTTGGCTGTTAATAAAATAATTAGTCGAGTCCAAAAGACTCGACCGAACCGGGCGCAAATGGCCCAAGGGAGCGAATCCTTACAATGTGATGTGGGCGCAATCAGAGCATCCGGACGACAGTGAAATCCGGATGACTTTTAAAACGGAAACGCAATATCCCGGTGAAGGTTTAAAACAATTTAAGGTTTATTTTAAAGGCGGCAAAGCTCTGACAATTACCAAGCTCTAATGCAGGTAAAGTCTAATGTGCCAACGGTAAAAAAAGGAGAAAACAATGAAGATAATTTTTAAAACGGTGATGGCGGCGTTTCTTTGTTTAATCGGCTGCGCGACGCTTGGCTCTATTGGCGTACCGAGGCCGCCCATAGAATTGCCTTTTGTATTTGATAAGGCAAATCCAATGGTTTCAACTGATTTGTATATTGCAAAGGATAGAGAATTCTTTTTTTGTCTTAAATATATGTACGATGGGAAAGATTTTGCCGATCAAGAACGCGTCCGTAAATTGGTTGGAGGTGGTGGGGAAAATATATACACTGGTAAATTGACTGATCCCGGTATTCCAATTCCCTTAAAAATAACAGTTAGTAGTATTGAATCATCAGGAGAAAAAATATTGTTAGAAAAAGAATTCTTAACAATGGGAGAAGATGGACATGGCATCAATTATTTTAAAAGAAGAATTGGTTATATACATCTCCCTCAAGGATTGTGTCATGTTAAGGTTCGGTGCCTGAAAGCTATTCCCGAATTAGCGAATACAAAAATAAATTTTGGTATTTATCTTCGTGAAAGAGGAAAAGTATAAAAAATTATTTAAGGAGACAATTTATGCCATATTACTTGACAGTCAATGACAAGCAAAGTGGTCAAGTCTCTCATGTTAGAAAAGAGGGAAAAAACTGGAATACCCGGTTACCTGGCATCCGCTGGGCAATGAGCCGGGTAATGACAAATACTTAAGAACCGGGGAAGACTTCCATTTTGTCATGCCGTTGTTCAGCCAAGTCTTTTTGACTTGGCTGTTAGTAAAATAATCAGTCGAGTCCAAAAGACTCGACTGATCTTGAAATAGCTTCAGGGAAGTTCAAAGTTCAAAGAAAAAGAGTTTAAATAACATAGAACTTTGAACATAGAACGTTGAACTCGTGAGCGAAAGCGAATGTTATGAAAACGCTGAACCGAAAACTCTGGCGGGAAATCTGGCTGATGAAAGGCCAGGTTTTTGCCATTACGCTGGTGGTAATGAGCGGCGTGGCCACCTTCATCATGTTTATCAGCACCATGCATTCCCTCGATTTTACCCGCAGCAAGTTTTACCGCGAATACAATTTTGCCGATGTCTTCGTCAATTTAAAGCGGGCGCCGGAAAGCCTCAAGGATAAAATAAAAAATATCAATGGCGTTAATCAGGTGGAAACGCGCGTTTGCGCCAACGCCAAGCTGGATATCAAAGGCTTTAAGGAATCGGTCACCGGCAGGATAACGTCCATTCCCGATGACGGCAATCCGCTGATCAACCGCCTTTACATCAGAGCCGGCAGGCTTCCCGATCCCTTTAAAGACAATGAAGTGGTGATTAATGAAACCTTTGCCCAGGCTCACGGTTTTAAACTCGGCGATCAATTTGCGGCAGTCATCAACGGCAAGTGGAAGAAACTGACGATCACCGGCATTGTTCTGTCACCGGAATTTATTCTGTTGATGAAGACAGGCGCGATGACGCCCGATTTTAAACGCTACGGCGCTTTGTGGATGAGCCGCAAGGCCATCAGCAAGGCATACGACATGGAGGGCGCGTTCAACGATGTTGTTTTGACCGTTTATCCGAGAACACCATTAAGCGATGTTGTGCGGGACCTGGATAACATTCTGGGACGGTACGGCGGTTTCGGCGCGTACGGGCGCAAAGATCAGATATCCCACCGGCTGCTGAGCGAAGAATTCAAACAGCTCCAAACCAGTTCCAGAATATATCCGACGATTTTCATTTGTGTGGCTGCTTTTCTGCTCAATATCGTCATGAGCAGAACCATCAGCACGCAGCGAGAACAGATCGGCACGCTCAAAGCGTTCGGTTATGATAATCTCAACATAGCCATGCATTACGCGAATATGGTCATCATGATCATTTCCGCCGGAGTCTTGCTGGGAATTGCCGGCGGCATCTGGTTTGGAAAATTGCTGGGCGCTCTGTACATGGAAACTTACCGGTTCCCGTTTTTTTATTACAAATTGCATCCGGAAGTTATTATCGCGGTTGTTTTGATCAGTGTTGCCGCGGCGCTTGGCGGAACCATGCATGCTCTCTGGCGTGCGGCCAGACAGACTCCCGCAGAAGCGATGCGGCCGGAAGCTCCAGAGAAGTACCGGGTTTCGCTGATTGAAAGGACGGGTCTTGGCCGCATTCTTTCCCAGCCGTCAAGGATTGTCGCCCGCAATATAGAAAGAAAGCCGATCAAGACATTGCTCGCGATTATCGGCATCGCGACGGCCTGCGCGACCATGATCTGCAGCGGATTTTTTAAGGACTGTATTGATTACATGGTTCATATTCAATTTGTGATGTCGCAGAAAGAGGATATGACGGTAAGCTTCATCGAACCGACTTCCTATAAAGCGTTGCATGAATTCAAAAGAATGGAGGGGGTCAACAACGGTGAAGCATTCCGGAGTGTTCCGGTAAAGATGAAATTCGGCCATCGCAGTTACAAGACGGTCGTCAATGGAATACAACCGGACAGCCATCTGAGCGTTTTACTGGACAGAAATCTTAAAGCCATTCCCCTGCCCCCATCGGGTATTCTGTTGACGGATTATCTGGGAGAAATTCTCGGAGTCCAGGCAGGTGATATGCTGACGATTGAGGCACTGGAAGGTGCCAGAAAGGTCCGTCAGGTACCGGTTGTCGCTCTGGCCAAACAATATCTGGGTGTCATGGGTTACATGAATCTGAATGCGCTTAACCGCCTCATGAATGAAGGGGATGCTATCTCCGGCGCTCATCTGGTCACCGACGAAAAGTACAGGGAGAAACTCTTTCAGTCGTTTGTGGAAATGCCACGGATTGCTGAAATCGTCGTCCGGCAAAATGAGATTCGCAACATTTACGATATCATGGCCAAGGCCATGCTTTTCTTTACCTTTATTGCCATGATGATGGCGTGTTCCATTGCTTTCGGCGTTGTCTATAACAGCGCGAGGATTTCCTTATCGGAACGAAGCCGGGAATTGTCTTCGCTGCGCGTCCTGGGATACACGCGGGGCGAGATCGCCTATATTCTTCTGGGCGAACTGGGCTTCATAACTCTTGTTGCCATTCCCCTGGGTTTTATTATAGGATACTGGATATGCGCCTATGTTGCGCATGCGCTGACGACGGATCTTTACCGCATACCGCTGGTGATCGAAATGAGAACCTACGCGCAGGCGGCGGCGGTCGTGATTGCTTCGGCTTTTATATCGGGTTTGATCGTGCGGTATAAACTGAACAACCTTGATCTTGTGGAAGTGCTCAAGACAAGAGAGTAGCTTTGCCAAACAGGAAACTGGAGACAAAATCAATGAATCATGTTTTGCGCAGACGGGTATTTATAATCAGCATCATTCTGATAGTCGTTGTGCTGCTTGTTTACGGCTTTCTGCCCAAAACCCGGGACGTTGATCTGGTTTCCGTTACCCGAGGACCTCTCCAGATTACCATTGAAGAAGAAGGACGCACCCGCCTGAAGGATCGTTTTACCATCTCCGCTCCCACGGCCGGATATCTTCGGCGTATCAATGTTAAAGTCGGAGACGCCGTCAGGGAAGGTCAGGTTGTTGCCGTTCTGGAACCGCTGCAGTCTCAGGCGCTTGATCCGCGCAGCCGGGCGACAGCGGAAACTGCGATTACATCAACCGAAGCTTCACTCAAGGCCGCGATAGAAAGAGAAAAAGTAGCCGCCGCTGACGCCGCTTATCTTGAACAGAGAAGGGAAAGGTTAAAAGCCCTTTACGAAAAAGGTTCCATATCGAAAGACCAATCTGATCAGATAAATTCTGAAGCCCGGAAAGCCCGTGCTCTTCAGCTTTCTGCCGCGGCTGAGGTGAGTTTTGCCCAATCAGAGCGGGAAAGGGCGAAAGTATCATTAGGTAATTTTTCCTTTGTCCGGGAAAGCGGCAATGCTGTGAAAGTAATAGCACCGGTGAATGGCGCTGTCTTTCGGGTTTATCGTGAAAGCGAAGGGGCGGTCAATATCGGCGAGCCGCTGATGGATCTGGGTGATTCCCGGGATCTGGAAGTCCGCGTGGAAGTCCTGTCTTCCGACGCGGTCAAGATTAAACAGGGAACGCATGTTTTATTCAAGCGATGGGGAAACGACGAGCCACTGACTGGTAAGGTACGGCTTATCGAGCCGGCAGGGTTTACGAAAATATCGAGTCTGGGCGTGGAGGAACAGCGGGTTCTGGTTCTCGCGGATATTACATCATCGCCGGAGCAGTGGAATGTTCTGGGTGACGGTTTTCGCATGGAAGCCCATTTTATAATCTGGGAAGGGGAGAATATTCTGCAGATTCCGGCCAGCGCGCTTTTCCGGTCGGGTAAGGATTGGGCGGTGTTTGCGGCGGAAAACGGCAGAGCGCGCAAACGCGTTATAGAAATCGGACAGCGAAACGGACTGGCGGCGCAAATCGTTTCCGGGTTAAAAGAAAATGAAAAAGTGATAGCATACCCTGATGACACCATCAGCGAAGGGACAAAAATAAAACAGAGAAAATCACTGCAATGAACGCTGGTGCTTGCATAAAAGTTTACCTTATCGTAGAATGAGTTGAATTGATCCGGGGATATTTAACCGATAGATGTTAAAGCATTGCGCCTGTGATGTACGGATTTAATGAGCCAAAGGATTTTTTGAAAAAAATTTGTTTTGAGGGGGGGGCAAATGAAAATATTCATCATGGTCGGCATGCCGGCGGCGGGAAAAAATATCGCAAGGCTTTATGCGGGCTCCCGGGACATGGTCTATTATTCCACGGGGGACATTGTCCGGGCGGAAGTGAAGATGCGTGGGCTGGAGGTCGATCCCGTTACAACATCCGAAGTATCCGATGATTTGAGGGGAGAAGACGGTCTGGGCGTGACCAGACTTGCGTTAGAAGAGATTCTAAAATCCGGAGCCGACGTAGGCTTTCTGGAAGGTATGCGGTCGTGGCAGGAAATAGAACTCATTCGTGAGAAGGCCGACGGCGTGGTTGTTGCCGTCCTGACCCCGAGAAGTTTGCGGCTGGAGCGCGTTTGTTCCAGGGGAAGAGATGATGATTCTCCTTTGGATTTTAATGAAAGGGATCAACGCGAGATTGCCTACGGCACGGCTGTTCCCATTGTTCTTGCCGATGCTTATATTTTAAACACGGGTACCATGGACGACTCCATGGAACAACTGAATGCCATTGTCACAAAAGAAATGGAAAATGTTTAGCCGGTTGTCTTCAGATTGGTTTTTTAATAAGTCCGCGTCTCAGGTCAAATGACAGTACTGAGTCCGTCATATGCGGAAAAAGTGTCGGGAAATATCTTTTGCGCATGGTCTTGCGCTTTTTTTCTTTTTGTCATTGTTGTGTATAACGCAGCATCAAAATGCGTCAGGGCAAGCTTTTGAGCCTTCGATTGCACGGCAAGCTTTGCAGCAAGCTGCGGATTCATGTGCGGCCAGGAATCGGATTTCTGCCCGCTGAGAAACGCACATTCCGAGATAAGCAGGTTGGTATTGATGGAGAGTATCTCGGAGTTTCTGCAGTAACCGGTGTCGGTGCAATAGCTTACAACCCTGCCATCGATTTCCAGCCGGTAACCGAAACACCTGGACGCATGCACAAGGGGCAGAGCCTGAAATTTAAAAGGACGGTTATGCCAGCCTTCCGTAATATCGGTTACATGACAGGGATAAGGCAGTCTATTGACAGGCAGCGAATACTTCGGGGCGAGAAATTCCCGGAGGGTTGATTCCGTTCCTTTTTGTCCCAATATCTGAAGCGACCGGAATTTGAATTTGGCCAGTATGTGCAGGCCTTCAATATGATCAATGTGGAAATGACTGAGCAACAGATAAACCGGCAAATCTTTTTTTATATATTTATCCGCTTTATAAATACCGTTTCCGGCATCAAGCAGAATATACGCTTTTTTTGTTTCGAGCAGCGTGCAAATCGTGTTGCCGCAGTCGGTATCATACCAGCCGTTAGTGCCCAGAAACGTAATTTTCATTTTTCCTCCTTATTCTTATTTATCCGATTAATGGATACTTTTCAAATTGTAATTTGTGACGTCAGGCATTTACAAAGTCGTTTGTTTTCCAAAGCATGAAACCACTCGGAATGTTGAATTGCTATTTTTGCCTAAGCAATCATCGCGATTCATCCCCAAGAGCCCGCTTTTTCTTAAGCTTTTCGATAAGTGACGGGCGTCACGCTATTCCCCGCTTTGAAATACAAACACCGCATTTTCTCCAGTTTACCCGCGATTGCGCTATGCTTCGAGCCTCACGGTGTTTGTGCTCAGCGGGTGTTACGAAAAATTCTTCTTGACAAAACCGGATATAGTTGTATCATACAACCATGTCGAAAACGGTCAATGAAAACACCGCGGAATTAATAGACGTGCTGGGCGGGCTCGCTCAGGTCATGCGCTCGTGCTGCCGGGATGAGGCTTTTTGTGAAGGCGTCACGTTTCATCAGTTTATGATTCTCGATGCGGTGGCCAGGGAAAAAGAACTGCACATGGCTGATCTGCATAAGTTTCTTGCCGTTGAAAAAAGCACGACCACACGACTGGTGAACCCGCTGATTGCCAAAGGGCTTTTAAAGCGGGAAGCAGCGGTCCATGATTCCCGGGCGGCCAAGCTGGTGTTGACCAGCAAAGGAAATGAAACCCATCAAAAGGTTCGGGCCTGTCTGGCCGATTTTTTTCAAAGGGCGCTAGGCAAAATGCCCGCGCAGCAAAGAACCGCTATGCTGGAATCGGTTAAAATTTTTATTTCGTCGATCAACAATGCGGCCAACGGCTGTGATTGCTGTTAAGGGGTACAGAAAAGTTAATATTTCACATTGCTTCGCAATGGGGATAATTCAACGTACAAGTTTCAGTTCACTATTTTTCTAAAATTTGAGTTTCATTATGGATCATTTCGAACTTCCGGTAATTCAAAATCAGACAAACTGCTGTTCCGGCATGGCGGCGGCAGGATTGGAAAATCGTGTGCCCGGCTTAAATCAGTCATTTGTCAACGGTCATGCTGATACGCCGGCAGGTCGGTTGCCGCGAATATCGGCGGAACTTCTGTCGCAGGATCACTGGGGAACCATCAAGGCGCGCTTGAGCGCCTTCCGAATGGATTATAAAATTGATCCCGGTCTTTACGCGCTGGATCATCCGGATAATCATTCGCCTGTTTTTGTTTCCGCTAATTATAAGATGAGTTTTGATTATTTGAGGCGGGCGCTAAAAGGACGCTCGGCCTGGATTCTGGTGCTGGATACAAAAGGCATTAATGTCTGGTGCGCGGCGGGCAAGGGAACTTTCGGTACGGATGAGCTCGTTAGAAGAATAGAATCCAGCGGCCTGAAAAACGTTGTCAGCCATAGAAAATTAATTTTGCCTCAATTGGGCGCGCCGGGAGTGGCTGCTCACAAGGTCAAACAAAACGCGGGATTTCATATTCAGTATGGCCCGGTTCGCGCCGAGGATTTGCCGGCTTATCTCGATGCCGGCTTGAAAGCAACGCCGACCATGCGGGTTATGCGTTTTCCTCTCAAGGAAAGGGCGGTACTCATTCCCATTGAACTTTTCTCGGCGATCCAGCCGTTTCTGATCCTGGCCGCTGCGTTTCTTGTGATCAGCATTTTCGGCGGTCCAGCGAGCTATCGGTCCAACGCGGCAAGCTTCGGTTTGTTTGCTGTTCTGGCTCTGACCGGCGCGGTTATCGCCGGCGCCGTGCTGAATCCGCTGTTGCTTCCGTATCTTCCGGGGCGCGCGTTTGCCGTCAAAGGCTTTTCGATAGGTATGGTCGCTGCTCTGCTGCTTCTTTATCTGCGCGACATTAATCTGTCGGCATGGCCCGGAAGAATAGAGGCCGCGGCATGGTTGCTGATTGTTTCCGCCATATCGGGGTACCTGGCAATGAATTTCACCGGCTGTTCCACCTATACGTCGTTGTCAGGAGTTAAAAAAGAAATGCGCTGGGCGCTCCCGCTGGAGATCACCTGCCTTGCTGTGGGTATTTTTATGTGGCTGGGCGCTTTATTGATGTCCTAGGGTCCAATAAAATGAAAAATCCTGTTTATCTGAAAAATGTTGTTACTCTGCAGCTGGACGAAAAAAAATGCACCGGTTGCGGGATGTGTCTTGATGTTTGTCCGCATGAAGTTTTTAAAATGAATGGTGGAGCGCCTCTGGCAGGTCTCACGCACGACATCCCGCCGTTTGCCGAAAGCGTTGATCTTCCGGCGAAGGCCGGTCGCTTGCCGCCGCGGGGCAAACATGTGGTGATACGGAATCGCGATGCCTGCATGGAATGCGGCGCCTGCACCCGGAATTGTCCGGCGAACGCGATTTCCGTGGATTCCGGCGTCGGCTGTGCCGCGGCGGTGATCAATTCGATGCTGGGCAAAGAAGGAGAATGCTGCTGCGGACCTGATGAAGGTGGGAAAGGCTGCTGCTAATGGTGATTTTTGTAATAGCTTTTATTGAGCGCGTTCTTCCAGTGCACGCATGGCAGTGAGCGTTTTGATGGCGCTTACCCGGAAACGCAATGTACCGGCCATACTGACTAAAATCAAGCGGATCGACGGCAAAGATGTGGACGTCATGCCGGACGGCGCGGTTTCTGAAAATCTTCTACCCGTGTATTCCTGGTCTGACCAACAAAGGATTGAATTTATATTGGAACAAGTGCCATTGCCTTTGGTCAATTTACGTGTCGGATCGATTTATTCAGCTCCCGCATATATGCGGCTACGTCCCGCATCTCGGGGTTGGTTACAAGATTGACAGCTTCTTTCTTTGGACAGCTCAGATTAAACAGCATTTCTTTCCCGTCTTTTCGGTTTTGCAGATACTTGAAGCGTTGTTTGCCAATATCGGCTACTACCCCCGAAATCTCATGTGACGCGATATAAACGGCACGACGTGACGATGAAAGCTGGAGGGGAATGCCCGACCAGTTTTGGGGTATCGGAGCGCCGATGGCATGAAGCATTGTGGGGGCAATGTCTACTTGACTGGCAATGGATCTCTCTGGAAATTTACATTGTAGTCCATCATAAATGAGCATCGGAATATGAACCACCGGTTCGAACGGTTCATAACCATGACCAAAATTGCCGAATTCGCCGAGAAACTCTCCGTGATCGGCAGTAATGACAATGAGGGCTCGTTTCAATAAGCCCTTCTGCTCGAGAAGCTTAAAAATCTGTTTTATTGTGCCGTCGGCCTGCAGGATTCCATTATGATAATTATTACGGTAGGCACGTTTTGAGTAAAATAATTTCGGCACATCCCATTCTTTATCAGGCTGCCACTTTTGAAAATGCAGATCGCGGAGTCCGATGATATGCGCAGACATCAGATGAATATAAAGAAAAGTATGGTCTGCCGCCTGCCAGTTGGATTGATGCAGCCAGTTTAATACGGCTCGATCATCATTCACATATTTTTTATTTCCCATTGATCCGTCGTGAAAAAAGTCGATATTCGGTCCAAAAACCTGTCGAATTCCAAAAAAATTCACATGATCTCCACTGAGCAGAAAACTGTTTCGATATCCGTATTGCTTGAGCAAATCAGCCAGATTTTCCGGAGGATCGTTTAATTGGTGCCAGTATTTGGATGAAAGCGTTCCCACCATGCCGCAGAAAGAAGTCACGCAAACGGAATATGCATCGTCCACACGATGCAGCTGGCTTGAGCGCCATAAAGAAGACAGAAAAGGTGTGTTATCTCGATCTGCTCCGTATACACCCATTTGATCACTGCGCAACGCATCAACCGTAATCAAGACAAGCGGACGCGGAGAAATCTTCTTGCGCTGTGCAGCGGGTATTGATAAATTTTTGGCACAGGATAATGGCCGCCTGTTGAATATCCCCTGCGGAGCTTGTCTCAAACAGCCATGCCCGTTAAGCCAGGCGATGTGCAAAGGTTCGCTCATTTGCCAGCTTTTGTAACTGTTTGAATACACGATTGCAAATATCATCACCAAGAATAGGACCAGCACCGGCCATCGGGAATGAAATTGTGAGGCGTCATGGTCCTTGTTTACAGGTTCTTTTAATAACGATTTGCTGAAAGAATAATATCCGCCGAATATTAACAAGCCTGTGAGGGATAGCAGAATAATGGTCGTGGTAAAAGGAAGACCGTAAATGTTCAGCAATACATCCGGGTGTTTCGAGTATGTGCGTAACAATTCCAAGGTAAAAGGACCGCTCCAACTTCGATAGCCCAGTATGGTCATTGCATAAAAACAAATCAGCAGGACGTTCACAATGCTTAAGATTAATGCCAGTGCAATGCGCCGGATAATAAGAGGAATAAAGCCGGAGGATTTCAAGGTAAACGGCAACGTTAATATAATAGATAACAAACCGATGATAATCAAATGCGAGAGCAGGCGAAAAAAATGCTCGTCGTATTTATAAAGGATATATCCAATGGCAAGCGCTGCCTGCGACAGCCAGAAGAAAACTAAAACCCGTATCTGGGGCGGAGGGACGCATCGCAGCAATGTGGTTTTTAGATGAATATCCTTCATTCGTCATCATCATTCCAATGATTTCAACAGCTAACGAAAACGGACAGCAATCTTATGTAGCAGTTCGTTTTTGAAGATACAAGGAATATTCCATCCGCTTTGATACTTTCAATCAGAAAATGAAAATATAACATATCAAGCATGACCCGGATATCATAAATCATTCAATAATTGGAAAAGACATCTTTGTTTTAAGCAATATTTTCTGATGCGAAACAACGTGTTGTTTCCGCATGAGAATACGTTATTAGCAAAATTCGGATTGGTATAATGATCCGTGTTGACCTGTAACAGGTGACGCGACGCTGAATTTTCGTCTGATCAGAAATAAATATTCCTGGAATCACATTTCAGCCTAATGCTTTTTTAATTTTGCCAACGTAATCGGAAGCTGTTTTCAACAACTCTCGATTTGCTTTGTTTTCGTCGATCAGGCGTACAACCGCACTGCCGATGACGATGCCATCGGCAAAGTGTCCGATCTCCCGGGCCTGTTCAGGAGTGGATATGCCGAAACCAACGGCTATCGGTAAGTTTGTTATTTGACGAATTTTTACTATTGCCCTGTTTATGTTTTCAGGTTGCGGCGCAGCGGTGCCGGTAATGCCGGTGATGGAAATGTAATAAAGAAAACCTGTGGCATCGGCCGAAATCTTTTTTAATCTTTCTTTGTCTGTTGTGGGAGCGACAAGCGCAATAAAATCCAGACCGGCCGCGTCCGTATAATCCCGAAGCTCCCTGGCTTCTTCATAGGGCAGATCAACCACCAGCACGCCATCCACGCCGGCATCGCTGGCAGCAGCAGCGAATTTTTTCACACCGTAGGAAAATATGGGATTAAAATAACCGAACAGTACAATGGGAATTTCGGATACTTTACGGACTGCGGTGACCAGATCCAGGACCCCCTGTAAAGTCGTCCCGGCCTTCAGTGCGCGCTGTGAAGCCGCCTGAATCACGGGTCCGTCGGCCGTGGGATCGGAAAAAGGAACGCCGATTTCCAGAATATCCGCACCTGCTTTTTCCAAAGATAAGATTAACTCTTTTGTGACGCTAAGCGATGGATCGCCCGCCGTTAAATAAACAATCAGCGCCTTTTCATTTTTACTGTTTAAAGAGGAAAACTTGTTTTCGATCCGTCCCATTATTTTATCTCTCCCATATCTATAATCGTCTGAGCGTCCTTATCCCCTCGTCCGGACAGACACACAACAAAGATTTTATTTTTAGCCATTTTAGGTGCTATCTTCATCGCGTAGGCGATTGCATGCGCGCTTTCGAGCGCCGGAATGATGCCTTCCTGCAGCGATAAAAACGAAAAAGCCTTGACTGCTTCCTTATCCGTGACCGTGACATAGTTTACTTTCTTTATTGCATGAAAGTAGGCATGCTCCGGGCCGACACCTGGATAATCCAGCCCCGCAGCGATGGAATAGGCATCGCGTACCTGACCGTGGCCATCCTGCAGCAGATAGGTCTTGTTGCCGTGCAGAACGCCGACCTTGCCGCCGTTGATACTGGCCGAGTGCTCAGAGGTATGCAAGCCGTGACCGGCCGCTTCCACGCCGTACAGGGCGATGTTTTTTTCATTGCGAAAGGGATAAAACATTCCCATGGCGTTGCTTCCGCCGCCCACACAGGCGATCATGACATCGGGATATCTGCCTTGCAGTTTCATAATCTGCTTTTTTGTTTCGCGTCCGATGACCGACTGAAAATCGCGTACGATCCGCGGATAGGGGTGCGGTCCGGCCGTGGTGCCGATGACGTAGAACGTATCGTGGACGCTGGAGACCCAGTAGCGCATGGCTTCGTTCATGGCGTCCTTGAGCGTGGCGGTGCCGCTTTTGACCGGCACCACTTCCGCGCCCAGTATTTTCATCCGGAAAACATTGGGCGCCTGGCGGCGGATATCTTCCTCTCCCATGAATATTTTGCATTCCATGCCGAAGAGCGCCGCGACCGTGGCTGTGGCCACGCCGTGCTGTCCCGCGCCGGTTTCGGCGATGACTTTTTTCTTACCCATCCGGCGCGCCAGCAGTGCCTGACCCAGCGTGTTATTTATTTTGTGAGAACCGGTATGATTCAGGTCTTCACGCTTGAGATAAATTTTGGCTCCGCGCAAAGCCTCGGTCATGCGACGGGCATAATAAAGAGGCGTCGGACGACCGGAATATTCCTGTTGATACGCTTCAAATTCCAGTTTAAAAATTTTATCTTTGCGAACAGATTCATACGCTTTTTCCAGCTCGATGAGAGCGGGCATGAGTGTTTCGGCGGCGTAACGACCGCCGAAAATCCCGAAATGTCCGTTTTGGTCAGGCAATGTTTTATTCATAGGGTCCTCTTCGAAAAAATCAATGGTAAATTTTCCGGCGCGTTATCCGCCTTCCGGATGAGATGAAATATTTTTTTAAGTTTCGCATGATCTTTTTTGCCGGGAGAAGTTTCCACGCTGCTGTTGATATCCAGCGCTGCCGGAGACACTGTCTGCAGGGCTTCGGCGATATTCTTCTCGTTCAGTCCACCGGAAAGAATAAGCGGATTTTTTTCTTTCACGCGGACGGCCAGTTCCCAGTTGGATGTTTTACCGGTGCCGCCGTAAAGCCCCGCGTGGCGATGGTCGATGAGGATGGCCGCGACGTGATAGCTGTATGCGTGTCGCACATCATCGCTATGTTTCAAATCCAGGGCTTTAATAATTCGGGTCGAAGGAAAATTCCGGCAGTAATCCGGAGATTCGTCGCCATGCAGCTGGATCATATCCAGCGGGCAGTATTCCATGATTCTTTTTACCTCCTCCGGTTTTTCATTGACGAAAACGCCAACCGTGACAACTTTATCGGGCAAAGTGTTGATAATTGTTTTTGCATTTTCCGGTTTTATATAACGGGGAGATGCCGGATAGAAAATAAAGCCCAGCGCCGCCGCACCGCACTCTGCGGCACAGAGAGCATCTTCTTTATTGGTTATGCCGCATATTTTTATCTGGGTCACTTCATTTTTCCCCTGTGAGTCCGCGTAGTTTTTTGCCGATGTCCGGCGCAATAACAAGATGTTCACCGATCAAAAAAGCGTGAATACCTGCCCGCATCAATAATTCGATATCGTTTCGGTTCCGGATGCCGCTTTCCGCCACAACAATTTTGCTTTCGGGAATCCGTGCTTTAAGTCGGCGGCTGGTGTCAATATCGGTGACGAAGGTATCCAGATTGCGGTTGTTGATGCCGATAAGCTCCGCGCCGGCGTTCAGCGCGAAATCAAGTTCCTCTCCGGTGTGAATTTCGACTAAAGGACGCAGACCGGTTTCGTGAGATATAGAAATAAATTCAGCAAGCTGCGTCTTAAGCGCGCGTACGATCAATAAAATAGCGTCCGCGCCAATGGCCCTCGTTTCGTATATTTGAATCGGATCGATGATAAAATCCTTCCGCAACAGCGGTAGATTAGTCTTTTCCCTGATTTGTGTCAGGTAATGTTTGTGTCCTGAAAAATACTTTTCATCGGTGAGGACCGAAATAGCTGCCGCGCCGTTATGTTCGTAAATTTGTGCGATTTTCAAAGGGTCGAAATCAGGAACCAATAAGCCGCGCGATGGCGAAGCGCATTTTACTTCCGCGATAATGTTGCAGTCACTGCTTTTCAGAGCCCCCTGGAAATCCCGGCAGGGTTCAAGTCCGGCAATGATTTGTTGCAGTTGCGCCACGGACGTTTCTTCTTTCAGCCGCACTACTTCTTCTTTTTTTGCTTCAATAATTTTGTCGAGAATTCCCACGTCGCTCCGCTCCTGGGATAGATCGTCCAGCAAATTTCAGTACGTTGCACTTCTGAAATTTGGGACTCACTACATTAGCTGTTGCTCATTTCAATCAGCGATTGCAGTTTTTTGACCGCTGCGCCGCTGTCAATGCAATCGGCCGCAACCATCAGCCCTTCTTTTATATCCTGCGCCTTTTCTCCGGCGACAATTGCCAGCGCCGCGTTCAGCAAAGCAACGTTGCGGCAGGCGCCGTTTTTCCCGGCCAGAACATCTTTGGTTATTTGCGCGTTAACGGAAGGATCGCCTCCGCGAATCGAATCCAGCGTATCTGTCCGGCCAAAATAATCAACCGGATTGATGTTGTATGTTCGGATAATTCCATCTTTGAGTTCGGCGACGCGCGTTTCGTCGGTTATCGTAGCTTCATCGAGACCATCGCGTCCATGCACCACAAACGCTCTTTTTGTGCCCATTTTTTTCAGTACTTCGGCGAACATTTCCGTGAGCTTAGAATCATAAACACCCAGGAGCTGGGCGGTGGCTCCCGCCGGATTGGTCAGCGGTCCCAGCATGTTGAAGATGGTTCGGATACCGATTTCGCGGCGCGGTCCGATCGCATATTTCATCGCTCCATGCAGTTTGGGCGCGAAAAGAAAACCGATGCCGATTTGCTGAACGCATTCTTCAACGATTTCCTGATCGGCGCTGATATTCACACCGAGCGCCTCCAGAACGTCAGCGCTGCCGCAGCCGCTGGAAACGGCGCGATTTCCGTGTTTGGCGACTGTGATTCCGGCTGCCGCTACAACAAATGCCGCCGTGGTCGAAATATTAAAAGTGTTGAGCTTATCGCCGCCGGTTCCGCAGGTGTCCACGATGGTAGAAGAACAGGCATTGATCCGCGTCGCTTTCTGACGCATGATGCGCGCCGCGCCGGTGACCTCTTCCACTGTTTCGCCTTTCATGCGCAACGCGGTGATCAAAGCGGCGATCTGAGCTTGTGTCGCGGTGCCGCTCATAATTTCTTCCATAGCTTCCATCATCTCGGATTCACGAAGGTCGGTTCCGGTAACAGCCTTATCAATTGCTTCCTTAATCATGACTTATGCTCCTTTCGTTCTGTATATTTTAAGAAATTTCTTATAATGCGTTTGCCCTGCGGCGTTAAAACGGATTCCGGATGGAACTGAATACCTTCCACCGGATATTCTTTGTGCCGTAATCCCATGATTTCCCCCTCGTCTGTTTCGGCGCTGATTTCTAAAAATGCGGGCAATGTTTCCGGCTGTACCAAAAGCGAGTGGTAACGTCCGGCGGGAAAGGGATTGGGCAATCCGGTAAAGATTGTTTTACCATCATGTTTGACAGGGGATATCTTGCCGTGCATGATGCGTCCGGCTCGTACAACATCGGCACCGAAGGCGTAACCGATAGACTGATGTCCCAGACAGATGCCCATGATGGGAACGGTTTTATAAAATTCACGAACCACATCTACCGTAATTCCAGCCTCGGCAGGTGTACAGGGACCCGGAGACAAAAAAATTGCTTTGGGCTGGAGACTTTTTATGTCATCCGTTTTAATTTTGTCATTACGATATGTATCCACTGTCTCGCCCATCTGTTGCAGATACTGGACGATGTTGAACGTGAAGGAATCATAATTGTCGATCATTAAAATCATGGTTTGCTCCTTATTGCCATTTTTAGACCAAGTTGCTTTCAAATATTAAGATATGAATTTTTGAAAGGTTACTTGGTCTTATACAAATCATATCTGATTGGTACTGATTTCAAATCCGCCGGCCGCCAGGCGTATAGCCTGCAGCATGCCGCGTGACTTGTTCAAGGATTCCTGATGCTCCGATTCGGGAACGGAATCATAAACAATACCGGCGCCGGCCTGGACATAAATTTTGCCGTCTTTCAAAACCATCGTCCTGATGGTAATACAAAAATCCATATTGCCGCTGAAGCTGAAATAACCCACCGCACCGCCGTAAGGGCCTCGTTTAACTTTTTCCAGTTCGTTGATAATCTCCATGGCCCGTACTTTCGGCGCGCCGGTCAAAGTGCCTGCCGGAAAAGTCGCCGCCAGAACATCGAAGGCATCTTTGTCTCCGGCCAGTTGGGCGCGAATATTCGATACCAGATGCATGACATGAGAATATTTTTCCACCACCATATATTGATTCACCTGAACACTGCCGGTCTGCGCGACCCGTCCCAGATCATTGCGTCCCAGATCCACCAGCATGACATGTTCCGCCCGCTCTTTTTCATCGGAGAGCAATTCGTCGGAAAGCGCCCGGTCCTGCTGTTCGGTTTTGCCTCGGGGTCGTGTTCCGGCAATCGGACGCAGTTCCAGAGTATCTTCTTCCTTGCGTACCATGACTTCCGGTGACGAGCCGATGAGCGTCAGATCATTCATCTTCAAAAAGAAAAGATAAGGAGACGGATTGATAAAACGCAGCGCCCGGTACAGATCAATGGGATTGGAGCGGCTTTCCGTTTCGAATCGTTGCGACAGCACAACCTGTATGATATCGCCGGCAACGATGTATTCCTTGGCCTTTTCAATAATGGTTTTGTATTCCTGAGGGAGCATGTTGGATTTAAAATTCACGGCTTCTTCCTTGGCCATCGCTGTTTTATGAAAAGACGCGGCTGAAATTGTTTCGGTCATTGCGTCAATTTTCCGGCAGGAGGCTTGATAGCTTTCTTCCAGCCCTTCGCTATCCTCCGTGTAAGCACAGGCAACCACTTTGATGGTGTGGCGTACATTGTCAAATATCATCAGGGAGTCACTGATAACAAAAACAGCATCGTCCAGATTCAGGTCATCCGGCGGGCCTGGCGGAAGCTTTTCGAAATAGCGCACCATTTCGTAACCCAGGAAACCGACCGCTCCGCCGTAAAAACGGGGCAGGCCGGGCAGGGTAACCGGTTTGTAGCGGTTGAGCAGCTCGCGTAAAAAATTGAGAGGATTGCCGTTGTGCTCACGAGTGGTGACTTGGCCGTTTTCATCAATAATAACTTTGTCGCCGCGAACTCTAAAAACAACCCCGGCATCCGTTCCCAGAAAAGAATACCTCCCCCACTTTTCACCTCCCTCAACACTTTCCAGCAAAAAGACGTGATCTTTATTCTGAAGCTTTGTTAACACTGAAACCGGTGTTTCCACATCAGCCAGTATTTCACGGTAAACCGGAATCAGGTTTCCCTTCCGGGCTAACTTTTCAAATTCTATAAAACTTGGTTGATACATAAATTCTCCCTAAAATAGTTAAGGCCGTGAAATTTTCTTTCACGGCCTTTTGCGATAAAAACAAAAAGCCGTGGAGTCCTGAGAGGTTCTCCACGGCTTTGACTTTAACTATAAAAAAAAGATCAGCGGCGGATAAGCCTCCTTGTGAGGTTCCACCACCACCAGTTATTAAGAATGAATGTTTTAATCGTTGTTTTCATAAATCGCTTTCAAGGTCAATTTGGCAGCTATATAGCAACAAGAAAATCATCTGTCAATAGATTTTTAATGACACTCGCTGAGAGCGAGCGTAGCGATGCTCGAAGCGTAAGTGGAATTATCCCCGAAGCGCAGCAGAGTGGGATTTGACCCTCGCCGATAATGAGACCCAAGTTTCAGAAACGGAGTGCACGGAAGCTTGCTGGTCGAATTATACCAGCCGAGAAGCGCCGTGGTAGACCAATCGGGACGAAGGTCGAGGCGTTAGTCGAATTATTCCGATAACATATTATCGGAATAATGATACATTTTCACAAGCGCGGCGGAGCGGGATTTGAGACCCGCTAACAAAAAAAGCGAACTGATTTAAAAAAGCGTAATTTTATAAATAAAAAAATCGATTAGCTTGAATCAAAAAGGCAGCGGCACCTGGATCAGTGAAGCATAGCAGCGGCGGCAATGCTTCTGTTGCAGAGAACGGGCACGGCAGGCATCCAGATCGATGAAATAGCCATATTTATTACACCAGACATTTTCCCTTGTTGGTTTTTCCGTGACAGGGAGATTCCCCTTGGTATTGAGATTCCGGACGGCTTTTTTCATGCCGGGAAAGATATGTGACAATGGCGCCAAATGTCAACATGAGAGTTAATCTTTCTTGACACTTGTTCGTAAATTTTTATATAAGTTATCAAAACTAATAAATTTTAGCGTATCGGGAAGAAATTTATGGCGTTCATGAAATCCGTTTTATCCGTTATCCAAAGCATTCGTCTTCAGGATATTCTGGATGTGATGATAATCGCCATTATGATTTTCGCTCTTCTGACCTGGTTTAAAACAAGAGCGTCCCGCTTTGTCCTCATCGGTATCACGTTGCTGGGCGGAATTTATCTTGCGGCGCGTTTTTTTCAGCTGTATCTCACAACGATTGTCCTGCAGGCCTTTTTTTCCATCCTGCTTTTTGTCCTCGTTGTTATCTTTCAGGAAGATTTACGTCGTTTTTTTGAAAGACTGGCCATGCTGGGCAACTTCGGCAAGAAATTTCCATCGCTTTCCGGCTTGAAAGGAACCGCGGAAGTCATTTCGCAAACGTCAGCAAATCTGGCAAAAAAGCGTATCGGCGCTTTAATCGTTTTACAGGGCGCGGATCCGCTGGACCGGCATATCCATGGAGGCAAGGATCTGGATGGTATTGTCAGCGAGTCGCTTCTGGAAAGCCTTTTCGATCCTCATTCCATCGGTCATGACGGAGCCGTAATCATCAACGGAGAAAGGGTGGCCAAATTCGGCTGCCATCTGCCGCTTTCCGCGAACACGTCCCCGTACGCCAATATCGGATTGCGCCATACAGCGGCGCTCGGACTTTCCGAACGATCCGATGCCCTGTGTGTCGTCGTTTCCGAAGAACGGGGAACCATATCGATTGCCTACATGGAAAATCTTACGGTCATTTCCAGCGCGGCGGTTTTGCACGAAACGCTGGAACAGTTTTATATCCGCAACACGCCGACGAAAAAATCACATCCCGCGTTGAACTGGCTCAAAGAAAACACAGCGGAAAAAGTGATCGCCATCGCCATGGCCTGCCTTTTGTGGATTGCTTTCGGTTATCAGAGGGACATTGTCCGTCGTGATTTAATTGTGCCCATCGAGTACAAAAATATTCCGCGTAACTGGCAGATTGAAGAAACGCAGATCACCGATGCCAAGGTAATTCTGAAAGGACCGGAGCAGGCGTTTCGTCTGCTCGACGAGCGTTCGCTTAAATTATCACTGGATTTATCTGATGTCGTAGACAAAAAAAAAGAATTTAACTTGACTGCGGATATGATAAACGTTCCGTCGAGTTTGACGATTGCCGATATTGTTCCCTCCAAAATTCACGTTGCCGCTTCTAAACGAATTCCCTGGACTTTCCCGGTGCATATCAACACGCAAAATGCGCTGGCGGAAGATCTCTTGTTGCAGAAAATCAGTGTCACCCCATCCAAGATCCGGGTGTTCATCAGTGCGCAGGCCAATCCGGAACAAATTAAAGTAGAGACGGAACCGGTTAATCTGCAAAACATTTTGTCCAGCACAAAGGTTGATACGAAAATAGTGCTTCCCATCGGCGTATCTTTACCGGAGGGGCAATCACCGGCGGCCAAAGTTCTAATTAAGGTTAAACACAAAGCGTCTCGTTAGCCGGAGGCAAGTATGTCTTCCAAACTTCACAAAAGATCCGGAAAAACAGGACTGGCTCCCGGGAGTCTGGTTCATGTCGGCAGCCAATATACAGAAAAATCGAAAATCACTCTCATTCGTTACCATGAAACATTTTTTGAAGAAAAAGAACTGCGCAGCATAAAAGATTTCCGTGTTATTTCGGAGAAAGAGGAAGTCCGCTGGCTTAATATTGACGGATTGCAGGATATCAGGCTCTTTGAAGACATCGGCGAAATTTTCGGTTTGCATCCTCTGGTTCTGGAGGATATTCTGAACACCGACCAGCGCCCGAAAGCCGAAGATTACGGGGATTATATTTATCTGGTTTTGAAGAATTTTCATGGTCAGGTAAACGGCGATCTGCTTTCCGATCAGGTCAGCGTTATTCTGGGGAAAAATTTCGTTCTTTCTTTTCAGGAAAAAGAGAGCGAGCTTTTCAAATCGATCAAAGAGAAAATAAGTCAGAACAAAGGCAGGATCCGTAAGGAAAAAGCCGACTATCTGGCTCACGCCCTTCTTGATAATATCGTGGACAATTATTTTATTGTCCTTGAAAACATGGAAGAGAAAATTGAGAATCTGGAAGATGATCTTCTCAGGAAGCCTGATAATGCATCCTTGCCGTCCATCCATCTGCTCAAAAGAAAACTGATTCTTCTGGGCAAATCTCTCTGGCCTCTCAGGGAGGCGATCAGCTCTCTGGAAAGACTGGAATCACCTTTGATTAACAGATCAACGGTGATTTATTTCAAAGATATATACGATCACACCATTGCCATTATCGACACCGTGGAAACATTCAAGGACATGCTCTCCGGCATACTGGATGTTTATCTGGATACTGTGAGTAATAGATTGAATGAAGTAATGAAGGTTCTGACGATCATTGCGACTATTTTTATGCCTCTGACTTTTATTGCCGGAATATACGGTATGAATTTCAAGTATATGCCTGAGCTGGACATGCGCTGGGGTTATTTCGGTGTTTTAGGTGTCATGCTGGCTATCGCTCTGCTCATGCTGAGGTATTTCAGGAAAAAGAACTGGTTTTAATTTTGTTGCATTCGATCATAAAATATGCAAAATTTAGCCAGAATTTATTTATAATCAGGAGGCAAAGAAGATGAGTGTTTTTGCAGCAAGCGATATCGTGGAAGTCGCAATAAGAATTGAAGAAAATGGCGTAAATTTTTATAAATTTGCCGAACAGATTGCCAAGAAAGAAGACGAAAAGAAGCTTTTTGCCGGGCTGGCGCAGGCGGAAGTTGCCCATAAGAAAACATTTGAAAAACTTTTTGCCGGGATGGAAAAAAACACTCCTCCGGAAAGTTATGAAGGTGAATTTTCCGCTTATTTGCGTTCGTATGTGGATAATAACATAATTTTTACCAAAGAAATAATGGATAAGCAGTTGTCCAAGATTACCAACACGTCCGAAGCTCTGGATTTTGCCATTCAGAGAGAACTGGATTCTATTCTTTATTATCATGAGATTAAGAAAATGGTTCCGGTCGGTCAGCATGACGCATTGGAGAAAATCATTGACGAAGAAAGAAAACATTTTCTTGCTCTCACTAACATGAAAAAATGCGCAGCATAAAAATTTAATAATATTTGAAATAAAGCATAAAAAGCCGCCTCAAAAGGCGGCTTTTTTATGTTCATCCAATGAATTTTCGCAGCTTTATTTCAGGGGAAAAATCTTTCTTATAATGGTTTTTGTTGTTTCGCTTAAAAAACAGGATATCAGCAGAAATAATCAGAGAGTTTTGCCCCCTAATCCCTTTTTAAAATTTCAAGAACAATACGCGCGTATGAGGATAAACCTTTAACACAAGCGGTTACAAGGGTATGATAGCAGTACAGGCATGAGGATAACGGCTTTACTTATTGATCAGTCCATTCGGCTGAAATCTTCTCTGGCAGTATTTTAATCTGCGACACGCCTAACTCGTTTACCAGATGAGATGCCAGAGCATAAATGAAAATCAATAAACCCATCATTTCCAATGTTTCTTCTACTGTAACAAAATATAGATAAAAATATTTATCCAGCCCGTATATCTCCACGTGGCGCAATTCCAGTGACTCTATTCCAGCGGCACCCAGCATAAAAATGATAAAGGAAAAAACAAACAGATATTTTGTTTTTTGAGGCAAATGAATCATGAAACGTAAATAAACGAGAGAAATCGGAGCAAGAACAACGGTGTAAATAAGAACCCAGGCATTAGTAGGGAAAAGCACGATCTTTATATTAAACAGAGCTAATATTTGATCTGAAATTTCGTGAAAGGAAATGAACTCGTCAATCAATAGAAAACTGAAAATTATTGCCAATCCCAACCAGTAGAAATAACGGGAGGGCTGGGTGTTTCTCTCAAAAAAAGCAATTAAGACCAGAAAAATTAAACAAAAGAACCATTCCATAATGGTGTAAAGCGTGGGAATATTTGCTTCTCCATCCAGGTTAAAAAACACGGATAGTAAATCATAACCGCGAAAACCTGGAATGATGTTAAAAATGGCAAGTTGACCCAGGATATGTGCCATAACTAAAAAAACAATTGGCACAAAAATATAAAGGAATAGTAATTTCGGTTTTACTTTTATGATTATTGGCGACAGGTTATGGTCGTTCTTATTTGACATGCTTCATTAAGACTCTGACTTTCATAAGGGAAACATCACGTGTAATAGAGGAGCCTTTTTTGTTTCAGCCACGCCGCAGGTGAGCCCGTTGTAAAACCCTTCGGCTTTTACTGGCAAGGAATATTACCATTCACTATTGCGCCTCCCTTACGGGAATGCGCGCCCGGTCAACAGCCCCTCAGCTCTTCAGTCCGTATTTCTTCAGTTTGTAGCGCAACATGCGTTCCGAAATTCCTAAAAGATCAGCGGCTCGCGTCTGGTTGTCCTGAGTTTTTTCCATGGCTTCCATAATTAACTTCTTTTCCAGTTCATCCACGGAATCGCGTAAAATTCCTGAAGCTTTCTTTTCGGTTTCTTCGGGGTCAACAACGGATTTGAAAGGCAGATCATCCGTGGTGATGTATTGATTCCTGGCGATAACCACAGCCCTTTCCATGATATTGACCAGTTCGCGCACGTTGCCCGGATAATCGTATTTCAAAAGCACATCACGTGCGTCAGCTGTCAGGCCCTTGATGTTCTTCCCGTTTTCAGCAGCGAACTTATCAATAAAATGATTGATTAAAAGGCTTAAGTCCTCTTTTCTGTTACGCAACGGCGGCACGGACATGGTTACAACTTTCAGCCGGTAGAAAAGATCTTCACGAAAAGATCCTTCTTTCACCCTTTCTTCCAGATTCTGATTGGTCGCGCTGATAATCCTGATGTCAACTTGCAGATTTACATTACTGCCCAGGCGTTGAAATTCCCGTTCCTGCAGAAACCGTAAAAGTTTGACCTGGATGGTCGGGCTTAATTCGCCGATTTCATCCAGAAAAAGAGTGCCGCCGTCGGCTTCTTCAAAACGTCCGATCCGGCGGGAAGACGCTCCGGTGAAAGCGCCTTTCTCATGACCGAACAGTTCACTTTCCAGCAGATTTTCATGAAGAGCTCCGCAATTGACGACAACGATCGATTTGTTTGCCCGGGGGCTCAGTTGATGGATGAGACGCGCCAGCAATTCTTTGCCGGTTCCGCTTTCTCCCTGAATCAAAACGGAAGCTTTACTGGGAGCCACGCGTCCGGCCAGATTGATAAGCTCCGCCATCTGCCGGCTCTGGTAAATAATTTTATCCGCGGTAACGCCGTGCTTGCTCAAATCATCCTTCAGCAGCCGGTTTTCCTGAATGAGCTGTCGTCGCTCAGCTATCCGGTTGACGAGAATAATCAGTTCATCCAGTTCCACGATCGGTTTGGTGATATAGTCAATGGCGCCGGCCTTCAGGGCATCCACCGCCGTTTCGACCGTGCCGTAAGCTGTGATGATCACCACGTCTATTTCCGGATTGATTCGTTTGATTTCTTTAAGTACTTCCAGGCCGTTCATCCCCGGCATTTTGTAATCCAGCAGAATCAAATCAAAATGACCGTTCAAAACGGTTTTGATGGCTTTCTCGCCGTTATCCGCTTCTGTTACCGTATGGCCTTCGCTGCGGAGAAAATCGCGCAACAGTTCCCGTTGGGTTTTTTCGTCGTCAACAATCAGAATGCTCAATTTTTGCATGAAACAGTAATCCTTGTTTTGTCATGAAATTTCATTTAATCTTTCCCGGGGAAGAATCACTTCAAACGTTGTTCCTTTGTCTTTCCGGCTCAGAACCCGTATATCTCCTCCATGTCCGCGGATGATTTCGAAAGCCAGAGGAATTCCCAGACCAACCCCCTTCTCTTTGGTTGTGTATTCGGGATTAAAGATTTTTGCGATTTCCTCTTCGGTCATGCCGCAACCGGAATCGGAAATTTTTACGACGATATAATTTTTGCCTTCCTTATCCACCGCAATCACAATTCTGCCTTTTTCCGCCGTTATGGATTCCATGGCGTTTTTAATCAGGTTGATGAATGCCTGTTGAAGTTTGTTCACATCCATGGAGATTTGAGCGGGATCCTGCTTCCCGGTTGTTTCAATGGTAATGCCGCGCGACAAGGCTTCTTCTTTCATAAGACTGACGATTTTTTGCAGCAACTCCGTGACGGAAAATTTACAAAAATCCAGGCGGCGACTTTTGGAAAAATTAAGAAATTCTTCAATAATGCCATTGAGGCGCTTGATTTCATCTCTGATGACGCCGGAAAGATTCTGAAAATCGTCAACCTTTTGAGGATCGGAAGGGATGAAGTCTCTTTTCAATCGCTGAGTTGCCATACTGATGGCATTCAATGGATTACGAATTTCATGGGCTACGCCGGCGGCCAGTTGTCCCAGGGAAGAAAGCCTTTCCGCTTTTTCCAGTTGGCGTTCCATTTCCACAATACCGGCCAGATGGCGATTCTGGTCATGATAAAGAAGCCACATGGACAACAAGGCGATGACGACAATAAACAGCGAAAAAACAAAAATATTCTGTTTGTTTTCGGCAAGACTTTTATCCATGGAGCTGCGGTCGAGACCGATTCTAACAATGCCGACGATTTTTTTATCCAGATATAACGGAGCCGCCAGATCCAGTATTTTATTGTCGCGATAATCGATTTTTTTGCTGGCGATTTTTATTCTGCCAGCCAGGATTTCTTTTAGATTAAAATTATTCTGACTCAGGATGGGCGGGGACTGGCCGACACTGCTGAGCAGTTTGTGTTGATCATTGATGATTTGCATGTAGATGATGCCGTGACCTTCGCCAATTTTATCCATGCCCTTTTCTCCGGCAATTTTCAAAATCCAGTAAACAGATCCCGATTTATCGAGGCTGATTACAACGGTGCCAGTGTTGTCCTTACGGCTCAAGGCGATAAATCCCACGCCCTGTTTTTCTCCTATTTTAGATATCAGTTCCAGCGTCGTCGGTTTGCGCCGTTTGGGCATCAGATCTTTATCTTCAATAAGGTTTGTCTTGAGAGGACCGCTTTGGAAAACAGCGTTTCCCTGAGAATTTAACAGACCAACATACAGGAAATTATTATCCGCCGCGAATTTTCGAAGATAGTCATCCGTTATCGATCCTTTTTTCCATTGTTCGTCCAGATCTTTGGCCAGTTCGGTAATGGCCTGGATCACCCATTGTTTCGAATAAGATGCTTCATCATGGGAGGTGGTTTTTAAATTAGAAGCGTTTTTATCAGGAACGCCAATAATACTTTTCAGATTTTCTTCGGTTAAGCGCTGAAGTACGCCGATTGTGCTCAGGGCCTGGTCTTCCATAAAAGCCAGAAGGTTTTTTTCGCTTCTTCTGAATTCGAGAAATCCCATGATCAGGATGAGAGCCACTAAAATGGCACAAACGATAGCGACCGCCAGAGGTTGAAGAAAAGGATCGTTGTAATTATGAGCTTTGCGACGAATAAATTTGTTTTTGTTCCCGAAAAAGCGCATTTTTATCCTTAAACTCCTATTTTAGCTGTCATTCTAAGCTATTTAAGGGAAAAGTCAACGATTAATCCCCCGAAACCCGACATTTTTGTCGAGGAGATGACAAATGTGTTCAGAGGGATGTATTTAATTGTATTTATTATATTTTTTAAAAATTAAAAATTATTTTTCGACATTTTTTGCCGTGAAAAAAATCCGGTTCTATGCCACAAAAAAAAGAAAATAAGAATATTAATTAATAATTTCAATCATATAAAATAACAAATCTGGTTTTGGCATGACTAATGCTTTAAAGAAGGTCAGGTAAATTGTCGACTGAAAAATAACGGGTATGATTAGCCGGCAACAAAATAACCTTGAAGGATAAAACCTTCACTCTTCATGTTTAAGGGAGGCTCCGACCAAGCCTCCCTTACTTTTTAATGACACGCGCTGAGAACGAGCTTAGCGAAGTTCGAAGCGCAAGTGGAATTATCCCCGAAGCGTAGCGGAGCGGGATTTGAGACTCGCTAAAAACAAGCGAAGCACAGTTTGAGACGTAAGTGGTAGTGAGGCAAGCTGAAGACGAGTGCAACGAAGTATGAAGCGTAAGCCGAACTATCCAATCCGCCGTGGCGGATTGGAAATTATCCCAGGCACAAAGTGCCGTGGGACTCGAAGCGCAGCAGAGCGAGCGTCATTCCTTTCCGCATTCTTTTTTCTTTTGTCGCCAGTAATTTAATCTTTCTTTGATGGTTTTTTCAAAACCCTTTCCCAATGGCTGATAAAATAGTTCTCCCTTAATTTTATCCGGCAGATAGTCCTGGGGCACGTAAGCATCCGGGTAGTCATGAGCGTATTTGTAATCTTTGCCGTAATCCAAATCCTTCATCAATTTTGTCGGGGCGTTACGGATATGGAGAGGAACGGGCAAATAACCCTTTTCATGAATTGTGCTTTTGACTTTGCCATATCCGACATAAAGGGCGTTGCTTTTAGGCGCGGTAGCCAGATAGACGGCCGCCTGTGCCAGTGCCAGTTCGCCCTCCGGCAGGCCGATGAAGTGAAAAGCCTGCTGGGCGGCTATGGCGATAACCAGCGCCTGCGGGTCGGCATTGCCGATGTCTTCCGAGGCAAAGCGGATCATCCGCCGTGCGATATACAGGGGATCTTCCCCGGCGGCCAGCATTCTTCCCAGCCAGTAAAGAGTGGCATCCGGATCGCTGCCGCGCAGACTTTTATGCAGAGCGGAAATCAAATTATAATGTTCTTCCCCGTCTTTGTCGTATAAAAGTGATTTTTTCAACAGAGCGTCCTGAGCGAATTGCAGAGAAATGACTCTTTTATCTTCCGGCAGGTTCTGAACCATGGAGACCACGACCTCCAGGTTGTTCATTGCAGTGCGCGCGTCACCGTCCGTTAAGCTGACGATGTAGCGCAGAACATCATGCTCAATTTTAATGGAGAATTGTCCGAGACCTTTTTTCTTATCCCGCAGAGCGCTTTCCAGGATGGCCAACAGATCTTCTTCGGCAAAAGGTTTTAAAATCAAAACGCGGGTCCGCGATAGAAGAGGAGCGATAACTTCGAAAGAAGGATTTTCCGTGGTTGCGCCGATTAATGTAATCAGGCCGCTTTCCACATGCGGCAGGAAAGCATCCTGCTGAGCTTTGTTGAAACGATGGATTTCATCCACAAAGAGGATCATCTTGATTTTTTTTCTTTCCAGCAGTTCCCTGGCTTCATCGATGACCGCGCGGATTTCTTTGACCCCGGAAAGGACGGCGGAGAAACTGACGAAATTGGACTTCGTTTCGTTGGCGAGGATTCTGGCCAGAGTGGTTTTTCCCGAGCCGGGAGGTCCCCAGAAGATCATGGAAAAAAGTTTATCTTCTTCGATAGCGCGCCTGAGCAGACAGCCCTCTCCCAGAAGATGTCGCTGGCCGATATATTCGGAAATATTCTGCGGCCGCATTCGCTCGGCAAGCGGGGCTGCATCTTTTATATTGCCGGAATTTCCCTGATCGAACAAATCCAGAGTTTTCATTTTTTCGCCTTTGCCGCTTCTATTAATTCAATCAGACTTGTTACCTTTTCTTTTTGTTGAGCAGCGATGAAGCTATTGTACTTTTCCGGCGTTAATTTTTCCTTCAGGAAAGATTCCACATCAAACGAAAATGACCAGCAACGAACAATACGCTGACAGGGTAAGTCACCCGATTCCCGCAGGCAGTAGTCCAAAGTCATTTCATCGCCCAGTTTCGGACAACGGATTAATTTATCGTCATGCTCGGTTTTCATCGCGCATAAGCTTTACTAAAAAAAGGAAGGCCGTCAAGAAATATAATGAGTCCCAAGTTTCAGCAGCGAATAACCTGAAGGTCACTATAGGCACGTTGAAACTTCCTAGACGTGACGTAATGAGGCTTAAACTTCAAAAGCAAAGTGCATTGGAGTTTTTTAGCCGAATTATCCAATCCCGACATATCGGGATTGGAAATTATCCCCATCCGACTTAGCGGATGGGGATATCTAGCAAAGCGAAATCTATGCCTTTAGTTAAGGTTTGGGAAAATCCTTAATCGCTTCCAGAGCACGCTCAATTTCATGATCGGGTAATTCATAAGCCTCTAATTTACCGGCGAAATAAGCATCATAGGCAGCTAGATCAACCAAACCATGACCGCTCCAGTTAAAGAGGATAGTTTTTTCCTTGCCTTCTTCTTTGGCGCGCATGGCTTCATCCACAACCGCCGCCAGCACGTGATTGGTTTCCGGCGCGGGGATAAAACCTTCCGTCCGTGCCCATTTGACGCCGGCGTCAAATGTTTTCAACTGATCGTACGCTCTGGGTTCGATGAAATTCTCTTTGACCAGATGGCTGACAATGGGGGCCATGCCGTGATAGCGCAAACCACCGGCGTGAATCGGCGCGGGGACATAATCATGACCCAGTGTATGCATGGGAAGCAGCGGTGTGCTTTTTGCCAGATCACCAAAGTCGTAGGCATAGGGGCCCTTCGTCATCGTGGGGCAGGACGAGGGTTCCGCTCCGACTATTTTCACCTGTTTGCCGTGGATTTTGTCGCAGACGTAAGGCATGGCGATGCCGGCAAAGTTACTGCCGCCGCCGCAGCAGCCCATAACCACATCAGGATAAACACCAAGTTTTTGCATTTGTTTTTGAGCTTCCAAACCGATAATGGACTGATAAATCAACACATGATTGAGAACGCTGCCCAGGCCGTAGTGGGACTTGTCTTTGCTGGTGACGGCATCTTCAATGGCTTCACTGATCGCGATGCCCAAGCTACCCGGGGAATCGGGGTATTTGGCCAGAAAATCTCTTCCAGATTGTGTCAAGGTGCTTGGGCTGGCGATGCATTCCGCTCCCCATGTGTTCATCATCAGGCGGCGGTAGGGCTTCTGTTCGTAGCTGATTTTGACCATGTATACACGGCAATCCAAGCCGAACATTTGACACGCCATGGCCAAGGCGCTACCCCACTGGCCGGCTCCGGTTTCTGTGGTCATGCGCTTTGTTCCAGCCACTTTGTTGAAGTAAGCCATCGGAATGGCGGCATTAGGTTTGTGTGATCCGGCCGGACTGACGCCTTCATTTTTGTAATAAATTTTAACCGGACAATTGAGCAGTTTTTCAAAATTATAAGCACGGTAAAGAGGAGAAGGACGCCACAGCAGATATTTTTGCAGAACCTCTTCCGGAATTTTGATCCAGCGCTTGTTCGACGCTTCATGTTCAATAATGTTCATCGGGAAAATTGCCGCCAAGTCCTGGGGTGTCACCGGTTGGCCGGTGCCCGGATGGAGGGGCGGTTTCATCGGTGTGGGCAAATCCGCCATAATGTTATACCACTTTTTTGGTATTTCGCGGTCCTGCAGTACAACTTTTACCTGTTCCATATAGTTTCTCCTTAAATAAAATATTTTTATCTCTTAAATTACAAAAGCCACGGGATTGTATTCCCATGGCTTTAATGATTATTGGCGAGTCATGGGAAGGAGCTTCCCTGCCCATGCTCGTTTTATGTGAGCTTATGGGCAGACATTTAAAATCTGCCACCACCAGTTGTTCTTGGAAAATATTTTAAACATTTGTTGATCCCTTTCTTCCAGTGGAAATTTCCGTAGCACAGCGAATAAATGGATGTCAAGATGAAATTTTTCAAACATGATTTCTTAACTGAAGCTCTGCCGGATGCGGATTAAGGTACACCTGTTCCTGGAGATACGGTTCGTCGTATTTGCGGACATAATGGCTGATCATCGTCACCGGCACAATCAGGGGAAGATATCCGTTACGAAAAGCATGAATTAAATCCAGCAATTCCTTTTTTTCGTCGGCGGACAACTGGTCTTTAAAATAGCCCATCATGTGCTGAAGTACATTCACATGTTTGGCCGGCGTGGCTTTAATTTTCAAAGCCTCCAGGAGCAGATCCTGGTATTGTTTTTGGATATCTTTTGCAGAGAAGTTTTTTTGCGCTGCCACCAGTTTGCCCATCATTTGATAATGCTTGGTGCTGTGCGCGAGGATCAGTAATTTATGTTTGGTGTGAAAATCGATCAGGCTCTTTTTGAAATTTTTCGCGATTAACGTTTCCCGCCATCTTTTTAGCGCGAATATTCTTTCAATAAAGTTTTCGCGCAGGCCGGGATCGTGCAGCCGGCCTTCGTCCTCCACGGGCAGCAGCGGAAAATGTTCCATGAACATTGCGGCAAACAGCCCTACGCCGTTTTTCACCGGCATGGTTTTTTCGTTGTAGATTTTTACCCGCTCCATGCCGCTGCTGGGCGAATCGCTTTTAAAAATGAAACCGCAGAGATCTTCTTTTTCCAGTTCGGTGACGCGTTTTTTCGCCCAGGTTTCCATGCGTTCGGTCAGATCCTCTCTGGTGCTGGTAACGATTAACCGCGGCGCGTCCGGATTGCCTTCCAGGCGCATGGAAGGTCTGGGAATACTCAAACCGCATTCGACTTCCGGACAGACCGGAACATAGTCCACATATTTTCCCAGCGTATCGGTTAAAGATCTATCCAATTTATGTCCGCCGTCATAACGGACGTTATTCCCCAGCAAACAAGAGCTTATGCCCAATCTGATTTTTTCCATGGTGTCAATACCTTTATACATTTTGAGTTTATCATTATCATTTTTAAGCAAAAGGTACCAAGAAATTGTGCCGGAAAGACCGGCGAATAACCGAAGATATTGATTGATTTTTACTGTAATAATTAGTTAAATGCCGCAACTGCCTTATTTCTTTGGAGTAAAAATAATAAAAATGGAAAAACTTGCCTATTTTGACACATCTCATGAGATGCCGCTGGAAATTATC
>CAZIJZ010000003.1:0-88503 GCA_964539765.1 uncultured Smithella sp.
GGTCAAAGAGATGGAACATGAAGGCAAACTCATTGTTGCCGATGATAAAAAGTAAAGTGACGCTTTCCGAGTCGGAGAGAATCCCACTCCGCTTCGCTTCGGGGATAATTCCACTTGCGCTTCGAGCTTCATTTCATTTGCTCTTAGCGAGTGTCATTAAATTTTGAGCTTCATTAATGTCTAGACCAAGTGGCGCATATCTGGTAGAAGGTATGCGCCACTTATATTAAATAACCCCACGTAGCTTCGCACGTGGGATAATTCCCAATCCCGATTAATCGGGATTGGATAATTCGACTTACAAAATTCAGTTCACTTTGTTGCTGAATTTTGAGTCTCATTACGTCCAACACATTTCAGCGCGCTTCGCTTCTGAAATTTGGGACTCATTAAGGAAAATCATGACGAAAGAACAAACCTCCGAGATCAAAAATATCATTGACCGGGCTCTCGAACAGAATTCTGAAAACAGGGAAATCATCAAAGCGTTTGCTCCGATTATCACCAGACAGAGACAACTTTTGGAAGAAATTTCTTTGACAAAGCCGGATTGCTCACTGATCGATAAAAATAAGCTCAAAGCGGGTGTGCCGGTCAGCAGTCAGATTGATTTGATTTTACCGGAAGACCCGTTAAAAGAAGTGGCCTTGTCCATGGCTGCCGCGGTGAAAGAAGGCATGCCCAATATTGTCGAAAGTATCGATAAAATATCAGCCCTCATTGAGGAAGGCAAAATCAATCCGTTTGATTTTTTCAAAGCCCCCGTGGATGGCGAAGTGAACGCGATTGGCGGGTTGTCCAAAAAATTGCAGGTATCTCCCTCCAATGCTTCCTTTTTGATGAGTCTGGTCAGCCGCGTTGTTCTGGAACAAAGGGCAAAAGAAATTACAGCCGCGCTGGGTAAGTTCGATTGGGATAAAGGTTACTGCCCGATTTGTGGAGAGTTTCCGTCTATCGCGCTCATTGAAGAAGAGGGCGGCAAGCGATTTCTTCATTGTTCCTCCTGCGGCCACGATTGGCGCTTCACGCGGATAAGCTGTCCTTACTGCGAAAAGGAAACCCGTCAGGACATGGAATATTTTTATGTGGAAAATAAAAAACAGGAAGCCGCTTTCGTCTGCGACAAATGTAAAAAATATCTCGTAACGCTTTATCGCGCGGGAAAGGTATTTGCGCGCGATATGGATATTTCCGCGATTAGTCTGATTCATATGGACATCATCATGCAGGGCAAAGGCTATGAGCCGATGACGGCCAGTACCTGGAATGTTCTGAACTGATCAATTGAGCATTGCTCGGAGCAAACATGGACCCGGCAACTTACATCACGTCTTGTATTTGCTTTTTTTGAAGGATTGTTTTTCTCATTCCGATAGTCGATACAACATTTTCAATGATAATCAACCGACACGATTGCCGGGGGCCTGCGGCAGCCTCGCCGTTGCGATTGAAACAATGAAGCCGTCACAGGCACTCGTACACCGCATTGATTAGACGCTTTGCCCGGGGATCGACCAGAATAAACGTATCCATTTTGTTCATCACATAGCCGAATCCCAGATGCGCATCCGGATCGGCAAAGGCCAGGGAGCCGCCCGCGCCGGGATGGCCGAAGGTCTTTTTACCGGGGCCCATGTTGCCCGATGGGTTATCCTGATTCAGCATGAAGCCCAGACTGAATCGTGTCTTCAGTTTCAGAACAGCATCATCGCCTCCGGAGGTCTCCTCTGAACACCGGTCTATTGCACCCGGTGACAAAACCTGTATGTTCCCCGCTTTGCCGCCGTTGGCAAGAATACCGTATAGATTTGCCAGGGCCCGGGCGGTGGCGTGGCCGTTTGCGGCAGGAATCTCGGCATTTCGCCAGGAACGGCTGTTGACGCTCGTGACGATACTGAAGGGATTGCTCAAGGCCAGGGATGTCGCGCCAAAAGGGTTCATGACAATGGCCCTGGTTAACGCTATGCAGTCCGGGTGTATCGTGGGGACCCGCACCATGACCATGTTTGCCGACCGGTGATGCTCGGCCTCATCCAGGCCGATATGAATGTCAAGGTCCAGCGGCCCGGTAATTTCCTTTTTCAAAAACTGTCCCACGGACATGCCGGTAATATTTCGAATGACCTGCCCCACCAGCCAGCCGAAAGTAATGGCGTGATAGCCGAGCTTGCCGGGCTTCCACCAGGGAGACTGGATTTCCAGAGCGTTGATCATGGTATCCCAGTCGTAGATGGCCTTTCCCGGCAGGCGTCTTTTTACGGCGACCATGCCGGCGGTATGATTTAACAACATGCGAACCGTAATGGCCTCTTTCCCGTTTTTCTCAAATCCCGGCCAGTACGCGGCGACCGGTTTGTCCGGATCCAGCCGTCCCTGTTCGATAAGCCGGTGGGCGCAAATAGCGGTGATGCCCTTGGTTGTTGAATAGATGTTGACCAGCGTATCTTCTTTCCATGGCCGCCTCTTCCAAAAATCCGCATAGCCGGCCCAGATATCAACAACCGTTTTGCCTTCGATAAAAATTGAAACAGCCGCTCCCCGCTCCTTGCCCTTTTTAAAATTGGTAATAAACGCCTGCTTCACCTTATCAAAAGCCGGATCACAAAAACCATTGACACTGATTTCAGCCATATTCTCCTCTTGTATTACGTTCGTTCATTATTCGTCTGATTCATTTTTGCGAAAAAAATCAACCGCATTCGTGTGGTTTTGTGCACGGACATGATGCGAGGTACTTTTTTGGATGTCAGCACCCTCGCAAGCTACATCAAGGCCGGATCGCCTGTCAACGATTATGATGGCCTCGTGATGATAACGTCCTTGCATCATACTGCACCGGCCGCCTCTGACTTTCGGCAGGGCAATTCTTTATCCGGAATCTTAAACTCTAATGGCTACAAAAAAACCGCACCTGTGCAGGGATAAGAAACATCACGTCACCTCATCATCGGACCATGTCTGACAAGTCCAGTCAGACTCCGGGCATTTCAACCCATTGCGCTCAAATTATTTACAGTGGACGTCAGTCACAGTATTGCATTATGTATATGAAATATTTGATGTATCGCCGTTTTTAGCCTATGTGAAAAAAGGCATAAGTCATAATTGACAGAATTGACAAGATAATCCCTTGCCGCTATGAATTCTCCAAGAAAAAAAGATATCTCTTCGCAAGAGTATTGATTATTTAAGATTGGAGAAAAACATGGAGAAAAAAATACCTATCAAGATTGACGGAAAAGATGTTGAAGCGACTGCCGGTCAGACAATTTTAGACGTTGCCCGCGAGAACGGCATATTCATTCCCACACTTTGTCATTATTCAAAAACAACCAATGTCGGCGCCTGCCGTGTTTGCGTTGTGGAGCAGGAAGGCGCAAGGTCTCTGGTGGCCTCGTGCTGTATGCCGGTTAGCCCCAATATGGTTATCCGCACGAATAGTGAACCGGTGCGTAAAGCGCAGAAAATGATTATCGAACTGCTCTGGGCGTCCGGTGATCATAACTGCCTGACCTGCGAACAGAACGGCCAGTGTGAACTGCAGAATCTCGTTTACTGGTTAAAGATCGATCAGCCCCGTTTTGCAATCAAAACTCCCGGTTACGCGATGGATGACAGCAATACCATGATTCACCGCGATATGAACAAGTGCATTCTTTGCGGCCGTTGCGTTCGCGCCTGCAATGAAATACAGGTCAACGAAGTGCTGGATTTCGCCAAACGCAGTTCAAAAGCAAAAGTCGGACCCGCGTTCGATGAAGATTACATTAACTCAACCTGTTTCTTCTGCGGCGAGTGCGCTCAGGTTTGTCCCACCGGCGCCATCACGTTCAAGCAGGCGAAATTTGCCGGCCGTCCCTGGGAATTACAGAAAGTCAAAACCACCTGCACCTATTGCGGTGTCGGCTGTCAGATGGATCTTTATGTGAAAGACAACAAGATCGTTAAGGTCATGGGCAATCGTGAATACGGCCAGCCCAATGACGGCAGTCTTTGCGTCAAAGGTCGCTTCGGCATGGATTTTCTTGCTCATCCCGATCGCCTGACCAAACCGCTCATCCGCTATAAAAAGAATGAGGACCTCCAGGAAGCCACCTGGGAGGAAGCCTTTACATTTATCGCCGACAAACTCTCCGCTATTAAGAAAAAACACGGCGCGGACAGCATTGCCGGTCTGTCTTCGGCACGCTGCACCAACGAAGAAAATTATCTTTTCCAGAAATTCATGCGGGCGGCAATCGGCACCAACAATGTCGATCACTGCGCCCGTCTCTGACACTCCGTAACGGTGGCCGGTCTGGCCGCCACATTCGGCAGCGGTGCAATGACCAATTCGATTGATGAATTGGAATATACGGATTTAATTTTAGCAACAGGAACCAACACAACAGAAAATCATCCGGTTATCGGCATGAAAGTCAAACGGGCGACCAAGCGCGGCACAAAACTGATCGTCATTGATCCCCGCGAAATTGATCTGGTCAAATACGCCGATATCTGGCTGCGCCAGAAACCCGGCACTGATGTTGCTGTGTTTAACGGCTTGATGAACGTGATTATTAATGAAGGTCTTTACGCCAAGGAATATGTGAAAGACAGAACGGAAGGCTTCGACGCGCTCAAAAAGGTTGTCGAAAAATACACACCGGAAAAGGTCGAAAAAATTTCCGGCATTCCTGCCGAAGATTTGAAGAAAGCGGCAAGAATGTATGCCCAGGCCAATCGCGCCAGCATCATTTACGCGATGGGCATCACCCAGCACATTACCGGCACGGATAATGTCAAGAGCACGGCCAATCTGTCCATGCTTTGCGGCAATGTCGGTATCGAAGGCGGCGGCGTTAATCCATTGCGCGGCCAGAACAATGTACAGGGAGCCTGCGACATGGGCGGACTGCCCAACGTTTATCCTGCGTATCAGCAGGTCGCCAACGATGATGTGCGCAAGAAATTTGAAACGATCTGGAACGCGCAGCTTTCCGCCAAACCGGGATTGACGCTCATGGAAATGATGACGGCGGCAGGCAAAGGCGACATTAAAGCGATGTACATCATGGGTGAAAATCCGCTGCTTTCCGATCCTGATTTGCAGCACGTGAAAAAAGAACTCAAGAAACTTGATCTGATGATTGCTCAGGATCTGTTCCTGACCGAAACCGCTCAGCTGGCCGATGTCGTTTTACCGGTAGCCGCTTTTGCCGAGAAGGAAGGAACCTTCACCAATACCGAACGCCGTGTTCAGCGCGTTCGTAAAGCGATTGAAGCTCCGGGCGAAGCGAAAACCGACTGGGAAGTCATCAGCGCCATCGCCAGCAAGATGGGCTACGAAATGAATTACGCATCCGCAAAGGAAATATTCGCGGAAGTCGCGAAAGTCACCCCCAGTTATGCGGGAATTTCTTACGAGCGTCTGGAAAAAGGCGGCATTCAGTGGCCGTGTCCCACACCGGAACATCAGGGAACCAAATTCCTGCACAAGGACAAGTTCTCCCGCGGTCTGGGATTGTTCACCGCTCTGGAATACATTGCGCCCAATGAATTGCCGGACAAAGACTATCCGTTCCTGCTCTCCACCGGACGCGTCCTGTACCATTACCATACCGGCACCATGACAACCCGTTCAGAAGGTTTATCAGAACGCTGTCCCGAAAGTCTCGTGGAAATCAACCCCGTGGATGCCGACAAACTGAAAATTGCCGAAGGCCAGAAAGTGAAGGTTACTTCCCGACGCGGTGCTGTTGAGGCCAAAGCAACCATTACCAAAAAGAGCGCTCCCGGTTTGATCTTTATGAATTTCCATTTTACGGAAGCGGCCGTCAACATGCTGACCAATCCGGCTCTGGACCCGATCGGGAAAATTCCGGAATACAAAGTTTGCGCCGTTAAACTGGAAGCCGCATAACTTTTAAACCATTAACCGATAAAAATATAAAAGGAATGCCCCTGAAAAGGGGCCTTCCTTTTTGTTCCACCACTGTTATTCCCGTCGCAGATGGACCTTTAGGTTATTTAGGGTAAATCCAGTTTGCGGGTGATAACTAAATAAGCATGTAATGAACCCGGAATCCAAAACACCTCCAGACAACACTTTCTTATTGTATATAATGGTAGTATACAATAAGCATGGAATTGAAGAAACTGCTGAATGCAACCGGTTTTGAATGGGACGATGGCAACATCGATAAAAACTGGATTAAGCATGGTGTATCGCCGTCTGAGTGCGAACAGATGTTCTTCAACCAACCGCTGGTTGCGGCGGAAGACAGCATTCACTCAGAAGCGGAAGAACAATTGTTCGCTTTGGGAAGAACAGATGCAGATCGCCTGCTCTTTGTTGTATTTACGATTAGAAAAGAAAAAATTCGTATAATATCAGCAAGAGACATGAGCAGTAAGGAAAGAAAGGTATATAAGAACTATGAAAGCCAATAGACCAAAATTTAAAAGTGAAGCGCGGGAACGGGAATTTTGGGGCAAACATGATTCGGTGGATTATGTAGATTGGAAAAAAGCCAAAAAGGTTACCCTTTCCAAACTAAAACCTTCATCGAAAACCATATCTATCCGCCTGCCGGAAACTGTGCTGGAAGAATTGAAAATGCTTGCCAATAAGCGAGACGTTCCATATCAATCCTTGCTCAAAATATTTCTGGTGGAAAAAATAGAAGAAGGGTTGCGTAAAAAATCCGCCGCTTGACCCATTAAACCGGAAATAAAAATAGCGGTAACCAGCCGTCAAAAAAATAAATAGAATCTTATCCGTAATTCCTTGCCTGCCTGAATTGAGAGGATCAGGAATCCTTGAGCGCGTACTGAAAATACATATCTTTATCCCCCGCCGCAAGACTCCGGATTCTTTTCGCGTGAGAGCTCTTCCCGAACATTTTGATGGCTTGCTGAAAATAACCCATAACCAGGTACTCAAAATAATTATATTTGATTTCCAGTCCGGTGACTTTGATATGAGCAACGTTGTTTTCAAGCTTTGCAATGGCGACGCCGCTGTCAAAATATGTGGACCAGACCTTGGGCAGCACCGACTCGACGAATTGCTTCATGTCCGTTGTCATCAGCATAAATGACCTGTATGGCCCATCCGGCGACAGGACAGCTTTGGCGCCCGCCTTGCCAAAATTTGTATACTGCATTTTATCGTTGTTGAAATATTCGGCGCACATTTCATCAAAACAAACGATTAATTTTTCTACCGGCATCGGAGTAATAGAGAGAATCACTGTGCTGAAGTAACTGTCGCGCTTTGCCAGTTTATCCAGGAAGGCTGTCCATCTTTCCTCACCAAAAGCCGCAATCATATTTGATTTCGTTACAATGTAAGCAATGCCTTTTGCGTTCATGTTTTAATTCCTCCCTCATAGTTTTTCGACCAGCAAGGCTATATAGAATGTGGTTGTCTATTTAGGTAGCAAGCTAACATAAAATTACGGGATTGAAAATTAAGAATCACAAATAATTATGTTTTGAGACAGGAAATCGAAAACATTCTGGCTCAATGGAAAAAAAATGAACCGGCACAAGCGTCGTCATCCCGGTCGCAGATGACCTTTCGGTTACGGAGGCCGGTATCCGGAATTATTAAGGGTTATGTCTCCGGATTTCCGTATTGAAAATTCGCTGATTAAATAACGCCCCTGTTTTTCGCAATCTGCATCATTTGTTCGCCACTTGTTGCCGGGGGTATCCGCTTGCCGGCATCAGGCTTGAGAACAAGGCCGATTGCCTCCGTTGGACATGTGGTGACACACAGACCACAGCCGATGCAACGGTCAAGGTCAACCTGGGCGACACCGTCCTGATTCATGACAATCGCCTCCATCTGGCACCGGTCAATGCATATTTCACAGCCCGTGCAGCTTGCACTGTTTATTGCGGATTGGTAATTGGAAAAAACGTGTTCTGCCGGTTTGGGATATTTTTTCACCGCTCCGAGAACAGCACAGCAATCGCCACAGCAATTGCAGAGCCCGCCGGGGTTCTGAGACGTGGCCAGCTGCGTCACAAGTCCCGCGTCTTGCGCGCTTTGCAATAGGCTGACAGCTTCTTCAACATCGACCTTTCTTCCCATGTCGTTTTCGATATAAAACCGCGCCATCGACCCGAACATAAAACAGGCTTCGATGGGTTTATCGCAACCTTTACCCATGATCTTATTTCCCTTCCTGCAGAGGCATTCGGCGACGGCGATCGTCTCATTTTTCCTGATCATCGCGACCGCGTCATCGAAGGCCGCCACATGGTGTTCAGGAACAATGGACTTCTCGATAGGAACGGTGCGGAGGAAAAGACCGTCAACCGCCGCTATGGCCTGATGCAATTGCTGGTCGAAATACTGCTTCAACAGATTTCCCATTTCAAGATCAAAGCGTTTGACTTGAAACTCGATCAGACCATGCATGAAGGGAATTGCCCCGTACTTGACCGATTCCCCTTTTCTGAGCCTGAAAAGAAGGCCGCGCTTCGCCATGTCTTCAAGGTGTCCGGCCAGTTCTTCAACCGGTCTTCCCAGCCGCTGCGCAACGGATTCCGGATCTTCCAGCATAGGCGACATGTTGAGGAACATCTCCGCGTCCTTTTGATTGAACAGCTTTTTTAATATCTTGATTTCAATTCCCGTTTCTGTCGCGGGAAATCCCAGGGAATACAAATCGAGTCTTTGCTGTAATTGGCGAAAAATATCTTCAGACATTGTAGCGTTACTCCTTTTCATCTCAAATTATCTTTTGTCAAATTCCGAAAAATTATTTTAACGACACGATGACCACGTTGAGGGTAAGATTGATGGGTTAACAAGGGGACAAGAGAATCCATGGTTTTTGAATATGCTTATTACACTGGAAATTCAAGGGAAAATTGCATCCTGAAACGGGTTAAATTCTCTAGCCGACATTGTTCGTTAATCTGCCTGCCAACGATTATCCTTGACAAACCCGCCGCTATCAGGAAGAAGCAATCCCTGTGAAGTTGCCGACAGCCAAAGGACAAAGGGTTTGGAAATCACCCATGATCTACCTTGCACCCCTCCAGGGGGTAACCGACAGGATTTACCGCAACCTGTTCCCTGTTTATTTCAAGGGCGTTGATATGGCCATTGCGCCATTTCTCTCCGCGACGAAGAAAATGAAATCGATGAATCACCTTCTGCGCGAACATTACCCTGATCAAAATACCGGTATTCCCACGATACCGCAGATCATGAGTTCCAACCCGGAGGACTTCACCAAGCTTGCCAATGCGTTATACGACATCGGACACGGCACCGTGAACTGGAACATCGGCTGTCCGTTCGGTATGGTTGTGAAGAAGGGCAGAGGGGCGGGGATGCTTTGTTATCCGGACAGGATCGAATCTTTCCTTGAAAAAACCATGCCTGCCCTAAAACCGAAATTATCGATCAAGCTCAGGATAGGATTAAAATATCCTGACGAGGTGCTGCAGCTCATTCCCATTTTCAACCGGTTCCAGCTCGAGGAACTGATCATCCATCCGAGAACCGGTGAGCAAATGTATGAAGGCGAAGTTGACCTCGATATGTTCGAGCAGTGTCTTCATCTCTCGAAACACACGGTTGTCTATAACGGCGACATCAATTCTTTTGAGAAATATGAGATGCTCTCTCATCGGTTCGGATCAATTAAGCGATGGATGATCGGCAGAAGCCTGATTGCAAATCCCTTCCTCGCGGAAAAAATTAAATTCCATACGGAAAAGCCTTATGATGAAAAAATCAAAATCATCAGGGCTTTCCATGATCATTTATTCGATGAATATTTGAAAGTTTTGTCCGGCCCCTCGCATATTACCAACAAAATGAAAGAAATCTGGACTTTCATGGGAGGCTTTTTTGAAAACGGAGACAAAATACGAAAGAAAATAAATAAAACCCTTCACCGGGATAATTATATCGATGTCGTGAATAAGGTATTTAATGAGACTCTCTGAAAACGAGTCTCATTACATTGAGACGAAGTTTGAAGAGTTAGTCGAATTATCCCCGCAACGCAGTGGATGGGGATAGTGAACTCCTTTATATATCTTAAAGCGCAGCGTAGCGGGATAGTGGACCCGTTTACTGCTTTACAAATTTGGAGCCGTTGGCAAATATCTCCAGCTCATTAATGTTATCCATCTTCAATGGCAGATAACCTTTATCGACCCAGGGAATTTTCTTGTCCGATGGAGAAAAGCGTATTTCCACAACGCGTCCGTCTTTTATGTTATAGGTGCCAATCTCATCCGCGTTATACAGTTTCGCCATACACGCGACGCCTTCCGTAGGCGGATCGATTGTCTGCTCTGATTTTGCCGTGTAATGCACCGAATTGTTAGTGATAAATGACAGTTTAAACGTATGTGTAGTCGTGCACGTTAATTCCGGATTTGTATTTTTCATTTTCACGGAATCAGCTTGCGTCAAGATATAATCTCCCGTCAAAGTGGTAATGGCTTCGGGCGCCGGCGGAGCCGCGGTAGTTTCCATGGCTGGCGCGGCCGAAGTATTGGGCTTGGCGTCCTTTTCAGATGAACAAGCGACGATCAAAGACAACATGAGACACAAACACAAAAATTTCTTCATGGGCATTCCTCCTTTAATGGATCACGTCGACAGTATAAGAAACGCAGTTTGGGGTGTCAATAAAATAAAAGACCCGACGACGCTCGCTAAGATAATTAAGTGGATGTCCATAGACTCCAGGTCATTATCCAAACATGAGCCAAGAGTAGACTTGACCCCTTTGCCTTCTTTGCCTTTGAAATATTTATTTGACATTTTACGGTTTAGCTACTATACTATCATCATGGTCATTGATAAAAATATAGTAAGAGACATGATGGTTGATTTCTTAAGGCTTGTGAACAAGTTTAACAAGCTGGAGAAAAAGCCCCTCGATTTCGGTACAGGAGATTTATTGTACCCCAGCGAAATTCACATGATTGACGAAATAGGAAAGAAAAAAGGACAGACCGTCACCGAACTTTGCAAGCGTTTCGGGGTGACCAAGGGAGCCGTTTCACAGATTGTCGGAAAATTATCCCGTAAAGGCTATATCGATAAACTGAAAAATGAAAAATCCGGCAAAGAAATATTACTTTCCCTGACCGCAAAAGGCCTTAAAGCTTACAACGGACATGTAAAAATGCACAACGCGATCGACGAGGATTTTGCGATAAATTTAAAGAATATGAATGTGAGACAGGTAGAGCAGTTCAGGGATAATCTTAAAATGATCGAGAATCATACGGACAAATACCTTAACCTGCCCAAAAAATAAAATTTTTTAACATGACGGTTTAGCTACTATACCGTTATGTGCGATGACATTGAGGGAGGAATTACCATGAAAACCGATTTCAAAATTGGAACGCATCAATTTCATAAAGAGCCGAATATGAATTATTCCTTGAACCGCATATACGCGGTCAACGGCGGTGACCTTGATGAAATAAAAAAAGCGGCAGCAAAAATACAAACCATTGACGACTGGATAAAAGAATTCCTGCGGCTCGCGGACACTGCTCTTTCAGAAGGAAGGTTGATGAACGCGGCGGCCTATTTCCGGGCGGCGAATTTCTACCTCTCCTGCAACGATTCGAGAAAAAGGGAAACGTACGAAAAATATGTCTCCCTGATACGCGATATTTATAAAGAAGAATTTGAGAATGGCGGCATCAGGGAAAAGCACGTGCCCTTTGCCGACGGATATATGCCGGTGTGGCATATAGAAGCCGCAGGTTCAGAAGAGGTAAAAAATACGGTGATCATGCATCTTGGATATGATTCCATAAAGGAAGAACTCATACCTATAATTGACTATTTTCGCAGGGCGAATATTGATTTTTATTTATTCGAAGGACCCGGACAGGGGGAAGCCCTGCAAAAAGGCAATCTGCGGATGACGCATGAATGGGAAAAACCGGTCAAGGCCGTGCTCGATCACTTTAATTTAAACGACGTTACGCTTATCGGCATAAGTCTCGGCGGATATCTGGCACCAAGGGCAGCCGCGTTCGAAAAGAGAATAAGCCGGGTCATCGCCTGGGGAGTCATGTACGACTTTTTTGACACTGTATTGTCCCGCAGGGGAAAATCTTTCGAATACATTCTCAAAACATTACTTTTTCTGCGCGCGTCCACTATTGTCAATATTATTGCCGGGCTTAAAATGAAAAGGGACACATACGCCCGATGGGGTATTGAACAGGGCTTTTACGTCTACGGCGTGAAAACTCCTTACGACTATTTCTGTAAGCTTAAAAAATATTCCATGAAAAAAATATCGCATCTGGTCTTGCAGGACTTTCTGCTTCTGGGAAGCACTCACGACCACTTTATCCCGCAGGATCATTTCTTCCGGCAGGCGAAAGCTCTTGTCAACGTGAGATCTTTCACGGGAAGGATCTTTACAAAGTACGAAAAAGCGGAAAATCATGTGAGTTTCGGCAATACGCCGCTGGTGCTCGATTGTATGATCAATTGGATTAAGGAACATTCCCGTCGTTATAATACATAAAGACGGCAAACTATAATGAAGAGGCGCGAAACATGCGAAAGACCGCCATCGCCGATATTATGGAAAAATTAAAGGACGAAAGAGGGAAAAAAGTGATTTTCCTATCGCATTGCCTGCTCAATGAAAACACCCGATATCTGGGAGGAGCTTCACGCAGGGCTTGCGTGGATGAGATCGTCGACCGGCTGCAAAAAAAGGGAATCGGCATTGTTCAGATGAAATGCCCCGAACAGAAAGCATGGGTCGGCGTGCTGAAGCGGGAAATGCTGATGGGCTACTGCATTAAAGGAACATGGCTTAAGGCCTTTTTAAAGCCGTTTATGATTTTATTCCTGTGGAAAACAAAAATCTATTTCAGAATAATCGCCAAAGAAGTCGTGTACGAAATCAGAGACTACATCGATTCCGGCTTCGAGGTTTCGGGAATCGTCGGAATAAAAGGCTCGCCTTCCTGCGGGGTTTCCGCCGCGCTGGATCTGAAAAAATCCGCTCAGTTCGCCGCCGATCTGGATATCGAAACCTTGAGCAGGGAATATTTTAATGAAAACTGTTATAAAAAGTGTATGGTTGAAAGAAGCGGTCTTTTTTTCGAGGAATTGAAAAAGCGTCTTTCCTCACAAAATATCAACATAACCTTCTTTGAACACGATTTGCCCGGAGAAATAAGCGGTAAAGAGAGTAATGTTAATTTTGATCAAATCCTGTAAAGTATGCCTCAAAGTCGGCGCGGCAGGCAAACTTCGCTAATGTATTAAAAAGACGTAAAATGAACAATGTAATCTTAATCGGACTAGTCAGTTTCTTCGCGGATTTAAGCACCGAGATGGTTTATCCGCTTATTCCGCTTTACCTGACAACGGTATTCGGCGCGACTCCCGCCCTTGTCGGCGTGATAGAAGGAATCGCGGAAAGCATCGCCAGCCTTCTGAAAGTCTTCAGCGGCTACATTACCGACAAATACCGCAGGAAAAAACCCGTCGCCTTTACCGGCTACGCGGCTGGACTTGCGTACAAGCTGATTCTGCTTATTGCCGGTTCGTGGCAGAGCGTTCTCGCGGCACGGGTGATAGACAGGTTCGGCAAAGGCATCCGCACGGCTCCCCGTGATGTTCTGGTCAGCGAAAGTTGCGAGGCGAACAATCTGGGACATTCTTTCGGCATCCACAAGGCTCTCGACATGGCCGGTTCCGCCGCCGGAATTCTGATAGCCTTCTTTATCATGACAGCGTGGCAAGGAGAATACGCCTATAAGCAGCTCTTTTTGCTTTCGTGTATTCCGGCAATCCTGTCGCTTTTCATGTTTATTTTCATCAGGGAAACAGCAAGCCGATGCGAAACAGGAAAACCGCTTCATCTTTTCAACGGATTGAAGAATCTCGACGCGCGTCTCAAGCTTTATCTTGCCGTTGTCTTTCTGTTCACCCTGGGGAACTCATCCAACGCCTTCCTGCTTCTTCGGGCGGGAAACGTCGGCTTCAGCGCCGCAAACGTCGTGCTTCTCTACTTTTTATACACAATAGTTTCGTCTGTGTTTGCTATACCTTTCGGCAAACGGTCCGACCGCATCGGACGCAAACGCCTGCTGGTTGCCGGTTACGCCGTGTTCGCGGTCGCGTACGCCGGATTTGCCTGGGCGCCGGATAAGACAGTCATCATCGCCGCGTTCGCGCTGTACGGGATATTCACCGCGATGACGGCGGGAGTGGAACGCGCGTTTGTTTCGGAAATCGCGCCGGAAAATCTGAAAGGAACTTTGCTCGGACTTCATTCGACAATCGTGGGAATCGCCCTGCTCCCGGCTAGCATCATTGCCGGAGTGCTCTGGACAGCGTTCGGCCCTGTGATCCCTTTTGCTTTCGGGGCCAGCCTCTCGCTTGCCTCGGCGCTGATACTCGCCTTCGGCCTGACGCAAAAACCTGTCAAGATTTAAACTAGTGCGCTGTTGTTAATTACCTAAAACATGAGCCAAGCAAAGACTTGAGACACCTTTGCTACTTTAGAGATAAATCGGTGGCTGTCCCTAATTTCCTGGAGCAATCATGCTGATTGCTCCAGAATATTTTGGTTCAATCGAAGGACGATTGAACCAGCAAAAGCCTTAACCATGATCCTGAAATAATTAAGTGTTATGTCCCCCGAATTTCCTCTCTTGAATAAATAGAAACTTAGTATTTGATTCCTGAGAAGTAACCCCGTTTTCCTGAAAAATGCTTGGTGACAAAAAATAAAAGTATCGTAATTATAAGGCATTAGAAGTGCCGTATTTTGCCATTTTGCACCAAAAGGCAGTTACTTCTCAGGAATCAGTATTTTAGAGGCGTCCCTATGCGCCTATCCTATTTATGATTTTTAATCGCTTCACCTATTGTACTACGAATCTCATCAGAAGATGGTGGCAATAAATCTCCGTATGGCAGTAATTGTTCAACACTTTTCTTTTCTAGAATAATATGATTTAAGTTAAGTAAGCGTTGTTTACACGGTTCATATGCTTTGTGCCATTTATCAATATATAGTAATTCAATTTTATATTTAGCAGATGCGTTACAGGATGAATCGTATGTCCCTCGATTTTTACACATTGAATTTGCTATAAATAAAGAATTATTATATCCATTCTCCCAAGCCTTATAATCTGGCTCTGGACACAGAAGCGCTTTATAGTTATTTTCCAATCCTTTTTTATAATCAGATAATAATCGCACTTTTATTTTTTTATTAAATCCATTTGTCTCTTTTGGAATACTATCTTCGATTTCTTTAACGATTATTTTTGTAACATTTAATGGTTGAATAAAATCAGATTTAAGTTTTTCTGCCGTATATATTTTAGATTTATCATTAAAACGTGATCCTAATTTATTCATATATGCCATGTAACTTTTACCATTTAAATATGCTATTTGTTGGCCATAAAGCTGTTCCTCTGCATAATTGAGTTTTTTAGACATAGAATCACTCTCGGTTCGTAAATTAGACAAATTACTGCTCAATTCGTTCTTTATTTTGTTTAATTCTTCTATCTCTTGCTTGCTGTTTGATATTTCTTGTTTGTATTTTTCAACTTGTTCTTGCCACTTACTCTTTTCAATTTCTAACTTAGCAAGTTCTTCAGATATTTTTTCTTTTTGAAAGACAGGCACAACCGTATAAAAATAACCCCATGCCACCACTATTAACATCAAAATTTGAGATACATTAGCTAGTATCTTAATGACTTTTTCTAAGTCAGGTGAGGTAATAAATTTCCCTAATCTTTGATATATTGAATGTTTTAATAAATTTGTTTTCATAAATTATTTTATAATCGCTGCGCCTAAATCTCAAATCTGGGGACACCATATTAGTTTGTTCTAGATACTATTAATTTATTTTTTTGAATCATGCGGAATCAAAAGTTTCTTCTGAAACTCGCCGCTAAATTAGACAGATTTTTAATAGCGCCTTTTGGGGATGGAAAGCAAGGAAAATATTAGAATGTTCAAGATTCTATGTTCAATTTATCAAGGGAATAAGAATGCAGGCTGAGTAAAGTTTCTAATTAAGTATACTGTCCCCCAAATTTCTTACCCTCATCCCTTGTTACCCCAAAAATAATGTTGTCATCTCTGCATCATTGATATATTAATAGCAAGGAGTAATCTCGGGAATATCCCAATGAAAAAAAAGCATAAAATAATAGATTTATTCTGTGGTGCTGGCGGCTTCACCCTAGGTTCGCACTTTGCTGGTTTTGATACCGTCTTAGCGATCGATATTGACAAAGATATTACTGCGAGTTTCAATAACAATTTTGCCAAAACATCGCTTTTATTAGAGGATGTTTCTCGTCTGAGTCCGGCATATATTAGAGATAAGGCAAATTCAAAAACAGATCGTATTGCCGGTATCATAGGCGGGCCTCCATGCCAAGGATTTAGCCATATTGGCAAGAGAAATAAAAATGATGAACGTAATACATTAGTTAATCATTTTTTTAGGATTGTTTCAAAGATAAAACCAACTTTTTTTGTTATGGAAAATGTACCGGGAATTATGCACGGCTTCGGACGTCGCATCCTCACTTCTGGTATTGATTTAGTTCATAGACGATATGAAATATTGGGACCGCTAACCCTGAACGCTGTAGATTTTGGCGCTGCAACTATAAGACGTCGTGTGTTCGTGATTGGTTATCTGCCTGAATATATGGAACGACTAACAGAAGTCGACATCAACACTCTTAAAATAATGACACCCGCCAGTACCGCAGATGCAATAAATGACCTGCCAAAACTTTGTAAGGGATACAAAAATGACAATGATGAATATTTAGCATTTTATCCGAAGGATATAGATGAAGATCTAATTAGCGCATATGCTCGAAGGGCAAGAAAGGCGCCGCCCAAAAGAAGTGTTTCAAAGATTATTAGTGATGCACATGCTAATGGCATAGTATCAGGCTATCAGCCTACTACTCATACGCAGGATGTGTTTAAACGTTTTTCAAAGATTTTGCCTGGGCAAACTGACAATATTTCTAGATGCCAGAGACTTTCATGGAATATGCCTTGTAATACTTTACGGGCTGGTACAGGAAAAGATAAAGGCGGTTATCAATCTATTCGACCGATTCATCCTGAAGAAGATAGAGTTATTTCTGTAAGAGAAGCGGCAAGAATTCAAGGATTTCCAGATTGGTTCCAGTTTCATCCCACTATATGGCATAGTTTTAGAATGATAGGTAATAGTGTATCGCCTTACATTGCAAAAGCCATACTCAGTCAAATCGCAAAAAAATTAGATAATAATTGATTAAGGGCAATAATATTTAAATTATAAGTAAAACTCACCAAACATCGGGTAATATCTATATAATTCATGGTAGGATTTAAGTTGATCATCGCGCAAGCCTAGTTTTTCCATTTCATCACTTGTCGGAGCTTTTTCGCGTGGCAATATTCTGTCAAGTTCAATTTTTTCTTTTATAGTCAGATGTGGTACATTTATTACAAATGGTGTTTCCCCTTTTATATAATCGAATTTATCCGATAATCTACAATCTATTAGTCGCCGCTTGTAATCGTCGTCTACAAACATTCCGCTAATAGTGATCATCGGCGCTCCGTCTGCGTAAAGAATATTAAATAATGGATAAAATTCTTCTCGCCTACCCGATTTTTTTAAAGCACTTTTTATTCGAGAAAAAATAATTTTTGCGAGAAGAATGGGGTACGTCCCCACACGAATATCCGAGTCTTTCGTGTTGATTGGGACAAAGTCGCCCGCCAATCTACGTAAGGCGTCTAATCTTGTATATTTTCCTTTTTTCCCCTTAATTTTATCATGATCTGCATTAACAGTTAAAATAAAAATACTTCCTATCGGTGCTTTTTCGCAAACGATTCTAGTATCCTCCAAAGCTGGTCCATTAGCAAGACCGGTATCGTGATCAAGCCATATGACAGCTTTTTGCCGCAATGCTGACATATCAGGAAGTACTTTTGTTGTTTCACCTGGCACTATCTTAATACAATCGTAAGGTTTATTAAAATCTGCACGTTTCTCATATTCAGCTCTTTCTATCGAAAACATCTTCTGGATATTAAGAATTTTATGCACCAAAATAAAATCAACGAACCACATAGATCCCATGCCAATATACGAATAATCGGATATCTCGAAAGGTTCTTTTATTTCCGTTAATGCTTCGACAATAAGCTTACGTTCTATATTTTTATTTGGACGGAGCAAATAATTTATTTTATCAAACGACGGTTTCATATTTCCTCTTCCAATTCATTCTTCGCATAATAATCGAATGTCTCGAGTCCCAATTCTCTGTTGGACATATCTTTATTACCTAAGGATTCTTTCACTTTATTAACTATATCTAACTGTTTCCGATAGCTAATAGAAGTCATAGTTATCGCGCGTTTTGTGAATGTAGGAACTACAATAGCTTCGTTTTGCTCTAGCGCATAAAGATTGGTGGGTATGGCTTTCTCCTCCATTTCCTTTGCCTTATCTAAATCTGCCTTTCGAGCATTAGTGTAATCGAGATATTTACGCGTCACATCTTTCATTTTAGTTAAAGCACGTCTATAAAGTTCCGATGATCCATCTAAGTTTCTCTTTGTTGTTGTCCAAGGTAATTTTCCAGGATCTGCGCATTGAAAATTAATTATTCCCATAAAACCATTATATTGCGGATGCCAATGCGGAAAATCGTCTCCCCAAATGGTACTAGCCGTTTTATCGCCAGCCAAGACGATTCTATCGTTGCACGACACAAACCATCCATAATAATCTATTTGACGTAATTCTTGCATTTCTTCTGCCGAGTCGTCATCTGGAGGAATATTAGCCATTCCTGCTTTTATCTCTATCATTACGTCTTTTTCTACATCATCGATATATTTTATATAAACGGGTGTAAATTCATCGCTCTTAAGAAGAGTAAAATTGAAAGGCGATACGTTGTTTTCATTGACCATTAATTTAAAACCCTTCTGCAGGAAAAATGAGTAATCGCGAGCTACAATGCGGACAAATGCATTTGCAAAAGCGTCCAACTTAAATTCATCTTTTATAGGTGGCCTAAGATTTTTTATTACAATACTAGTACCTTGAATTTTCGAATCCCACGGTTCGATATCGAAATCCCAATCTTCCGTTTGTTGCCAAGCTGAAACATCTATAGGAACCTTATATGAATCGGCACCGTTTTTTGTAGCAATTTCGATATTACGTCCAATTTTAAAAATCGCTCTTTTCATCCCGATTCCGTATAGACCGATCAGGCCCTTTGCATCGGCCGGCGCTCCGGGACGTCTCCCAAAATGAAAAGCGTAATCAATTGCTATGCTAAGAGGTATCCCTCCGCAATTGTCTTCAATAGAAAATTTATCGGCATCAAATGATATTTTGCAGAAAAAACCGTTATATGGTTTCTCTGAGGAAGGTGGACTGTGTTCTATATTTATTCGCATTGCCCCATCTAGAGAATTATCCAGTAAATCTAGAATGCAATCTACAAGTGACACATCCTTTGTTATTGTATCAATGAAAAAATCTTTAACAGGTCCACCATGCGCTTTTGTACGTTCCATATTACTCGCTCCAAATCAGTCAGACTAATTTTCTAAAAATTTAATTATGCGTTTCGATGTAGAATTAATATTTTTAAGATTACATTGCCATATTATAAGATATCTCCACCCCATCGAGGTTAGCTCCTTGAATTTTTTATTGTCTCTCAATTTATTGGACTCGATTTTAGTTCTCCAATAAGCAACACGCGTTTTGGGCAATCTGGCTTTTTCGCAACCATCATGCCCATGCCAAAAGCAACCGTTTACAAATATGGCTTTCTTTTTAGATTTGAATACCAAATCGGGTTTGCCCGGAAGGCTTTTATCATGCAAACGATATCTATGACCCATTGCATACACTAGTTTCCTTACTAATATTTCAGGCTTAGTGTTCTCAGAATGAACCGCTGCCATTATTTTACTTCGTTTTTCTTTTGTCACATGGTCCATATATGAACCTTTATATCTATAATAAAAAACACGACCATTTTATTATGCTGGTTTATTTAGTTAGTTTACATTCCTCTCCGCGAGGATTACATGGAATGAATCTTAAATCCGGTGACACCATACTAATATATTCTAAACACTATATAATTTATTTTAGTGAAACATGCAGAAAAATGTGGGACGGAATTTTATAAACGCCTTTTTTGAGGATATTGCAAGAAATATTTTGTACTTAAGTCCTACGTCGCTTCGCTCCTAGGATAGTTCGTCCTGCAAATTTCAGCGCGCTACGCTTCTAAAATTTGGGACTCACTAAAATCAAGAATTTTTTTGAAAAACCGTTCTATGTTCTATGTTCTACGTTCTACGTTCAAAGTTCTATGTTAAAAATAGCTGAACCAAGTTTTAAGATTTAAGGGTTAAGTAGTTAAGAAGCAAAAGGTGAAAGGTGAAGAGTGAATGGTAAAAAGTGATTGGCGGCTAGTGAATGGTGAATAGAAAAATGCTATGTTAAAAATAACTGAATGGTGAAGAGCTTCCATGCTCTATATCTTGCGGCTACAACCTTCTTGACTCGCAAGAAATCGTTTCTTATACTTCACTCCCAATAGATGAAAGGAAGTTCTTAGAAATGAAATTAACAGACACACAGATGATGGAAATTGCGCAGCACGCGTTTACGCGCATGGATGGGGCCTGGTTTTTGGCGCTGGCCAGGAAGTTCGGCATTCAAACAGCCTGGGAAATGGATGTGGAAGCCTGGAAACATTTTTCTTACGTTTTCGGCAAGAACCTTCGGAAGAACTATCTTCCCAATCCCGTCTGGCCGGAGAGTTTTTTGGATGCATTTGATATTTTCAGCAAGGTTTTAAAGATCGAGGGACGGAAAGTCTGCATCGAAGATGGTAAAATTATCATGCGCATTACGGATTGCGAGACACAGAAAGCCATTGCCAAGGCCGGCGTTGCCGATTGCGGTATTGTCACCGTCCAGACCTATCAGGGGATAATCGGCGGCCTGTTTGATAATAAAATTCTCGTGGATGTTGCTCACACTAAAAATTTAAATCGCGGTGATGATTGCTGCGAAGTTGTTGTCACCCGGAAATCGCCGTAAATGTCCGTAAAAATGTCCACCGAGCTCCGCTCCTGGGATAATTAAATTTAATGTGCTCATGATCCCATTCCGCCACGCTTCAGGGATGCCACGGATATCTTCGATATCCTCCGCTGGCGCGGGATAATTCAACTTACGTCTCAATCATCGTTTCACTCGATTTTGACGAGTTTCATTAGTTCCACCAACGCTTCGAACGTCGCAGAACTTGCTCTCAGCGGGTGTCATTATCAGCTTGGCTCTCTACTTAAAGATGATTGTCCCGACGTGTTTGCCGTTGAGCGCTTTGGTCAGGTTTCCTTTTTCCAGCCCGTTGATGATTTGAATCTTGTCGATGACTTCGCTGTTGAGCAGGATGTCCAGACACGGCCTTTCAATGATCAGATCGTCAAGGTCTTTTTTCAGAAGATCCTGAACGCTGATTTCAGGAATGAACTTTGCCCTGCCGTTTTTCTTCGGATCGTCCGTATAAAGTCCCCGCTCATCCTTGACGAAGATGCAGCTGCGGGCGCCGATCAAATCGGCAATGATCAACGTTCCCACATCGGTGCGGTGAATGGGAATGCGCGATTTTGCAACGGGCAGGGCAAAATAATCGTACGGCGGCATGCCGTGCATGACGGGAATGCAATCCTGGCCGAAGTAATTATATAATTTTGTAATTTCGTCATGACCGATCTTGATGCCGCCCCAGGGAGCAAGCAGCGTGGAGACCAGCAGGGCGTTCTGTTCGGAGATGGAGCTGCCGAACTTGGCGATGATGCCGGTCGGCATGCCCAATTCCAGACCGATGGAGTAAATGTGACGGCTGCGCGTGCCGCCGCCGGTTGTCAGCAGAATTTTGTGTTTCTTCTTGTTGGCGATAACTTCCTTGACAATGGCGGGCAAGGCCTTGATCCCGCGATCGCAGATGGATTGCCCGCCGATCTTGACGACATTAACGTCGCAAAAAAGTCTTTCCTGGGGAGCAACGTTCAGCTCTTCCATAAATTTCTTGCTCACCAGACTTTCGCCCATCAATCTGCTTTTTACATGCAGTCGGCGTCCGTCTCTTTCTCTGAACAGTGCCATAAATTTTCTTACCTCTGATTACTTGACTTCGATTTCTTCGTCTTTGAGCGTGCCATCCTTCGGAGCCTTGATTAAAACAAGTTTCGCACCTACAGCCGCGGCAATTTCCTCCAGCTCTTTTTTCTTCAGATGCTCGGCATAAAATTTGATATCCACACCGGAAACCGCTACAAGTTTAAATCTTGGTTTCTTCTCTTTTGTTCCCACTTTGATCCGTTCACGATAGAATATTTTCCCCGCCATAATGTTACCTCCCTAAGTTTTCTTTTTGTCAGGGTTTCGTTTTTCTCCCAGGCTTTCCCACAGACCGTCGCCGGCCGGTTTTACGGGAAGCACCGCTTCATGCCCCCAAAGCCTGGGTCTTAGCCAGCCTTTTGTATCAACAATATCTTCCGGACGGGGACAACAGGCGTCCCGGTCCAGAGACACAACGCGAATATTCTTTTTCAGCAGTTCCGCAACCGCTACGCGCTGAGGGAAATTCCTCAAGTCTTCGTATTCAATAAAACGCCCGCTCCATCCGGAAGCGGTGAGACCGACCGCTGCCGCGGCTCCGATCATGCCGCCGTTGGTTCCGCCATGACCGGAAAGATGAGCGCCGCCTGCCGCTTCGACGGCATCCTGCGGTGAGACTACTTTTCTCGTACACAGCACACCGAACACTTCCAGCGCCGGCAGAGCCGAATCACCTTCTGCAACCAAACAAAGTCCCGGGTCGCTTCCGGAAACCGACATGTTTTCGATGTGCGCGATAGCAGCACTTTTCAAAACATCAAAATACGATGACTCCGGACACTCCACCATAACGCAGGCCGAACTGTTGTGCGACGTATAGGGGATGGCCGGATCAACAAGCAACTGCTGGCGCACAACGCCCCGGATTTTACACCCCGCGGGCAGAGACTTTTTGTAACGACGGGCCACTTTGCCTGTCCCGAAATCCGAAGTCACACTATCCGTATCATCAAAACCGATATAAACGAGCATCTTCTCCTTCTTGTGCAATAAAAAACATTCTCAGTGGATTATAGAGTGCCCGTTAAGGCCTGTCAATTAATTAAAGTTGCCGACGACAACAGGAGACGCGGGAACTTGCGTTGTCATCCTCCGGCTACCGGGGGGAATAAAGCAATAATGTCGCCGTCGGACAAAGGTGTGGCCATGTCTTTGAGAAAGGCAATATTACGGCCGTTGATAAAAATGTTGATGAATTCTTTAAGCTCTCCGGCCGGTGTAAACATTTCACGGCGAAGTTTCGGGTAACGGTCGCCAAGCCCGGCAAGCAGTTCCCCGATCGTTTTTCCTTCCGGCTCGATCAGCTCCATTTCCTTGCCGATAATTTCCCGGTAATCGGCAAAAGCCCGTACGGTAATGTTCATCTTCACCGGCACCTCCATCCGATCCATCAGACGCCTCCGCAGATGATACAGCGGGGATTGCGTTTTGCATCAATGACCGTTCCTTCCCCGGCCTGACCATCCCAGAAAAATAATCGATTCGCCAGCGGTTCGCCCCGGGCCGTCAAAACCTTGATGGTCTCCACGGCCTGAACAGATCCGATGACGCCGCAGGTGGCGCCGAGTATTGGAACAATTTCCCCGGGCGGGTTCCCGGTGAAAAAGCATTGCAGACATCCTGTTTCCCCCGGAAACAGGGTGGTCGCCTGTCCGAAAAAGCCGCGCACGGCGCCGTGAATCAGAGGAAGACGGCGCCTGAAGGCGGCTTTGTTCAGAATAAACCGGGCGGCGAAGTTGTCCATGGCATCCACAATCAGATCGATATCCTTTACCAATTCATTGATCGTCTCATCACCAATGGTTTGATGGATCCCCTCTATCCGGACATCAGGATTCAGGAGCTGGAGTTTTTCCATCGCGGCAACAACTTTCTTCCGGCCGACATCAGTTGTCTGGAAGAGGAGCTGGCGGTTGAGATTGGATAGTTCCACCCTGTCGTTATCCGCCAGGCGGAGAAAACCCACGCCGGCCGCGGCAAGGTTGGCGGCAACCATTGTTCCCAGACCGCCGACGCCCGCCACCAGCACACGGGCACGCCGCAGACGTTCCTGTCCTTCCTCACCCAGAAGAGGGATCTGGCGCTGATAACGATCAATACTATAGTCGGCCATTGCTTCGTTTCACCGTATCATTAAATTCGCATTGCCCGGCGCTGGAAGCGCCCGTAAGTATAGCTTCCTCTGAGAAGGGAATCGGCAAAAAGCCCCACGCCGGTCTGACGCTGAAGGATCTCCCTGTAGAGACCTTCATGTCGGACTTCTCCGATAAAAATGAAACCTTTCAGGATGCCTTTATCCATAACGATCTTATGGTAGAAACCGGCGCCTGCGGAAACTTTGATTTCCGGTCCGTCCGCCCGTCCCTGTCCGGCAACGAAGATGGACAGGCCGAAGACCCGCAGGATATTTCGGGAAAGACTTCCGTCATAGCTTGCCGCAATGCCTGCCATGTTCAACGCCGCAATCCGTCCCTGTTCAACCGCCGCGGGCCAGAGGGCGTTGACCCTCTGATCGCCGGCAACCAAATCCTTCGTTTCCACGGCGTCGCCGGCGGCAAAAATTCCGGGAATGTTTGTCTCCATGTGTTCATTGACCGTAATGCCGCGCCGCACGGCAATTCCGCTGTCGGCCAGGAATGCGACACAGGGATTGACGCCTTTTCCGAAAACGACAAGATTGCTGTCCAGTGTCGCTCCGGATTTCAGGGTGACCTTTCCTCTGCTGCCGATGCTGACAATATCCTCACCCTTGAGAATATCCACGCCCTGACGCCGGAGGTGATCCTCCACGACTGCCGCGCCGGGAACATCCAGCATGGTCGAAAAAACGCGGTTCGAGGTGACGATAAGGGTAATCTTCATCCCCAGACGGTGCAGAGCGTCGCCGGTTTCCATGCTGACGGGACCGGCTCCCGCAATCACGGCATGGCCTTTTTTCTTCTTTCGCTTCAGCATCTGCTGAATCCGCTGTACATCGGGAAGATCCCGGATGGTCAATACGAAGGGATAATCGCTGCCCTTGATAGACGGCCGTTCCGGAACTCCGCCCGTAGCGATTAGAAGTCTGTCGTATTCCAGGGTCTCCCCGTTGCCGGTTGCAATCGTCCGCTGCTGCGTATTGATCCCGGTGACTTTACAGCCCGTGCGGAAAGTCACGCCGTCCGGCACGGGCAGGTATAAATTTTTTTCTTCCATCCGTCCGGACAGCAGGTAGGGAAGCACCATTTTAGCGTAAGGGGGCGTCGCTTCGCCGGAAAGCAGGGTGACGTTCCCCCCGGAATCAAGCCGACGCAGAGTTGCGGCGGCTTGGAGCCCCGCGGGACCCGCTCCGATGATTACATATTTCATCGATGTTTTCCTCCTACAATCCCAGGTCCGTCAGCGTCTGCTTTGTCGGTACGCCCACGGAATCCCATCCGCGCAGTTTGTAGTATTCCGGCAGCATTTCATCAAGCCGGTTTACCAATCCTTTGGACGGTCCCGTCAATATGGGGTCTTTGATAAGGCGCTCCGGCAGTTTGTCATCCGCCGCCGACAATCCCGCTTTGAGGTTGAAGAGGCGTTCCAGATTCCAGATACGCGTTCCGATTTTCATGAATTCTTCCGTTGTAAAATTTATGCCGGTCGCGGCGCTGAGCAGTTCCGCCAGATCTTCCGCGCCCAGGCCGAACGTGGTAAACAGGCACATGCCGGACGAATCCAGCGCCGCGGTCAGATCCTGAAACGTAATATCGAGGGCCGGTTTTCCTTCCGTCGCTCGCGGGTCCAGTTTGACCGGTTGTCCCAGAACTTCCGGCGAGATCGTGTAGCCGCGAACATGGCAGCCGCCGCGGTTTCCCGTGGCAAAATTAAGTCCGATGCCCTGAATGGCCCGCGGATCGTAGGCAGGCATTTCCTGCTTCTTGCAGGTCATGGAGTATTCGGGATGCCCGTAACTTTCCGCCAAACGATAACTTCCGAGAGCCAGCTTTTTCCCGAATCCCTCGCCCTCGGCGGTTTTGCGAACCATCTCAATCATCGCCTCCATGTTCCCGAAGTTCAGGGCGATTCCGTCCGTATCTTTTGTCGTAATAATTCCGTCTTCGAACAGATTCATCGCGCAGGCCACGGAGCTCCCCATCGTGATCGTATCCATGCCGTAGTCGTTGCAGATGTAATTGGCTTTGGTCACGGCATCCAGATTGTCGATTCCGCAATCCGGACCGAAAGCCCATGCCGTTTCATATTCCGGACCTTCACCCCGACCGGCGAATTTCGGATTGGTCACTTTCGTTGCCCGGCCGCAACTGATGATGCACGCATAACAACCGCGGGGCCTGATCAGTAATTGTTTGGTCAGAGATTCGCCGCCCACCTTGTCCGCCGTGGGGAAATAACCATCGATGAAGTTTCTGGTGGGCAGACCGCCCAGTTCATTGAGAATATTCACCAGGACATCCGTTCCAAAGTTTCTTAATCCCTGACCGCCGACAGCGTTGGCTTTAATCTTTGCCGACGCCCTGACAACGGCCTCCCGGAATGCCTTGGGATCGGGAACCCGCACGGCGCCCGTTCCCCGCACTGCAACGGCCTTGAGATTTTTGGAGCCCATCACAGCGCCGACGCCGCTCCGGCCCGCCGCGCGGCCGCATTCATTCATGATATTGGCAAACAGAACCTGTCTCTCTCCGGCGGGACCGATGCAGGCCACACAGGCCTCTTCGTCCGTGGCCGCCCGGACAGCCTCCGTCGTTTCCGGAACCGTCTTCCCCCATATGTCGGCAGCGTCACGGATTTCTACGACATCGTCGCAGATCCATAGATAGACCGGCTTCGCCGATTTGCCTTCCAGAATAACCATGTCATACCCGGCGTATTTCAGCATGGGACCGAAGATGCCCCCGGAACTGGAAGCGGCAATGGTTCCGTTGAGCGGCCCCTTGCTGACCACGTCAAAGTGGCTGGCAGACGGGGCATTCGTGCCGGAAAGAGGTCCGGCGGCAAAAATAAGTTTGTTCTTCTGATCCAGCGGATCTATCCTGGGATCCACCTCCGTCATCATGAAATGCGTTCCGAGACCGCGGCCGCCCAGATATTTTCTGGCGAGGTCGGTGCTAAGGACTTCTTTACGTACGGTCCCGCTGCCCAGATCAATTCTTAAATAACGACCAATCCATCCGTGCATATCACTTCACCTCCTCGAACGTTTTTTTGAATTCCACAGCGACGGCCTTCTTACGATCTCTGGCAGAGTCGGTTTCTTCGACGTAATCCAATGCTTTGGCGGGACAGAAGGTCACACATTCGGGTTTCCCGTCGCAAAGATCGCACTTGATGATCCGGCGGCGTTCCGTTTCGAAAACCACGGCGCCGAAAGGACAGGCTAACGTGCACATCCGGCAGCCGATACACTTCACGTCGTCCCAGGCCACACGATTCATCGTCAAATCATCATGCATGGCACCGGTCGGACAGACCGCCACACAGGGAGCATCTTCGCACTGCTGGCAAGTGGTAGGCATGGAAAATCCTTCACTCTCCCAGGTCGTTACCTGAATCCTGGAAGTATGCGGACGAAATTCGCCGTCATGGAAAAAGGAACATGCCAATGCGCAATTATGACATCCCGTGCAACGATCAGGATAAATCATCAACATCTTCGACATAATTTCCTCCTGAAAATGAAAGAACGTTAATTATGGATTACCCGTCTATTGGTCATTATCGCAAAGCATGCCCCTGCGGATCAGGAGAGAAAAACTGAGGATCGGGCTACTGGAAACGAAGAAGATCAGTTGCAGGAAACGGACGTGAAAATGGCCACTCTTCGATATTTTTGAAACTCAAGCCATTTAAAGATTCAGTCATCACCCCCTTTATCCAATCTAAAGGAAGAGCGCTGATCGTGCGCATAATGTTTTAAGCCGCATTGCAGCAACCGGATAGAGGGAATACGTCCGGCAGGAGGTTGTGATTTTTCCTTGCGGCTCATAAAACTGTTTCACCCGTTTCATCAAAAGATTTTCAGATGACGAGACGGATCTATTTGTTAACTTAATTATAACATTCTCAAATCCAATATGCCATCGTTCAGGCAAATATTTATGAAATATTACGCCATCTTATGTCTTTTTTGACATCGAGGCAAAGCGGAGCGCTGTTTGAAAGGCCAAGCGCTTGTCATCAATAAAGGTTTTGACGCTTTTATTCATTTAAGGTATATCCCGTATGAAACGAGATGAAGCATTTAAAAGGATTTTAACTTCTTTAAATTATTACTGCCATGGAGGATTGATATGAAAACCGACGAATACAAAAAAATAATTATGTTTGCAGTTGACAATGAAATTGAAGCCTACGAGTTCTACAAGGCGGTTGCCGATAAAACAAAAGATGGCGGTTTGAAAAAAATATTTGCGGAACTGGCGGAGGAAGAGGCCGGGCATCGCAAACTTCTGGAAGGACTGGCTTCCGGCAAGGGGCAGATGCATTTTGACGAATCCAAAGATTACAAAGTGGCCGAATCAATCAATAAGCCCAAACTGAGTATGAGCATGAAACCGGCGGATGCCATCGCGCTGGCGGTCAAGAATGAACAGGAGGCCATGGAAATGTACAAGGAAATGGCCGGATGCAGCACCGATGCCGAGCAGAAGAAAATGTTCCAGTCGCTGGCGAATATGGAACAGGGGCACAAAGTCAAACTGGAAGACACCTTCACCAACATGGCGTTTCCGGAAGCCTGGTAAGTTTAATTTTTATACCATCTGTTTTACGTTAGATGGGAAATGACCATAAACACGACATTCCAAATGGAGTCTTGAAAATATTTTCAAGACTCCATTAATTTTTTAGTTTCTCCCCCTTGAGGGTTTGTCGCGGGATAACTCTTTTTTCCCGGAGCATTTTTGCTTATATTTTTAATGAGTTCAATTATATTCAAGGGATATCCATGAACAACGCCGGCAAGCTCATGAATATGTTTGTCAGACAAGTTTAATCTATGCTTTTGGGAATAAATCCGCAGGAAGGATATGACATCGTTCGTCTTTAAATTACGCAGTGATAAGACATCGGCTGGCAATAGATGAGCTCTCAGGTGAGCCAAATCACGAGGCGGAAGAAAATTCTCCACAATGGCTATAAATTGAAAGTGATCTTCCTGAATGAGATACCGAAGAAAAATAATTTTCTGACCGGTAAGTTTGGCGATATTGTCAAAAACAATAATGGGCTTATCGGCGAAGGATGCGGAGGCTGCGACGCAATATCGCATGGCCTTATACCCCATTTTTTCACCGGTTTTTTTAAATCGTGCAGAGAGTTCCAGCTCTCGTATCAGCTTCTCGCTCATTTTACCGGGTGTTTTACTAAAATCGATGAATATAAATTTTCTTTTATCGGCGAATATTTCTGATATTCTTTTCATCAGGCTGGTTCGTCCGATCCCGAACTTTCCGCCGAGAATGATGTTCTTGCCGTCCTTGAGCGATTTTATAATTTTCTTTTTCTCGCTTTCGCGTCCGACAAACAGCATAGGATATTTCCATTTAATGTTGATGCAAAGAAAATCAGGTTAAGGATTTTTCTAATTGTGAAATCAGATTCCGGATGGCGTCTGTTTGCCCGTGTGTGCGCGATAACATTGTTTCAATGGTGGAAAGTTCTTCGTGAATATAGTTGATGGCCTGGGCGCGCATTCCGTCAATGGCATGGTTGACGCTTTTTTCCCATTGATAGGCCAGGCGGGATAAATTGATTTCCACCTCTTTCGGCAGGCCGTCGATAAAATGTTTTTCAAAAACGGGCCTGAATAAAAACATGGGAATAAGAAACCAGATCAGGTCGAGGTGAATGTCGAATGTTTTCGTAAAGGAAATGTCCGGATGATCGGGTTCGATGACGTCAATCTTCCAGTCAAACTCCGCCAGTTTTACCCCCAGTACTTTTTCGATGTTGTCGCCAAGATATTTACTGAACAGGTCCAGGGACCGCGAAAAACCGGCGTGCGCTTTTTTCAAAGTGCCCAGAAAATTTTCATGTTCGTTTTTGGAAATAACATGCATTTCTGCGGAAAGGGTTTCCGAAACCCATGCTTCATAATGTCTCGAAAGTTTCCAGAGATTACCCTTCCAGGAAGGTATGTCGTTTTTCAGTTTTGCTGTAACTTTTTTTGTTACAGGCGCTTTAAACTGTTCCAGATAGGTTCCGATCAGGGGACGGGTTTGCCTCTGGTGCTCGCGGGAAATGATACCCAGTTCTTCGCCCATCATGGATTCATTGACTTTTTCATTGATAATCTGTGCGCGCAGATTTTCCCGATTCAAATCCGCCTGCATGGATGCTTTGAGCGCAATTCTTAAATAGCTGAGGCAATTTCGGGCAAGCGAGTGAACTTTATAATGCAATATTCTCAGAAATTCATAATCTCTGTTAGCGCAGATTATTTTGAAAATATCTTCTTCCACGCGTTGTTTGAACTCACCGGTGTTGCATTTCGTTGAATAAAGGTAAACCGGCAGGGCCCGATGAAGTTCGCGCTGCAGGGTTTCCTGAAAAAACGAAACGACTTCCTTTTGCTGATCCGGTGAAAGCATATCCGCTTTGGTGAGCAGCAGAATAATGTTGGGGGTATGACCGGTCAACTCGCGAATCAGCATCAGGTCATGTTCCGCAAGAGGCCGGTCGGCGCTGACGGCCAGAAGCGCCGTTCCGACCGCCGGCAGCCAGTGCTCGGAAGTGGACTGGTGATACTTATAGACACTGCCCAGCCCCGGTGTGTCAACCAGACGAAGACCGGAATATTTCTGCATCGAAGGCAATTCAATGTCCACAATGGCCACGTTTTTATCGTTGCCGGGATTTTTGGCCTCCGATGTGAACTCTGCGATCTCGGCCAGCGGGATTTCGGTTGTGTGCCCGTCAAAATGCTTCACCAGGACTCTTTCTTTGTCTCCATGTTGCAGTCGGGTGATGGCGGTCGTGACAGGGATGGCGCCGACCGGCAATACATTCTGGCCCAGCAGGCTGTTTAAAAAAGAACTTTTTCCCGCCTTGAACTGTCCCATAACGGCAACATCGATCGGAGGATTATCTGCGAGAAGCGTTTGAGCGGTTTCCAACTGGCGATTCAGGGAAACCATCTGAAACTGTTCGCCAGCGGCAGCAATGGTTTTTAGAAGACTGTGAAGATCGGAACGTTTTGTGCTATCGGGGATTTTTTCCACAAAAAACTCCTTCAGGATAATTTCCTGCAGGAGTTATCAGCAATGAATGCGGTTGAAAGGTGAACTCCATCACCCTGTTGTATTAAAAAACTGCAGTAAACATATGCAAAAAAGAACTTTAAGTCAATATGATTGTTCAGGGGATTAATGCCGGAATTTGTAATTTTATTCGTATTCTTATCTTAACACTGGTCAGTTTTTATTTAAATAACAGGATGGGCATGTTATGTTTAACATAACCCATTGATTTGATTTCCAAAACCAGTCTAATAAATTCAACTCATGTTATTTTAAACATAATTGACAGACTGCCGGTCAAGTTGTATGAGTCACAACTGACATATGCCATCACTGGCATATGTCAGTTGTGATATTAATTTTTTAATAAGGTGGACAAGATTATGAGTGATACATTTCTATTAAACGGAAAAGAGACGCCCTTTACACAGGGGCAGACGATTGTAGATGCGGCGAAAAACGGCGGCGTTGAAATTCCAACGCTCTGCTATTTGAAAGGTTCTAAACCGACCGGTGCCTGCCGTATTTGCTGTGTTGAGGTCAAGGGAGCGCGCTCCCTGGTGGCGGCCTGTTCCACGCCGGTAAATCCGGGAATGGAAGTACTGACCGATACAGAAATGGTTCATAAAGCGCGAAAAATGAACGTTGAGTTTTTATTGTCCAGTGGCAGACATAATTGCCTGATGTGCGAATCCAATGGCAATTGCCGACTTCAGGATTTGGCTTATTTTTATAAAATTACTACATTGCTGTTTCCGGAGAAGGATGAAAAAGATATCTATCCCAAAGAAGATCAGAATCCATTTATCGTTCGCGATTTCAGCCGCTGCATTCTTTGCGGCCGCTGTGTGCAGGCCTGTAATGAAGTGGTTGTGAATCGGGCCATCTCGCAGGGTTATCGCGGGAAGAAAAGCAAGATCGTCACCGGTGGTGACACAGCGTACGACGATGAAATCAGCGAATGCGTTTTCTGCGGACAGTGCGTGCAGGTCTGTCCGGTCGGCGCGTTAACGGAGAAAAAAGCCAAAGGTCTGGGACGCCCCTGGGAAACGCAGAAAATTCGCACGACCTGTCCGTACTGCGGTGTCGGTTGTCAGCAGTTATTACATGTGAAAGACGGCAAGATTGTCAAGGTCACGGCGGTTGAAGATGCCCAGCCGAATCAGGGCCGTCTTTGTGTGAAGGGACGCTTCGCCTATGATTTCATTTATTCGGAAGAGCGTTTGAAAACGCCGCTGATTCGCGAGACAAACGGCGAATTCCGCGAAGCATCGTGGGATGAAGCGCTCGATCTGGTGGCGAATAAATTGAAAGAGATTATCAAAAAAGACGGGCCGGATGCCATTGCCGGCGTCAGTTGCGCCCGCAGTATCAACGAAGATTCCTATCAGATGCAGAAATTTTTCCGCGCGGTTATCGGTACGAATAATATCGATCACTGCGCGCGTACCTGACACGCTCCCACCGTCGCCGGTCTGGCGACTTCTTTCGGTTCGGGCGCGATGACCAATTCGTTTGCCGATTACGCGAAGGCGAAAATGATTATTCTGGTCGGCACCAATATCACCGAGGCGCATCCGGTCGCTTCCACGTTTGTGAAGGATGCCGTGCTTAACGGCGCCAAGTTGATTGTGATTGATCCGCGGCGTACCGATATGGTTGATTTTGCCGACATGTTCATTCAGCTGAAAGTCGGCTCCGACGTGGCGCTGATTAATGCTTTGATGAATGTTCTCATCACGGAAAATCTTTACGATAAAAAATATGTGGACTCTTGCACGGAGGGATTTGAGGAGTTAAAGAAAAAGGTAATGGAGTACACGCCGGAAAAAGCCGCGAAAATCAGCGGCATTTCCGCCGATACCATTCGCGAGCTCGCCCGCACGATGGCTTCCGTCAAGCCCGCCATGCTGATGTACACGCTCGGCATTACCGAACACATCTGCGGCGTCAACAACGTGATGTCCTGCGCCAATCTCCAGATGATGCTGGGCAATGTCGGCGTTGACTGCGGCGGCGTCAACCCCCAGCGCGGTCAGAATAACGTTCAGGGCGCCTGCGATATGGGCGCGCTTCCCAATGTATTCCCCGGCTATCAGCAGGTAGCCAATGCGGACGCCCGGGCGAAATTCGAAAAGGCCTGGAACGTCAAATCGCTTCCGGACAAACCCGGCATGATGATGCCGACAATGATGAAAAATCTGACCACCGGAAAAGTCAAAGCCTTTTATGTTTTCGGTGAAAACCTGGCCAATACCGAACCGGATATTCATCATGTCGAGCGTGAACTGCAATCCGCGGAGTTCCTGGTCTGCCAGGATATTTTCCCGACGGAAACCACGCGCTTTGCTCACGTGATTCTGCCTGCCGCCGCCTGGAGTGAAAATGACGGAACCTTCTCCAGTTCGGAACGGCGCATCGCCCGCGTGCGCACGGCCAGTGTGCCCCCGGGCGATGCCAAACCCAACTGGTGGATATTTAAGGAACTGGCCAAACGTTTCGGTCACGAGTGGACGTCCAATAGCGCTCAGGAAATCTGGGATAACGAAGTGTCCGTGTTGGCCCCCTCCATGGCGGGAATCAAATACGCCCGTCTGGAAGGTGATGGACTGCAGTGGCCCTGTCCCACCGCTGATCATCCCGGCACTCCGACACTGCATAAGGGCGGAAAATTCACCCGTGGTCTGGGGATGCTGAAAGCCATTGACTATATCCCGCCTGCGGAAGTTCCGGACAAGGAATATCCGATGGTGCTTTCCACCGGTCGTCGTCTGTATCATTATCATACCCGGACGCAGACCGGACGTTGTGAAGGGATCAACGATCTGCTGGGTGAGGAAACAGCCGATATATCCCCGGCCGATGCCGAAGCCAAAGGCATTAAACATGGCGAGAAGATTCTGGTGAAATCGCGACGCGGCAAGGTCGAGGTCAAAGCCAGGATAACAGAAGAGGTTCCGCAAGGGCTTGTCTGGATGGCCTTTCATTTCCGCGAAGCTTGCGCGAACTGGCTGACCAATCCGGTTTACGATCCGATGACACAAACGGCGGAATACAAGGCCTGTGCGGTAAAAATAGAGAAATTGAAATAAAAGGAAATCAAAATGTCCCGCTGTAAAAAGCGGGACATTTTTTTAATGTATTTATTAATCGTAAAAAGAAAACAGCCGAAAAACCTGTTAAAAATAATCCCGGAAAAGATAAAATTTTTTATTATGTTTTATTTGACATAGCGTTATTTTTAATATAACCTTCCTGCAATTTATTATATAGAAAAAGGGAGGCCCTATTCTTTATGAAGCGATCAAAATTCAAACTTGCAGTTACAGAAATTTTATTAATGGTGATTGGCGCGGCTGTTTTTGCGCTAACACCCAATCAAGCTTTTGCCGAGGAAAAAATTTCCGTCGCGGTAGCGGCAAATTTTATATCGGCCTTTAAAGATATAGCGTCTGATTTTGAAGCGAAAACAAAAATTAAAGTCGAAGGCACTTTTTCTTCCACGGGAAATCTTTACAGTCAGGTCATCAACGGCGCGCCCTATGATTTGTTTTTATCCGCCGATGAAGCAAGACCGGCCAAACTTCATAAAGACGGTCTCGCTGAAACACCATTCATTTATGCCCAAGGACAGGCGATTCTCTGGTCGGCCAATAAGGACTTCTGCAAAGCGAAGACCTGGCCGGATGCCCTGAAAAGTGTACAGGTCAAAAAGATAGCGATCGCCAATACACAAACTGCGCCTTACGGAGCGGCTGCGCAGAAGGCCTTGGAAAAGACCGGGTTGTGGACCGATGTACAGAGCAAACTGGTTGTTGCGCAATCGATTGCGCAATCGTTTCAGTATGCCTCAACGGAGTCGGTTGACGCCGGTTTCTGCGCCCTGTCGGCTACATCCAGCCCGGAAGGGAAGAAGGGCTGTTTTTATATTTTGAATGAAGCACCGGAAATTATTCAGTCGGCCTGTCTTTTGAAAAGAACAACGAATCGCGCCGCGGTGGAGAAATTTGTTGAATTTCTGGTTTCTCCGGCGGCGAAGGAAATAAAGGTTAAATACGGTTATCGCTAAATGGATTTTCTCGCGCTTTACGTGACATTAAAACTGGCACTGGTGACAACCATCTTTTTGATGGTCATCGCTGCGCCTGTCGCGTACGCGCTGGCCTATTACCGTTTCGCGGGAAAATCTTTTCTGGAAGCGCTCATCTATCTGCCGATGGCTCTTCCTCCCACGGTCATCGGATTTTATCTGATTATCATCATGGGTCCTAAAGGTTTTGTGGGTAAAACCTGGGAGATGCTTACCGGCGGTTCGCTGCTTTTTACTTTTATCGGAATAACGGTTGCGTCCATTATTTACTCGATTCCCTTTGCCGTACAGCCGATGAAAGCGGCATTTTCCAAGATAGACCGCCGCTTGCTGGAGTCCGCCTACGTGTTGGGCTTGTCCAAACGCGCGACATTTTTCCGGGTGATTGTTCCCAATTCTATCAGCGGGATCGCCGCAGCCGCCATTCTGGTTTTTCTGCATTCGATTGGCGCGTTCGGTGTGTTGCTGATGGTCGGCGGCAGTATTCCGGGCGAAACCAAAGTGGCATCCATCGCGATTTACGAAGCTGTGGAAATGATGGATTACCGGGCTGCTGGAATGATCGCATTGAGCTTCATCCCGATCAGTTATGCCTTTTTATTGCTGATTAATAAACTGAATGAGAGATCACGCGCATGACCATAGAAGCTTCTTTTAAAAAGAAACTAAAATATTTTGATCTGGACATTGCGTTTTCCTGCGCGAAGAAAAACATGGTGGTGATGATCGGACCATCCGGCGGCGGCAAAACGACAATCATCCGTATGCTGGCGGGTCTGGAAAAACCGAAAGAGGGAAAGGTTCTGTTCGGCGATGAAGTCTGGTTTGATTCCCTGCGGCATATCAATGTTCCACCGCAGAAACGACGTCTGGGTTATGTTTTTCAGGACTATACGCTTTTCCCTCATCTGAATCTTTACGAGAATGCGACCTTCGCCGCCGTGGATAAAAAGGAAGTGGATGAACTTTTCGAGCTTTTTAAGATCGACCATCTGAAGAAGCGCAAGCCGCACATGGTTTCCGGCGGAGAGCGCCAGCGGTGCGCGATTTGTCAGGCGCTGGCCCGACATCCCCGCATCCTGCTTTTGGACGAGCCTTTTTCGGCGCTGGATGCCATCACGCGGCGCGGCCTGCGCGAAGAATTGAAAAATTTGAAAGGCGACATGTCTTTCCCGATTATTTATGTAACGCATGACATCACGGAAGCCCTGTATCTGGCGGATGAACTTCTGCCGGTTGTTGAGGGCAAAATTGACAATCAATGGTTGCAACGGATGATTACACGCGAGCCTTCACAGGAAGTAGCTTTGCGCGCCGCGCGCGAGCCACGTTTATCATTAGTTTACTGAGTTTGATTCAAAAAGGATATTAGCAATTAAGGAGCAAAATATGAACATCTGTACCTATTCCTATGAAGAATACATCCATCTGGTAAAATCATTCCACGGAACACTGGCGCCCGGCCTGCTGATCGGCGGTTTTATCGTCGATCTGGCGATGAAGAATCTGCCCGAGGGAGAATTTTTTGACGCTGTCTGCGAGACTCCGGTTTGCCTACCCGACGCCGTGCAGATTTTGACGCCGTGCACCATCGGCAACGGCTGGCTCTCCATCGTCAATTTCGGCCGCTTTGCCGTGACGCTTTATGAAAAATACACCGGCAAGGGTGTGCGGGTTTATCTGGATACCGAAAAACTCAACAACTGGCCGGAAGTGCGCGACTGGTATTTGAAAAAGAAGAAAAAAAACGAACAGGATTCTGATGTCCTTATGGCGCAAATCAAAGAAGCCGGACACAAACTGCTGAGTGTGCAGAAGGTTCAAGTCGAACCGGAAAAAGTCCGCCGCAAAAAAATGGGACCCGTCGGAATCTGTCCGGCCTGTGGCGAGGCCTATCCTTCAAAACACGGCGAAAAATGTCTGAATTGTCAGGGAGAAACACCTTACTCGGAAACTTCCGCGGTCAAATAGCAAAATATCATTAAAAATTATTTGCATCATGAGGTATGCTGTTTCACAAATTCTGAATGGTTCTCAGAGAAATTTGAAGGTTGTTGATTGTTCCCTAAAGCATTCAAAGAATGGCTGTTGATTTTACTGGTTTTTATTATCTTCGGTTACTTTATTTATGAGAAACTGGAGCAAAAGCGCATTGCCGCCATCGGGCCGGTAGAGGAACAGCCTGTTCAGGAAAGAACGAATAAGCCATCACTGCAAAGAGATGGTTATAACATTCAACCGGTTGCCCGTTACGCAGTCCGCGCCAAGGTACTGTCCTCTGAACGATACAGAATGGGACGAATGTCGGATTTATCTCCCCTGGATCTCGCACTGGGCTGGGGCCCGATGTCACGCAATGACGTCATCGAAAAACTGGATATCCGTCAAAGTAATCGCTGGTATTATTACTCTTGGGAAGACAGGCCGCCCATCGATCCCGCTGATATTGTCCGCTCCTCCGCCAATACCCATCTGGTTCCCGCCAGTGACAGCGTGAAATCCCTGCTGTTCAAGGTGCGCGCCGGTGAAATCGTTAAACTTAAAGGATACCTGATAAATATCAAGCATCGTGACGGATGGACGTGGAACTCTTCACTGACCAGAGAAGACAGCGGCGCCGGGTCGTGCGAATTAATGTGGGTGGAAGAAGCGTTAATCGACAACTGAAGAAGCAACTTAGACACATAAATAAAGGATTTATCCATGATCACGTCAGGGACTGTTTTAAAACGTCTTTATGAACGGCTGGAGGGATCAGCGCAAAATCGCAAAGTTGCTGATTTGCGCATCGGGTTGAGCTATGTCGGAATAAAACTTGATAACGGTTCCGCGGGACTTGCCGCTATCCTGCCGGGGAGTTCCGCACGCGGCTGCACGGTTTTAAAGGAAGCGGGGACATACGTCGGATCATCCGCGGCTGAAACATTGAAATATCTTGTGGAGGCAAAAGACGCTCTGCGCAGGGCGATCGGTGTGGCGACGGCCAACGCGCTTGTTTTTCCTAAGGCAGGAGATAACGAAGACCGTGAAGCGACAACTTTTCTTGATTTAAAGTCTGGAGAAAAAGTGGCTATGGTGGGTCTGTTTGCTCCGTTAGTCGAACGCATTCGATCGACCGGCGCGACGCTCACCATTGTTGAAAAAAACCCGGAACGCCTCGATTTGCTTTCCCCGGAGGATAAAGAAAAGGCGCTCAATGAATGTGATGTCGCGATTATTACCGCAACCACGCTTCTGAATAATACGTTTGAAGAAACGATCGATTTGCTGGGCGCGCCGCGGTCGGTGATTCTGATGGGGCCTTCCACCCCGCTTGTTCCTGAAATCTTCCACGACACGCCAGTTACTCATCTGGGCGGCTCGGTTGTTGTTGATGCCGCGAAAGCGCTGCAAATCATTTCCGAAGGCGGCGGCACGCCGGCGCTGCGCCCCTGTCTGCGTTTTGTGAATCTTCTCTTAACGCAGTCGGAATAAGTCTGGAAAAACACCTGCTCCGGATCTGATTTCCGCCGCTCTCGCACAAGTCATGGTGAAAAAATATTCTATGCCGCTTCAACCCGGCAGGGTACATAGCGGTGAATCGGCGTCCCAAACTGGTCGCGGTGTGTGTTTTTGGTCAGGCGATTCACGTTGGCGCCGTATTTGACACCATTGTAAACCAGACCGAAACCGTGTGGAATCACCACATGGCCCTTGCGCGCGGTGTCTGTCAATTCCAGCTCGATCTCTTCACTGCCGGCTTCCGTGGTGACTCTGACCTGCTGACCGTCCTTTAAATTCAAAGCTGCCGCATCATTCGGATGCATGGCCAGCGTACAGGCGCGCTTGCCTTCATTCCATTGTGGATCACGCATCAGCGTGTTGGCGTTCATGGAGAAATGTTTTCCCGCCATGAGCACCAGCGGAAATTTGGGGTCTGTGACCAGCGCCTCTTCTTCACAGGTCGCATCCAGAATGTTCAGTTCGTCGAGCAGTTCCGGAATGTGAAGATTAATTTTTTTGTCCTCGGTCTTGATTTCGGCAAAGTTGTTTCCCGGATCGACTTTGCCCACCCAGATACCTTCAGGATAATCGATAATCTGCTGAAAGATTTCCTCCCCGAGCGTCGGCCCGGGTTTGAATCCCGCTCGCGCTGCATTTTCCTGGAAGGATTTCGGCATGACCTGCAGCATTCCCCACAGCGCCGCCAGGTGAACGGAACCCATCGCCTTGCCCAGTGTTTTTCCTAAAATAAACGGCATGGCTTTCATAGCTTTCGGTTCCGTTATCGCGAACTCCATCAGGGCGTTGGCAAAGGCTGTATGATTTTCATGGGCCGCTGAATAAAGCTTATCGGGAATCGGCGGAATCAATCCGAGCTTGTCAGCGATTCGGAGATGAATTTCACCCAGCTCCAGCTGTTCTCCGTCCGGTTCAATGACGGGACGCCGCATTTGAAAGTGAATACCCGGATAGGTCATGGGAAAGAAGGTGCCGTCCCACGCTTCATAACCGGAACGCGAAGGCAATACGTAATGCGAAAGAGCGGCCGTTTCCGTCATGGCCATTTCCGCCGTGACCAGCAAGTCCAGCCGGGCGAAGGATTTTTCGTAGGCGGTAGTATCCGCGTAGGATCGAAGCGGATTGCAACCGGCGATCAGAACCGCCCGCAGCCGTTCCGGGTGATCGGACAGAATTTCTTCCGGCATGACATTCGGCGGGAAAACACCGCAGACGGGGAAGGAATTAGTGGACATCGTGCGCCAGACTTTTGGATTTCTTTCGTCGGTATGAGAGCCGAGAGGCATCATGTGGCCGCGAATGATATTGCTGCCGGGAACGCAGAGCCTGCCGCAAATGGCTTGCAGAATAACAATGAGGTATGAATTCAGGGCGCTGTGGCGTCCCATGTAAATACCCAGATCGTAGCGAATCGATGATATGCGCGTGGCGTAAGCTTTGGCGACTTTGCTGACCAGATCAAAATCGAGATTGCAGACTTTCAGGGCAGCGTGGATATCGAAATCCTTAAAAAATGATTTCACCTGTTCAAAGCCGGATGTGTGATTTTCCAGATAATTTTTGTCGTCCCATCCCTCGGTGAGGATGATGGAAATCATAGCCTTGAGCAACAGAGCATCCGTGCCGGGACGGATCTGGAGATGGATATCCGCGATTTTTGCGGTTTCAGATATTCTCGGATCAACGACGATCAGCAGTTTGTCCGGATCTTTGGCAAGACGTTGAAGCTGCCGCGGCGCCTGGGGAATCTGATGGCTTTGCATGCCGTTCCATCCAAACACCAGAAGGACGTCTGTGTTGTCCACATCCGGCTGATCATGCAGGTACTGACGGCCGTGCGTGCGTCCGCATACCCAGAAAGCGCCGGCGAATTCCTGAGCCAGAGCGCCGTAATGATACTGCGAGCCCAGTCCCCTCATGAGGCGTATGCCGAAGGCCGCTTCGAAATGGCATCCCTGCATGCTGGCGCCCATATAGGCAAATGACCGCGGCCCGTATTGACCGACGATTGCTTTGAGTTTGTCCGCAATCTCATCAATGGCCTGATCCCACGAAATGCGCTCGAATTTGTCTCCTACTTTTTTCAACGGATATTTCAATCGGTCGGTATTGTGCTGGTGATAGGCGACGTTCAGGCCTTTCCGGCAGAAGTAGCCTTCGCTTTTGACGTTGGACTTGTCCGGCTTAACCTTGACAATGCGGTTATTTTCCACCTCGATTTCCAAGCCGCAGTTTTGCGCGCACAGCACACAACCGGTTTTATGAATTGTTCCCATGATTTTTCCTTTCATGAATAAAGCTGCTTGTCAGTCATCTTTTTTTTACCATAAATCAAATATCAGAGCACCTTTTATAATTTTTCTGTGATTTGAGACTTGTATTTTTCATAAAAAAGTTAAAAAATATTTAAACCGGTTTCCCGCTGTTTCTGACTCCAAGTCAATTTATTAATCCGGTCATAAAAAAATAAAATGACCAGAGGTCATTAGCACTTCCGATCTTGAATCCCCTTTCGGTAGAAAGTTAATCTTATTGGCATTTTGCATTATGTCATAAATGACATAAAAGGTTGAATTTATTAACATTTTGCCGTTGACAACAGTCTTGCCCTCATGTATAAAGAGCACGCAGTGAAAGCGTTATTCTCTGGAAAAACGTTGTGCTCTACCAAATCATGGTTGTTCTCAAAGGTTTTTTCCTGAAAAGACAAGAAATGCGTGAATAACTGTATGCTGGATTTTTAGAGCACGAAAAGAATATTAGAAATTCTGATGAAAGGAGAAAATTTCATGAACGTCAGCCGAAGAGGTTTCTTGAAGATTTCCGGTGCTGTGGCGGCAGTCAGTGGTTTGGGTATCAGTCTTAAGTCCATATCTGCGCACGCTCAGGACCTGAAAATCAAATACGCTAAAGAAACCACCACCGTTTGTCCGTATTGTTCCGTCGGATGCAGTATTATCGTATCCGTACGTGACGGCAAGGTTATCAACACAGAAGGTGATCCCGACAGCCCCATTAACAGAGGCGCGCTTTGCAGTAAAGGCGGATCGATTTATCAGATGGCCGTCAATGAAAACCGCTTGGGCAAGCCTCTGTACAGAGCGCCGTTCGCCACGGAATGGAAAGAAGTTGAATGGGAATGGGCTATTGAAGAGATTGCCAAGAAAGTTAAAAAAAGCCGCGATGCAAGTTTCAAGAAAGTCAATGCCAAGGGCGAAGTTGTTAATCGTACGGAAGGCATCGCTTCTGTAGGAAGCGCGGCGATGGATCTTGAAGAATGCTTCACGTACCAAAAATTCTTAAGGGGGTTGGGTCTGGTCTATATTGAACATCAGGCCCGTATCTGACACAGTCCGACTGTACCGGCTCTGGCAGAGTCGTTCGGACGCGGCGCAATGACCAACCACTGGGTTGATTTTAGAAATGCTGATGTGATTTTAATCATGGGGAGCAATCCCGCTTCCAATCATCCGGTGTCCTGGAAATGGATTCAGGAAGCCGTTGATAAACGCGGAGCGAAAATCATCTGCGTTGATCCCCGCTTCACCCAGTCGGCTGCGAAAGCTCACCTTTACGCACCGCTTCGTTCAGGAACGGATATCGCTTTCCTGGGCGGCATGATCAAATACATTCTGGATAACAAACTTTATTTTGCTGAATACGTCAAAAATTACACCAACGCTTCTTTCCTGGTCAATCCCAACCTGAAACTTCCGGGAGAGAACAACGGGGTATTTTCCGGTTTGACCGACGGCAAGTATGAGAAGGATACCTGGTCTTATCAGAAAGGTCCCGATGAGGTCATCAAGAAAGATCCTACCCTGTCGGATCCCAACTGCGTATTCCAGCTTTTGAAAAAACATTATTCCCGTTACACGCCTGATCTTGTTTCCAGGATTACAGGAACACCCAAAGATAAACTGATTGAAGTTTACAAACTGTACGCTTCAACCGGAAAACCCAATAAGGCGGGCGTTGATCTTTATGCCATGGGTTGGACGCAGCACACGGTCGGCACTCAGAACATCCGTACCATGTGTATGATCCAGCTTCTGTTGGGCAACATGGGTATTGCCGGCGGCGGCGTCGCGGCCATGCGCGGTGAATCCAACGTTCAGGGTTCCACCGACCACGGTCTGCTTTTCCATATCTGGCCCGGCTATCTGGGAGTCCCCACCGGTTCACTGGCAACCCTGAAAAACTTTATTGAAAAACGCACACCGAAAACCACAGAGAAGGATTCTCTCAACTGGTGGAAAAACACGCCCAAGTATGTGGCCAGTTTCCTGCGCTCCATGTACGGACCGGATATGAGTCTCGACGATACCTACGATATCCTGCCCAAGGTCGATGACGGCGTTAACTACTCGTGGCTGACGATTTTCGATCAGATGTACAAAGGCAAGTTCACCGGTTTCTTTGCCTGGGGCATGAACCCCGCCTGTTCAGGCGCTCACTCCAATAAGGTTCGTCAGGCATTGACGAAGGTGGACTGGATGGTCAATGTCAATTTATTCGATAACGAAACCGGTTCTTTCTGGCGTGGTCCGGGAATGGATCCCGCAAAGATCAAGACGGAAGTTTTCATGCTGCCCTGCGCTTCCTCGGTGGAGAAAGAAGGCAGTATCGCCAATAGCGGACGTCTGCAGCAGTGGCGTTATAAAGCCATTCCTTATTACGGCGATTCCAAGCCGGATGGCGATATCATGAGCGAACTCTTCTTTAAAGTGAAAGAACTTTATCAGAAGCAGGGCGGTCCTAATGCGGCAGCAATTACTAAAATGACCTGGCCCTATGGCAAGCATGTGGGCAAGGAATTCCACTATGAACCCCGCAAAGTGGCCGCGGAAATCAACGGCTACTTCCTGGAAAATAAAACAGTGGAAAACCCCACCAAGAAGGGCGAATTCAAGGAATTCAAGAAAGGCGATCTGGTTCCGACGTTCGCCTGGCTGCAGGATGACGGTTCCACCTCGTCCGGCTGCTGGGTCTATTGCGGCTCCGTGAGTGAAAAAGGAATTCTGCCCATGCGTCGCGGACAGGCCGATCCGACTGGTCTGGGACTTTATTCTGAATGGGCCTGGTCGTGGCCGGTCAACCGCCGCATCATCTACAACGGCGCTTCGGTTGATTTAAACGGCAAACCCTGGGATCCGACACGTGCGGTTATTACCTGGGATGCCAAGGAAGAAAAATGGAAAGGCGATGTTCCCGATGGAACCGGCAATCCCGGCAAGGGTCGTCCGCCTTTCATCATGAAACCGGACGGCGTGGGCTCGCTGTATGGCCCCGGTCTGGCTGATGGTCCTTTCCCCGAGCATTACGAACCGCTGGAATGCCCGGTCGAGAAGAATCTGCTGTCAGCGCAGAAAAATAACCCGGCTGTCAAACGATTTGATAAGAAGGGCGTCGGCTCGGATATGGATGTGTATTCCGGTGTCGGAACCTGCGATCCCCGCTTCCCGTTTATTTGTTCGACTTACCGCGTCAGTGAGCACTGGCAGACGGGTGTTTTAACCCGCTGGTGTCCGTGGCTGGCAGAAATGCAGCCCGGCATGTTCGTGGAAATGAGTCTGGAACTGGCGAAGATGAGAGGTATTGAAGCCGGAGATAAATGTACGGTAAGTACAGCGCGCGGCGAAGTGGTGTGTACAGCCATTGTTACACCCCGCTTCAAGCCTTTTAATATTGATGGCAATGAAATCCATGAGATCGGTATCCCCTGGCATTTCGGTTGGATTACAACCAAAGACCGGAAATACGACGCCAAAGATAAGAAAGCGGAAGTATTCACCACCGGCGATTCGGCCAACCTTTTAACGCCGACCATTGGTGATGCCAACACCATGATACCGGAGAGCAAAGCTTTCATGGCTAATGTTGTAAAGGGGGTGAAGTAACATGTCAGAGAAAGTCAAATTATACGATGCTTCGAAATGTACAGCGTGCCGCGGTTGCCAGCTGGCCTGCAAACAGTGGAACGGATTGAAGGCCGGACAGACGGAACACACCGGCACTTATCAGAATCCGCCTGCTTTGCAGCCCAATACTTTCATGATCATTCACTTTCAGGATTATGTCGCGCCCGAAGGTGATGTCAGATGGCTCTTCCGGAAGGAAGCCTGCATGCATTGTACCAACGCGGCCTGCGTTACCGTCTGTCCCAGCGGCGCTCTTCATTACAATAAAGAGTTCGGCACGGTCAGCATGGACCGGGAAAAATGTATCGGCTGCAAGGAATGTATGGCGGCCTGTCCGTTCGAAGTTCCCAAGTACGATAAAGAAACGGAAAAAGTTTTCAAGTGCGATATGTGTGAAACAAGAATTACCAATAAGATGACTCCGGCCTGCGTCAAGGCCTGTCCGACCGGCGCCCTCAAGTGGCTGGATAAGGAAGAGGCCGTTAAAACGGCCGAAGCCCGCGTTCAGCAACTGGGCGGCGATGCCAATGTTTACGGCGATAAACTTGTCGGCGGCACGCACATGATGTATGTATTGAAAGAAAAACCGGAAGTTTATGATGGAATCAAGAAAGATCCCAAGGTTCCGTTCACCCTCACAATCTGGAAGAGCTGGCTCAAGCCCCTGAGCCTTTTGGGCGCGGGCGGCGTGATCGGCGGAGCATTTCTGCACTACATTCTGCACGGACCGCACAAGCCCCATCCGGAGCATTACGATCAAGACACGAAGCAGGGAGGTGCATAACATGAAAAACAAAATGATAGTCGTCACATCAAAATACGAGAGATTCGTGCATTGGCTGCTAGCCATCTCCTGCCTGCTTTTATGCTACACCGGATTAGGCATGATGTACAAAGAACTGAACTTTCTGGGATTCATTTTCGGCGGATTGAGTGGTCTGGCCACCGTCCATGACATCATGGCCGTCTTCTTTGCCGTCGGTTTAATCCTGGCCATCCAGATGTGGTGGAGAGAAGCCGGGTTATTTGTTTTTCCGGAAGACTGGGAATGGATCAAAGCCGCGGGCGGATATCTGTGGCATTTGGATCATGTTCCCGAGACGGGCAAATACAACCCCGGCCAGAAAGCGTTTTTCCTGACCGTAGCGTTATGCGGATTACTGATGATCTGCACCGGCTTCTTCATGTGGTATCCGACGATACTGCCGGCGGTATTGATGGACTGGGTCTATGTACTGCATGTACTGGGCTTTGTGGTCATCTTTGCTTTCTTCTTTGTTCACCTGTACCTGGGCACCATTGGTAATCCCGGGAGCGTTTCCGCGATGATCAGCGGGAAGATGGAACTGCCGGTGTTAAGAATGCTTCATCCGAAATGGGTCAAAGAGATGGAACATGAAGGCAAACTCATTGTTGCCGATGATAAAAAGTAAGATAATAAAAAATTAAGTTCATTTTTCAAGAGGCCTGAGAATAAAATTTCAGGCCTCTTTTTTTTGCGCTGACGGAGGGAAATTATTTACATTCCCGCAACTGTTTCCATTTCATATAAATATCCGCGTGATTTTTCTCGTCTTGGATTATTTTTTTAACAATGTCCATATATTTGTTGTTCGCGCCGCCGGCAATCTCCCGCTCAAACTGCTTCACGGCCAGCAGTTCGGTCGCTCTCGCCATTTTTAACTTGCGCGAAACCGGCAGAGCAAAAATCAGGTAAGATTGTAGAAATCCAAACCCCATCCAGAATTTCCCGCCGCCGAGTTTTTTATTGTACAGCTCGTCATAACACTTGCCAAACAGCAGACTGTGTCCGTACTCCTGATTTCCCGCCTGATCCAGCATTTTTGTCAGGCCGGGATATTTGTTTTTGTATTGCCTTGATAATCCCCTGTAAAATCCGGCGCCGAATAATTCCACTCTGTAGGATAACTTGATCTGAAATTTTAATTTGTCCATGGGCGGTTCCTTATCCTTATTTAATGTCTTAAATATTGAGAAGCTGTCTGAATTTGTCATTTTGCATGGTGTCTTTCAGCCATTGGGTAACGTCGGGGGAATCGTAAAAAGGCTGTTTCCGGAAAAGGTCCAGGAACGGAAGGTAGTAGGACTGCTCAAACTCATCGCATCCTTTCATAAGGACATCCTGCACGCGCCGGAATTCCGGACGGTGAAATCTTGGTTTCCCGGGAGTGATCATTTTCAAATGAAGAAAGGTCTTCACTTTGTTTTCGCACCGGCAGGGATTGTCGGGATTGACCTGGCCGCATACGCCGTTCATATAAGAATATATTTTATTCCGGCTGCGCGAGAGCATCTTCCGGAAATTGTCTTTTTTAACATCCAGAAGTTCGGCGCCGACGGCGTCTGTCACGCCGAACACCGCTCCCAGCAAAAAAACGATCCTTTCTTTTCTGTTCAGGCACATCAACATACCCATGGTGCAGCCTGTTTTCAGTTCTTCCGCCAGCATCTTCCTGTCGGGATGAGCAAAGTCACGATCATCCGGCAGCGCTTCAATCAGGGCGACGTAGGTATCGAAATGTTCAATGCGTGTTTCGAACTTCTGTTTTCTCATGGTTAGAATATGATTGACGACGATTCTGTATAGCCATGTTCGGAATTGCGCCTTTTGCGGGTTGTATAAAGAAAGGCCGGTAATCATTTTAATGAGGATTTCCTGCGTGATTTCCGCGGCGTTGTCGTGATCCATAACCATTTTGAAAGCAATATTATAGATCCACGCCTGATGACGCAGGATGAGTTTTTCCAGATCTTTCCGGCTTCCTTCCAGCGCGGATTGAATCAGGTCAAGGTCATCTTCAGCTTTATCTATTTTTTCGGCAAACGGGTTATACATCGGATATCCTCTTCGCTATGAGCATCATAACCTTATACGGCAAAACAAAGCGAGCGTGACAAAAAAGATAATAAATATTCCGGCAGCAGATCCTGTCCGGACAGCGGAAGTAATGGATGGGCATAATGACGTCTTTCCCGGTTCGCCTAAACAGGGAGTATCGTGACGCGGCTTCTCTGTCCCGGACAACGGCTGAACATTCCGGCGGTTTTTCGTTTTTTTAGAATCATGGTCTGCCGGGCTGATTTTTTATCCGGGTTGATGCCGCTGAAGGCTTAAACCTGAAATTTGTTCAGGAAAGATCTCTCCGTCTCGTAGGTGCCGATCAGGATCAATTCATCTTCTTTGTCGAGTCTCATATCCGGCTCCGGATTGATTTGAGTTTTCCCTTTGCGCAACACGGCCGCCACTGTGCAGCCCGTGTTCTCTCTGATCCCCGAATCGGCCAGGGTTTTGCCCCACAGGGATTTGGGGGTGTTCAGATGAAAGAAGTTCAGCCCTTCAGCCAACAGCAGGGTTTCCTCATTCATCAGAAAATTGAATATCGTATTGGCGCCCAGCGACGCGTAAGACATGACAAAATCAGCGCCCGCCCGATGCAATGTGGATACATTGCGGTCTTCGCTGGCGCGGCTGAGAATCTGCATGTCCGGCCGCAGACTGCGCAGATATTTCGTTAGATAAATATTGGTGGCGTCATCATGTGATGTAATCAGGGCCGCCGGCGCTTTTTCAAACCAGGCCTTCTTCAGCGTGTGAATATCGGCGGCGTCTCCATAAACAAAATGAGCATCTTCTTCGCCTCTCCGGCGGTTTTTTTCGATAATCAGATAAGGGATTTCTTCTTTTTCAAAATAATCGGCCACCGCGTGTCCGACTTTGCCTCCGCCGACGATGATGACCGGGTCTCCGGCGATTTTGCAGATGTGGTAGAAGGAATAGACTTCATCGTATTTGGACACGGAAGATTCATGTCCCGCGAGAACCAGCACACTCGTCCGGTTGATCGTATCGTGAGATTTGGGAATGATAAATTTTCCGCGTTCCCAGATTCCTACGACCGTCAATCCGAATGTTTCCCGAAGCTTGCTTTCCGCGAGTGTCTGACCGACCAGAGGCGTGCCGATTGCCGGTGTCTGGGCGATGATAAATTCCTTGTAGCGTCCGATGATATTCGCTTTGCAGTCGCCCGCGATCGTCCAGCTGGCCAGAGACTCTCCCATAATGTCATACAACTGCAGGACCCGGGAACTGCCCGCCAGCTGCAGAATGTCCACAGAATGCGGCGATTCCGCCGTGGTGATGATCGGAATATGTTCAAAATCTTCCCGGATGGTCAGGGTGATGTTGGTATTCATCTGATCGCTGTTGGAGGCCACAACCAGTGCGGCGTTCTGGATGCGCATTCTGTTATATGTCCCCGGATCATCGATATTGCCGAGAGCGACCCGGATGTCCCGGTCATACAGTTCCAGCGCCCTGGCGAGGTCGTCAACCACCACTACATATTTTTTATTGTGACTTTTCAGTTTTTCGATCAGCGCCGCGGTGACGGGATCAAAATTGGTGATGATGATGTGATTTCTCGTGTCAACGGGAAGTTCCCGGGGCGCGCGGTTACGGGTCTGCGCGTCCATCCACGGAGCGAAAAAGAATTTGATGAAAACGAAAGGCAGAAGAATCAGCAGAAGAATCACGCCGGAAAGCAAGACGATAATCGAGAAAACCCTGCCGATATCGCTGGTGAACGTTATGTCTCCGAATCCGAGCGTGGACATGACCACCATGGTCCAGTAGAAACCGGTGACCCACGAATGTTCCTGTCCTTCCATGGCCATGATATAGTGGAACAAAATGCTGTAGAGGGTAATCAACGCGACAATGACGATAAGATACTTTACCAGCAACCGGATGTTGGCCTTGATAATTTTACTTTCAACAAAAGAGCTGACTACAGCGGGTAAAAATTTCATGAGATGGACATCCTTGAGACAAAACAGGGTTTATGTTGATTGTTGCTTAGTTTGTGTTACGAAAATTATAGGAAGAACGTTCGGGTCTGTCAATTAAAATAATCATATAACGGGAAGCGAACCACAGGCATTCACCCCGTCTGTCATTCAATCAGCGCCTTATCGTTATTTGATTTTAAGGCCAGCAGAATCAGGGACAGCGCGAAATAACCGATCGACGTTAAATAGTGAGCCTGAGCAGGAATGTGCCAGGGCAGATACAGTTCGCCCGTCGGCAGGACCGAATGAATAATTCCAAAAAGCGTGAACACGGCGCAGACCGCAGCGCATAAAGCCGCAAGTTTCGCTTTGTGATCGATCAGAAAGGCCAGCAGGCTTCCCCACAGCAGTCCCGTAATAATGAACCCGTTGCTGAGCATCGTCAGCGTCTGATGCAGGACTTGCAGCCGCGCCGGCAGTTTCTCCATTGCGATGCCCATTGCCCCGGTGAACTGTCCCAGAATGATCAGCACCATGCTGGCGATGACCGGCAGGATGCTGAGACTGACCGCCGGAGAGTGAGCGGGCGGCGAATCATTGTAAGCCTGTCGCATGATTTCAAAACCGATAAAGATAAAAATCGGCGCGATGACTGCGCGCGGAATCAGACTGACAAAAAGCGAAAGCAGCCCGGTCATGGAGCAGACGCCGATTAGGATTCCCGTCAGCAGGGTGTACCACCACGTTGCACCCATCTTTTTGTAAGCCGGATGACCGATGTAAGGTGTTGTTTGCGCCACCCCGCCGAAGAATGCCGCGATCAGCGACGAAAATGCTTCCGTGAGCAGAATGTCTCTGGTGCGGTAATCGTCGCCGGCCAGCCGCGCGCTCTCCGTGTTATTGATTCCGCCGATGATGGTCAGAATGCCGAAGGGGATGGCAATCGTCAGATAATGCATGCTTTGCGGAACGGTTTTCAGAAACTCAACGGTAGGCAGGGGCAGCGCAAAATGCATATCCAGAGAAGGCGCGGTGAACTCGGGCAGATATCCGCCGAACCCCAGGAGAAAATGAATGCCGGTGCCCAGGATAACTGCCGCCAGCACGCCGGGCATCCGTCCCGGCAGCTGCATTTTGCTCATGAGTGTTGTGAAGATCAGTCCCAGCGCCACCATGCCGACAACCGCTTCATTGAAAATTTCCAGCAACGGAAGAAAACCAAGCAGCATCAGTCCGATTCCGGCCAGCGGTCCCAGCAGGCCTGCCGTGGGAATGATGCGTTGCACCAGACCACCGAAAAAAGAAGTGAATATCTTTACGATGCCGATCATAAAAAGCGTGGCCATGCCGATGTGCCAGGTCAGCTGCGCGTCGCGTGTGGCGACATAAGCGGGCCCCATAACGGCGTAGGCGATGCCGATGGTGGAGGGCGTATCGATTCCGAGAGGCATGGACGTGACATCGGTTCGGCCCGTTCTTTTTCTCAGACGCAGCGCCAGCCATGTATAGACCATATCCCCGATGAAGATGCCGACAGCCGTTCCCGGAATCATGCGCGTCAGAATAATATCCGGCGGATAGTTGAACGTGAAAACAAGAATCGCGCTGAAGAAGATCAGCGTTCCGACGTTATCCAGAAACAAAGCAAGGAAAGCGGTTGTCTCTCCCCAGAATCTGTTTTGACCGGCTGTATTTTCGGCGTTCATCGCGCCTCCTCAAACTTGCGTTTTCCTGTGCGTCACTGCGACCGAAGGCTATCGTCCGGCGATGCCGGGGAGAAGTCCTGATTTGCAATCACGTTATTATTCTTTTCGCCCACTTTATAAACAAAAAAGCGCTGTTTGACAATTCGTTTTCCGTTAAACAGAATTTGATGAAAATCACTGATCAAGCAATGATTTGACCCGCAAGAGAAATGTCCTGATGTTTTTTAATATGCGGTCATGCTTTGGAATTACTTTTTACGTTTTGAGGCTTTTCCCTGCTCAAAGAGCAATTTACGCATCGTGGCGCGATAACCATTGAGTGTTTCGCGATATCGTTCAATGAGCGTCAGACTGTCCGGGGTTGCACTCGCCATATAGGAGAGCATCAATTCTTTCTTGATCTCGATGTGCTTTTTGATACGTTCTTCATCAAGAGAATCATAAAATATTTCGATCATTTTTTTGCGCAGGGGACGGCAGGTGTGTGTGATGAGGATAACGACAATGTTGTTTCCTGCTTCCGCGATAGCTTCCTGTGACAGGAGCTCCAGATCAATCAAATATTTTCTATCATGCAAATTAGCCAGCTCTTCATCAAAAAAGTCAATCATGGTTTTAATATCGCGGGGCGTAATTTTGGGGGCGGCGAGTTTAAGCATTTCCGGCAGGAAAAACGTCCAGAATTCCCAAATTTCATCCAGGATGTAAGGATCGGTCAGCCATTCATTTTCCGGCTCATCCGTTTGCAGAAAAAGCATTCTCAGAAAATCAATGCTGGCACCCTTCATATAGTCACGGACATAAACGCCGTCGCCCTGCCGGATGCTGAGCACGTTCATCAGTTCCAAATTTTTCAGGGCAATCCTCAGCGATGCACGGTCCACGTGGATATCTTTGGCCAGTTGGCGCTCGGAAGGCAGTTTGTCTCCGGGTTTTATCTGTCTGCTGAAAATCTGCCTGACCAAAATGTTCATGACGCGCTCATGTGCTTGAAATCCTTCCATGTTTACTCCTTAATCAATCCTTTCATTTGTAAAAAATAAAAAATACTTGACACGTGGTAAATATGTGTTATGAATTGGTCAACCAATTACATAATAGTCATTTACCACGTTTGTTTCGCATTATCAAGTACGAAGTTGATTAAAGACAGAGAGGTTTGCTATGCGCGATGTCTATATCATCGGAGTTGATACCGTCAAATTCGGCAAACACATGGATAAGAGCATCAAGGATCTGGCAATTATGACAGCCACCGGGTGCCTCAAAGATGCCGGTCTGACCAAGAACGATATTCAGGCCCTCTGGTTTGCCAATGCCGGCTGGTGTGAAAGAGGACAGATGACCATTCGCGGCCAGGTCGCCCTCAAGGGAATGGGAATCGAAGGTATTCCCATCACCAATGTAGAAAATGCCTGTGCAGGCGGTTCCACTGCCCTGCATCATGCCTGGTACGGCGTTGCCGGCGGTTTGTACGACATCACCATGGCGGTCGGCGCGGAAAAACTTTATTTTTCCAACAAGAATCTTGTCTTCCAGGGGTTCCTGGGAGGAATTGATATTGAAAATGTCTTACCCATTGCGAACGCACTTTCTGCTTTCGGCCTTACGGATGACGAGAAAGTCAAGGTAGAACAATTTAAACAAAAATATCAGAAGAAGGCCGTCAACGAAGATAAAGGCGCAAAAAAAGCCAAAGTCAAAGAATCAAGATGGAAAAAATACCGGGACCAGTTCACATCGGCCATTGTTCTGGGTGAAAAGATCGGCTACGATACTGTATGGAAACTGGCTAAACTGACAGCCGGCGACCACTCTCCCTTCATGGATGTTTATGGCTATGCCTGCCGCCAGCACATGAAAAAATATGGTTCCACCGCGGAACAACTGGCGATCATTGCTTCTAAGAATCACTTCAATTCCACTCTTAATCCCAACGCACAATACTGCTTTGAAGTTCCGGTAGAAAAGGTTTTGACAGACCGTATCGTATCGTGGCCATTGACCCGTTCCATGTGCGCTCCCATCGGCGACGGCGCCGCTTCGGCCATTTTATGTTCCGAAGCTATGGTGAAGAAACTGGGTTTGACCGGTCAAGCTGTCAAAATCAGGGCTTCGATTCTCGGTTCAGCCATTAGAACATCTTTTGATTCCGACATTCCGGAAATAGGAGAAAGGCTTTCTAAACAGGCTTATGAAAAAGCCGGAGTCAGCCCCCAGGATATCAATATGGCGGAAGTGCATGATGCCTCGGCTTTCGGTGAAGTGGTGCAGGCGGAAAATCTGGGCTTCTGTCCCAAAGGTGAAGGCGGCATCTTTGCCGAAAAAGGCGAAACGAGCCTGAAGGGCCGCATTCCCATTAATCCCAGCGGTGGTTTGATTTCGCGCGGCCATCCCATCGGTGCGTCCGGTCTGGCTCAGGTACACGAACTGGTTACCCAGTTGAGAGGCAGAGCCGGAAAACGTCAGGTCAAAAATGCAAAACTGGCTCTGGCGGAAAATGGCGGAGGCGCTCTGGGCACGGAAGAAGCGGCGATGTGCATCCATATTCTGGAAGCGCCGTCACGTTAAATTGACAATAAGTATTGGCAGGCTGTGCGAGATCCACTTTTGACGAGCATAGAGTACCGCACTTCTTGAAATTCGAAGAACAAAGGTATTCCAAATTGTTCAGACATAATTAATGCGGAAGGGAGTATTATGATAAAACCAAAGTTGAACAAATCTTTATTGGAGCGAGAGCCGCGCTTCGACGATAGTTTCTGCAGTATGCAGGCTATTCCGAAGATTCCCAAGATTCAGCTTAAGGAGACAAGAATTCTTGTCAGCTATGCACGCCGGTTCAACGATGAGGTCGTCAGGCCGCTGGCGCTCAAGACGGATCTGAAGACTTTCCAGGATCCGGAATATCTTCCCTGGGACCTTATTCAGAAGGTCAATGAATGGGGTTTCTACACCCTGTTTATTCCCAAAATATTCGGCGGTAAGGGGTGGGCTTTAACAGGCATCAATTACGTGATCGAAGAGTTGGCCTCGGCCTGTGTGGGTATCGCCAACGTGGTCTTTGTGCACTATCTCGGTTTTGTGACCATGCTGGGGTCCTGGAATATATCGGTGATCAACAGAGTCTGCCGGGAAGTGGTGGAGGGAGAACGCACAGGCAATCCCTGTCTGATTTCTCTGGCGATCACCGAACCGGGGGCCGGCACGGATGTGGAAGAAGTTGAACTGATCGATCGCGGCCGGGTAACCTGCTATGCCGAAAAAGTCAAAGGCGGCTACATCGTCAACGGCAGCAAGATATTCATCTCCATGGGCCATGTTTCCACCTGGCACGCGCTGATCGCCTATTCCGATCTGAAAAAGCCGTCCGAAAATACATTAATGCTGGCGGTCAAGAACGGCATGAAAGGATTCTCCTTCGGCAAGCATGAAGACAAGATGGGTCAGCGGGCGTGTCCGGCGAGCGAACTTATTTTTCAGGACTGTTTTATACCGGATGAAAATGTTCTGGTTGATTCAAGAACTCTCCCACCATCCCAATTGCGCGAAACAGGAGAACTGGTCAACCAGATCATTCATTATGTCGTTGAGGGTTCACGTCCTGCGGTCGGTGCTTTTGGAACCGGCGTGGCGCGCGGCGCTTATGAACATGCTCTGAAATTTGCCGGCGAAACCGAAGTGGACGGCAAACTACTTATCAATCATGAATGGGCGCAGATCATGCTGGCCGAGATGTATAAGAACGTCATCGCCGGACGGCTCGCTTATTGTGAAGCCAATTTTTCCAATAGTCTTAAAGGCGGGATTTTAAGTTTCCTGCAAATCAAGCCGGTTTACTATTATATGAAGTACGTGCCGCAGGCGGTAATTGATCTTTTTGTCGTACCTCTCTATAAAACGAAATTATTCAATTGGTTCACGCGTCAGATTTTCGTGGAAGGACAATCCCTGGAAGCCCAGAAGCGCTGTTCCGGATGGGCATCCATTGCCAAGTTTGTGGGGACGGATATGGGCATGAAAAACAGCCAGATGGCCATTGAGATGATGGGGCAGGCGGGACTGCGGCACGACCAGGGCGTCGAGAAGATCCTTCGTGATTCCAAACTGCTCCAGATCTACGAAGGCACCAACCAACTCAACCGGCTTAATCTGTTTAACTGCCTCATTGCGCGTTGCATACCGCAGGCTCGCGTATTCGAAGAAGAATAGGAGGGTACAAATATGCTGACCACCGTAAAATGCGAACTCAAATCATTTGAAGACCTGGCCAGAAGCTTTGCGGCCAAAGAACTTGCCGCCAACCGGGAAGAACACGATCGCTATCCTTTTGGTCCTTTTTTTGATTCCGTTGTCACCAAAGCCCATGAAGTCGGACTCTTGAGCGCCACATTACCTGAAGAATGCGGAGGCATCGGCCAGGACGTAGGCGCCTTATGTATTATTCTTGATCATATCAGTGCAGTGGATGCCAGCCTCAGTGGCATTATTTTTACCAATGCTCTTTCTCAGGAAATTATGCTTGCGGCGGGGAACAAAGATCTCCTCGCCGGCATTATGGAAAAAGCGGCCGATGCCAAAGCGGCGCTCATTGCCTGCCCTTCTTTCGCCAATCCCTCGGAAACAGGCACCACACTGGAGGCAGTGAAGGTCAAAGACAGTTATATGCTCAACGGCTCGATTGAATATGTCGTTCTGGGCGGTATATCCGGACATGCTTTAGTCCCGGCGCGTATCAAAGGGCAGGAGGGTTATTCGTTCTTCCTCATCGATCCGGCGGATAAGGGATTGAATAAAAGCGAGCCGGTATTTAGTCTGGGGCTGCATTCCTGTCCGGCTGTGGATTTGACGCTTTCAGGCGTCGAAGGAAAACTGATCGGTCAGGCGGGCGAAGGAGCAAAATATTTCAATCGGGCTGCCGACCGCATGCACTCGGCGGTTGCCGCCATGCAGTGCGGGATTATGAAAGGCTCCTTTAATGAAGCCTTGGATTACAGCCAGCAGCGCTTCCAGGGCGGCAAGGAAATCATCAAATGGTCGGGACTGAGGATGCTGTTAGGCCAGATGGCCGTTCAGGTGAAAATTGCTGAAATGGTCCTCTCCGAGGCGGCCATGGCCGTGGAGAATCAGGAACCGCAATGGAATTTATACACCAGAGCGGCGTCTGTGCATCTGTCGGAACTGGCCTGTAAATTGACCACGGACGGTATCCAGTGTTTAGGCGGCAACGGTTATATGAAAGATTACGGTCAGGAAAAAAGATTCCGTGACGCCAAACACGTGCAGGCGTTTTTAGGTTTGGCCCCCATGCGAAAGTTGGGAATGATAAAGTCTATCGTTAATGGGTAGTGCTTTATATTCAAATAAAAAAATAATGAGGAAGTAAAATGTATTTGTTAGCGAATTCAAGAATTGCAGGTTCCATTGCCAAAAGTTTATTAACATTTTTTAAAGATGAGATGGGGCGTGGAACGTTCCGGGCGAATATAAGGAGTATGATTAAAGCGCAGGAAATCGCGGAAGACATGTCCTGGGCTGAGCTCATCGAAGAAAAAGCCTGCAAGTATGGGGACAGGACATTTCTGATTTTCGAAGACAAGGAATTTTCCTTCCGGCAGATGGATGAAAACGCCAACAGAGTAGCCAATTATCTCCTTTCACTGGGCGCCGGCAAGGGCAAGGGTGTCGCCATCATCATGGGCAACAGCCCCCAGTATCTGGACGTCTATATCGGATCTCAGAAACTCGGGATGTATTCCATTCCCATCAATACATCTCTTCGCGGCGACAGTCTCCTTTATATTCTGGACCACAGCAATGCCGAATTCGTCGTTATCGACGAGGAATTTCTCGATGCGTACAATAAAATAGCGGACAAGGTAGAAAAAAGAAAAAAGATTATCGTGAACCAATCCGCCACGGCTGGCAAATCTCCCCTGCCTCAAGGGATGTTGAATCTTGCTGACGCGTACAGGCAGTCTACAAAAAAACCGGATATAAAATACGATAAGAAAGATATCTGCTTCATCCTTTACACTTCGGGAACAACCGGCCTGCCCAAGGGGGTAATGTACCGCTATGGGAAAACCACGGTGAAGTTACTTTCGATACCGGCAAATGCACTGTACAAAAAATCGGACATTCTCTACACCAGTCTCCCTCTTTTCCACGGCAACGCTCTCTGGCTCTGCGTCACGCAGGCCATGCACCGCGGCTGCAAGGTGGTGCTGGCCAGAAAATTCTCCGCGAGCAAATTCTGGGACGAAATGCGCAAGTACAAGGTTACGGAATTCAATACCATCGGCGCCATGATTCCCATATTGATGAAACAGCCGCCGAAGGAAAATGACCGTGACAACTGCGTACGCTTTACTATATCGGCCGCATGCCCGGTGGACGAGTGGGCGAAATTCGAAAAGAGATTCGGCATTAAAATCTATGAAGCCTACGGCTCCGTTGACGGCGGCGGCAAGACCATCATGAATCTGGGTAATGCCCCGGTCGGTTCCATCGGCAAGCCCGCCCCCAACACGGTGTACCGGCTGGTGGACAACGAAGGCAAAGATGTTCCGGACGGCACGCCGGGGCAACTTATTTTTGAATCCAAAGGCAAGAAAAAATCGGTGGAATATTTTAAAAATGAGAAAGCCGGCAATGATAAGCTGAAAGACGGCTGGATATACACCGGCGACCTGGTCAGGCGGGATAAAAACGGTTACCTCTACTTTGTCGGACGCAACGCGGAGTTCATGCGCATCAAGGGCGAAAACGTGTCCGCTTACGAAGTTGAACATACGATTCAGAAACACCCCTCGGTGTTGGAAGCGGCCGTGTACGCGGTTCCTTCGGAACTGGCCGAAGATGAAATCATGGCATGCGTCTCTCTGGTTGACGGACATACCCTGAAAGAAGCGGATCTGGTTGAGACTCTGAAAGAAGATCTGGCCAAGTTTGCTGTTCCGCGCTTTGTCAAGATCGTCAAAGAATTTCCCAAAACAGAAACACAGCGAATCATCAAAAAAGAATTGGAAAAGAAGGGCATCATTGCAGGAACTTTTGATGCTCAGAAAAATCAATATCTCGGCGAAGCAAATGCGTTATAAAGATATTGTTTGGGAACTTTAGAAGTATTTAAAGTTAATACGAATAAACGTCAATATAATCCAACCAAGGGGGGAGTATGGAAAATGTTGTTCTGGCACAATCGGAAGAAACAGATGAGGGGAATAAAAACTCTAAAAATGAAACATTATCTCCACTGGGAAAATATGAAGAAGGCATGGCCTGGAATCCGGTTGAAAAAATCATCATGGAACGGCGCAGCATTCGGGCGTTTAAAAAAGAACCCCTGCCCGATAGTATGATTCACAGGATTCTGGAGGCCGGCCGCTTTGCTCCGTCGACCGGCAACACTCAGCCGTGGAAATTCATCGTTGTCAAAAGTCCGGAAATCCTCGCTGAAATGGAGAAGGATGCGGTAAAGATGGCCAAATTCTTCATGTTTCTCATCGATTACACCCGGGGTAATATTTTGCGGAGACTCTATATTCTAAGCTGGATCAAGTGGATGATACGGTTCATGTATAAAAATTTACTTAATCCTGTGCCGTTTGCGTTGCTGTCGCAGATCGCTCAGGAAAAAACTCCTGTCTTTCACGGTGCGCCGACATTGATATTGCTGATTGAAGACAAGCGCGGCGCCGGATGTCCGCCGACGGATATCGGCATCTGTGGCCAGAATATGGTTTTGGCCGCACACAGCATGGGGGCGGGAAGCTGCTGGTTCGAGACGACCACGCTACTGATGTATCTGCCCAAGTGGAGAAAGAAATTTGGCATTAAATATCCGTACTGTCTTAATGACTGCATTGCCTTTGGCTGGCCCAGCCCTAAAGCGGATGGCATGGTGCCGCGCGAGGTGCAGTTGGTTCAGTGGTATGAAAGAGGAATGAACGATGCTCCAAGAGTTAAGAAACAGGGGGAATGATATGAAAAAATTCAGTTTGATAGACAGATTTAGAATACCGACCTATGATAAATTAACTCATATGCAAACCGCGGATCTTTATTTTAACGCCAAAAAATGCAAACAATGCGGCATATGCATCAAAGTATGTCCGGGCGGATGCCTTGTGACAGACAAGGTGGCCAAGAAGGACATACTGAAAGACCCGAAGAAGGCCGTAAAAGGCGGAGTACCGCATGTGGATACCTTGAAGACGGGAACTACCCTTTGTATGGCCTGTTTTTGTTGCGGTGCGGCATGTCCCGAAGGCGCCATCTCCATCAAAAGAAATTTTGATCCGAAGTACTTTTATAAGAGGCTGACGCAAACGTCTGATCTGACGTATCCGAAAAAATATTAATAACGATTCAGCCAATCCAATTGCGTTTTGCGCCAAAGCTCCGTGTGTCGGTCTGTCCCAAAGACAGCGAGTGAGCATCTCGAAAAGTCAGCGGACCGGCACATTTCCTTTCGTACAAATTGTAAAAATGTTTGACAAATTACACGACCTCCGTTTTAGTCTTTTCAGATAATGCCTTGAAAAATAGTTTCGCCGGTTTCCTGAAATAATCTTCATCTCGATTTCAGGCCAGGCTTGATCGTCCGGATATATCAATATCGCGCGTGAAGAGTTTATGGCAAAAGGGCGCTGTTTCTTATTGTTAAATATTTGTGAATTTAAGGAAAATTGAAAAATGTTCAGAAGGAAAGTCATGTTATTGGGCGTGCTGTTGTGCTTCGTCATCCATGTGCCTGTTTATGCCGGCGATGGCATTGAGACCGCCGGTGAAGTTCTTACCTTCCTTTTACCGGCCGCCGCCGCAGGCTTGACGGTCAGTTCTATGGATACCCAAGGCATGTTACAGCTTGGAAAATCAGCGGCACTTGCGCTGGGTGTATCTTACGGCCTGAAATACACAGTTGATGAGAAACGTCCTAATGGAGAAGATTATTCCTTTCCCTCCAATCACGCTTCAATTGCCTTTGCCTCTGCCGAGTTCATGCGCAAACGCTATGGATGGGAGTTCGGAATACCGGCATACCTCGCCGCGGTTTTTGTCGCTTACAGCCGGGTTGAATCGGAACAGCACTATACCCATGACGTTGTTGCCGGAGCGGCCATCGGTATCGTGAGCAGTTATCTTTTTACACAGCCATACAAAGGCTGGCGCGTCAGTCTGGATTATGACCATGAATACTACGGGATTATCTTGAGCTGTACCTTCTAGTGACACCCGCTAAGAGCAAGTGAAACGCAGTTCGAAGCGTCGGTGGTAGTGAGGCAAGCTGAAGACAAGTGCAACGAAATATGAAGCGTAAGCCGCACTATCCAATCCCGATTTATCGGGATTGGAAACTATCCCGGGCACGAAGTGCCGCGGGACAACCTAACAAACTGATCTTTTAACAAGGAAAATAGAACGTTGAACATAGAACTATCTTTTTAATGAGACTCGCTAAGATGGAAGCATTCACTTATAAAAACCTCCAAATACTCTACAAAAAAACAGGCAACGGCAAACCGATGATCTTTCTGCACAACGGCGGCAACTCGCACATCATCTGGGATCATCAAGTCGAATACTTTTCCCGCACCCACACCTGCTACGCTTTCGATCTGCCGGGCTACGGCATGTCGGTAAACCCCGATATCAGATATCCCCTCGAAATCTACACGAGTTTCCTTGATGCTTTCATTGCCGGGCAAAACCTGGCGCCCGTTACCCTCGTGGGCAACTGCATCGGCAGCGCCACATCCTTGACCTACGCCATGAAAAACCCCGACAATGTGGCAAGGCTCGTTCTCTTCAACATTCTGACCCGAAAAACAGTATGGGACGGCACATGGGGAATCTTCTTCAAACTCACCGCACCCGTGCCAAAGATGCGCGAACTCCTGCACAACGGATTCGGCAACTGGAAAATTCCGCAACCCGTCGCGCACTATTCCGTTGTCAGCCAATTCGGCGACCGCGGCTATCGCGACCCGGACTTGATCAAAGCATTAAAAAAACACTACAGTCAGAAAGGGCAGCTTGGCGCGCTGATAGACATCCTGGCGGATATCGAATCATTCGGGCCGATGGATAATTTTGAAATACCCGCAAAATTCCCCGGGACGCTCGTTATCTGGGGAGAAAAAAACAAAGTACTGCCGGCAAAAGCAGGGCAAATCCTTTGCGAAAGACTCAAACCCCGCAAACTGGAAATCATCAAAGGAGGCGGGCACGTCGTCATGCACGAACTGCATCAGGAGATTAATGACATACTGAAAGAGTTTATTGGTTAGGGAGGAAAGAAAATGGCGATTCGTATTGTTCAACCCGGACGTGCCAGGCAAAGAGGTGAAGGCATTCGTTTCGGCACCGTCAGGAGAACGCCGCGCGGCGTCCAAATCAGATAAACTTTTTATATCGACGGATGGCAAAGGATTTCAGGAAACGTAAACAATCGGATCGCCGGTTTCCATCTTGACGGGTTCCGGTCTGTAAACAACCACCCTGTATCTTCCCGATTGCTTGGCCTGATAGAGGGCCTTATCGGCGCACGAGACAATGTAATCCGGCCGCGTGTCCTGCTCCGGAATACAGCTCATGATTCCGGCGCTGATGGTGGTTGCCAGCCGGTTGCCCTGAAAATAAAGAGCAAGCGATTCAATGTTTGCTCTGGCCTGCTCCGCCAACACGCCGGCGTTTCGGGCTGAGATGCCCGGCAGCAGCACAATAAACTCCTCGCCGCCGTAGCGGGCGACAATATCATAATCCCTTTTAAAAACCGCATCCAGCATCGCCGCCATTCTTGTCAGATATTGATCACCGGCCTGGTGGCCGAACGTATCATTGATATTTTTAAAATAATCAATGTCGAAAATAATGACGGAAAGAATAGCCTGGTTGCGGCCGGAGCGTTTCCATTCCACATCGAGCGCCTGGTCGAAATAACGCCGGTTATAAAGACCGGTCAGCACATCCGTATTGCTCAGGCGCGCCAGTTCCGCGGATTTTAATTCCAGCAGATGTTCATTTTCGAGCGCTTCCCAGTATTCCCGATTTCCCCGGTAGGTGATAATCACCATATAAACGGAAAATAAAATAACCATCATGCCGAGCGTTATATTGGATCTGGTGATCAGCATGGGAAGAGCGCCCGGCAGCAGCATCAACAGGTTATAAATGATGGCAAGCCGCCTGTATGGCATGAACGCGAGCACGCCGCCGGCGCAAAGACCGCATATCACGACAGGCATCAGCATTTTCGTGGCATACTCGTTTTGCTGAACCATGATCACCGCGAAGGCGATTCCCCAGACCAGGGCGCTGGCCGTGACGCTGATATAAAAAATATTTCTATTTAATGCCTCGTAACGGTTGTCCGTTTTTTTGGAAATAAAAAGGTGGGCAAGCCGGAAAAAGCAAACACCCAGCATCGACAAAAGAAACAACGCGGAAAAAAGAGGATGCCTGTCATAATAACCATTCTCAACGACAATGATGAACGCCACGATGAGATAAAAGAAAATCCCGAACGTGGAACGCTTTTTCAGATCCTGCAACACCCGCCTGTTCACTTTGTGCCGTTCAAATGTCATGAATTATTCTGCTTGTGATTTTTATAGTGCTTGTTGGAGGGCCACTGTATACGAAAAATCTCCATCTGCCAATAAAAAATATCCCAGGCACGAAGTGCCGCGGGGCATCCTGGTCCCCTGATCTTTTAACGTAGAACATAGAACAGTTCTTTCTATTCACTCTTCACTATTCACATTTCACAGTTATTCTTCAGTCTTCAACCTAACCCAGGTTTCACTAATGAAGTTCTGTCTTGACAAATACTTGTTTTGTGATACATTGTATACATGATCAAATATGAAGATGAAGTTTTAAAAAGTATCAAAAAAAGCAAGTTGCCAAAAGATATTTTTATATTATTTCATCATGCATTCATTGCTCTGGAAACAACAAATGATCTCAACTTATTCGATATAAAGCGGTTACGGTCAAATAAAAAAAGAACTTATTACAGACTGAGGAAGAATAAATATCGTGCAATATTTTATATTGAGAATGATAATTATTTCGTAATCAGCATAGCAAAGAGGGAAGAGGTGTACAAACAATGGGAATAATATCTGTGCGACTCAATTCTCAGGAAGAAAAAGTGATAAAAAAATTAGTAGAGTATTATGATGAAGATAGGTCAAAATTATTAAAAAGATCACTTTTTGAACTGTATGAAAATATTGTTGATGGGAATGTGATTTTGAAATATGAAAAAAAAGAATCCGCAAGAAAGGCAAAATTTCACTCAGCAGAGGAAATATTAAAGACAATATAATTCATATAGGAAATGGTTCTGTTTAATCTTAGGATCTTTAAACCTTGAACATAGAACTTCTTTTTAATGAGACTCGCTAAGCGCGATTGGAATGAGGCGCGAAGCGCTGGTGGAACTATCCCCGAAGGGTAAGCGGAGCGGGAAAGCGGACAACTGCTCAATTGATAAAGGGCAACTTGAAATAAAATCTTTGCCGATATAAAAAACAGGGCGCTGTCCCTCGTTTGAGTTCGATTTTTTGATAGGTGTCTTTTGGGGACTATCAAGAAAGACAAATAATTATTCATAAGTGATGCGAATTATGAAGACTGAAAATGTTTCTTGGACACGCACGCACCTGTTGATTGCGCTCAATCTCTACTGCAAAATTCCTTACGGCAAGTTCCATAACCGTAACCCAATGATTGCGGATGTAGCGGCAAGAATGGGACGGACGACAAACAGTCTCGCAATGAAGTTGAGTAACTTTGCTTCATTAGACCCGGTACATCGTGCGCGTGGTGTAAAAGGACTTGAGGGTGCTTCTCAGCGTGATCGGCAGTTATGGATTGAGTTTAACGATAATCCAGAACGGTTAATGCCGGAAAGCGAGCAACTCCTGCATGATCTTTATACGATGGATCAGGATAAAGAAGTCGATATCGTTGACGCAGAAATGATTCGTGTGGCAACGCCATCAGATCTATTTGTCGGCCCAACAGAAACAAAAGCAATGGTTAGTATTCGACGTGGTCAGCAATTCTTCCGGCAGGCAATTCTAGCGGCTTACGATATTGCTTGCTGTATTTCTGGCGTAAATATTTCAACACTTTTAGTAGCAAGTCACATTAGGCCGTGGAAATTATTTCCGGAAGAACGCCTGAATCTTAGGAATGGTCTGTGTCTTTCTTCCATTCATGATGTGGCTTTTGATCAGGGGCTTCTGACCTTGGATGATCAATTTCGCGTAGTGCTGAGTCGTGCGTTACGAGAAAGAATGGACAATCGTGAATGGCGTATATTCTTTGTTCCGTACGAGGGCCAGAAAATTAGCCTGCCGAACAAGTTAGCTGAACCAGATCCTATGGCACTTGAGTACCATAGGACACATATATTTGAGAAATAATAGGAAATAATCGGGGGCGGTGCTATTTAAATAAAATCGGACAGGTACAATTATCTCCTCTGCCGGGATGATCAAAATGCGCTTTGATCCTTTGCAAATATTTCAAAAAAGTAAATCACCGGCCGGGCTTTATGCGCGCAAGAAGTGGTTGGATGAAGCCGAAACGTCCGCCTGGCAAAATGACTTTCAGGAAACCGTGTCTTCTCTGATGAAGGGTCAATCCGCCGATGGTTCATGGTTTCAATCACCGGTTGAAACGATCAGGCGTTTGTTTGGCCTGCATCTCACGGTTCGGGAAAGAACAGCCAATATCGATAAAGCTCTGGGCTGGCTGATCCACAAAACATTAAACAATAATCTTTCCGAAGCGCCGGATGCGAATTTGCCATCTGATATTTTTCGGGAATTGCCTTTCATCAAAGCGCAGGATAAATTAACCCTGATCTGTGCAGCGCTTTTTCTTGCTTGCGTGTTCCGGCTGGAAAACGATCAGCCGGTGGTGACGCATTATAAGTTGCTCACCCTGTGGCTTGACGATCACGCGGGCCGTGCGGATGTATGGACGGACAAAAGCAACATTCTGCGGGCAATGATTGTTCATCCTGTGTACGCGAATGATCCCGCCATGTTGAAACTTGTTGATGATCTGGGCGAAAATCAGGAACCGTCAGGAATCTGGCCGGCGCCAATCCCTTTTTTTCTGACTGTAAACGCTCTGGCTCATTTGAACCTGGAATCGGCGCACCGTCAATGGCTCAAGGCATTTCCTTTTTTGCTGGATTCACAGAAGAAAGACGGCTCGTGGGGTGATCAGGATGTTCAATGGAATACTTTTCTGATTGTTCACGCTTTGAAAAATAAGAAGTGTTTGTAATAAGGTGACGGTTCTGTTTTATTCTTTCGCAGAAGGCTACAATGTAGGCGGCCACAAGCCTTCTCTTTCAGCCCGCCTTTTTATTACATCCGCCGAAACGCCAAACGGCCTACAAATCGTTGGTGAAACTCTTGATAAAACGGCATCAGGATCATTCTCTAAATAATCTGTCAGATTGTTTTCTTTGATAATGGTGGTGGCTTGTTCGATAGCTGAAACTAAATCCAAATGCGGCACTAAAAGCCTACCGGCAAATTCATTGGCCTGCCACTCAAAATTACTATATTCATTTTCAGGCACATTAAGGATGAAGTTTTTCCATGCCGCTGGATCAATTAAATCAAAAGAAGCAAATACTTCCTTATGCAAAAAGAAATGACCCAGTTCATGCGCAAATGAAAAGCGTAGTCGATTGGCAAATTTCTCATCCATGTAAAAATCATAGTCAACAACGATTGCAGTCAAATCCATTTCAAGATACGCATCCATGTCTATTGACGAGAATAATCCACGTTTCGGTTTAATGAGAAGATTGAGCCGAAATTCAACAATTTTTTCTATGTTGATCGGCAGAGTTCCTTCCGGCCAGTAAGTTTTTCTAATGTCGTCGGCAAAAGACCAAAGTTCACTTTTGTCAATCCATTTGCACCTGAAATCGCTGGGTTCCAAGTGTCAATCCTCCTTTTTAATCATATCGATTAACTTGTCCAGTTCTTCGGCTGTCGGTTTGTCACTCCTGATTGTGCGGAAGAATATGGGCAGGGCTTTTAAAACATCTGCATCTGAACGGATATCTTCAGGAATAATGCCAGCATCAATGTTGGCGAGATCTTTCATTTCATTCCATGCGTCGGTGCCAATTTTAATGCCCAATACTTTTGCAATTTTTTTTAATTTTTCTTCATCCTGCGGTGGAGCTAATAATCCTCTTTCAATTTTACTCCAGTTGCTGGCATCCATCTCGGCAAGTTTACAAAACTCTCTAAGGCTTATTTCTTTACTGAGCCTTATTTCTTTGATATATTCTCCATACATAAAGATTCCCCCTATCTTTTTATGTTTTTTAACTCGGTTCAAAAGTCACGCGTGGTAAAATATTAACCACGTGGTTTTAGTATAACCACACGCAATAAAAAGTCAAGTAATAATATTGAAGGAGATTATTATGAAAAATCTAAATTACACTCGCATTGCTGATGACGCGATGAGCAAAATCAAGAAAGGAGCTTTTTTAACAGTTAAGGCTGCGGATGCGCTCAATACCATGACCATCGGCTGGGCCACTTTCGGAGTTATCTGGCAAAAACCGATCATGATGGTGGCCGTGCGCGATTCGCGTCATACGTTTAATATTATCGAAAAGGCCCAGGACTTTACAGTTACAATACCTTCAGGTGATCTGAGCAAGGCCATCGCTTTTTGCGGATCAAAATCAGGACGGGATGTGGATAAGTTCAAGATGTGCAATCTGGAAACGGCAGACGGGCAGAAGGTTGCATCGCCGATCATCAAGGTGCCGGGGGTTCATTATGAGTGCAGGATAGTTTACAAATCCGCCATGAATCCGACGCATCTGGATAAAGATTATGATAAGTCTCTCTATCCGCAAAAAGATTATCACACCCTTTATTTTGGCGAGATTGTGGCTTGTTACGAAACAGAGTGAAAGCATAGGTGATTAGGCTGAAGACCGAAGACTGAAGGAAAAACTGTGAAGAGTGAAGAGAGAATGGTGAAGAAGACAACTGTGAAGGGTGAAGAGTGTCCCACGGCACTGCGTGCCTGGGATAGTTTGCCTTACGCTTCGAACTACGCTTTACTTGTTCTCAGCGGGTGTCACTATCAGCTTGGCTCACTAGCTGGTGAATGGTGAATAGAAAAAATAAGTTCTAAGTTCAACGTCGAAAACCAGTGGATGGTGGTCCGAATATGAATGAAAACATTGATGAAATATGGTATAAAAAATTTAAATTATTATCCATAAAATAGGCTTTTTCTGATTCTCAGCAGGGTTTGCCATGAATAAAAAAACAGATATATGGAAACCGGTTTTTACTATTAATGCAGTGATCGCACGCGCGTTAATGGATATCGAAGCGGCCAAAGCCGTGGTTGAGAATACAGTTTTATCTCCTGCCGCTGAATCCCAATTGCGTCATCAGGCGCGCATCCGGTCAACGCATTATTCAACGCGCATCGAAGGAAATAAACTGACGTTAAAAGAAGCGCAGGAGGTGATCGAAAAAAAGCAAACAGGTTTTCATGGCCGTGAACGGGATGTTCAGGAAGTACGTAATTACTGGGATGCGCTGATCAAGGTGGAAGAATGGGCAAGTAAGAAAACGGAATTTTCTGAGGATTTGATCAAAAAACTGCACGCAATAGTTGATAAAGGCAGGCGCGCAAAACCAACACCATACCGCGATGGCCAAAATGTTATTCGCGATTCTGCTTAAAAAAATGGGTGGAAGACGGCTGGTTAATCGTTGCTGATCAATCTAATCGGGGCCGGGCATATATTTTATCGGCAATTTATCGGAAATTTGTCGGCAATCTGCCGACAGAGTAGGGCGATTACAAGATGAATTTCACCCTCCCTCAGTCCCTCTACCCTCAATACTCTGAATACCCTGAAGAGCACCATGGGGTCATCTACCACGAGAAATGACATATGGGCCTGAATTTACATCGTACGCTCGGACAAAATCTCCCAGCGGTGGTAATATTTGTCGAGGGCTTCTTTGTCTGAGGCGATTTCCTGAGTTAATTTGTGGAGTAAAACAAAGTCGCTGAAGTTTTTAGGATCGCTAAGCTGAGCTTCGAGTGATTTAATTTTATCGTCTAGAATTTCAATTTGTTTTTCTACGTTTTCCAGTTCCATCTTCTCTTTGTAGCTCAGTTTTGTTTTTTCTTTTTTAGGTTTTGTATTTTTATTTGTTCTGGGGGTTTTGCCGGCATTTTCTTTTTGGATTGTTTTTAAACTTTCTTCCCATTGTTCGTAGTCGGCAAAGAGTTCCGCTTTGCCGTCGGTTGTGAAGCCGATAAATAAACCGCACACTCTGGATATCATGTAGCGGTCATGTGAAACGATCACCAGCAGGCCGCCGAATTCCAGAAGGTTTTCTTCAAGCGCTTCGATGGTTCTGATGTCCAGATCGTTGGTCGGTTCGTCTAAAAGCAAGATATCCGCGGGTTGCAGCATCAGCCGGGCAATGAGTATTCGGGCCTGTTCTCCGCCGGACAGCGCTGTAATGGGTGCGTCGATTTGCTCCGGTGAAAACCCGAACCGTTTTATCCACGAAACCAGATGCACGGATCTGTCTTTAAATATGACCGTGTCATTGCCGTCCGCCAAATATTGCTTGACGGTTTTTTGCCGGTGCAGGGATTCTCTTAACTGATCGAAATAAACTATTTTTAAGTTGTCGGCATGCTCCACGCTGCCCGAATCGGGTTCTATATTTTTGCTGAGCAGTTTCAGCAGGGTGGTCTTCCCGACGCCGTTTCCCCCGAGTAATCCGATACGCAGGCCTGTGGTAAGGTTGGCGGTAAAGTTTTTCAAAATATGTTTATCGCCGAATGATTTGCTGATGTTTTTGATTTTAACCAGCACTTTGGTTTTTCTGCTGGAAGCGCTGAATTCGATTTCGGTCCGCGATGTTTGCTTCCTCTCTTTTAAATCCGCCAGTTCTTTTATTAAATTATGGGCTTCGTCGATCCTGTATTTCGCTTTTGTCCTGCGGGCTTTGGGACCTCTTCTTAACCACTCGATTTCCGCCCGGACTTTGTTGGACATCACGGCTTCGAGTTTATTTTGCTGTTCGATGAAGAGCAGGTGTTTTTCCAAAAAATCGTCATATCTGCCGTCGGATTGAAAAATATTGCTTTCGTACCGTTTGTTGATTTCCACAATTCTGTTGGCGCAGCGCTCCAGTAAAAACCTGTCGTGGCTGACCATGACCCACGTAAACCTCGCGGAACCTAAAAAGTTTTCCAGCCAGGCCAGCGCCTGATAGTCCAGATGATTGGTCGGCTCGTCCAAAATTAACAGGTCCGGTTCGTTAACGATCCCGCAGGCAATGTCGAGGCGTTTCGACCAGCCGCCGGAAAGTGTGTTAACTTTGACGGTATAATCGTCAAAGCCGACAATGCTTAAAGCGGTGGCTGTTTTTACGTCGGCATTTTTAAAATCGGTGGTTGCTGTTTTGGCTACAATATCCCACACCGAGGCATGGGCCTCGTAGTTGCTGACTTGAGGGATGTAGGCGGTTTTTAAGTTTTTTCTGATGGCGATATTGCCGGAATCGGCGCCCTCCAGATTCACCATTATTTTGGTTAACGTGGTTTTGCCCGTTCCGTTATCGCCGATGATTCCAATCCGGTCGCCTTCGTTAACCGTCAGGGAAAGATCGGTGAAAAGAGCTTTGGTTCCGAATGATTTGCTGATTTTGTCCAGGTTCAATAATACGGCCATGCGCGGGACTATATATAAAAAACTTTTTTAGCTCCAGAAAAAAGAAGTTCAATGTGCTATGTTGTATATAAAAGGGAACTAAAAAAAAGAATAAAGGAGTCGATATGAATAAAAGTATCTTTAAAATTATTGGAATGCTTCTGCTTTTCGCAATGTCAATCTTATGTCAGTCGTGCACCGATGCTAAATGCATGATCGATAAGCAGGTCTGTAATTTTGATTGTCCGTCAACCGTCGGCGTGAAGCAGGCTTGTGAACAAAAATGTAATCTTTTATACGATATTTGCAGACAGAAAGAGTGATTACCGGTCTGACCTTGCTTCCGAAAACTGATCCGTTTTCCGATAGAGTTGTTACTGCTCACACAAGAAAAAAGAGGAACAGCAGTAATCAGGTGAAGGGAAACCTGCTTGTCAACTGAGCAAATATCCGGCCGGTTTTTTCTTTGAACATAATAAAACTTGTCGGGATGGTTGAATTAATGTGTACAAAACTTCCCATTTCCGAACCAATCCCCAGGGATTCAAGGTCACTCAAGTGAGTCAGGTTGCTGGAAACAATATCTGTATCGATATTAAAAGAAGGATAATTTTCCAGGATGTCAGCTTGAAACTCTATGCCGTACGGGGATAAATATGCCATTTCTTTAACGTACTTTTCATCTCTCGTGCGGGTGACTGATTCTTTCAGACGATATGCGATCTCAAATATTGACATTTTATTTAATTCGTCTTTTGAAAATGCCGTAAAACTATCGAGTACCGCGTTGCCGATATATAATGAATCAATATCAGGATGAATTTCTCTGAAATCTACAGGAATTTTTAATCGGATCCTGTCCGTGTCAGGCAGCATTAAATGATGATATTTTTTCAGTAAAAATGCAGTCATGATTTGATTGTTGGAAATTATATATCGCTCGCTTTCTGATTTAGCTTTATTTTTGATTTCCCGGAGAAGCTCATCTGAAAAGTATTCCCGTTTAAAGTATCTTCTGATGTTGAGGGATCCGGCCCGGTTTTGAATTTTATCGCTTAACGCGGTTAACGGAGGGATAAACGCCTTGTCAATTTTATCAGAATGAACAGGTTCACCCTTGAATAATCTTTGGGCTGACGGAGGGAGGAAGCTCTTGCCTTCCAGGATACATCCCCAGGCATACAGGAAAAGCATCAATGAAATGCCATCGGCGATGGTATGAGAACAGCTGAATCCGCCAAATATTCCGTCTTTGACCGGGATGCCGGTAACCGCCAGCAGAGGTTCGCCCGGCAATGTGACGACATGCGCCATCATTTTCTTTATGTCATCAATTTTAATTTCATCAAAAGCGGCGTCAACGGGCGGTAAAATGTTGAACTTAACGCCATCCGTGCAATATTGCAGGGCGAATTTATTATTATCGATCATAATCAGGCGACTTGAAAAAAGATTGTAATGCTCGATGGTTTTAAAAAGGCTTGCTTCGAATTTTGACGGAGGATGCTGTTTCTTGTAAAACAGCAAAATCTCCACGGGTCCCCCGCCTGGAAAGCGGTCATTATCAACCGCTGAAAGCGGCAGAATATTTTTGCCGTAATTATTCTCCAGATAGACGATATGTGCCTGATGATTGTTTTGATTCAACGCCGTCATGATATTTCCGATATTCCGATAAGAATTTATTGTGAGACTCAAATTTCAAAAACGAAGTGTGTTGAAATTTGTAAGTCGAACAATCCTGCCTATGCATGGATATAATACCCCGCAACTTACTGCGGAATTAGGGTCCAGTGCTTTCCCTGGGGTTCATACCCGTGATTTTGTCCTTTTTAAAGGATAGGTAGAACTTTGCTGTCTGTCAATCACATTCTGAGACGTGAAATAAAAAATGGCAGAATTCTAAGTTATCATGTGGTAAAAGTGTCCGGGACAGGTTTCTGTCAATTGCGCGGTATCACGCAAAGGTGTTAGAAATAAGCGGTGTCCAGGGGAGTGTTATGAAGGTTCTCGTTACCGGCGGCGGGGGATTTCTGGGCGGGTATGTTGTCCGCCAATTGCTGGAACGCGGCGACAAGGTGCGAAGTTTTTCCCGCGGGTTTTATGACGGGTTGCTAAAACTGGGCGTGGAACAGAAGCAGGGACGTCTTGATGATGTGAACGCCGTTTTTGACGCTGTCGCGGGCTGTGATGCCGTCGTGCATGTCGGGGGCAAGAACGGGGCGTGGGGTCCCTATGAGGAATATTACAGCGCTAATGTGGCGGGCACCGGGAATGTGATCAACGCGTGTATAAAACACGGGGTCAACCGGCTCGTTTACACATCATCGCCCAGCGCGGTCTTTCAACGATGTGACATGGAGGGCGTTGACGAATCGATTCCTTATCCGGATCATTCCACGCATTATGCCAGGACAAAGACCATGGCCGAGCAACTGATGATTGCGGCAAATGGAGATCGTTTGGCCACGGTTTCTCTCCGGCCGCGCTTGATTTGGGGGCCGGGTGATAATCATTTCGCCCCGCTCCTCGTTTCCAGGGCCAAAGCGGGGAAACTTCTGCTGATTGGAAACGGCAAAAATCTTGTTGATACCGTGTGGGTTGAAAACGCGGCTCGGGCGCATCTTCTTGCTCTCGACAGGCTTAAGCCCGGCGCCCGGATTGCCGGCAAGGTTTATTTCATCACGAACGGCGATCCAAGACCGATCGAATTTATCATCAATATGATCATGGACGTCTATGGACTTCCGCCGGTAAAACGGCATGTGCCGAGGTGGCTCGCTTATGCGGGTGGATGGTTTTTTGAGAAGGCTCATGATACATTGCATCTGAGGAGTGAACCTCTTGTGACGCCATTTGTGGTTGATGAGTTGACCAAGTCTCAGTGGTTCAACATATCGGGGGCAAGAAAGGATCTGGGATATAATCCTGAAATTACTATTGAGGATGGAGCAAGACGTCTCAAGGATTATATTGCAGGGGAAAGAGAACGATTCTATTGAGTTTAATATTTCTATGAAAACAACAGGTGATAATAATGAACGAAGAAATTGATGATGAAATTTTAGATTCGGAACTGGCGGATGACGCTCTGGATAAGAAGATGAAAAAGCTGGAGAGTGAAGCCGCACGATTATTGGATCACTCTACGGAGCTGATAAAGGCAATGAGTCAGAGGAAAGAAAAGCAGGAAGAAGAAAAGCCGGTGGATAGTGAATAGAAAAAACTGTTCTATGTTCAACGTTCAACGTTGTAGAATAATTGTATGACAATTAATATAATTCCCGTCAACAAACTCAGTGCGCAGGCTTTAAACGGGGTGATTGAAGAATTCATCACCAGAAGCGCTACGGATTACGGTGCGGTTGAGGCTTCACTGGAAATAAAGGTTAATCAGGTAAAAAACAAACTTAAAGATGGTTCCGCGGTATTGGTTTATGATGATGAGACGGAAACAACCAATATTTTTTCAGCGGAGGATCCGATATTAAAAATGGTACCTGGTGAAAAGTAAAACGAAAAAAACAAGCGCGGGAATCCTTTTGTATCGCCTGTCGGATGACGGGCTGGAAGTTTTTCTTGTTCATCCCGGCGGGCCTTTTTGGGCGAAGAAGGATGAAGGCGCGTGGTCGGTGCCCAAAGGTTTGTTCGAAGATGACGAGAATCCACTGGAAGCGGCCAGGCGCGAATTTCGCGAAGAAACAGGTTTGGATATCACCGGTGATTTTATGGAATTGACCCCGCTGAAGCAACCCAGCGGGAAAGTGGTTTATGTCTGGGCGGTTGAGGGCAATATTGACGCGGCGGCGATCAAGAGCAATATGTTTCCGATGGAATGGCCGCCGAAATCGGGCAAACAACAGGAATTTCCGGAAGTGGACAGAGGCGGCTGGTTTACGATGGCGCAGGCGCGGGAAAAGTTGCTTCCGGGTCAACGCGGCTTTCTGGATGAACTGCAAAGGACGCTGGTGGTTGGTTGATAGTTGATAGTTCATAGTTCATGGTTGATGGTTGATGGTGTCCGGTATAAAGAAAATTTTATGATTGCGGGCCGGCGCATCAGGATCAAGTCAAAGGGGAAGTAGATTCACGCCGCAGTTGCTTTCAGAAAGGAGATCTTGTGATGAGAAAATCATTATTTTTTATTTTAATCAGCAGTTTCATGGTTTTGTGTTTTAACTCTGGAAAAGCGCAGGCTGATTGGCCGCGCATTGTTCCTTCCCAGGACGGCACGCCGGTTTCGTATGAGGTTTACGGCACGGGGGAGCCGACACTGGTGTTTGTTCACGGCTGGTGCGGCGATTCCCGTTACTGGCGCAATCAGGTTCCGTATTTTTCCCCCAAGTATCGTGTGGTGATGGTTGATCTTGCCGGTCACGGCCATTCAGGCATGGCGCGTAAAACGTATTCGATGGCGTCTTTCGGCGAGGATGTGCGGGCGGTGACGGAGGCGGCCGGCGGCAGCAAGGTTATTCTGATCGGTCATTCCATGGGCGGTTCGGTGATCGCGGAAGCTGCCCGGCTGATGCCACAGCGTGTGATCGGTTTAATCGGCATCGATACGCTGGAGAATATTGAATATCCGCTGACGAAAGAAGACTTCAAAAAGATGGTTGATCCTCTGGAAAAGGATTTTCCCGCCGGCAGCCGGCAATTTGTGGGTGAGATGATTCATCCCGACGGCGATGCGCAACTGCGCGAGTGGATTCTGGCGGATGTGTCGTCAGCGCCGCCGGCGGTTGCCCTAAGCGCGATGCATGAAATGATGTCGCAGTACATCACGGGCGAAGCGGCGAAGATATTCGAACAAATCCGTGTTCCCGTTGTTACTGTGAACGGCGATTTGTGGCCCATCAATTATGAGGGAAACCGGCGGCACATGTTTTCTTATGATGCCGTTGTGCTGAAAAAAGCAGACCACTTCCTGATGATGAATCGTCCGGGAGATTTTAACCCCGCTCTGGAGAAGGCCATCCGGATGATTTTAGAAAAGCAGGCAAAGATCAAATAGTTTAATTTTTAAAGACGGATCGGCAAAAGCAAAAAGGAGACGTGCATTGAAAAAATTACTTTTACTCATGGGCGTCGGGATGGTTGCTTCTGTTTTTGTATTCAGTTCCTTGACGCTTGCCGCCGGGCCGACGTGACGCTCATGGATTAAAATAGATGATATATCAATACTTTACACGCGTCACGGTTTCGTTCCGGATCGTTGAAAAACAGCTCAAAGGATCTGAAAAAAATCGCTTGAACATACGGTAGAAAGCCGATATAGGTCTATCAGCTTTGTTCTAATGAAATTCGATTATTCAGTGGTACTCAGGATAACAAATCTAAATATATCTTCATGGAGTTTGAAAACATGGTTGGCACATTGCGCAAATCTTTAGAGACAATTGAGGATTATAAAACGGCAAATCCTCATTATACCGAGCTTCTGGATATCATGGCTGATATCCTGATTCTGCGGGAAGAATATATGAAAAATATGACGGATTCCATTTTCAGCGTGGATGAGAAATTAATTGCTCAGAAAATGCTGGGCGGCCTTCCTTTAATTGATCTGACGGGGAAAGAATTCGATCTGAAACGTCCCCGGGAATATTTTGATTCTCTGGTTGCCGCGGCGGGAAAAAGAATGCCCGAACTGGCGCAAAGCATTCAGGAGATCGTGAATGATCCGGAGTTCGACTGGGAGCAGGATATTCTCGCGTCGTTCGATCGTAAAGCCGAAGAACCGGAACCCAGGGAATCCAAAGAGGAACGCGAAACCGAAAGCCACATCGACCTGGTTGAGCTTTTTCTGGAAGAAAGCCTGCGGCCGGAGCTGGAAGTCATTGCCAAAAAGTACGAGGAAGTCGTCGGCAAATCGGAATGGTCCGAAGGATACTGCCCCATTTGCGGCAAAGAGCCGAAGATCGGTGAAATCAGAAAAGATGAAGAGGGCAAACGATATTTGTTCTGCCATCAGTGCGGTTGCAAGTGGTACTTTTATCGCATCAAATGTCCTTTCTGCGGCAACGACGAACAGCATTCCCTGGCGTATTTTGAAGTGGAAGGTGAAGAGCGTTACCGGGTGGATGTCTGCAATAAATGCTGGCGTTATATTAAAACAATAGAATTGCCCAAATCAAGCGAAGAACCGAATATGGATGTTGAGGATATCGCGACGCTGCACCTGGATATGATTGCTTTTGAAGAAGGTTATAACTAGTGGGGAAGCTTCCGCTATGGGGAAGTTTGAAAATCCCGCCTCTCCTTTTCCGGTGAGAGGCGGGATTTTTGTTTTAGGCGCTTTTTATGGAAACTTTTGTTCCCCTGGCTTTGGCGCTCTGGCTCTTGGGAATCTTGATATCCAGGATTCCATTCTTGAAACGCGCTTCCGCTTTGCCGGATTCAATCTCCGCTTCCAGCGGAATCACTCTGCAAAATGAACCGTAAGATCTTTCCATGTAATAGTAGTTTTTATCTTTGTCTTCCTTCTCTTCTTTCTTTTCGCCTTTGATGGTCACCGAGTCGCCGGTTACGGTAACATCGATATCTTTCTCATCCACGCCGGGCAATTCGGCCTTGATGATGAATTCTTTATCGTTTTCCTTTACATCGACGGAAGGAGAGAAAAATCCCGCTCCGCCGCCAGCGAGTCCGCGCGGCGCCATATCAAATTCCCGGAAAAAATTATCGAACAAACTGTTCATTTCCCGCTGCAAAGAATGGAAGGGATAGTCGATATCTGATCTTGTTTTCCGGGCTATCTCCGGTAAAAGATTTTTTATTGTCATAATTAATCATTTCCTCCTTTCTTAAAACTTTGAACTTTGAACCTTGAACCTTTTTATGCCGCCTGAATGGCGATCTTCTTCGGTTTTACTTTTTCCGCTTTCGGCAGTTCGAGCCTCAAAACGCCCTGCTTGACCGACGCTTTGATTTTATCCCTGTCGATTTCATCGGATAACGTGAACGTTCTTTCATAGTCGCCGACTTCATATTCGGAAAATACCAGACTGTAGTCTTTAACCTTGCCGTTCTCCACGCGTCCGGAAATGGTCAGGATATTCTTTTCCAGTTCCACATCGACCGTATTCTCATCGACTCCCGGCATATCGGCAATCAGAAAAAGCGCGTCTTTCGTTTCATAAATATCCACACGCGGCACAAAGGTCTTGACGTTGCGGATTCTTTCCATCGCCGCGGTATTTTCAGTTTTTTGCAGGTCTTTTTCGGACATAATTCAATGACCTCCTTTATGAATTAATTTTGATTTTCCTGGGCAAATCTTCTTTTTGCCTGGGCAGGGTAATTTTTAAAATTCCCTTTTCGTATTTTGCTTCGACTGATTTGGGATCTACCGGGAAAGGCAACTGGACATTGCGCTGAAAACTTCCCAGTTCTCTTTCCTGACGCAAATACGTTTCGCCTTCTTTGATCGGATCGGCTTTGCTGATTCCTGAAATCGTCAGATTCGCGCCGGTGACGGACACGTTGATGTTTTCCGGATCAATACCCGGCACCTCAGTCGTCACAATCAGGCTGTCCTGTTTTTCCCATACATTGATGGCGGGGTAATCCAGTGTCGCGCTTTGTCCGACATTGGAAAAAAGCCTGTTAATTTCGCGCTGTAAATCGATTATTTCCGGAACGCTGTCAGCGAACCTCTTCATTCTCCATATACCCGGACCGAACATAGATTTTACCTCCTCATGAGATTCCAATTTCACAAGCGTAGCGCCTTGAAACTGGTTAGTCGTAATAAGACCGAAGCTTCAGAAACGAATAACCTAATGTTCACTATAGGCATCCTGAAGCTTGTTGGACGAACTATCCAATCCCGCTAAATCGGGATTGGAAATTATCCCGCTTTAGCGGGGTTTCATGTCCATTATTATATAAACAATTGCTATTATTGGACATTTTGCCTATTTCAATCTAAATATATTTATGAATTTTTTTTTGTCAAGGTTTTCTGAAGAATTGTTCCTAAAGCTGATGTGATTACAATCTCTATATCAATATCTATTGAATAAAGATAACATATTTCGGACGCCTGCCCTTGACACTTAATACACCCGTAAATATATTAAGACCGCTTTTGGATAGTGAAATTAATAAATTCCCGAAAGAGATAAGTATGGAAGATTACGTAATAAAAACTTTTAAAGAGAGTATTCGAGTCAAAGAGAACTTTCTGAATGAAAATCTGGGCCGGCTGGTTAATGTTATTGAAGCAATAACATCGGCTCTGAAGGCGGGCAATAAGGTTCTGATCTTCGGCAATGGCGGTTCGGCCGCGGACGCCCAGCATATCGCCGCGGAATTTGTTAATCGTTTCATGATCGAGAGGCCGCCGCTGCCGGCAATCGCGTTGACCACTGATACGTCGGTTATTACGAGTATCAGCAACGATTACGATTTTTCCGAGATCTTCAGTAAGCAAATCAGAGCGATCGGTCAGGCCGGGGATATCGCCTGGGGCATCAGCACCAGCGGTAATTCACCGAATGTTCTGAAAGGTTTGGAAATGGCCAAGAAACTGGGTCTCGTAACGGTTGCTTTTACGGGCAAGGACGGAGGAGATATCGGCAAGGTGGCCGATTTTTCCATTAATGTTTCTTCCAATGTGACCGCAAGGATTCAGGAAACGCACATTACGGCCGGTCACGCGATTTGCGAACTGGTGGATATAAAACTATTTCAGAAGCCTGATTTTAAATAAATAAGGTGGTTTTTCAGAGGTAGGCGTGAAAAGTAAAAAGGAACATTCTGAACACATGGCTAAAGATTCTCAATCCGGGGAGCGCCGTAAAGAAAAAGGCGCGGCGGAAAACCAGCATAACGAGATTGGAGAATTAGAGCAGAAACTCGAAGAAAAAGAAAAAGAAGCGACGGCCCATTACGAAAAATATCTGCGGGCGGTTGCCGATTTTGATAATTATAAAAAAAGGGCAATCAGAGACAGGGCTGAAGCCATAAAGTACGGCAATGAAGAGATTATTAAGGATATTCTGCCCTTTATGGACAGTCTGGACAGGGCGCTGGAACATAGCGCCGGCGATGTCCAGTCTTTTAAAGATGGCGTTGCCCTCATTCAGGAACAGCTTCTGTGCTGCCTGAAGAAGCACGGTGTGGAAAAAATTGACGCTGCCGGACAGACGTTTGATCCGAATTTCCATGAAGCCTTGATGCAGGTGGACAGCGATGAGCACGACGACAACAAGGTCGTCAGCGAAATGGAAAAAGGTTATTTGCTCAACGGCCGTCTGATCAGGCCGTCAAGAGTTTGCGTATGTAAAAAAATAAAAAAAGAAAATAATTTGAATAATATAAATGATGAATGTGACATAATTGAGGATACAGGAGAATAAGGAGGAAAATATGGGAAAGATTATTGGAATTGACTTAGGAACCACAAATTCTTGCGTGGCGATCATGGAAGGCGGAGATCCCGTCGTTATCGCCAATCAGGAAGGAAACCGCACCACGCCGTCCATCGTGGCTATTTCGGATAGCGGTGAGCGACTGGTCGGGCAGGTGGCCAAAAGACAGGCGATCACCAACTCGGAAAATACGGTCTACGCCGTCAAGAGATTGATCGGCCGTAAATATACATCGAAAGAAGTTCAGCTCGATATTAAGACAATACCTTATAAAATAACTGAAGCTTCCAACGGCGACGCGCAGGTGACCGTACGCGGTAAAAATTATTCTCCTGCTGAAATCTCGGCGATGATTCTCAACAAGATGAAACAGACTGCCGAAGATTATCTGGGAGAAAAAATTCAAGACGCGGTGATTACCGTCCCGGCCTATTTTAACGACTCGCAGCGTCAGGCGACCAAGGACGCGGGCAAGGTGGCCGGATTGAATGTCCTGCGCATTATCAATGAGCCGACCGCCGCCGCGCTGGCTTACGGTCTGGATAAAAAGAAAGATGAAAAAATTGCCGTTTTCGATTTGGGCGGCGGTACGTTTGATATTTCGATACTGGAACTCGGCGACGGCGTGTTCGAAGTTAAATCAACGAACGGCGACACCCATCTGGGCGGTGAAGATTTCGATCTCCGCGTGATGGATTATCTGGTGGCCGAATTCAAAAAAGATCAGGGCATCGATCTGAGAAACGACAAAATGGCTCTCCAGCGTTTGAAAGAAGCGGCGGAAAAAGCCAAGATGGAACTTTCCACGACGATGGAAACCGATATTAATCTGCCGTTCATCACGGCGGATGCTTCCGGTCCCAAGCATATGAATATGAAACTTTCCCGCGCGAAGCTGGAATCTCTCGTGGAAGAGTTGATCAATAAAGTGATCGGTCCCTGCCAGACAGCGATTAAAGATGCCGGCATGTCCACCAAAGATATCAATGAGGTTATTCTGGTCGGCGGGATGACGCGCATGCCGCGCGTTCAGCAGAAGGTCAAAGAGATTTTCGGTAAAGAACCCAACCGGGGAGTCAATCCGGACGAAGTGGTTGCCGTCGGCGCGGCCATTCAGGGCGGTGTTCTGGCCGGGGACGTCAAAGACGTTCTGCTTTTGGATGTCACCCCGCTTTCCCTGGGTATCGAAACCCTCGGCGGCGTGATGACCCGATTGATCGAAAAGAACACGACGATTCCCACGAAGAAGAGTCAGATCTTCTCGACGGCCGCGGACAATCAGCCCGCAGTGAGCATTCACGTTCTGCAGGGTGAACGCCAGATGGCGCAGGACAACAGAACGCTGGGACGCTTTGAACTGGTCGGCATTCCTCCCGCGCCCCGCGGTATCCCTCAGATTGAGGTTACCTTTGACATTGACGCCAACGGCATCGTGCACGTCAATGCCAAGGATCTGGGCACCGGTAAAGAACAGAGCATCAAGATTACGGCTTCCAGCGGTTTGAACGAAGCGGAAATCGAAAAGCTGGTGAAGGACGCGGAAATGCACGCGGAAGAAGATAAAAAGCGCAAAGAACTGATCGAAGCGAGAAATCAGGCCGATACGATGATTTACTCGGTGGAAAAGAACATCAAGGAGTTCGGCGACAAGGTGGACGCGTCCGAGAAATCTAAGATTGAAGACGCGATTGCCAACGCAAAGAAAGCCTTGGAGGGCGACGATATTGAAGCCATCAAGAAAACTCAGGATGAATTGATGAACGTTTCCCACAAGCTGGCGGAAGCGATGTACGCGAAGACTTCCGGCGGTCAGGGAGGACCCGGAGCGGACGGCGGAGCCCAGACTGGCGGCGATCAGCAGACATCGGGCAAGAAAAATGACGACGTCGTCGACGCCGATTTTGAAGAAGTAAAATAGTTTTGTAAATCTTATTTTCAAAGCCCGGAATGGTTACTGCCATTTCGGGCTTTTTTATATCGCTCTGAGTTCTAAAATATTATACAATACAATTGATCGGAGATGGACATGAATTTATTATCCTTCAGTAAAAAACTTTTTTATCTGCCGGCATTGGTTTTTCTGATTTTAGCCTTTGCCGCCGACGTTTCCACCGCGGGCAAAGAGCGGCAAATGAATGAATGCAAAACAGTCATCCTGGCCAATGAGGAATTTCTTCCCGCTTTGTTGAACGCCATTGATGAAGCGCGGGATGAAATTATCATGTCCGTTTTTTCTTTTAAGGCAGGCGTGCACCAGAACAGTTATCCTGACCGCATTGCCGGCCATTTGGCCAAAGCGGTAAAACGGGGGGTTAAGGTATTTGTGGTTCTGGAAAACACCGGTGATCGATCAGACGCGCTGAATATTCAAAACAGGAAGGCGGGAAAATTGCTGGAAGGAAAGGGCATCAGGGTTTATTATGATTCGCCGCGCAAAACCACGCACACGAAACTGACGGTGATCGATCAGCGGCTGATTTTTCTGGGCAGTCATAATTTCACGCAATCCGCCCTGAAATATAATAATGAAATTTCCGTCCTGGTGGACGGGCGCGATATGGCGCGAAATGTCCGCAATTACATTCTGGGGATTATTAAAGAAGGAACATGAAACCTGCGTCAGTTGCCGGGTGACAATACAATATGTGAGAGGATGAAAAGATCATGCGTTTTTTACTGACCAACGATGATGGAATTTACGCTAAGGGATTGAGCGCTCTTTATAAGGAGCTTTCCAAAGAAGCCGACTGTCTGATTGTCGCGCCGGAAACGGAGCAAAGCGCTGTCGGGCACGCTATTACGATTTCCCGTCCCCTGATGGTGCGCCGCGCCACCAAAAATGATATTTTTTTAGGATATGCCGTCTGCGGCACACCGGCGGACTGTGTAAAAATAGGAATCACAGAATTATCGGATAAGCCTTTTGATATGGTCATCTCGGGAATTAACCGTGGAGGCAACGCCGGCATCAATGTTCTTTATTCGGGAACCGTTTCCGCTGCAACCGAGGGAGCCATTCTGGGATTTCCCTCCATGGCTGTGTCTCTTGACACTCATAAGGAAGCCGATTTTACCTACGCCGCCAAATTTGCCCGCAAGATGACCGGATTAATCCTACGTAATGCGGGGCAGTTCAAAGGAAGTGCAATTAACGTCAACATCCCCTGTATTCCGCGTGAAAAAATCAAAGGTGTTGTGGTTGTCCGGCAGGCCCAAAGCAACATTGTCGAAACTTTTGAGAAGCGCGTAGATCCCCGGGAAAATATTTATTACTGGTTTGCCGGCGAATCCCAAGCCGCCCGTAAACAAAAGGATACTGATGTCGGCGCTTTGTCTTCAGGCTATATAACCGTCACGCCTATTCAACACGATCTGACCAGTTACAATTTACTCGACACACTTAAGGCCGTTGTTAAACAGAATATTTTTTAACCGCGCGGCGATGAGCGCCGGATAGAAACGATTTAGCTATGACGATACAAAGCCCCTCAAAAAAATGGCTTCTCTACATAATGATATTTTTTTTTGCTAACATCCTGTTATCTTCCTATTTTATTGATATCTGGCCTACCCCCAACTGTGTTTCCCGGGCGCTGCCCGTTCTGACCTTCTCCGAAGACAGAACCTTGAGAATAGATCAATACGCCGATTTAACCATCGACAAAAGCAGGGTGGGAGAACATTTCTATTCGGATAAGGCGCCCCTGCCTACGCTGGGTATGATACCGATATACGAAATCATCAAATGGTGCGGTCTGGATAAAGTAAGCGACGACGCCGGACGAAAATATCCCGTTTATATCGGCTATCACACGGGCGTACCTGATTCACGCGATTACACCATTCCCGAACTTATTCCCGTTTTTATAGCCGGCGGATTTTTTTTCGGTTCGCTGCCTTTCTCTCTGATGGTGATGATGTCGTTTGTCGCGTTGCATAAAATGAAACCTTCCGTTTCTCCGGCGCTCATGGCCATGACGGCCTGGTACGGTTCTTTCATTTTTGTTTTTTCCGGGACCTTCTTCAATCATGTTTCTGCCGGTTTTCTGCTGTTGCTCAGTTTTATATTGCTCAGGAAGAGAAATTATTTTCTCTCCGGATTGTTTCTCGGCCTTGGTTTTTTAAGCGAATACACCATCATCCTGGCCGCGCCCTTTTGGTTCATCTGCGCCTGGATAAAAGAAAAGAAAATAAGCCAACCGCTGGTCTTCAGCGTGGGAGTGCTTCCTTCCATATTATTTATAGCCCTGTACAATTGGCTAATCACCGGATCACCCTGGAAAATGCTCAATGCCTATCACGCATCCGAAGCATTTAATAATCTGCATCACCACTACGGTTTTTCGCTTCCTTCCCTCCATGCAGTCTGGGGATTATCGTTCAGCGGATGGATGGGATTATTTAATTTCGCGCCGGTCCTTTACTGCATAGCCTTTTCCATTATTTTCATGTTAATAAAAAACAAGAAACTGATTGCGCCTCCGGAGACACATTGCCTGGCCTTCTTCGGGCTTATCTTTTTTCTGGCGATCAGCTCATTCTTCACCTGGTGGGGCGGCTGGTCCTACGGACCGCGGTATTTGCTGGCGCCGGCGGTGCTTTTAATCTATGAAGGAATGCTGATGATCTCCCGGGAAAAAATAAATACGCTCCTGTTGGCGGCAACTGCGCTTTTCGGAATTGCCGGAGCATGGGTCGCAAAGGCCACCACTGTTTATATGGTCCCGTTTCCGGAATATGACGGCTTTTTTAATCCGTTTCTGCACATTCTTCTGCCGGATTTATTCGCGGGCAGATTTAATGCCAACAACGCACTGACCGCTTTTTTCGATATTTCCCCGCAAGTCGGCGCATACGGCTGGCTATTATTATATGCCGTCTCGCTCGCCGCACTTTGTCTGCTGTATAAAAAATGGTTTGCTGATGAAGATTAAAGCGCCGGTAAAAAGAAAAACACTGTCCTATCGATAATCGAAGTCAGATTAATGGATGCCTGCCGGTTATTTGCGCAAATATCCGTCCGCTTTTTTCTTTTAACATGGTAAATCCGGTTTGGATTGCCAGCCCGATATGCAAAATACTGCCGGTTTCCGATCCCACGAACATGGATTCAAGATCGTTCAGATGGGTCAGGTTGCTGGATACGACATTCGTCTCCACGCTGTAGGGAGGACGGTTTCTCTTGAATACATCCAGATTAATTTCGATCCCGTACGGGGATAAGTACGCTATTTCCCGCGCGTAGTTTTCATTGCGGACATCAGCGATTGACTTTTTTATGCGGTACGCGATCTGAGGGATCGACAGGCTGTCGATTTCTGCTTTGGTAAATTGCGTGAAGTTATTGAAATTCGAACTGCCGATATACATCGGATCAAGATCGGGATGGACATCTCTGAGATTAATGGGATTTTTTAAAACGATCCGGTCGGTATCCGGCAGGATTTTACTGTGATATTTTTTTAATAAAAACGCAGTCATGATTTGATGGTTGGAAATTTCATATTTCTCGTCTTCTTGTTTGGCTTTGTTTTTAATTTCATTGAGAAAGTCATCGGTAAAATACTCTCTGGCGGTGAAAACCTCCGCGACATTATCGACTTCCACTCTTTCCCGGATTTCATGGTTTAGCGCGGATATTGGTGGAACAAGCACCTTGTCAATTTGATCGAAATTGACGGGTTGCCCTTGAAATAATCTCTGCGGCGAAGGTGAAAGAAAATTTTTTCCTTCCGTTATACACATCCAGGCGTAAAGAAAAAGCAGCAGGGAAATGCCGTCAGCGACCGCGTGAGAGCAACTGATGCCGGCCAATATTCCGTTTTTGAAAGGAATGCCGGTTACGGCAAAGAGCGGTTGGCCCGGTAAGGTTTGAACATGCGCCATTTTTTGCTCGATCTCGTCAATGCGGCTGTGATCAAAAACGGCATCGACGGGAGGCAGATCATTGGCGATGGCGCCGTCCGTGCAATATTGTAATGCAAATTTATGATCGTCGATCATGATCAGTCGACTGGAAAAAAGATTGTAATGCGCTATGGTTTTTAAAAGGCTTTCTTTGAGCTTTAAGATGGGTAGATTTTTTTTGTAAAAAAAGAAAATTTCCAGAGGATGCGTGCCGATAAAATTTTCATTGTCGTATGCCGACAATGGCAGGACGTTTTTTCCGAAATTATTTTTCAGATTTCTGTTGTCAATTTTATCGATTGTCATCATCTGTTCGGGAGGAAGAAATAAACCGGTTATCGGATCAGCAGAACGGGAATCGGGCTTTTGTGGATAACGTGCGACGTGGTGCTGCCGAGCAGCAATTCGCGCAAACGGTTGTGACCATAAGCTCCCATAACCATTAATTCCACGGAGCCTTCCCGGATGTATTTGACGATTTCATCCTGTTCTTTCCCGGAGATGATGATTGTTTCGCAGTCAATCGAGGCTTCATCCGGGTCCCGTTGAATCATCTTATCGACCTTTCCGGATAAGGCCTCGGCTTTTTTCTCATCCGTACTGACAATCACAACTGTCAGCGGCCAGGAAGTTTTCCTGGATATGTTTAAAGAGAGATGCAGGGCTTTTGTCGCCGACTCGCTGCCGTCATAGGCCAGGGCCATGCTTTCTATTTCCACAAAATTTTCCGGAGTGATCAGCACCGGTTTTCCCGAATTGCGCGTGACCGATTCGGCAACCGAACCCAGCAGACCGCCTTCTTTCAGGTGGAAATGCTCTCCTTTTTTCGCCATCAGGATCAGATCGGCGTTTTGAGCTTCTTCGATAATAACCGGGCTGATTTTGCCGGTTTTTCTGTCCGTGGCGGCCTTGACACCGGATTTCCGGCAGCGATCCTCAAAATCCTTCAGGATGAAACCGGCTTTTTCATTCAGAGATTTTTCTATGGATTCGAAGAATCCTTCATAAGGCGGCATGCCGATCGAGCCGGAGATGTCGGTGACCATGGGAGCCTGTATTAAATTAATGTCGATAACGTAGAGACCGGTCAGGGAAGCCTCGAGTTTACGGGCGATGTAGATTCCATAGTCCAGGGCCGTCACGCTGTTGGCGGAACCGTCGGTAGGAATTAAAATATTTTTAATCATGATGACTCCTCTCTGAAGAAGGAAGATCTATTTTTGTTTTTTGTCGAAATGCTTTAACTCCTGAAGCAAATTGGCCACATCTTTTTCTTCCCAGATATCGGCGCCGTTATCATCGCCATCCGCGCCCTCAGAACCGGAAATGTCTTCATCGAAGGCAAGAAATTTCCCCACACAATTGCCGTTTTTATAGGTGGCTTTTTCCTTGACCTTCCCGTTTTTGTAATAGGCGATGTATTCGCCTTCCCGTTTGTCGTTTTTAAAGAATCCTTTTTCCTTGATCTGCCCGGTTTTGTAGTAACAGATGTATTCGCCGTTAAATTTGCCGTTGCGAAAGTTTTCCAACTGCTTCAATTGACCTGTTTTATAAAAGATTTCATATTTGCCATCGAGCCTGCCGTTCTTGTAATATTCATGTTCCCGGATGTGACCGTTCTCGAAATAAGAAATATATTCTCCGTCCATGCGGTCGTTGACGAATTTTACCTCTTCCCGGATGTGTCCGTCGGGATAATAAATAACTGCGGGACCGTGCTTTTTCCCGCGCACAAAATGAACGTGCGCCAGAATCTGGCCACTGTGGTAAAAGGAATGATACTCGCCTTCAAGTTTGCCTTCCCGTATATATTTTCTTTCTTGGACTTTTCCGTCATGGAAAAGCATCGTTTCTTCTTTGCCGGGGGTCTGTGTTTTTTCCATTAAAATGTGTGTTCTTTCTAAAATTATAATTTTATTACGTTATATTTAAAGCTTGAAGATAATTTCATCAACGTTTCATTGCCGGTTCGTCTTAAAAGAAGTTCCGTTTCGGGGGAAATCAAGTCATTGCTTTTTTTAAACAATCATTTATGATAATGCAACAAAAATAATGAGACCCGACGAAAACGAACGAAGTGAAGTTTGAGTCGTTGGTCGAATTATCCCCGAAGCGCAGCGGAGCGGGATAATGAACAACTAAGGCTGTTTGGGTTCTCAGTCGTAATGAGACCCGACGACTATAGGAGTCGTTGGCCGTAGTGAGTCTCTCTAAAAACGAGTGTAGCGAAGTTTGAAGAGTAAGACGAACTTTCCAATAGCCTTCGGCTATTGGAAATTATCCCCGGAGCGCAGCGGGTATAAATCAAGGCTTATTAATAAATTTAGTTTAATTTTTTCCCGAAAAAAGTTATTAAAAGCAAAACAATGGATGTTTCATTGCCGAAAAGACGAATTTTGATTCAACGAGATTGATTGATGCTGACGTCTGATTTAGATACAACAAGAATTGCCATTATCGGTCCGGGTCGTCTCGGGACCGCTTTTGCCTATAAATTCGGCCGTGATAATAAACGCGTCGCCATTTATTACCATGACGCGGAGGTCTGCAAGGCGATAAACCGGGATCATTTGAATCCTCTGCATCTGACGGAAGATCTGGCCGCCCGTCTGGGCGGGATGGAGAAAGTTCCCCGTCTCACGGACAAGGTTTATGCAACAAATGATCTGGAACATATTGTCGAGAATAACGACTTCATCGTTCTCACCATCACCATGAACCGTCTGCCGGAATTTCTCAATTATCTTAAACCGATGATTGACAAAAAAGCGGGCGATACCTGCCTGATTTCTCCGATCAAAGGATTGATTTCCGATGAAATTTCCAAAGAGCTGATCACGCCGTCCCAGCTGATCAATAACAGCTTGTATAACCTGAAGCACAAATATCAAATCGGATGCATCGGCGGACCGTTTTTTGACATGGATATTGCGCTGGGCAATCCGG
>CAZIJZ010000004.1:0-87073 GCA_964539765.1 uncultured Smithella sp.
AGTGCAGAAATGCTCCGCCGATCACGCCGCCCGCGCCCAAAAGGCTCAGGGGCTTTAAGATATTCTTCCATAGAGCAATGGATGCCGGCACTTTCGGATCCTGCGGCAGTTCGTCATAAACTTCCGGCTTGAACTGCAAAACATAAATCACGTGCGTACCATCCACAAATTTATCACCGTAAACGTTGGCGTCGCCGCCCAGTTTTTCCACCTTCGCGTAAGCTTTCTTAATCATCTCGTCTTTCGGGCCGATGGTCAGAGCACCGGTCGGACAGGATTTAACACACGCAGGCGGAAGATTTTCCTGAAGACGGGAATAACACAGGTCGCATTTGTAAACTTTTTCCGTGTCCTTGTCATACCGCGGAATATCAAACGGACAGGCCGCGATGCATTCCTTGCAGCCGATGCATTTGTCGCGATGAACTCCGACTGTTTTCAGGGGCGTATAATAAAGAGCGCCGCTGGGACAGACCTTTACGCAGGATGCGTCGGTGCAGTGCATACAGCCGTCCTTGCGGAAGATCCATGTAAAGTTTTTGTCTTTATCTTCATATTCCTGGAAGCGGATCAGCGTCCAGGTATTCCACTGCAAATCCGGAGGATTCTGGTACGTGCCGGTTTGCTTTGTCCGGAAACCCGGCAGTTCATTCCACTGCTTGCAGGCGACCTGGCAGCCGCGACAGGCGGTGCACAGGGTTGTATCAATCAATTTTACAAGTTCGTTTCCCATAGTTTATCCTCCTTAAGCCTTTTCCACGTTGACCATGAACGCCTTGTACTCGGGGCAGAAGGTGTTCGCGTCGCCAACGGTTGGGGTTAATACATTCGTGCTGTCACTGGTGCTGTCCTTCGGGAAGAGCCAGCCGTAATTGAAGGGCATGCCAACCTGATGGACCGTTTTTCCTTCAACCGTAAAAGGCTTGAAGCGTTTGGTCACCATGGCCACGCAGGGCGCTTCACCACGAATGGAGGAAACCTTAACCCGGTCGCCGTTTTTAATACCTTTTTCCTCAGCCAGCTTGTCGCCGATTTCCACGTACAGTTCCGGCTGCATCTCGAGGAGCCATGCCTGCCACCGGGTCAGAGCGCCGGTGCACCAGTGCTCCGTGCAGGAATACGTCGTGCAGACATAGGGAAATTTCTCGCTGGCGCTGGCCACTTTATCCATTTCACCTTTGAAGATTTCAATGGCCGGGTTGTTGAGCTGTCCGGACATCGGATTTTTCGCCAGCGGTCCCTCCAATGGCTCGTAGTGCTCGGGGAAAGGACCTTCAGCCATGCCGGGTCCGAACAAAGCGCCCAGACCATCTTTTTGCATGATGAAGGGATACTTGCCTTTGGCCTTGTCCGCCATGGGCGGCCAGGGACCATCGGGCACATCGCCGACCCACTTATCACCTTTCCATTCCAAAATATTGCGCTTGGGATTATAGGGCTTGCCGTTAACATCGCAGGAAGCACGATTGTAAAGGATGCGGCGGTTGACCGGCCAGGCAAACGACCAGTTGGGGAAGAGTCCCAGTCCTGTCGGATCTTCCTTACCTCTGGATGCCATCTTGTTCATGCCATCGGCGGTGTAGCTGCCTGATATGACCCAGTTGCCACATGCTGTCTTGCCGTCGGCCTGAAGATTGCCGAAGGTTGGAACCAACTGGCCTTTCTTAAACAATGTTGTCGTCCCTTTGGCCTTATCTTCGATAACGGTATCTTCCAGGAAGACGCCGTTAATCTGATGGGCGACTTTAATAACGTCAAAATGTCCTTTCTCATTTAAGTAATCCCACTTCAGATTCAGGATCGGCTCGGGAAATACACCACTCTCTTTGGCATACAGTTTCTTGACCGCATCCATAATCTTGATTTCGATTTCACCCACGGGAATGGCGTCACCGGGAGCCTCAGCGGCCTTGTATTTCCACTGTACCCAGCGGCCGGAATTGCTCTGCGACCCTTCCTTCTCCATGCTCGCGGAAGCGGGAAGCAGGAAGCATTCCGTCTTGATCTTTGCGGGATCGACGCCGGGACCTCTCCAGAACTGGTAGGTTTCGTTGTCAAAGATATTTTCACCGATCAGCCAGTCCAGATTCTGAAGCGCTTTGCGGACCTTGTTGCTGTTCGGCGTGCTGACGGCCGGATCCGCACCAATGGCGAAAAATCCCTTAACCTTGCCCTCATACATCTTGTCGAACATGTGCATGGTGGAATAGTGTTTCCCGTCGTCCATCTTGGGCAGCCAGTGGTAGGCGAAATCATTTTCTTTTGTCGCCTTATTATCCCAAAGGGATTTCAGGAAGCTGACAAAGAACTTGGGATAATTCTGGTAGTAGTTGGCCGACTGCGGATCTTTGGATTCCGGCGTGTATTTTTTCAGATAATGTTCCAGCGAATCCAGTGAAGCGGATGGCGTTTTCAAATAGCCGGGAAGAACGTTGTAAAGAATCGCGTGGTCTGTCGAGCCCTGAACGTTGGGTTCGCCGCGCAGCGCGTTGATGCCGCCGCCCGCGATGCCCATATTGCCCAGCAGCAACTGAATAATCGACATGGTGCGAATGTTCTGCACGCCTACCGTATGGTGTGTCCAGCCCAGAGCATAGCATTCCGTACCCGATTTATCCGGACGTCCGGTGGCACTGTAAGCCTTATAAACTTTCAACAGATTTTCCTTGCTGACGCCGGTAATGCTGGAAACCTTATCCAGTGTATAACGTGAATAATGTTTTTTCATCAGCTGAAAAACACAGCGGGAATCAGACAGCGTCATATCCCGTTTTGGAATGCCGATTTCATCCTTATCAAATGTCCATGTTTCTTTATCATACTTTCTTTTCTGAGCGTCGTAACCGGAAAAAAGACCGTTATTAAAAGAAAAGTCTTTGTTTACGATAAACGAAGCGTTGGTGTAATGGAGTACGTAGTCTTTGAAGTATTTGTTGTTGTCCAGAATATAATTGATCATACCGCCCAGAAAAGCGATATCCGTACCGGAGCGAAGCGGCACATGAAAATCGCAGCGGGCCGATGTTCTTGTATAACGGGGATCGACATGGATAACCGTCGCGCCCTTTTCCTTTGCCCTCATAATCCACTTGAAAGCAATGGGGTGATGCTCCGCGGCATTGCTGCCCATAATGAGAATGACGTCTGCATTTTTCAAATCACAGTAGTGGTTCGTCATCGAACCGCGTCCGAACGACTCTCCCAGAGCCGCTACAGATGGACTGTGTCAGACACGGGCCTGATGGTCGATATAGACAATCCCCAGAGCACGCGCCATGACCGTGATCAGCCAGCATTCCTCGTTGTCCACGTTGGAGCTGCCATAGTGACCGATTGTCTCACAACGATTGACCAACTCACCCTTGGCGTTCTTCGTTACAAAACCCTTGTCACGTGTGTCTTTAATCAAACGGGCCATGCGGGACAATGCCCAGTCCCAGTCTTTCTCTTCCCACTGAGTTCCATACGGTTTACGATAAAGAACCTTGGTCAGGCGGTGTTTGTTGGCTTCGGTCAGATCGAAGAAGCCCGCACCCTTGGCACAGAGCGATCCCTCATTGATGGGATGATCGGCGTCGCCTTCAATATTAATGATTTTTCCCGTCGCCTTGTCCGTGCTGCAAACCAGTCCGCAGCCGACAGAACAGTAACAGCAAATCGTCGTTGTCTGTTTGGCGACTTTAACCCTGTTCATTTTGTCTAACTCGTCCGCATACGCCCGCGTCGGTTTCAGATTAAGCCCCAGGCTGGACAGGGCTATCCCGCCTCCGACGGCGCTGGACAGAGTTAAAAAACCTCGTCTTGTTATCTTCATATAAATCCTCCCCAATACCTTCTGTCATTTTTGGTATATGTCAAACGTGGCATACATTGACTGAAAGTCATAATAAAGTCAATATGTTATATAAAACATATACCAAAAGACTCCATTTATGGTAAACTTCTTCTAAAGGCAACTGTTCCAACGAAAAATCTCTAACAAAAACAATATTATATGGAGAAAATAGTTGATGACCTGTCCGTCAATAAGTATTGACGATTTCATGAAAAAACTATAAGATTGCTCGTATGACATCAGAATTTTTCATTTTATTGACGGCGACGGTATCCATCGCTTTTATTCACACACTGGCGGGGCCTGATCATTACCTACCTTTCATAGTGATTGCTAAGGCAAAAAAATGGTCCCTGTCTAAAACAGCCTTGTTTACCGCTTTGTGCGGTCTGGGTCATGTGGGCAGTTCTGTTCTGCTGGGACTCATAGGAATTGCGCTGGGTGTTGCTGTGGGCAAGCTTGAATTGATAGAGGGGGTCAGAGGTAACATCATTTCATGGATATTTACAGCATTTGGTTTGATCTATCTGGTGTGGGGAATTAAAAAAGCGTTTCGCAACAAACCTCATCAACACATCCATTTTCACAGCAATGGCGGCGTGCATGTCCATGAACATACTCATCACAAGGAACATCTCCATGTGCATGAAGATGAAGATAAAAAAAATCTGACGCCGTGGATTCTCTTTATGATTTTTGTTTTCGGTCCCTGTGAACCGCTGATTCCGCTGGTGATGTACCCCGCGGCAAAGCATAATTACGGAGAACTCATCCTGGTGACAATCATTTTTAGCGCGGTTACGATTCTCACCATGCTTACGCTGGTTATTGCCACTTTCTATGGCATGAAATTTATGCCCGTGAAAGCAATGGAAAAATATAATCACGCTTTGGCCGGAGGAACAATTTTTCTGTGCGGGATGGGCATGTTGTTTCTCGGTTTGTAGTGAGGCATCTCGACCGTAACCGGTGACGCGCTTGAATCATCTTATATCCAATCCGTAACACGTTCCCGAACATTAAAAAATAACCGGCTGATTCGATTTTGACACGGCAATGCAAGTTAAGCGTAAATTGATTTTTTTATGAAAGAATATTGATAATTAATTTTATTGACATATTGCGTCTTTCTTACCTATAAATGTCAAACTTCGGCTGGCCAGGAGGCTACTCATGGAAATTAAATATAAAATCTGGATTGAGGAGAACGGCAAGGTCGTTTTCGGCAAAGGCCGTGATGAAATTCTCAAATCTATCGAAGAGCAACACAGCCTTAATGCCGCGGCAAAAGAGCTGGGGATGTCCTATAGAGCGGCCTGGGGAAGATTGAAAGCTTCTGAAGAACGCATGGAAAAGAAACTGGTCTCAACCAGAGATAAGGAAAAATCCCTGCAACTGACCGATCAGGCAAAAACAATCATCGACAGATTCGAGAAGCTGGAAGATGATGTTGAGAATATACTGAAAGAAGCCGAACAGGATTTCAGAAAGTTGCTGGAATCCAACGATAAATGAAGCTGAATACTGAAAATAAGATTTTCACATGAAGACTTACAATCATCCTTTTCGATTGAATTAAAAATTATTTTGTTTCAACACTTATTAAAGGTTTCAGACCTTTGATAAAAACATTGATGCTTTCCTGAACGGTAGAATGAATTCTTTCCATTCTTTTTATCGGATTGCCGGTGAAAAGGAACAATGAAATCACTCCGTTTAACATGCCCCAGATAGCGTTTTGCATCTGCCCGATATTTTCCAGAGGCGCAAACTCACCGCTATCAATTCCCTTTTGAATGATTTGAGAAATGACTTCGATATTTTTATTGGTCGATGTGATTAATTCAGCACTCTGCTGTTCCGTCAGATGCATCTGGCCCGTTTGCATCATGAAAGTCATCAGGATTCGGAATAGCTCCTTATCACTGAGGAAGAAATTAACGTAAATACGGGAAAATTCCAGTAGAAGCTGCGAGGCCGAAGCTTCGATCAATGCAAAATTTTTTATTCTTTCGTGGAGGGCAATATTATCGGCAATTAAGATTTGAGTGTATATTTCTTCTTTGCTTTCAAAGCAGAGATAAATAGACCCCTTGCTGACTTCAGCTTTCTCGGCAATGCTGTCAACCGTTACGGCTTTGAAACCCCGATCTAAAAAAAGTTTCCGCGCCGCTTTTAAAATGGTACTTCGTCTGCTCTCTTTTTCTCTTTCTTTTTTCTTTCTTCTTTTTTCTTCCACGTCGAACCTGATCACCTTTTTAAATCATTCGTGTAAAATCAAGGCCAAGTAAAAAATGACCGGCGTTCACAAATATGAAAGGTGCATAGATTAATATCAGGAATGTGTCAAGAAAAAATCAAAAAACATAAAAATGGTTTTACTTTAAATATGCATAATGATTTAATTTAATTTAATTTTTCCAGTTCCCGGACAATGCTTTCCAGTGGCGGACGCTGATTGATATTGTGTACATCGATGTAACGGATGATCCCCTTTTTATCGATGATCACAATGGCTCTTTCCGAAACGCCATCCGAGCGAAGTACACCGAATTTTTCCGCTACAGCGCCGTGCGGCCAGAAATCAGACAGGACCTCAAACCACAGATTGCCCATCTGGTTTGTCCAGGAATAAAGCGTGGGAATGTTGTCCACAGAAATGCCCAGTAAAACGGCGTCATTGACGTCAAAGATGTCTTTCACGATGTTGTAGCCGGGCCACTGGTCGGAACAGACCGGTGTCCACGCCGCCGGCACAAAGGAAATAACAACATTCTTCTTTCCGCGATAGTCTTTCACAGAAATCGTTTTGCCGCTGACGGCTTTCAGCGTGAAATCGGGCGCGGGCTGGCCAACCTTGACTTTCAATACACTGTCTCGAGGCTTCAGTTCGCCTGTCTCATAAACGTTATTTTTAAAAACATCGGACAAGGCAAAAGCTCCGGATGCAAGAAAACAAACCAAAAACGCTGCCAAAATGATCTTTTTTTTCATGACCGGCTCCTATTTCAATCCCGCTGATTTCACAATTCCTTCCAGAAACGCCTTGTTGTCTCCCAGAGCCCCCGGCTTGGAATAAATGACGTCCGCCTTCTTTCCTTTTAATTTGACAACAATGAAATAGGGCGTTCTGACTTCTCCCATGATTTTATGGATCTTGAAATCTCCATCGGGAACCAGAGGAAACTTCACATTATATTTCTTCTTGAAAATATCGGTTTCATAGATGGAGTTGCCCGTACCGAGGCCAATCATTTTAATTTTGCCCTTAAGCGCCGCATTTTCTTCAATGAGCTGATAAAGGTTGTTAACGTCGGGAGCTTCCGCCTGACAGTGCGGGCAATACATGCTGAATATTTCCACAATCACCACATCCGCCTTGATCTGATTGATTCTAAAAGATCCGCGGCCGGACAGTCCGAGATATTTCAGTTCACCGGCGATCACCGGTTTCGACAATTCAACATCGGGAAACCCCTGCCCCACCTGAGGTGGTTTCACGTCAGCCGCTCCTGCCGCCACAGTCAGCCACAACGCCGTCAGCGTTGCCATCAAGATGGACATTTTAATTTTCATTGTTCACTCCTTTGGCCGGCAATTCATTGTCGGCTCTTATTCTGTTTTTAATAGCACATTCCGACGAAAAAATTAAGCTCGATCTTGCTGACACTCCCCGAAATTCGCCAGGAGATTATGCACGAAAATTTCAAACTTTGCCCGGCTCGTTTTTCAGTAAAACCGTTAAATTTAGCTTGACTTTATTGCCTGTTATGGTTAAGTACGAACAACTTCGCGAGTCAAAGACGGCGAAGAGAAAAAGTTGAATTTAAACATTTTAAGGTACAAGGTTTATCCGTTACATGCTTTAGAGTTTTGCAGATTTCAATCCTGTCAGGGTAATCTTAGATTCTCTTTAAAGTTTTTCCGGTCTTAACTTCTGTCATAGTTTTAATTCAACTTGGAAAATCTATGAAAGGAGTTGTTTACAACTATGCCAGAAGGGAAAGTAAAATGGTTCAACGCCAACAAAGGTTTCGGCTTCATCGAGCAGGATGAGGGCGGAGATGTTTTCGTTCATTTCAGCGCGATTCAGACCGAAGGCTTCAAAACCTTGAACGAAGGCCAGCGAGTATCATTTGATATACAGCAAGGCAAAAAAGGATTGGAAGCAGAAAACGTCAAACCCATATAATCTTAGCAAACGATAAGATTCAATCAAAAAAGCATTCCTGTAATAAATACAGGAATGCTTTTTTGATTATGGACATAATGAAATATTATCTGTAACACGATGCGGCAATTTTCAATATATCTTGACAAAAACAAAAAATTTGAGTTAGTGCCTTTTAGTTTTTTACATATATTCTCAATGATTCCGAACCCCGATTGACGGGATAAGCGCGTTAAAGAATTTGCTTTCTTTCAGAAAACAAATTTTAACGTGCTAATGCGTTAACGAAATTATTTTCTGTAATAAATTTAAGAAAATAATTTTTAACTTACGAATACTACGGGAGGCTATGGTGTATTTCTCCAAAGAAATGCAAGAGGCGTCTTTAAGATTGACCCGGAAATGGGAAAATGAAGTACAAAAGACGTTAAAAAACAATCCGGATCAGAAAGAGCGTTTTTCCACCGTTTCAGACACGGAAATTAAAAGGCTTTATACCCCTGAAGATATCAGAGATATCAATTATACCGAAGACATAAGCGTTCCCGGTGAATTCCCATATTTACGGGGGAATCAGGTCACCGGATACAGGGGGCGTTACTGGACCTTCCGCATGTTCTCCGGAATGGGCAGCGCGCACGATACCAACCAAAGATGGAAAATGCTGCTTCGCGAAGGTCAGACCGGACTCAGCACCGCTTTCGACTTTCCGACGCTGATGGGTTATGACAGCGACTCGCCCAAAGCGCTGGGCGAGGTAGGCAAATGCGGCGTGGCTATTGACACACTGGAAGATTTTCTTGTCCTGATGGAAGGAATACCGGTGGCTGAGGTCACCACGTCCATGACCATTAATCCTCCGGCAACCGTTTTATGGGCGATGTACTGCGCGGCAGCGGATATTAAGGGAGTGCCTCTTTCCAAAATCGGCGGTACCATCCAAAATGACATGCTCAAGGAATTTATCGCACAGAAGACGTTCATGTGCCCGCCGGAGCCTTCCGTAAAACTCATCAGTGACACTGTGGAATTCGGCACAAAATATGTTCCGCGCTGGAACACGATAAGCATCAGCGGTTACCACATCCGCGAAGCCGGAGCCACCGCCGTTCAGGAACTGGCTTTCACCATCCGTGACGGCATTGAATATGTGGAGGATGTCATCCGCCGCAAGAAGATGAATGTTGACGACTTCGCGCCACGGCTTTCTTTCTTTTTCAATTCGCACGTTGATTTCTTCGAGGAAATCTGCAAACTGCGTGCGGCACGCCGCATGTGGGCAAAGATTATGAGGGACCGTTTCCATGCCAAAGATTCCCGTTCCTTATGGCTGCGCTTTCACACGCAAACAGCCGGATGTTCACTGACAGCACAGCAACCGTACAACAATGTTATCCGCACGACGGTGCAAGCCCTGGCGGCGGTACTCGGCGGCACACAATCGCTGCACACGAATTCGCTGGATGAAGTTCTCTGCCTGCCTTCCGAGCATGCCGTAGAAATCGCACTGCGCACACAGCAGATTTTAGCCGAAGAAACCGGTGTGGCCAATACCATTGATCCGCTGGCCGGTTCTTACTTTATCGAGTCCCTCACGAACGAAATGGAAGAAAAAGCATGGGAATATATTCACAAGATTGATGAGATGGGTGGCATGATTGCCGCTATTGAAAAAGGATTCCCGCAGATGGAAATATCCGAAGCTGCTTATAGGTTTCAACGACAGTTGGATGCCGGCGAGAAGACCTTGGTGGGCGTTAACAAATACGCAACCGACTCCACTCATCCGGTTCCACTTGTTGATATTGATGAAAAGGTGGGCGAAGAGCAAACGAGAAAGCTCAAGGATTTACGCCGCAAACGCGATAACAAAGCGGTGAAAATATCTCTGGACAACATCAAAAACGCCTGTAAAAAAGACGATAACGTCATGCCGCACTGCATCGAAGCGGTGAAAAATCTGGCCACCTTGCAGGAAATATGCGACGTTTATCGGGAAGTTTATGGAGAATATCGCGATCCTGGACTGTACTAAATAAACTTCAAGGAGAAATATATGCCGGAAAGAAAAATTCGCGTGATGGTTGCCAAACCGGGACTGGATGGACACGATCGTGGCGCCAGAATTCTTGCCCGCTGTTTTCGCGATGCCGGTTTTGAAGTGGTTTATACCGGTTGTCATCAGACACCGGAGCAAATCGCTGCGGCCGCAATTCAGGAAGATGTCGATGTCGTCGGGTTGAGTTGTCTTTCCGGTGCTCACCGTATCCTTTTCCCGCGGGTGGTGGAGCTGTTAAGAGAAAAAGACGCCGAGGATATCACTGTCATCGGCGGTGGAATCATTCCCGAACAGGATTTCTCCCTGCTTTATGACGCAGGCATCAAGGCCATATTCACACCCGGAGCATCACTCGATTCCATTGTGGACTGGATCAGGACAAATATAAAACCTTAATAGGCGCTTATTCAAACGACAAATAAAATGGATTCTACCATTAAAAAAATCTGCGCTGGCGATGTTCGCACCGCTTCGCGCCTCATCCGGGACATCGAAGACAAACTTCCCGATGCCAAGGCAAAAATCAAAAAACTTTACGCTCATACCGGGAAATCTTTCATTATCGGAATCACCGGAGCGCCCGGCGCTGGCAAAAGCACGCTGACCGACGCGCTGATCAGCGAATTCAGGAAAATGAACAAAACCGTCGGTGTGCTGGCCGTTGACCCGACCAGTCCTTTTACCGGGGGAGCCATTCTGGGAGACAGAATCCGCATGCAGCGCCATGCCGAGGATGACGGAGTTTTCGTCCGGTCGCTCGCCACCCGCGGCGCACTGGGAGGACTTTCGCAGGCTGCCGGTAACGCCATTCATGTGATTGAAGCAATGGGCAAGGATATTATTATTGTGGAAACCGTCGGCATCGGTCAGCAGGAAATTGACATTATTAACCATGCGCACAGCGTCGCGGTTGTTCTTGTTCCCGGAATGGGCGATGAAATTCAAACGATGAAGGCCGGCTTAATGGAAATAGCCGATGTCTTTGTGATCAATAAAGCCGATCGCGCCGGAGCAAGACAATTGCAAACGGAATTATCCTCCATGATCAATTTATCTCCCAAAGTTGCCGACGGCTGGAAACCACCTGTTGTGATGGTCGGCAATGCCTTTGAACCGGACAGCTTTACAGAAGATACCGCCGGGCTTGCGCAAAAAATTGAGGAGCATCATCTTTATCTGCAGCAAAGCGGCAAACTCACGGAAAGAATGCATCGCAAAGCGATGGCGGAAATCAAAGACGCACTGAGTTCCTGCCTGATGGAGCCTCTTATGCAATCCCTGATCACCAGCGGCGAGCTGAAAAAATTATCCGAAAAAATAAAGAACAGAAAATCCGACCCCTATACCGTGGCGGAAGAAATCACAGAAAAGTTTTTTCAAAAGCAGGTGAAAAAATGACCAGGGTAAAAAGCGAAGAAACGCCTCTCTATAAAGTCAGCAGGAAGAAGGTCCGGGCTTCCCAATCGGCCCCCAAAGCAGCTTCCCATAAGAGCAAAGGATTAATCATTGTCATCACCGGCAACGGCAAGGGAAAAACAACAGCCGCCTTCGGGCAGGCACTGCGGGCTATCGGACAGGGCTATAAGGTTTTTATTCTGCAATTCATGAAGGGAAGAAAATACGGCGAGTTCATTGCCGCGGAAAAATATTTATCTAACCTGACCATCAAAATGTCCGGTCTGGACAGTTTTGTCATGCGCGACAATCCGGCGGCCATCGATATTGAAATGGCAAAGAAAGGGCTGGATATCGCCCGCAAGGCAATGACAAGCGGTAAATACGATATGGTCATTCTTGATGAAATTAATGTGGCGCTGGATTTTAAACTCATCGATTTAAAAGAAGTGCTTAAACTCATTAAAAATAAGCCCGCCAGCTTGGATTTGATTTTAACCGGCCGCTACGCGCCGGAGGAAATCATCAAACTCGCCGATACCGTCAGCGACGTTCAGGAAATCAAACATCACTACAACGCCGGCATCAAAGACCGCGCGGGAATAGAATATTAAAAAACTCATCCTAATGAACGGAGGACAAATATGTTTGCATGGCTAACCAGTCCGGAGGCATGGATTGCCCTGGCAACCCTGACGGCGCTGGAAATCGTTCTGGGCATAGACAATATCATCTTTATTTCTATTCTGGTCAGCCGCCTGCCCCAAAACAGACAAAACTTTGCCCGCAACGCGGGGTTAATGCTCGCGATGATAAGCCGTCTGATTCTTTTGTTTTCCATCTTCTGGGTTATCAAACTGACCGCGCCCTGGTTTACCATCTTCGGACAGGAAATTTCGGGACGCGATATTATTCTGATCGGCGGCGGCCTTTTCCTGCTGGCCAAAGCAACGCATGAAATTCACGGCAGCCTGGAAGGCGATCAGGAGCAAACGCCCAAACTGATTTCATCCAGTGTTGTCGCCGTTCTAATTCAGATTGCACTGCTGGATATTGTTTTTTCTCTTGATTCCGTCATCACGGCCGTCGGTCTGGCAAAGGATATCTCCATCATGGCCATCGCCATCATCTGTGCGGTCGGTGTCATGCTGTTTGCCGCCAAACCCATCAGCAAATTCGTGGATGCCCACCCAACAATCAAGATTCTTGCTTTGTCATTCCTGCTTCTGGTCGGCGTGACACTGATGGCCGAAGGATTTGACGTTCATGTTCCCAAAGGATATATCTACTTCGCCATGGCGTTTTCCGTGGGCGTGGAAATGCTCAATCTGCGCATGCGCGGCAAACAGATGAAACCGGTTAAATTACACAAGACGGTATATAAGCCTGAATCATAAGTTACGGAAAGAATGCAGAATATTATAAAAAGGGGAGCGCAATGAGTAAAATAAGTTTTGAAGGTAAAGTCGTCATTGTGACCGGTGCCGGAGCCGGTCTTGGCCGCGAATATGCACTGGAATTTGCCAGAAGGGGCGCTTCCGTCGTTGTAAACGATCTGGGTGTCGCCCGTGACGGATCGGGATCAACAAACAACGCCGCCGATGCGGTGGTTACCGAAATAAAAAACTTCGGCGGAAAGGCGGTTGCCAGCTACGACAGTGTGGCAACGCCCGAAGGGGGCAGCAACATTGTCAAAACCGCGGTGGATACCTTCGGCACGGTCGATGTTCTCGTGAACAACGCCGGTTTTGTACGAGACAAGTCCCTGGCCAAAATGACGCTTGAGGAATGGGACGCTATCATAAGCGTCCATCTCCGCGGCGCGTTCTGCGTGACTCAACCGGCTCTCGCGGTGATGCGTGAGCACAATTACGGACGGATCATTGTTACCTCTTCCACGTCGGGGCTCTTTGGAAATTTCGGCCAGATTAATTACGGCGCGGCCAAGATGGGCCTGGTGGGTTTCATGAATGTCCTCAAACTGGAAGCGTCGAAGTTCAACGTTCACATTAACGCCATCGCGCCGACCGCTTATTCCCGGATGACGGAGAACCTGATTCCGAAAGAGCTTTCCCCGAAGCTGCAGGCGAAGTTCAATGTGCCTATGGTCGTTTATCTTTGTTCGGAAGAATGCCGAGAAAACGGTTCCATTTTTACCATGGGCGCCGGCTGGTATGCAAAGACGGCTGTTGTCTGCGCGGCTGGCGCATGCCTGGGAGATGGATCGCGCGACATTCCCGCCGAAGAAGTGCGCGAAAACTTTGCCAGGATCAGCGATCTGACAGACGCCAAGCCCTTGCACGATTCGATGGGAATTTTTGAGCTCATGGGACCTTTGCTTCAGTAACTTCAACACGAAAGATAATATCGCATCGGGCTGAATCACGGGGATGAACCCGGGTCAGGCTGTGGGGAATAGTTCCGCTTGCTCTTTAATGAGCCTTGATTTTACGAAACGTAGTGTTCGGAAAATCTTAGAGCGAATAATCCCCTTCGTTAACGAACCAAAATCCCCTTGACACGCAATCACCTGTCTCTTATACTCGAGCCCGCTGTAATCAACATCAATGACATAAAGAAAATCGTTTTCTCTGATCAGACGCATTGAACTGCGGATTTGCTCAAATCTGCATTAAGGTGATGTGAAGATCAGCGAAAGTTTTGATTTTCTAAAGTCCGGGCCAGAGAAAGATCAACGGCCCGTTCAAAATGATCGGAAGATAATTGATTACCGGTTCCCAAGCCTCTTCGGCAGGACGGAGCCAACCAATACCACACAAGGAGGACTATCATGGGTGAAGCAGTAACAAAAGAAATAAGAGACGGAGTAGCCATATTAGCGATCGACAAACCGAAGATGAACCAGCTGAGCGGAGAGGTTTTCGAAGCCATGCGGAAGCATCTCGACGCCGTCGAAGCCGACAAGGCCGTCCGGTGCGTGATCATCACGGGTGCGGGCGAAAAGGCCTTCAGCGCGGGCGCCGATCTGGCGAGCGGATTCGGTGATTTCAGCGCCGTCGATTTTCTGAAACGCGGACAAGATGTCTGGAACAAGGTCGAGTATTTCCCCAAACCGGTCATCGCGGCGATCAACGGACACGCCCTGGGCGGCGGATGCGAACTGGCGATGGCCTGCCACATCCGGTTCATGAAGAAAGGCGCACGCATCGGCCTGACCGAAACGAATTTGGGAATCATGCCCGGCTACGGCGGAAGCCTGCGGCTGCCGCGGCTCGTCGGCAAATCGAAAGCCCTGGAAATGATCTACCTGGGCAAGCAGTGTGAGGCAGATGAAGCTCTCGCCATCGGCCTGGTGGACCATGTGACCGAAGGGAACGTCGTGGACACCGCGCTCGAACTGGCCAACAAGATCGTCAAGAGAGCGCCGCTGGCCGTCGCGGCGGTCACCAAGCTCTGCAACATCAGCCCGAGCATCTCAGCCGAAATACACCTGAAGATCGAGCGGGAAGAACTCGGAAAACTCTTCAACTCCAAGGACGCGCAGGAAGGCATCGGCGCCTTCTTCGAAAAGAGAGAAGCGAACTTCAAGGGAGAATAAGCCATCAACCAATGACAGGAGAGGCGCTTCCTTCTGCAAGCGCCTCTCCTGAACACCGTCAAAGAGTTCAACACAAAGTCGGATCTCTCAACCGGTCTTTCCCCAGCAAAATCCAGCGCAGGACGGCAATTCGTTGACTTGTAATAAAAAAGAGAGCATCAAACTAACTTTCTTCCTGGAAACAAAGCGTCAAAAGATTTTTATCGACATGCTTTGTTTCAAACGATACTCAATAATTTTGGGATAGTCCGGCCGGAGACAAAAGACCAGATTAGAATATTCACCCCCTTCAAGGCAGACCTCCATATGCTGCGGCTCCACCGCATATTGAGGCTAATCGAATCATTTTATACCTTAGGGGCTGTCCTCACCTATCAAGCTAACAACCCGTTATTTAACCATTAATCCAATCTTCTCGTTCTAGCTCGGCTGTTGGCAGGCTATGTGCAATTACATTTATATAGTTTTGGTCATCTCAACCAAGATCAAATTAAAGGTTGAAGCTGATCCGATCGCGAGACGGAGAGGAGAAACTGATTCACGAAGATAGAGAGGTCGTTTTTGCAGCAATCTGTTTAGTTCCCGGAAACAGACTGCCATACCTCTGCATTCCAATATTTAGTTAGCGCGCTAATGAAAAATTAGAGGAGGATGCTATGAAAGAACAAACGAAAGAACTGCAAAAACTCAAAGGAATCGGAGAAATCCTATCGCGGCGCTTAGTCGAATCCAGTTATGATACAATTGCCAAGGTTGCTGCAGCAGAAAAAAAGGGGTTAGAGAGAATAGTGGGAATGAATCCGCAAACGGTAAGGTCTATCGTAACCCAGGCCAGGAAGATGACGGGAGAAGCTGAGAAAAGACGGCACACATGGTCGAAGGACATTCGCCCCCAACATTTACCAAATTCAATTTGAGACTCATCTCTTGTAGTAAAAAATGGATGCCTTAGGAACTGTGGGGTTTGAAATCCTAACCAGATGCAAAGTCAAACAAGCTGTAGGCAACATGACCGAGAACAAAAAGTTCAAACGAAAGGGATGAACGAAAGGCCAAGACGAAGGAGTAGTCAAAGGAAGGATGTGAAACTGAAATAGATGTTCAACAACGTAAATGGAGGAATTTACCATGAGTACTACAGAAATCATCATTCTAGTCGTCGTGTTGTTCCTGGTGTTCGGCGGTGGCGGCGGTTACTGGTGGAGCAGACGAGGATAGACGTAACTTCTCACATATTATGACGCAGAAATACAAAATAATTTGAATAGAGGTATGAAAAGAGGAACCCGTGAAAAATTCGAAAATATTTTGTAATCAAGTGGGGAAAATTGGTTACATCCTGCTGTGGCTGTTAGGTGTTCCGATTCCTATTTTGATTGCGATATATCTGGTCCGTAGCTGCACGTAACAGGATGGAACTCAAAGCGCGCGAAAAGCGCGTTGAGGGCCTCACTATCATATCTTTGACGCCGGCTGAAGCCGCCAGATTCAGTCAGACCTGGAAAGATTTGCAGGGCCGCTTCGTTGATGACCCCAAGAGTGCGGTCGTCCAATCCGGCGAGTTGGTCCGGGAGTTGATGCTAAAGCGTGGCTACCCCATGGGTGATTTTGAGCGCCGTGCGGCCGATATCTCAGTCGATCACCCTGCGGTTGTTGCAAATTACCGGGCGGCGCAGGCCATCACGGTGCGCGATGAGCGCGGCGAAACTGACACCGAGGAGCTACGCAAAGCCGTGGTGCATTACCGCGCCCTCTTTGATGAGCTGCTTGAGGTAAAGAAAGCTTGGCAAGAAGTTGCGCCATTAAATCACCCTTTAAAGACCGCATGTTAATGAATGATGGACTCCAGTTAAAGGACAAAACGGCCTATGCAGGGTTCGGTTGTTTTGCCAGGGGAAATTAACAATGAAGGATGAGAACGGTCAAGGATTCCTAAAGAGCGGCTGCAGTAGAATTGCCCGGTGCTGACTCAAACAGGAACATCATAGAGGCGTTGATAGACTCAAAGGAATGACTCAAAGAAACAAGAAGACTTATTTATAAAGCAAAAAAAGGGTAAGAAACGGGAAAAGGATTGAATGGATTTAAAGACTACAGGGATTATCAGTCTTACGCTAAAATATATTTATTCTGACTAGATGGGAATGAACGTAAATGAACATACAATTTTCTCCTTAAACGGCAAGGGGATATCAACCCGATTTGTTAAATGCGTAAAATGAGTTTCGTAGCTCATAGTCTAATTTAAACAAAAGGAGAGTATCGAAAGCCGAAGTCATGTTGTCTGGTAAAATAAGAACGTTGCTGGGGAGTGAATCCGTGGATCATAAACAAAAAAAAGACCTGCAGAAGAAGACAGAAAGAAAGCGGAATAATAAGGATAAGAAACAAAGCGAGAAGACACAAGAACTGGAAGAGGCAAAGGGACCACTCGTCATTCGTCCCGCCTGGTTCGCCGTGGTGGGGTTCATTCTCTCGATGGTGGCATTGCTTTCCTGGTTTTTTTTCCTTTAGTCACAGGCGATTCTTGAATGGGCCGCATTCCACAACGTCAGGAATCATCATTTTAGTGGTGGTGTTATTCCCCGTGTTCGGCGGTGGCGGCGGTTACTGGTGGAGCAGACGCGGGTAGGCATCATTTTTCACATATAAGGAATTATTCAAAGAAACAAGAGAACTTATCGATACAGCAATAAAGGAGGTAAGAAATGGGAAAAGGGTTGAGGGGATTTAAAGGCTACAAGGATTATCTTTCCTATGCTCAAGTATGTTTATCTTGGATGGACGATAAGGACCATCAAAAGCTTTACGAGATGCTATTTAAAAGGAAGGGCGAGATAGAACCGTTTAGTTATATGCGACAAATGAGTTTACTTGCTCATAGTCAGGATTAAACCAAAGCAGAAAATAAACAATGGGAGAGATGGTCAAACTTACAGGTGTGATTTTGAGTCCGAGCAGTAAGGTTATGGTAATATCTACAAAAAAACCGAGAAGGATCCCGATTATTTCTTTTACCTGGGGTCAACGAAAAGAAGGGACAGGTAAAACACTCCATCGTAAACGATTGATAACTGGAGGAAGGTTAAAATGTGGCAAAAATTAAATGACATTAAAAATGGTCATACTGAAAGTGCCTTATTAGAAGTCCCTGGCGGATGGATAGTCAGAACAGTCGTCACCTATTATTCCTCCACCGGAAGAGGAGCGAGTTGCTCGGTAGCGCAAACCTTTGTGAGTGATCCAAAACATGAATGGGGAGATTTGGAGATAGAAAATCTCTAAAGAAAGGGGAGAGGTACATCAAATGACTACAAGTACCCCCAAAAAACCGTTCTCTATGATTCGAGAGTTCCAGTTGGCAGACTGGTTCACTCTCGCGAACGCTGTCTGTGGCACAAGTGCACTCTTCTCCATCATAACATATCTTGAACAGCATGATGTCAGACACATCTATTTTTCGTGCAGTCTCGTCTTGGTTGCACTGATATTCGACTTCTTAGACGGCCGCATCGCCAGATGGCGGAAGAAGACTTCAATATTAGGTCGGGAACTGGACTCACTTGCTGATATTATCTCCTTCGGCGTAGCCCCCGCAATCATCGGGTATGGCTGCGGTATGCAAGGTCTTTACGATCGCATCGTCTTGGTTTTCTTCGTTGCCTGCGGGGTCTCGCGCCTTGCCCGGTACAACGTCACGGCAGAAACACTGTCCCAGGGAACTGACAAGGTGAAGTACTTCGAGGGGACACCAATACCGACTTCGATCCTCCTCGTCTTGATTCTCGCACTGGCGGCGCGGTCCGGTGCCATAAACCAGAATTTATGGTTCGGCGAGATCACTCTTTTCAGCTTCAAACTTCATCCACTCGTTCTCATGTTTGCACTTTCGGGTTCGCTGATGATCAGCCGATTCCATATCCCTAAGCCATGAGAATATAACAAGAGACCGAACCCTTTCGACAAGCATTAAGCTGACTTTCAAGCCGCTATCATTGATTCTCAGTGATGCTGCCATATGTGACTTTGTAAGTAGTGGCAAGAACTTCCGGCAATCCTTAATTGTTTTAAACCTGACAATTGTTTCTTTGTAGGTGGAGACCAACATAGTTCATGTAATATTTTCGTAATAAATATTTGTTGATTAACGGCTGAAAGATGCGGCAGCAGAGTTACTGGTTTTTTATCTCTCCCTCTCATGGAAGCCTCCCTGTTATCCACACAACGTCAAGATCAAAAATTATACTGCCTTTCAATCCACAACAAATACAGTTCATATCAGACAAATACAGGCGCAGCTCTTGTATTCATGATGAGTCATGCTTATATTATAGATACGAGATACTGCGATGCCCGTATTGAGTCTATTCTACTGGAAGTTAACAAAAAAGAAGTAAAAGAGTCTTTGTGGTGATTATCACCCGTAAAAGACATAGAATTAGAATGATGGACTCCAGTAAAATGACAAGACGGCATATGCGGGTCTCGGTTTTTTTTAACAACAAAGGGATCACAAATGGAAAAGCAAGCTGAACATCAAGTCTCGTCATCTGTTAATGAAGGAATATTAGAATTTATTTTAACAGGCGAAATATTAGAGAGAGAAATTGATTCAATGTTAAAAGAATTTAACGCTATTGTTTTAGCAAGTGGCGTAAATTATATTTTATTGGATGTCCGTGCTATAAAAGGACGCTACGGATTAGCGGGAGCCTATGAGCGTGTCAGAAGTCATCCACCAGAATTTTACGGTAGAATAAAGGTGGCCATGGTAGACCTTCCAGAAAATTCTGATTACCGTGATTTTCACGAGACTACAGCACGCAATGCAGGTCTTAACTTGAAATGGTTTAACGATACCGATAAGGCGAGAACCTGGCTGAAGAGCAAATCAAAGTATTAAAACATAAAATCTGCAAGGCTGCTCTCTTTCAACCCGTTATTATCAATTCAGACGACTGTTTGATATTGTCGATAAGTAGATATTAGAAAAAGTCAAACTAACTTCCTAAAATAAGCATATTACCATTCTCACCAAACGATACTGAACTTCAATTCTTCATTCTATTTTTTGCGTCCCAAATCCCCTTGACACGCAACAACCGCTCTCTTATACTCACATCGTCAAGCGGTTAAATGATTTTATAAAACATAAAGTCGACCGACGGAGGAGCCGTTATTTGAAGCGCCGGTTAACTCAAGAAAATTCAGTATAGAAAAGGAGTGCATACATGGAACAATATAATACAATACAGTGGGAAATCGTTGAAAAAGGATTGGGCGTTCTGACGCTCAACCGGCCGAAAGCATACAACTCGGTGGATGGCGAGATGCTGGACGAATTGCAGGCTTTCTGGCATACGCGGTTGTACGATCTCGAGACCCTGGTTATCATATTAAAAGGCGCCGGTGAAAAAGGTTTTTGCGCCGGCCTGGACATGAAATACACCGTTGAAAATATGGATCTGTTTCGTCAGGCCAATGAGTTCTATAAGTTTCAGGCCCGTCTGGGACGTTTAAATCTTGCCATGCGCAGGGCCCCCCAGCCCATCATCGGTCTGGTTCACGGAGCAGCGGCCGGCGTAGGATTCAGTTTTGCTTTAGCTTCCGATATCCGCATCATATCTCCCGATGCCCGGTTTTGCGCCGCTTATATTAACATCGGCCTGGGGGGAGCGGATATGTGCTGCAGCTACCTCCTGCCGCGTATCATTGGAGCCGGTCGGGCTTATGAGATTATGTATCTGGGCGAATTTATATCCAGCGAAGAAGCGATGAACCTGGGGATGATCAGCAGGATTGTTCCCCGGGAAGACCTGTATGCCACCGGCCTGCAAATAGCCCGAACCATGCTGAGCAAGAATCACTTTGCCTTAAGGCTGACCAAGGAAGCGATCAATATGAATCTGGATGCCGGCGGCATGGAGCAGGCATTGAACATGGAAGACAGAAATCAGGTTCTGATCACTCTGGCATCCGGGTTGAAATCGACCGTTTAGACAAAAAACAAAAGCCATTTGTTCATCCGTAAAAGCATGATGGACCCCCGTGTCTCTCTTAGAGGACGGGGGTCTATGCTTTCGGATAAAACCGCAGCATCGAGCGATCGATTGATTGTTGTTGCCCCTGCTTGAACATAAAAGGCCGGGTGCGGGCAAAACCGTTATTATTCAACATTGATGATCAGCACTCTTTCCTGTTCATACTTTTCTGATAGCCACTTCTTGCAGGCCTGGTTCATATATCGATGAACCATAAAAGGTTGACATATATTTTCGATTATATTAATTGTACGAATATCCCGAGAGAAAGATATGCTTAATTTTAAAAACATTTTATATCCTATTGATCTGGATTCCGACAATATTTCCTCCTTGGAAAAAGCTCTGGAGTTTGCCCGGTCGCTTAACTGTTCCATCCACATATTATACGTTAATGATGTTCTGGCCGGTTATCGTCATCCGGCAGACCACGAAGATGCCGTTGCCCTGAAAGTCAAGGATACCGTGGATGAATCCATTCTGGAAAACATGGACATTATTTATGCCGTATCGAAAGGCGACGCAGCGGAAGAAATTGTCAAATATGCACAAAATAACAGCATTGATCTGATCATCATCGGCCATAAGCACCGCGGCAAACTTTATGCGAATCTGTTTGACAGCACCGATGTGGACACGATCGATAAAGCGTCCTTGCCCGTTTTAGTTCTTCCGGAAAAGTAATTTCTAAAACCGAATCAGCAGCCGGGAAAATCGCATGATCCACGATGGTTAATCAATACGGACAACAAGGTGAAAAAATGAATTTAATGAAGGACGTTTACTGGGGCAATATGGTACAAGATTGGCTGATCGCCCTATCCATATTCATCATCATATTTATCGTTCTAAAAATCATTCAAACGGCTGCTGTCCGGAAACTTTCACGCCTGGCCTTGTCCACGGATACTCAGGTTGACGACCTTCTGGTCAGCATGCTCAAACAAACAAAATTTTTTATTCTGCTGATCGCTTCAGCTTATATCGCCACATTAACCATTACGTTTAAACCTTCCATCAACGGCTTATGGGAGAAAATTGTCATTCTGGCGTTAATATTACAGGCCGGTTTCTGGGCCAGTGCAGGAATCGCTTTCGTCATCGGCAATGTCGTCAAGAAACGTTCCGAAGAAGATTTCTCGAGCAAAACAACCATTACCTTTCTGGGATTTGTTGCCCGTTTTGTTCTTTGGATTGTTATTCTGCTTCTGATCCTTGACAACCTCGGCGTCAATATTACCGGCCTGGTCGCGGGGCTGGGAATTGGAGGCGTCGCTGTGGCTCTTGCAGTTCAAAACATCCTGGGCGACCTGCTGGCTTCTCTTTCCATCGTTCTGGACAAACCCTTTGTCATCGGCGATTTTATCGCCGTTGATTCTCTTTCCGGTACCATTGAACACATCGGGTTAAAAACCACAAGAATCCGCAGTCTCAGCGGAGAACAACTGATTTTCTCCAACAATGATCTCTTAAAGAGCCGTGTTCGCAATTACAGGCGAATGTCTGAAAGACGCATTATTTTCAGTTTCGGTGTGGTTTATCAAACGTCCCTGGAACAATTGAAAGAAATCAAAACCATCGTCAGGGGAATTATTGAAAAAACGGGAACCGCCCGATTCGACCGTGTTCATTTCAAGGAATACGGCAATTCATCCCTCAACTTTGAAGCGTCGTATTTTGTCAAAAGCTCCGATTACAGCACCTATATGGATGTTCAGGAATCAATCAACCTGGAAATATTCCGAAGATTCCGGGAAGAAGGTATTGAATTCGCTTATCCGACCAGGACGGTTTTTATCCAGGACGAAAAACATTAAAGATGATGAAATTTCTCAATCTTGTTTTAATATCATCCATGACGCTGACGTTCCCCGCCGCCGTTTTTGCAGGGGGGGGCGGATTGGAATCCGCTGAGACGGAAATCGGCACATTACTGCCTCTCTGGACAACATTGCCTTTTACAGGCATACTGCTTTCCATCGCGCTGATCCCTCTTGTTTTCCCCCGATTCTGGCATCATCATTTTCCGAAGGTGTCTTTCTTCTGGGCAATCGTCTTTGCTGTACCGTTTATTTATTTTTTCAGAGAAAGAGCGCTGTATGAAATCGCGCATATTATTATCATAGATTACGTCCCCTTTATTCTGCTCTTGTGGGCCTTGTTTACCGTATCCGGGGGAATTTATGTCGGAGGCACCCTAAAAGGAACTCCGGCCGTGAACACCATGATACTGCTCATCGGCACCTTACTGGCATCCGTCATCGGCACCACAGGCGCGTCCATGCTGCTCATACGCCCTATTCTGCGATCCAATGCCTGGCGGGTTTATAAAGTGCATACCATTGTGTTCTTTATTTTCCTGATCGGCAATATCGGCGGTTCGCTTACTCCCCTGGGAGATCCGCCTCTGTTTCTCGGATTTCTGCACGGTGTGCCTTTTTTCTGGACGCTGCATATTTTACCGGAAATGATTTTTGCCGGGGTGGTGCTGTTACTTCTTTATTTCATCCTCGATTCTTACTACTACCGCAAAGAAAGCAAAACAGCGGTGCCCGATACGGCATTTGAACCTTTAAAGATCGAGGGCGGCCGTAATTTTATTTTTCTGGCGGGAATTATCGGAGCCGTTTTATTCAGCGGCAGTATAAAACTGGGAGAAATAAATATCCTGGGTATCCATCAGACGATAGAAAACTTAATCAAAGACGCATTATTGATTCTGATGGGATGGGCATCGCTGAAATTGACACAACAGGACGTCCGCAAAAACAACGAGTTCGGCTGGGCGCCGATTCTGGAAGTCGCTTATCTTTTTGCCGGAATTTTCATAACGATTATACCGGCGCTGGCCATTCTGAAAGCCGGTGAAGAAGGCGCCCTGCACTGGCTGATAAAAGCGGTGGACTCCCCTGCGCAATATTTCTGGGCAGTCGGAATACTGTCCAGTTTTTTGGATAATGCCCCCACTTATCTTACTTTTTTCAACAGCATGCTGGGTAAATTCTATCCGGGAATGCCCGAACCTGCGGCGGTTGCTCTGTTAATTGTTGAAAAAATCCCCCATCTGGCCGCCATTTCCGTGGGCGCGGTTTTTATGGGCGCCAATACCTACATAGGCAATGCGCCGAATTTCATGGTCAAATCCATTGCTGAAGAGGCCGGCATCAAGATGCCCAGTTTCTTCGGCTATATGTTTAAATATTCAATTCCTGTCCTGCTTGTCCTGTTTATCGTTATGACCTTTATATTTTTCTAGTTACCCGGAGACAAGCCATCCGGCTGACTTGCTAATTTCGTACTCACGGATAATCTTTATTTAACCGCGGATGATGAAAATTTTCTTGCTTTTACCTGCCTGAAGCCGTCATTTGACGGAATAACCGCGGCTTTCCAGACAGGCCGCGATGGCCCTTCTATATTCTGCTCTTGCCTGCATCATTTCATCGGCAGAAAGATCTGAAGGAATGTTTGTCGGATCATAATCGGTCTGTTCCATTGCCTCCTGATGGCATTCATACCGGTCGAAATCACGCTGTTTTTCACTTTGCCCCTTACTGGGATAGATAAAGAGCCGGTCATCAATGAAATCTTCGTCTTCTTCCTCCGTGGCCGGAGGATTTTCCACGACCTCACCCGGAGGCGGATTCACAACCACATAGCCTCCCGGCGTTTGCGAGTAATAGGTTCCATTCGCGTAGTAGTAAGGCATTCCCTGCACCCGGAGGGTGGTGTAAAATAACGGTAAAAACGGCACAAAAATTCCGATCGGCGGAGCGATCACCTCATACAACCCACGGTACGGTCTGTACCAGACGCCATGAGAAGAAGAATAATAACGAGAGCTTCCGTGACGTATCACCCTGTGATCGCGAGGAAGAGATCTGAAATAATGACCACGGGTGGGATATGCGCGATTATGGCTGTGACGTGCATCAAAAATTTTCTTCTGGTGGAAGGTTGATCCTCTTTTAACGGCGCGCATGGACGATTTTTTGGGAGGCTGCGCCTGTGACGCAGGGACAGAAACCAATGCGCTCACGAAAATCAACATTAATAAGGAAAGCGCAATGGCAAAACACTTTTTTAAGTTGAAATTTCCTGAAATCATCGTAACCTCCTTAGGCATGAGAAACTATTTTACCGTATATCCGCGACCTTCCATGCAGGCGGACATGGCCCGCCGAAACTGCAGGGCTTTTTTCTCCCTGTGGAAATCGCGTCCCTGATTGCGGTTACTATAAGCCTCTTCCATTTGTCTGGCGGCTTCAACCCGGGAAGCGTCAGAAATCATTCCGGCCATGGCGCCACCGGCCGCTCCGATCAAAGCCCCGCCGCCGACATGCCTCGGTCCGGCAATTAACGCACCCAGCACCGCTCCGGCAATCGACATGGCCAGTGTATCCTGTCCCGGCGGCGGCATGGGAACAACACGGACACGCTGTTCCGGTACAATGGACGACACGCTGGGATCAAAACCGGTTTGTTCCATGGCCCAGTCATAGCACGCGTAATGATCACGTGATTGCAGATCCGCAGACTGATTACGATTGGGATAAAAATAAATTTGAGTAATGGCTCTGATGTTTTCATCCTGGACCGGCTGGCTGATGATTTGCTCCTGCGGGTAATAATAACAGGAACTGACTATAAAAATGACGGCAAGAGAAAAAAATATTTTCCATTTTTCATTCATTTTTCCGAAGAATATCTTGTGCATGGTTTTTCCTCCCTGGCCCTGTTAAATTTTTTCACTGTTTGTATTAATGATAGCACTTTTTGATTTTTAATTAAATCAATTAAAATAATGCATCAAAAGGATTCGTTTTGGTTTATACTACCAGTACATGGCTCAATCATCATTTTACGATTGACATACATATTCGTCGTCTTTATGTTTACCTGCCGGCATCAACGTTTTCGTTCAGGCAGATTCGCGGAGCGCAATCATGAATAACATTATAATGAAAATTCGACGGCTCGTAAATTTCATCGCCAATGACATCTGGAGAATCCGCCGCTCTCAGCTTTCTTCCGGCAAATCTTTCCTGATCAAACAAATGAGGGTTCTGATTCTTTCCGTCAAAGGTTTTCACGAGGATAAATGTCAGTTGCGCGCTTCCGCCCTGACATTTTACACTCTGATTTCGATCGTTCCCGTTGCCGCCATGGCCTTCGGCATTGCGAAAGGTTTCGGGCTGGAGAAAGTCCTGGAAACACAACTGCGAAGCAAACTGACCGGGCAGGAGGAAATCGTTGCCAGCATCATAAAATTTTCTCATTCTCTTCTGGAAAAAACCCAGGGAGGTCTGGTCGCCGGCGTCGGTCTGATTATTCTTGTCTGGGCCGTTTTCAAACTTCTGGGACAGATTGAGTCTTCTCTCAACGATGTCTGGAAAATAAAAGAAAAACGCTCGATCAGCCGCATGTTTGGCGATTATTTAGCTCTGATGATCATTTGTCCCGTCCTGCTCATTCTTTCCAGCAGCACAACTGTATTCATCACCACCCAGGTGAATGTGATTCTGGAAAAATTCACGATTCTGGGAAGTTTCAGCGCCTTCATCTTCTTTTTACTGAAGCTTCTGCCCTATGTGCTAATGTGGCTTCTTTTCACCTTTCTTTATATTTTTATGCCGAATACCAAAGTCCGTTTTGCTTCCGGACTCGTTGCCGGCATTATCGCCGGGACCATTTTTCAGATTTTGCAATGGTCGTACATCACCTTTCAAATCGGCGTGGTTCATTATAATACCATCTACGGAAGTTTTGCCGCGTTGCCGCTTTTTCTGGTCTGGCTCCAACTGAGCTGGACCATTGTTTTATACGGAGCGGAAATATCGGTTGCCTATCAGAATGCGGACATCTACGAATTTGAGCCGGATTTTCTGCAAGCCAGCCATCGCCTCCGGAAAACGCTTTCTCTTCTGGTAACGAGCCGTTTGATCAAAAATTTTGTCCGCGGCGAAAAACCGTTGACAGCGCTGGAAATTTCCGACCAGTTGGAAATTCCTATTCGTTTTGTCAATGAAATCCTTTTCGATCTGGTAAAAAGTCAAATCCTTTCTGTTGCGGAAATCGAGGGGAAAGGCAGGCGCGGTTATCAGCCGGCGATCGATGTCGGCTCCCTGACCATTCAGTACGTCATCGACGCCCTCGAAACAAAAGGACTCAACTCGCTATCCGTCGCTGATCATGATGGACTCCAATCACTGGCCGAGTCCATGGACGCTTTCCGCAGAAAGATTGAAACGCTTCCCGAAAACAAATTTTTAAAGGATATTTGAGTTCATCATCGCAGAATTATAAATAAGGATAACCATGGAAACAATACTGGGAATAGCGGTGGGCATCGGGTTGAGTGCGGCATGCGGATTCAGGATTTTCGTTCCGCTGCTGATCATGAACCTGGCGGTTCTGAGCGGACAGATTCAACTGCCGGCGGGATTTGCCTGGATCGGCAGCATCTACGCGACCATTGCTTTTGCTTCCGCCACCTTTATCGAAGTGCTCGGCTATTACATACCCGGCGTTGATCATATTCTGGACATCATCGCCACACCCGCCGCGGTCATTGCCGGAACAATCACCACGGCGTCCATGAGCATGCAGATATCGCCATTTCTGAAATGGACCCTGGCGCTCATTGCCGGCGGCGGGATAGCAGGGCTGGTGCAAGGCTCCACAGTTGCTCTGCGCGCAAAATCCTCCGTGACAACGGCGGGAACCGGTAATGTCATCGTCGCCACGCTGGAACTGATCGGAGCGGTCATCATTGCCGTCATGGCTATTCTTCTTCCCCTTGTCTGTCTGGCAATGATCCTGTTATTTATCGTCTTTGTTTTTAAGAAAGTTGGCGCATTCCTATTCAGAAAACCTGAAAAATCCGATAAAGCAACCTGACAAAATTATATCATCACCGAACGGCAACCGCTGGATTTTTCAGATGCCTGATTTTATGCCTTCCAAAAGCTCTAAACAAAAGGGGATATGCTCCCTTTATATCAGGAGCATATCCCTTTCGTCTGATTCGAATCTATTGATTATTTCGCCGGAGCCGCTTCAGGAGCGCTCATGCCCAAAGTCTCCATAATCTTGAGAGCCTTGTCTTTTAAAGCGGTGGCCATGCTGACTGCGTTACTGAAATCGCCGCTGGTAAAACTCGTCTGAGCGTTGGCCCATTCATCCTTGGCCGAAGCCAGAGTGGCTTTCGCTTCTTCAAACTTTTCCTTGGTCAGGTCTGCCGGCAGCTTTTTAAGTTTGGAAAGACCATCAACCTTGCCCTGAATGTCTTCAAACATCTGGGGAAGCCCCTGACTTATTTCCGTCCATTTCCTGGTCAGTTCTTCCTTCTTCGCTTTTGCCGCGTCCAGAACTTCCTTGGCCTTAGCGGAAAGAGCAGTCGCTTCTTCCAAAGCGGCTTTGTATTCGCCTTTAACAAATTTTTCTTTTACAACGGCAAGTGAATCCTCAAGGGATTTGACTTCGTCCGGGACAACTTTGACTGCTTCAGCCTTGGTGACATTAACGGCTTCTTCCGCTGCTTTGATCGCGATATCTGCCGCGTTTTTTCCACCGGAACACGAAATCAAAAAGAATACACTCACGCACAACGCAACTGCCAAACAAAAAGTCTTCTTATTCATAGAAATTCATCCTTTCAATTTTTTAAAAGTATGGAACTTATTTAATCTTTACCAGATATTTTGTACTGCACGTTTTTCCCCACACTTAATTCTTTTCGATTTCTTCAATTTGCGCCCCGGCGTCACCCCCTTCTTGCGTTTTTCTGTCTTATTAATCATTTTTTCCACGCCGGTCAACTGAAAAGAGCAAGTATTTTTCAGTTGTTTTGGAGAGGAAATACACATCGGGCAAGTCCCTTTCAGTGCTTTGGCTAAAACGCGATCCTATTTCTCCATGAAACTTTTTCCGCAAACATTTCATTTTAGACTATTCATGGTCTTGACTTTAAGACGTTTTATAAGATATGCAGTATCCGGTTTTTTTCATTTTTACAAACAGGCTGAAGCAACTCGCGGCAACAGCCCAAACGTGTACGTTCAGATTGAAGAAAATACTTCTGAAAAGTCTGTCTGAAAATCCAGATTCAAAAGAAGAAAAATAATTATAAGGATAAGGAGATTGGAAAATGAAGGATGTAGTCATTGTTTCAGCGTGCAGAACGGCCATAGGAACATTCGGGGGATCATTAAAAAACATAATCGGAGCCCGTATTGCGGCGGTCGTCATGAAGGAAGCCATCAAACGGGCCGGAATAGAGCCCGGTATCATTGATGATGTTCGATTCGGCTGTTGTATTGAAGATTGTAACACTCTGAACACCGCCAGGGTGGGAGCCCTTCTGGCCGGCATTCCGGAAAGTGTGACCGCCGTTACGATGAATCGTGTTTGTATCTCCGGCATGGAAGCCGTGCTTTCCGGTGCGGCTATGATTCAGGCCGGGATGGCCGATGTTATTCTGGCGGGCGGTGTGGAGCATATGTCCGGTGTGCCTTATGTGAGTTTTGGCGCCCGGTGGGGATGTCGTCTTCAGGACTCCGTTTTTGTCGATGCCATGATCCGCGCACTGCATTGCGGTTCCTATATCATGCCGCTTTCCGACGACGGCCCCGTTAAATCAGGCCAGCCTTATGAAAGTTTAAAGGGCAAACCCTACATTATGGGACATACCACGGAATTGATCGCCCAGTTGTTGAACATCAGCCGTGAAGAAATGGACGAGGTCGCCCTGCGCAGCCATAACAATGTCGAACGCGCCACTAAGAATGGTGACTTTAAAGATGAAATCGTGCCGATAGAGCTCCCGCAGAAAAAGGGCAAACCGCCTGTCATTTTCGACAAGGATGAACATTTCCGCCCCGGCTTGACCATGGATCAGTTGAAGGCCCTGCCGTCTGCTTTTATCCCCAAAGTCGGCAAAGTAACAGCCGGCAATTCCTCAGGGCTTAACGACGGCGCTTCCGCCATGATCATTATGTCGGCGGAGAAAGCCAAGGAATTGGGACTGAAACCGATCGCCAGAATCCGCTCCTGCGGACGGGGCGGCTGCCATCCATCCGTGATGGGCTTAAGTCCGGTTCCGGCCGTAAAAAACCTGCTCAAAAACGACCCGAAACTGAGTTTGGATGCTTTTGAACTGCTGGAAGTCAACGAAGCCTTTGCCGGCCAGTATCTCGGTTGTGAAAAAGAACTCGGAATAAATCGTGAAATTACCAATATCAACGGCAGCGGCATCGGACTTGGCCACCCGGTTGGCTCCACGGGCTGCCGGATAATGGTTACGCTGATTCATGCCATGCAAAAACACGGCAAGACTCTTGGATTGGCCACGCTTTGCGGCGGCGGCGGTGTTTCCATGGCCACGGCTATTGAAATTTTATAAGACTGATTTCCTTCAGGGAGTTGATTTATTTTCCGTTTCCGGAAGAACAGGGCTTGTTTTTTGTTCTTCCGGAACGGTTTCTTCCTTTTGCGTTTCAGCCTGCTCAACGGATTCACTTTCCAGTTCGGTTACTTCAGGAACATTTGCTCCGACTTGTTCTTCAGCTTCTTCCTCCGTTTCTGCCTCACTTTCATCCGCTTCGGAGATCATTTCTTCATATTCCTGAATGACAATGCCGCGGCGCACCATGATCTGATAAATCCGTGCCGAGCGATAAGCCACGTATTTTGAAGAACCATTCGGCTTATATTTGACGGGATTGGGCAAAACCGATGCCAGAACCGCGGCTTCCCGGGGTCCTAGGGAGGCAGCGCTTTTTCCGAAATGTTTTCGGGCTGCTGCTTCGATTCCGAAAATCCCGTCACCCCATTCCGCAACATTCAGATAAAGCTCCATGATCCTTTTTTTGCTTAAATTACGCTCCATGCGCCAGGTCAGAATGGCTTCCTTGATTTTCCGGACAGGATTTTTTGACGGGGAGAGATACAGATTTTTTGCCAGTTGCTGAGAAATGGTGCTTCCGCCGGCCTTGAATTTCTTTTTGGCGATGTCTTTCTCCAACGCTTTTTGCATGGCGTCAAAATCAAACCCCTCATGCGACCAGAACTTATCGTCTTCGGCTATAATGACCGCCTTCATGACATAAGGAGATATTCTGGACAGGGGCACCCAGAATTTCGTAATTTTTTTATTGACCCCTTCTTTTTTCCATATCTTTTCTCTGTATTTCATAAAAGCCGTTTTTTCAGGACAACTTTTTTCTAAAGAGCCTACCCACGGATAAACAAAATAACGTCCTACATCAACGACAAAAAATATTATGATTAACAACAAGGTTATCGAAATAATTTTCCAAAGCAGTCGCATAACAATCCTTTTAATCTTTTATAGCATAATCATTTTATACAAACTTAAGATCAGTTTCGGCAGGAACTGCCATAACCGAAAATTAACATAAAATCCAATAATAATTTAACCGGGCAACCGCGAACATTTATGACCAAAAAACAAATAGATTTAATGACTTGCTATAAAATAATGGCCGCTTCCCGCAAAATAAATTTGACAGAGGGTGTTTTTTTTAGTAAGTATCTCGCCAATATATATTTCGTTGTGTATTTTTTGTCAAAATGCACGGCAGGTGTGCAAACAACAAGTTACAAGTTTTTCGGTTAAAAAAATGATATTAAATCGAAATATGTACACCGTTAATAGGATAATACCCCCAATCAAAAAGGAGGCATTTCATTATGAAACGGCGAATAATTGTATTTTCGGGACTCTTTGCCCTTTTTTTGTTGTTCGGTCTTAGTTTCAACGCTTTCGCAACACATTATAAAGTAAGGAACGGAGACACTCTCTATAGCATTTCTAAAAAATTCAACGTTAGCGTCAATGAAATCAAGAAAGCTAACAATCTTCGCAAATCAACCATTAAAGCCCATCAAGTTTTGAAAATCGCCCCGGTAAAAAAAAGGGCATCAAAATCAGTTGCTTCCAAAAAACATGATTCCTCGTATCACATAGTCAAAAGAGGAGACACCCTTTCTCAAATCGCGCAAAGGAATCATATTCCGTTAAAGAAATTAATGGCGCTAAACAACATTAAATCCAAGACAATCAGGGCCGGTCAGAAAATCATTCTGGCTAAAGCCATTCCGGAAGCCCCTCCAAAAACAGAAACGACCGAAAATCAGAATGAAGCAATCATTGCAGACGCAACGGAAGACGCTGGTGCAAATGAAGATATGGAAACAGGGAAAGATTCCGATGCAGAAGAAGGCTTCTTCTCCCATGTTTTTAGTTTTGGGCAGGATGAATTTTTAGGAAAATGGAGAAGCACCAATGAAATGCAAAGGTTGATTAAAAAGGCGACCGGATTTCTGGGTTCACCTTACAGACTTGGCGGCAATTCCAAAAGAGGAATTGATTGCTCCGCCCTTGTCCAGAAGGTTTACGGCAGTTTTAATGTAAAATTACCGCGCGTCGCCCGCGACCAATCGAAAGTAGGCGTTGAAGTAGATATTAATGAACTGGTAGAAGGAGATCTGGTATTTTTCCATACGAATCGCTCTTTCGGACATGTCGGAATTTACATAGGCAACAACGAATTCATCCATGCATCTTCAAAGAGCAAACGGGTCCGTATTGACAGCATGGATCATCCTTTCTATCAGGAAAGATTTCAGCGGGCCGTCAGGATCAAAGAATTGCCCATGGGAGGCTAAGTAATCGGACGAAATGGTCTTTATATGATCATTAAAATATCTATGCATGCAAAAACAAAGGGCTTTGTGAAAATATTCCAAAGCCCTTTGTTTTTTATAATTTTTTACCTTTTGCCAGTTGATTATCGGCTGGGTTTATTATATAAGTTCGCGGTCGTAAATGCTTTCTTTAGTTCCGAAAAAATATAGATGGTATTGTAAATATTAACAATCCGCAGGCTGGAGGGTATAAACACCGTAACGTTTATCAGTTTATGCCGTTGATAAAATTAACTTTTCTGTTCAAGGACTAACCAATGGGAAAAAACCTGGTGGAAAAAATTCTGGCAAAACATTTAGTTTCCGGCATTCTCAATGCCGGTGAAGAAATTGGTATCAGCATTGACCAGACCCTGACTCAGGATGCCACAGGCACCATGGCGTACCTGCAGTTTGAATCCATGAACGTACCCAGGGTAAAAACAGAATTGTCCGTCAGTTACGTTGATCACAATACCATTCAGATCGGTTTTGAAAACGCAGACGATCATCTTTATTTACAAAGCGTGGCACAGAAATACGGAATCGTTTTTTCCCGGGCGGGCAATGGTATTTGCCATCAGGTTCATCTGGAACGATTCGGCAAACCCGGGAAAACCATGATCGGTTCGGACAGCCACACCCCCACCTGCGGAGCACTGGCTATGATCGCCATAGGCGCAGGAGGTCTGGATGTCGCCCTTGCTCTGGCGGGGAAACCGTTTTATCTGATCTGTCCGAAAGTTAGTAAAATAAATCTGACCGGGAAACTCAAGCCCTGGGTCTCCGCCAAGGACATCATTCTGAAAGTGCTGGAAATATTTACCACGAAAGGAAACGTCAACACGGTATTCGAATATGGCGGGAAAGGGGTGGAGTCATTAACTGTCCCCGAACGCGCCACCATCGCCAACATGGGTGCGGAATGCGGCGTAACAACTTCTGTTTTCCCCAGTGACAAAGTAACGCGTCTTTTCCTTCGTTCACAGCGCAGAGAAAAGGATTTCATCGAATTGAAACCGGATAAAGACGCCCAATACGCCAAAGTCGTCAACATTGACTTATCTAAACTTGAACCATTGACGGCCGGGCCACACAGCCCGGATAATATCAGTACGGTCAGAAAGATGAAGAAAATTGATGTGAACCAGGTTTGTCTGGGAAGTTGCACCAATTCCTCCTACAAGGATCTGGCTACGGTGGCCAAGATCTTAAAGGGCAAAACGGTTCACCCCGGTGTAAGTTTTATTCTGGCGCCGGGTTCAAGGCAGGTTCTGAAAGAATTGTCGAAAAACGGGTATCTGACCGACCTGATTGCCTCCGGAGCAAGGTTAATGGAAAGCGCCTGTGGTTTCTGCATCGGCAACAGCCAGAGTCCTCAATCAGCCGCCGTTTCACTGCGCACCTCCAACCGCAACTTTCTGGGTCGCTCCGGAACCATGGATGCCAATGTTTATCTGGTCAGTCCGGAAACAGCCGCGGCGGCGGTTATCACCGGTAAATTTACCGATCCACGGGATTTGAAAATGAGTTATCCGAGAATCACTCTCCCGAAAAAATTTACCATTGATGATTCGATGATGATGCGGCCGGATAAAAAAAAGAAGGATATCGAGGTCCTGCGAGGTCCGAACATCGGCATATTACCCCGCAGTCCGGAGCTCACCGATACCCTGCACGGGCCGGTAACCATTAAGGTCGGCGATAAGATTACAACAGACCACATTATTCCTGCCGGTGCCCGGATGAAATACCGCTCCAATATTCCAAAGTACTCCGAATTTGTGTTTGAAAATGTCGATCCGACATTCGCCAAACGCGCCATGTCCATCAGACAGGACGGAAAACAAAATATTATCGTGGCCGGACATTCCTACGGACAGGGTTCTTCCCGCGAACATGCCGCCTTGTGTCCGATGTATTTGGGCGTCCGCGCGGTTATCGCCAAATCCTTCGAGAGAATTCACGCGGCCAACCTGATCAATTTCGGCATACTGCCCTTAACGTTTTGCGCTGAAAGTGATTACGATTACATTGATCAGGAAGATTTACTGGAAATTACCGAGACAAAAAGAATAATCGCCGAAGACGGAAAGTTTATGATGAGAAACAAGACAAAAGGCACTGCTTTTTATGTAAGCTGCACTTTGTCCGCAAGACAGAAGCAGATCATTCTGGCCGGAGGGGCGCTTAACATCAGCAACACAAAATAACAAGAAGAGGGAATGTTCAATTTTTTATGACAGAAAAAATTAAAGTTAAAACCACCGTCGTCGAAATGGACGGCGATGAAATGACCCGAGTTATGTGGCAGATGGTGAAGGATAAACTCCTCATTCCCTATCTGGACATGAATATCGATTATTACGATCTGCATGTCAAACATCGCGATGACACGGATGATAAAGTGACCGTTGATTCAGCCAAAGCGATCATGAAATACGGTGTCGGAATCAAGTGCGCCACCATCACGCCTAATGAAGACCGGGTCAAAGAATACAATCTCAAAAAAGCCTGGAAAAGCCCGAATGGCACCATCCGCGCCATGCTCGACGGCACGGTTTTCAGGAAACCCATTTTGGTCAATAATATAAGCCCGAATGTTTCTTCCTGGAAGAGACCGATTATTATCGGCCGTCACGCTTATGGCGATGTTTACAGCAATGTGGAATTTGATATTCCTGCCGCGGGGAAGCTCGAAATGGTCTTTACCCCGCAGAATGGAAGTAAGACAATCAGCGTGCCGGTTTTTAATTTCCCGGGCAAAGGGATTGCGCAAGTTAATTATAATCTGGAACGATCCATAGTTAGCTTTGCGCAGGCTTGTTTTGCCTATGCTTTGAGCGAAAAAATTGATTTATGGTTTTCCACCAAGGATACGATTTCCAAAATATACGATGCCGGGTTCCGCGAAATCTTCCGGCAGGAATTTGAAAAGAACTGGAAGGAAAAATTCGATCAAGCGGGAATCGAATATTTTTTCACGCTGATTGACGACGCCGTTGCCCGGATTATGAAAAGCGAGGGCGGCATGCTCTGGGCGCTGAAAAATTATGACGGCGATGTCATGTCGGATATGGTCGCTTCCGCCTGCGGCTCACTGGCGATGATGACGTCGGTTCTTGTATCACCCCATGGCTGGTTTGAATACGAAGCGGCTCACGGCACTGTGCAGAAGCACTACTATAAACATTTGAACGGCGAAGAAACGTCCAGTAACTCGATGGCACTCATTTTTGCCTGGACCGGTGGTCTTCGCAAGCGTGGTGAAATGGACGGCACACCCGACGTCGTCCGGTTTGCCGACACATTGGAAGAAGCGGCCATAGCCACCGTTGAGAGCGGCATCATGACCGGCGATCTTCTGGCGCTCGCTGAAAAAAAAGCGTCCAACAAAAAAGTGAACACGGAAGGCTTTATCGACGCCATTGCCGCAACATTACAAGATAAGCTTCAATGACCGGTCGCGCTGAACATTCGCTTCCCAACCTGCTGGATTTTACGCAGGAGGAATTGCAGGACTTTATTTCCTCGCTGGGCAAGGAGAAATTCCGCGCGCAACAGATCATGAAATGCCTGTATCAGTCCGGCAGCACGTCCTTCGATGAGATGACCACCCTTTCCCGCGACTTCCGCGCCGGTCTTTCTCAAATTGCCCGCATCAGCCGTCCGCAAATTGTCAAGGTTCAGGAATCCAAAGACGGGACGAAAAAAGCGCTTTTGCGTCTGGAAGACGGACTTTTTATTGAAAGTGTCCTCATTCCGGGAAAAAACAACTGGACGATCTGCGTATCCACCCAGGCCGGCTGCGCCATGGACTGCAAGTTCTGTCTGACGGCACACCAGGGCTTTAAAAGAAACCTGAATCCTTCGGAAATTACAGGGCAGATCCTGACGCTGAAACATGAATTGCCCGGATGCCCGGACATCAAAAATATCGTTATGATGGGCATGGGCGAACCGCTGGCTAATTACGACAATGTCGTGGCGGCGATTAAAAATATCACCGGCGACTTCGGTCTGGGATTTTCCAACCGCAAGGTGACCGTTTCTACCTGCGGTCTTGCCCCGCAGATTATCCGGCTGGGAAAAGACATTTGCATTAATCTGGCCGTATCGCTCAACGCTCATGATAATGACACCAGAAGCGGTTTAATGCCGGTTAACAAAAAATACCCCCTGGAAATTCTGCTGGATGCCTGCCGGCAATATCCCATGCCCGGTCGTCGATTGCTGACTTTCGAATATATTTTAATGGACGGAATAAACTCTTCCGTGCAGGATGCTAAAAAACTGGCTGCATTGCTGAAAGGACAGCGCTGTAAACTGAATCTGATCGTTTTTAACGAATATCCGGGGTCGCCTTTTAAATCGCCGTCGCCGAAAACAGTGGAAGCTTTTCAGAAAATCCTGATTGACGCCCACTACACAACCATGCTTCGTGCCAGTAAAGGGAGCGATATTCTGGCCGCCTGCGGGCAATTGAGCGGAACCTACAAAAATTAGTCAGGTTTTTCAGGGGTCGTTTCAGAATTACTTATAATTTTAAAACCTGATTATCGCGTGTCCCGGTTCAATATTTTTACCCATTGACACTGAATGTTAAATCCTTTACAAGTATTAGAAAGTTCTGTTTTTTTACGCAATCCGCTTTGACTGAACCATCAAGGAGGTAAAGATGATGAATGTCTTTCGTGAAAAAACGTGGTCACCCTATGTCGCCGGCGCCCTGGCGGGACTTTTGCTCATCCTTTCAGTTTTCATCACAGGAAAGTATTTTGGCGCCTCAACAACTTTTGTCCGCGTTGCCGGTTATGTCGAACAGACCGTAACGCCGGAAAAAATTGCCGGCATGGAATACTTCATCAAAAACAAAGCAAAAATCGACTGGCAGGTCATGTTTGTTGTCGGAATTTTCTTCGGCGCTTTGGCCGCGGCCTGGCTTTCCGGAGATAAACGCATGGTCTCCGTCCCGAAGATGTGGGAAGAACGGTTCGGCTCGTCGCGCGCAAGGCGGTGGACTGCTGCGTTTCTGGGAGGCATCGTCCTGATGTTCGGAGCCCGGCTTGCCGATGGCTGACCGAGCGGACACGGACTGAGCGGTCTGGCTCAGATAGCCTTCAGCGGTTATGTTTCATTAATTTGTTTCTTTCTGGGCGGCATGCTTATCGCCCGGATTTTATATGGAGGGAATCATCATGAATGAGCTGGTTATTGGGGCAGTCACGGGAATTCTCTTCGGTTTTGTAATGCAGAAAGCCCAGGTCATCCGGTATGACCGCCAACTGGGTGCTTTACGTTTCCAAGATATGACCATTGTTAAATTCATGCTGACCACCATACTGGTCGCCATGGTGGGGATTTATCTGCTTTTTGATCTTGGGCTTGTCAAGCTCTCCATCAAGCCGCTCATTCTTGGTGGAAACGTGCTGGGCGGTCTGATTTTCGGCATCGGCTGGGGTATTGTGGGATATTGTCCCGGAACGGCAATGGGCGCCCTGGGAGAAGGCCGGTATGATGCGGTCTTTGGTTTACTGGGAATGATTCTGGGAGCCGGCATTTACGCCGAACTGTATCCGACAATAAAAACAACGGTTCTCACCTGGGGAAATTTTGGAAAAATCACCCTGCCATCCGTGCTGGGAATCAACCACTGGTTTGTTATTATCATCGTGAGTGCGGTTTTCTTAGGTCTTTTCCGCTGTTTTGAAAAAAAAGGCGTTTAAGACGGAATATACAAAACGTCATCTCTGTCACGGCAGTATCCGGCCGTGACAGAGATGGACGCGGATTAAAAGATTCTGTTTGAAGAATAAATTCATCTTGCCGTCTTTTTAAAAGAAAAATCTTTTCCTTTTTACTCGTCACTCAAGGTAAAAGCAAAAATTGCGGATTTTCTTCTTTCAAATAATACGATTAGTGCTATGATATGACAATAAAATCACAGGCACAAAGAAGGAATCACAGGTACCGGGAGAAGAAACGATGAGAAATATTCATTTTCTGATCATCATTATTTTGACCGCCTTTTTGTTATCTGCTAATGATTCCTGGGCGAAAAACTGGGTCTTACTGGGGGCAAACCCCTATGGCACGGAATATTACAACCCAATTGATGCGAAAAATGTCAATAAAAATATTATACGTGTAAGAACCAAAACGATCTATAACGAAAGGGGAAAGTTCAAGAATTTCTCCCTGCTCAAAAAAACGGACGAAGATCCCCGCAACCCTTACGTTTTGAGTTTTGAAATGCAACGGATTGAATTCAACTGTACGAGCGGGAAACACCGGTTACATTCAGGCGGTATTTATGACAAACGAGGCAACCTTATTGCTGATTTAACGCAACCAAGTGAAAAATGGAGCAAGGTTCCTGCCAAGTCCAATATTGAAAAGCTTAAGGATATCATTTGCGGTGATAAAGCTATTGCTAAAAAAAATTATCCCAAAAACAAAGGGCTCAATCAGTAGTGAATGATGGAGACTTCCATCGAAGCAGGAGAGACAAGATCATGATAAAAAAATTATCCGTATTACTGGCTGTAATATTTTTGTTTTCTTGCGCGCAGATTGTCAGAAATCCGGTCAAATACGACCAACAGGTCTTTATCAATCATTACGAAAAAATGTTTTCAGCTGCCATGAATCAAGGCACCCGAATGTCATACAAAATTGATTATCAAAACAGGGAATATGGTTTGTTGAAAATGAGCCGTAAAGTCGGCGTCAGCACTTACAGGATAACGGTAAAGTTTGATGATGACAATTTTACAATCAAGGGAGATATAGACACCGATATCTTTAATCCCTTTATCGGGGAAGATGCCAAAATCATCGAAGAAGCCATCAAAAATGCCGTAAAATAATCGTTTGCGGCCCAAACAGACCATTTTTGATTTTCACATCCGCGTGGGATCGGCAAACATTCAACAGGATATGAATCAGAAAAACAGACAAACGGAAAATCAGAAGCGCTATTATATCATCTGGGCAATTCGATTACTGCTGATCACCTCGATACTAGCCAGTGTTGTTTTCATCACCCTGCATCTTTTCAGTGACGATCTCGTCACCAAAAGAGAAATTATAGAAGAATTAAGCCAAAGAATTGAACTGCTTTTCTGGTCGGTTGTGACACTGACATTGACATTCTTGCCCGATTATATCGAATACAAAAATATTCATCTTCCCCATATTCTGGAAATCATTATCGTGATCTTTATCTTTGCCGGAATTTTCTTAAGTGTCCGTTTTGAACTGTATTACAATGTCTTCTGGTGGGACGATGTTCTGCATACCCTTTCCGGAGTCATTATCGGGTTCTTAGGATTCATCATCATTTACAAAATAAACAGTAAATACAGCATGGATATCAGCCCGCTTCTGGTGGCCGTATTTGCTTTTACATTTGCGATGACCATGGGGGTCATCTGGGAAATTTTTGAATTTGCCATGGACGTATTTTTCGGAACAACCATGCAGTCCTGGGATTTACCCCACAATACAACGCTTATCGGCCGGGCGTTTCAGGGCAGCGGCCTGCGCGATACCATGTCCGACCTCATTGTCAATAGCTTAGGAGCTCTTCTGACATCGGTTATCTGCTACTTTTTATATAAAAGAGAAAAGAAAAAAGCGCTGGCGCTGATGCATGAAATATTTCCTGACGCTTAAATCAACAAACTCAAAAACAGATTATTTTTAAACCTTTGTGCCGCCATGGTCTTATTATTTCTGAATTTTGAAGCAAAAAAACTTATAGACGGATCCCGACAGACATCCGTTAAAAAAATGCTTGACAATGATTGGGTGTCTGTTTAGTATTCCTGAGCAAACACTCAGCATGGGATATCATTTTCAGGACATTAATTTTCTCATTTATGCTCGAATTTTCGGGAATCTCCAGATGATCAATAATCGACAAAATATCATCAACGCCACGGATCGGCTGCTGCTAACGCATGGTCTCGCGCGACTTACCACCAGAGCAATTGCGCGCGAGGCAAAGGTTGCCGAGGGCTTAATTTATCACCACTTCAAAGACAAGGCGGAGTTGATCTTTGAAGTCGTGGAAACACGCGTGCGGGAAACGAAAAACATTATGCAAAATCTGCCGCTTGAGGTGGGCAAACACACACTCTTAAAAAATCTGGAAGATGTTTTGCTTTCGGTCTATCATGCCCACTATGAAATAACGCCTATTATTAATTCTATTTTCGCCGATCAAAAGTTACACATCCGTATTCAGGAAATCGTGAGAGAACGGAACATGGGTCCGCAATATGCCGTCGAAGGACTGGATGTTTATCTGGCTGCGGAGCAGCGACTGGGAAGGCTCTCAGATACCGTTGACACCAAAGTACTTGCTAAATGCCTGTGGATGCTCAGCACCCAGGCCGCTATGCTTGACCGATTGATGGAAATCGAATCTGACAAAACACGTGCCAGCAGGGAAATCCGCGGGTACCTGCAAACGCTTATGAAGGGTTTTGAACCGCGTGAAAAAGTGAAGAAAAAATAAGCAATATTTTCATGATCTATAAAAGAGGTGCCTGATGAAAAGAAACAAACACGTTGTGCCGTTGATTGCCGTAATCATTCTTCTAAGTTGTCTGATGATAAACGGTTGCGGAAAGAAAGAGAACGCTATGGCTCCGCCAAGCCCGGAAGTTGCCGTGGTGACAATTCAGTCCGGACAGGTGGCGACGACGGCCGAACTGGCCGGCCGGACGTCGGCCAATCTCGTCGCGGAAGTACGCCCGCAGGTGGGCGGCATTATCCAGAAACGTCTGTTTACGGAAGGCGCGGAAGTCAAAGCCGGTCAACCGCTTTTTCAGATCGATCCGGCCCTTTATCAGGTTGCCCTGGATAACGCCAGGGCGGCTCTGGCCCGGTCGGAAGCGCAACTGTCCACAATGCAATTGAGGGCTTCCCGCTTCAAGGATTTGCTGGAAGAGAAAGCGGTCAGCCGGCAGGATTACGATGACGCCGCCGCCGCGCTGAAACAGGTTCAGGCCGATATTCAGTACGGCAGGGCTTCCGTTGAAACGGCCCGCATCAATCTGCAATATACAACGATTGCCGCGCCTATTTCCGGCCGCATCGGGAGATCCACTGTAACGGAAGGCGCTCTCGTCACCGCCCATCAACCTTCAGCGCTGGCCACCATACAAAAAATCGATCCCATGTACGTGGATGTGACCCAGTCCACTGCTGACATTCTCAAACTTCGCCGTCAGTTTCAGGAAGGACGGTTATCCAGAAACGGTGAAAGTCAGCAGCAGGTCCGCCTCATGCTGGATGATAATTCGGAATACCCTTTAAAAGGAAAGCTTCAATTCCAGGATGTCACCGTCGATCCAACCACCGGATCGGTCATTTTGCGCATTGTATTTCCCAATCCCAGAGGCGTATTGCTGCCGGGGATGTTTGTCCGGGCAATTATCCAGGAAGGCGTTCATCAAAATGCCATGCTCGTTCCCCAGCAAGCCGTGTTCCGCGATCCCAAGGGAAATCCACTGACATTCATTGTGGACAAAAATGACAAAGTCGAGCAGCGCTCTCTTACGCTCGACCGCGCCATTGGTGATGCCTGGCTGATTTCTTCCGGCATTGCTCCCGGAGAAAGGGTCATCGTCGAAGGAATGCAAAAGGTGAAACCGGGCATTAACGTCAAAGCAGTGCCTTTGGAAAAAAAGGAAAAACGCGGCGGAGAAAACAACCATGAAACGCCGCCTTCAAAAACAAACTAGCGGGAGCAACTGATGTTATCGAAATTTTTTCTTGAACGACCTGTTTTTGCGTGGGTTATCGCCATTATCATCATGGCGATCGGCGTGATTGCAATTTATAATCTTCCGGTATCCCAGTATCCGGAGATGGCCCCGCCCTCGATTTCTATTTCCGCATCTTATCCGGGTTCTTCAGCCCAAACGGTTGAGAACAGCGTCACGCAAACTATCGAACAGAAGATGACCGGTTTGGACAATCTGATCTACATGTCTTCCTCGAGCGATTCGGCAGGCGCTTCCCGTCTGGAATTAACCTTCGCACCGGGAACCGACGTGGATATTGCCTGGTCCAAAGTCCAGAATAAAGTTCAATCCACCCTGCCCAGTCTCCCCGATGTCGTGCAAAACAGGGGAGTCACCGTTGCCAAATCCACGCGAAATTACCTGATGGTCGTAGGTTTTGTTTCAGAAGACGGCCGGATGGACCATATCGATCTGGCCGATTATGCCGTCACCAATCTGGAATCGGTCCTGGCGCGTGTGCCCGGTGTGGGCGAAGTGGAAATATTTGGTGGCGGTTACACCATGCGTGTCTGGCTTAATCCGGACAAACTGACGGATTATCATCTGACCGTGACGGATGTGATCACCGCACTCCGATCCTACAACGTGGAGGTATCCGCCGGTCAGTTCGGCGGGGCGCCGGCGGTGAAAGGTCAGCGGTTGAACGCCCCTATCATTGTCCAGAATATGCTTACGACGCCTGAAGAGTTTGCCAACATTCCCCTGCGCATCAATCCGGACGGGTCCATCGTGCGCATCGGCGACGTGAGCCGTACAGAACTGGGCGCCGAAATTTATGACATCAAGGGATTGGTCAACGGGAAAGAAGCGGTGGGCATCGCCATTCGTCAGGCCGCAGGCGCCAACGCCCTGGATGTGGCTGAAGCCGTGAAAGCCAAACTGGCGGAAATGAGCCGGTACTTTCCCGCCGGCATCAAAGTAACCTACCCCATGGATACAACACCTTTTATCAAGGTATCTATCGATGAAGTGGTAAAGACCCTCTTGATAGCGATTTTCCTGGTTTTTCTGGTTATGCTGCTTTTTCTGGGCAACCTGCGGGCCACCCTTATTCCCACGATCGCGGTGCCGGTGGTGCTCCTGGGAACGTTCGCCGTTTTGTGGCTCTTCGGGTTCTCCGTCAATATGCTGACGATGTTTGCCATGGTTCTGGCCATCGGCCTGCTGGTTGATGATGCTATCGTCGTTGTGGAAAACGTGGAACGGATCATGAGCGAGGAAGGACTGTCCCCAAAGGAAGCTACCGCCAAGTCCATGGATCAAATCACCAGTGCGCTGATTGGTATCGGGCTTGTATTGTCCGCCGTTTTTGGTCCCATGATTTTCTTCCCCGGCTCCACCGGCGTTATCTATCGCCAGTTCTCCGTAACCATCATTTCCGCTATGCTTCTCTCTGTGGTCGTCGCGTTGATCCTGACGCCGGTTTTATGCGCTTCCCTGCTAAAACCGGTTGCTGCAGGACACGAAGCAGCGGAACATGCCCATCCTCTCGTCCGCCCGTTTTTCCTGTGGTTTGACAAGGCATTCTTCCGGATTCGGGACCGGTATGTCGGGGTGGTAAATCATTCCCTTTCCCGGATGAAACGCTACTTTGTCGTTTTTCTGATCATGATTGTCGTTATGGCTGTCCTTTTTCTACGCATGCCCACCGCCTACCTCCCGGACGAAGATCAGGGAATCGTGTTGGCTCAGGTCATGATGCCAACCGGCTCGACCATGGAGCAGACTCTGGAGATTTCCAGAGGGATTGATCGCTATTTCAAGGAAAATGAAAAAGATTCCGTAGCGGACGTCATGACCCTTACCGGTGTCAGCTTTTCCGGACGTTCACAGAACAACGGAATGGTGTTTGCAAAGCTAAAGGACTGGGATCTTCGCGACGAAGAGGAGCAAAAAGCCCCAAACATTGCGTTAAGGGCAACGATAGCCTTTTCGCAAATCCGCAACGCGCTGATTTACGCCTTTACGCCGCCGGCGGTAGTCGAGTTGGGCATGTCCAAGGGGTTCGACTTTCAATTGCTGGACCGGGGCGCATTGGGCCATCAGGCGCTGATGGACGCGCAAAACCAGCTCCTGGGAATTATCTCGAATGATCCGAGAGTAACTAAAGTTCGTCCCAACAGCAGGGAAGATGTGCCGGAATACCGTGTCGATGTGGACTGGAAGAAAGCCGGCACCCTGGGTATCCCAATAACGTCCATCCACACCACACTTTCGGCGGCCTTCGGCAGCGCCTATATCAATGAATTCGTTCAGGGCGGTCGGGTGAAAAGAGTATACATCCAGGCGGATGCTCCCTATCGGATGCTCCCCAAGGATCTGGAGAAAATTTATGTCCGCAACACCAAAGGAGAGATGGTTCCCTTTTCTTCTTTTGCTTCCGGCCACTGGACGTCGGGCGCTCCCCAACTGAATCGTTTCAACGGATTTCCGTCCATTAATATATGGGGGGAACCGGCGCCGGGAAGAAGTACGGGAGAAGCCATGCAGGCGATGGAAGAAGCGGTGGCCAAACTGCCTCAGGGATTCGGTTTTGACTGGACAGGCCTTTCCTACCAGGAACAGATGTCGAGGTCCCAGGCTCCGCTGCTCTACGCTTTTTCCGTTTTCGTGATTTTCCTTTGCCTGGCCGCTCTTTACGAAAGCTGGACAATTCCCATTGCCATTCTGCTGGTTTTGCCGCTCGGGGTTATTGGCGGCATCATAGCCTCAAGTTTAAGGGGAATGGCCAACGATGTCTATTTTCAGATCGCCTTACTCACCACTCTGGGATTGACCACCAAAAATGCGATCCTGATTGTCCAGTTCGCCAAAGGTGGCGTGGAACAGGGAATGGGCCTTATTGAAGCCACCATCAAAGGGGTCAAGCTGCGTTTTCGTCCGATCGTCATGACCTCTCTGGCCTTTGGTTTCGGTATCCTGCCTCTCACCTTCACCTCCGGAGCGGGTGCCGGTGCCCAGAACGCTATTGGTACCGGTGTGCTGGGCGGAATGATTACGGCTACGATTCTGGTCCTGATTTTTGTACCTCTGTTTTATGTTCTGATCGAACAGATCTTCGGCAGAAAACAGAAGCAAAAACCGACCGAGACAGAGAACACGAATCCTTCAGAGGTTAAATGATATGAATAGAAAAATAATTTATCTATTGTCTATCGTCGCCATTTTTACGGCCGGCTGTACCATGGCCCCTCAATATTCGCGTCCGGACGCGCCGGTGCCTTCCGAATGGCCGACGGGACCGGCCTATCAGGAAACAAAAGCTGATTCGATTGAAAAAACGGCTGCGAAACTGCCCTGGCGGGAATTCATTCCGGATGAAAAATTACAAAAGGTCATTGAAACCGCTCTGCTTAACAACCGAGATCTCCGGATAGCCGCTCTCAACGTTGAAAGAGCAAGAGCTTACCACGGCATTCAACGCGCGGAGCTTCTTCCGTCCGTCCATGGGGTCGGCAGCATGTATAAAGAACGCACACCGGCTGATTTCTCATCAACCGGCAGCGCGTTCACCGCGGAACGATATGACGTCAATCTCGGCATGGCTTCCTGGGAAATCGATTTTTTCGGTCGTATCCGCAATCTGAAAGATGCGGCGCTGGAACAATACCTGGCCACCGAAGAGGCGCGCCGCAGCGCCCAAATCATGCTTATATCATCGATCTCACAAATCTATATGGCTCTGGCTGCGGACAGGGAAGCCAGTCAGATGGTAACCTCAACGCTGAATACGCAAGAGTCCTTCTATAATCTGATTAAAAAAAGGGCTGACGCCGGAATAGCCTCGGAACTGGATCTCCGCCGGTCCCAAAGCCAGGTGGACGTCGCCCGGGGGGATGTCGCGCGTTACACACAACTGGTCGCGCAGGATGAAAACGCTCTGAATCTCCTGGCGGGTTCGTCCGTCCCCCGCGAACTTTTGCCCGTGGATTTGAAAAACGTTACACCTCCCCGGGAATTTTCTGCCGGCTTGTCATCCACAGTGCTTTTGTCAAGGCCGGACATTCTGGCGGCGGAACATCGACTGCAAGGAGCCAATGCCAATATCGGGGCGGCCCGCGCGGCTTTTTTCCCCCGCATCACCCTGACGGCTTCCGCGGGAACGGCCAGTGATGAATTATCCGGTCTTTTCAAATCCGGATCAGGCACATGGCTTTTCTCACCCCAGATTATCGTACCGATTTTCGATGCCCGGACCTGGCACGCCTATGATGTCACCAAGATTGAAAAAGAAATTTCTATTGCAGAGTATGAAAAAGCAATTCAAACCGCTTTCCGGGAAGTGGCCGATGCTCTGGCTGAAAAGGGAACCATCCATCAGCGTATTGCGGCTCAACAATCGCTGGTTGATGCCCTGGCCGTAACCTATCAGTTGTCTGAATCGCGATATAACAAGGGTGTGGACAGCTACCTCTCTGTTCTTGATGCGCAGCGGTCTCTTTACGGAGCGCAGCAGGGACTGATTATGCTTCGTTTGGCGAGCATCAACAGCCTCATCAATCTTTATAAATCTCTGGGGGGAGGGAAAGATCAGTAGGAAAGGATTGTCCCATGAGCAAAAGACTGCTGCCGCTTGCCGTTGTGATTCTTGCGATTGTATTTGCACCGCAGATATCTTGCGCATCTGATCACAAAGCGCGCAGGGCCGATACCTTTACTTTTTACATGGAGAATGATCTCTTTGAGAACCTGGACCGCTACTACACCCACGGAACAAAATTCTCCTGGATTTCCCGGGATCTTTCAAACTACCGGGAGATCACATCCATCCCGCACTGGATGCAGGGCCTCATCGAAAAGGTTCCTCTGATCAATGATCCCCAACAACAGCATTCGGTTTCCGTATCCTTTGGACAGAGCATCTACACACCCGAAGACAAAAAGAAAAAGAGACTGATCAGGGATGACCGCCCCTATGCCGGCGTCACTTACCTGGGATTCGGTCTGCACAGCAGAAATACAGAGCACATGGACACTTTGGAACTGGGCGTCGGCATCGTCGGACGTCATTCCTACGCGGAAGATATCCAGACTAAAATTCACGAATGGACGGATTCCGAAATCGCCAGGGGCTGGAAAAATCAACTCCGCGACGAACCTGTTCTGAACCTGTATTTCGAGCGGAAATGGAGAATGCTGCAATTAAAAAGTTCTTCCGGTTTTGGCCTGGACTTTATCCCTCACACCGGCCTGGCCCTGGGAAACGCTTTTACAGGCGCCAATATTGGCGGTCAGGTGCGTTTCGGCTGGAACGTCCCGAACGATTTCGGAACGTATCTGATCCGTCCGGGCTCCGACAGCAGCGCCCCCCTGGACGATACGGACCCGCGTTTCTTTGCGCCCCTGCACCGTTTCGGCATGCACGTTTTCTTCGCGGCCGACGGAAAAGCTGTCGCCCATAATATTCTGTTTGACGGAAACACGTTCCGCGACAGTCACAGCGTCGAAAAAGAATCTTTCGTCGCCGAATTCATCGGCGGCCTGGGCATGATCATTCACCGGGTCAAAATCACCTACTCTTACGTTCACCGCACAAAAGAATTTGAAAAACAAAAAGATGCTCAGCATTTTGGAGCACTCGCGCTTTCCTTCACCTTTTAATTTCCCGACAGCCCATTCTTCATGAATTCCCTTTCCCCATCATCAGACGCCCCAAAATCATTCCGGCGGGAATAATATTGCCTTGACAGACAGGTCAGCGTTCTTTATGTTTTATCTGTTTAAATCCAGAGCATTTTGGAAGAATAAGTCTTATGAATAAAAATGATTATAAAGTAAGCATCATCACGCCCGTCTATTGTCCCAGTCAATATTTGATTGATCTAACGGAAAAGATGTTTCTGGAAAGCCTGGCCGGTAGTTCTATGAAAAATGATCTTGAGATCATTATCGTCGACGACGCATCGCCGAAACGGAATGAATTAAAAGCCATGGTCGAAAAAACGGCAAAAGAAAAGGGCCTGAACATAACGCTGATAAGAAACGAGATCAATCAGGGTATCGCAAAATCACAGAACCGTGGCGTTGATCAAAGTAAAGCGCCCTATCTGTTATTAACAAATAATGACATCTATGCGCCGAAAGACGCCATTTCCCGTTTGTTGAATCTGCTCCGCAGCGACAGTCAATATGGCGCCGTAGGCCCCAAACTCAGCTTTGCTTTTGGACACAGGATCCAGGAGATTGATACGGGGATCATCTTGAACGATTTTACAACCGATGAATTCAAGAAAATCGATGCGGCAGCAGAACGTCTAGCCAAAATGCATGACGGGGACATCACACCGGTCAACAGTCTGGTCGGCTGTTTTCTGATGACGCCCCGGTCTGTCTTCGGGGAAGCCGGCGGAAGAAATGAAATTTACGGCCTGGGATATCACACCGAAAGCGAATTTCTCATCCGGGTGCGGAAGAAAGGGTTCAAAGTGGCCGTCGATCAGGGCACGCTTGTTTTTCATGGCGATGTGGGGAAAAGAGATTTTTACGGCCCCAGCATGAAATCCGTACAAAAGAAGGCGACGTACAATCTCCTGCGCAATTACGCCTATTTTGTTTTCAGAAACGGATGGAAAGAACTTTTCTCTTTGTTGAACGACTACAAAAAGTAATCCGCTGCTTCGGAATGGTTTGTTTTTCCAGATTGCGGACAAGATAATGCTCAAGTTTTTTCGAATCATTAAAAACATAGATAATTGAAAATCCTTTTGCCGCCTCAGGCATTTCGAGGGTTCCTCCCAAGATCATCAAAATTTAAATATTCTGCATGCCGATTTTGCAGGCCCTGCGCCAGGATTCAAGCGCATCGGGCGAAACCGTCGAGATGTCGATATCGTCCAGCGTAATTCGATGATCGCGGGCAATAGCCTGAACAAGTTTTACCCCTTCACATAAAATAATGGGTAATCCGGTGGGCAGACCGCTGTCGCTGTTTTCGATCAATCCGTAAGAGGCGAATCCTCCCGGACCGTCAAGCAGATGGCCCGCTTCCAGCGCCTTTTTGGCATAACAGATGACCTCCGTTCTCATGCCGAATCTCGGCGCCATTAGTGATCGATGACCACGGGCAACTTCCAGGACGGTTCTCATGGTCTCAAAATGGACCAGATGATATGGGCGAGTCAAAACATAAAAGGGACCCGGACCTATCTCAGATGGGAACCAGTCCAGCATGCGACGCTGGTAGGCATCGTCAGTACAGCCGACGGCAAACACGCCTCCTTTGGGTCGGGCTCCTAAAACATAATCGACCAGCGGCGCCTGACCGGGTTTCCATAGATCTGAAAGAGGAAAATGATCAAAAAGTTCCGTTGACTCATTCATTTTCGGTCCGATCATTCCCGGTTGAACAACAGAGCATCCGAGGGCATTGGCGACGATGGACATTTCTACGCAGAGTTTTGTTCCATCCGTAAACGAAGAACACATTTTATGATCAAGAAATCGTTTATCGGCTTCTGGAATGATTTTTACGGGATCTGTGTAACGATCAAGGAAACCTTTGATGTTGCCAGCCATCACAAGTTCGAGACCGTAAAATCGCAATTCTTCCACCAAACGCGCGATAACGGCAGGTTGATCACCGTCGCTGCTCGTATAGGCAACGCCGTATTTCTGTGCCAGATGCCAGAACCAGGGACCGAAAACGGCGTCCGCTTCGGCATTCATCATGACAACGTGTTTCCCCGAACGCATGGCGAATTCTATTATTTGGGGAGCGGAATCGATCGCTGTTGATGCGTCGAAGAAAACATCGACGCCGGGGGCGGTTGCCGCCATTTGAGCGTCCTCGCAAACGGCTATCTTCCCCGCGTTTAAAGCATCGGCAAGTTCTCCTTCGGTTGAGACGATTTTGAAGTGCCGTCGGGGATCTTCCAAAGCCATCACCTTCTCCATATCCTTGTCGCAAATGACTTTGCAATCCACGTCCCGAGTCAGTAAAGATTGATGGAAAACCCCTTTGCCAACCGAACCAACTCCCAGCAGCACAAAACTGACCGGGTCTGTGTTTTCAACTTTTATAGATTTCTTCATAGAAAACCTCAAAAAATAAAAAATACCTTCTTTCCCGGCGAAAACATACTTGAATTTCTGCCGGGCGTCAATGGATTCCAAACAATGATACGACCGGATACGATGAGACTGTTTAAAATAGCTTCATCGCGGTATCCTGTTTAAAATTGAAACAGCCTATTATAATTTTTCAGTCGCAGAAAATAATTTTAACCGACGACTCCCGCAGAAACTCCTCTCACCCATTTTATGATGTGACGTTCCGATACCGATAGCCGGATTTTTATTATCTCTTAAAAATTCAATCAATATTGCCTTGACAGACAGGTCAGCATCGATTATGTTCCCGCAGAAATTTGTTAACTTTATCAAAATGGATTTCTTACGTAATGCAGGATGAAGGCCGTTTTAAGGTAAAGATTTTTTTCATTTCACCTGATGATAACCCGGATGAAATCGAATCACCTTCTCTCCTCTTTGCAATCCATGAACTGAATGGGCTTGGACGTTTCTGTGGTTGAATACATTGGATATTTTTGCGCTTCTCTGGCAATTGCCAGCTCCATAATAGGATTACTGTCTGTTTTTATTTTCCGAGCCCATATTAGAAACTGGACCAGGAAAAAGCCTGAAAAATATCCGGCGTTGACCGTTGTCGCTCCGCAACGGGGGAAAATCGATTCTAAAAATATCGACGCTGTCCTGGAACAGAATTATCCCGGCCCGTGGGAAGTAATTTTTGTAACAACAAAAGATGATGCTTCCCTGCCACAACTGCAACAATATTTACAAAAATATAAAAAAGTAAGAATAGCCATAGCCGACGACGTCGTTCAACTGGCAGCGACAAAAGAGATTCATCGATGCCAGAAAAACCATAACTTATTAACAGCGATAGAAGCCGCCTCTCCGGAAACAGAAGTTTATGTCATCGTCGATGCCGACGCCCGCCCCTTTAGCGACTGGTTGAAGAATCTTGTTGCCCCTCTTGCTGACGGCAATACCAAACTGGGCGCCGTTACTTCCGCAAGAATTTACCTTCCCGGAAAAGGGTTGGCCTCTCTGGTTCAAGTCTTGTGGATTCTGATCTCCGCCATGTTTCTTGTCGGAAAACATAGCTACATATGGGGTGGCGGACTCGCCATACCGAAAGCGGTTTTTGAAAAAGCACACCTTGGACGGAGCATAGACGGGCAGGGAGGATGCTCCATAACCACCGATGACATGAATATATTAAACGCCTTGCGAGAACAGGGGTACGAAACTCTTTTTGTGCCTGACTGCATTGTGCTCAGGCATCCTCCGGGAAAAAAGGAAAATCTGGCAAATGTCATAACGTTTACCAACCGTCAGGTATTGCAAACCTGGTGGACAACCAAAGCCATATGGATTTTCCTCTCCAATATCGGCATCAGATTGCCGATGCTCTTGTGCGCTCTGGTTATCGCCTGGTGGTATCCCTGGTGTTTGCTGGCCTTATTATCCATAGCGATTGACGTCATCATGGGGATAACGGCTTTAAAAACCATCATCGATGCGGAACCAAGGTTGAGCGCCAAATTGATTTTCTGGGTGTTGAACTCGAATGGAAATCACTCAAGCTGCTTGCCGGAACCGCCAATAATGATCCATGTGAATTTCTGGGTTATTTTACTTCCCATTGTTACTCCGCTGGTCGTAACAATCAACTCCATTGTTGTACCGTTCTTTAGAAAAATGCAATGGAGCGGTATCGAATATACCAGAAGAAAAGTGGTCGGATACACCGGTAATTTCTCCTGGCGGGCAAAATAATCTGACTTGTTCCCATCTATAATCTTGATACGACCGGCAGGCTGCTTTTATTTTCTTCCTTTCCGCTTTCTCATCATCAAAATATTTTGGCGATCTCCCTTCGTTAAAATCAGACAGGACTTCCGTGGAAGAACGGCCATCAAAGATATTTATTTTTCATTTGAATTATGGTTATATAAAAAGCAATTCTACACGAACGAATGTCAAGATGGTGAGAAAATGAATCTGGAAAAAATGTCCAAGAAAAACCTGATAGAAATGGTGGACAATCTCCAGAACCAACTGGCCCATGCCGATGCTTCTTCCCTGTCCGGCACATCGGGAGAAGATCTCTACAAGTTTCTCGCACAAAGCTCTCAGGTCGGTTTCTATATTATGCAGAACGGCCGTTTTAAATTCATCAATTCTCATTTCCGCGACTACACCGGTTACCCCGAAGAAGAAATGTTCAAGATGAATCCGACATCCTTTATTCTACCGGAAGACCGCCGTAAAACGGCAAGAAACGCCGTCATGATGCTCAAAGAACAGCGCTTTTCTCCTTACGAATTCCGCATCGTCACCAGAGACGGCCGGATCAAGTGGATTATGGAAACGGTCATGTCCATTAAATTCAAGGGAAGACGAGCCATCCTGGGAAATTCTATGGATGTCACCGAACGGAAAGAAGCCAGCCGTCGGCTGGAGGAACTGGAAGCGCTGGAATCATCCATTCTTGATGCAATTCCTCAGGCGGTAGTCGGGTTACACGAACGACGGATTAATTTCGCCAATCACGCGGTGAAAGTCATTTTCGGCTGGCACCGGGAGGAACTCATCGGCAAAAGCATCCGGATGATTTACCGCAATGAGGAAGAAGCCGACAAAATCGGCGAAATATTTTATTCATCACTGGAAAAACAACGGACATATGAAACCGAATTCCCCTGCCGGTGCAAGGACGGGCGGGAAATTGTCTGCCGCATGAAAGCCTCGCGGATCGGTGAAAAATTGCGCGAAAAACGCATCGTGGTGACTTTCGAAGACATTACGGCGCAAAAGAAAGCGCAGGAGGAACTCGAGCGCTCGCAGCAGGACCTGAGAAACCTTTCCGCGCATCTTCAGTCGGTCAGGGAAGAAGAGAGTACGCGCGTGGCTCGCAAAATTCATGATGAGCTGGGTCAGTCACTGACCGCTTTGCAGATGGATTTGTCATGGCTGGAAAACCGTCTGCCGAACAACAGTAAAAATATCCGGGAAAAGACCAAAAGCATGTCGGAACTCGTTGATGCGACGATTGAAAGCGTGCACAAAATCACGATGGAGTTGCGTCCCAGTCTGCTTGATGATCTGGGACTCCCGGCAGCCATTGAATGGCAGGCCGGTGATTTTCAGAAACGTTCCGGTATTCGCTGTCAGGCCAATATCAACTGCAATGTGGACATCATCGGCAAGAATCTCGCCACGTCCATTTTTCGCATTTTCCAGGAAACGCTGACCAACATTGCCCGTCATTCCAAAGCCACGCAATGTAAAGTCACCCTCATGGAAAAAGGCAAAGAGCTGTGTCTGGAAGTCACGGACAACGGCATCGGCATCACGCAATGGCAGATAGAAGATCCGCAATCTTTCGGCATGATCGGCATGCGGGAAAGAGCGCATCTCTGGGGAGGCACCGTCCATATCCGCAATGTCAAACCTTCCGGAACAATGGTCAGGGTTATCATCCCGATCGACAAAGGAGAAAAACCGTCATGATACGCATTCTGGTTGCAGATGATCACGCCGTCGTGCGTCAGGGAGTCAAACAGATCCTGGCGGACGTCCAGGATATGACCGTCAAGGATGAAGCGCAAAACGGATCTGAAACATTAAAGAAAGTCACTGAAAATGAATATGATGTTGTCCTGCTGGATATTTCCATGCCGGGTCGCAGCGGCCTGGAAATACTGGAGGACATTAAAACCCAGCATCCGAAACTGGCGGTATTGATTTTAAGCATGCATCCGGAAGAACAGTACGCTGTTCGCGCGCTGCGCGCCGGAGCTTCGGGCTATCTCACCAAAGCCAGCGCTCCTCAGGAATTGATCGGCGCCATTCGCAAGGTGGCGGGAGGCGGTAAATACGTCACGTCATCGCTGGCTGAAAAACTGGCCGACGAGTTGGAAATCGATATGGAGAAATTGCCCCATGAGCGTCTGTCCAACCGCGAACACCAGGTGATGCTGATGCTTGCGGAAGGCAAGTCTGTTTCCGACATTGCCGATGAACTGTGTTTGAGCGTTAAAACCATCAGCACCTACCGCACACGCGTCATGTCAAAAATGGGCATGAAGAAAAATGCCGAGCTGACGCTTTATGCCGTTCATAATAAATTAATCAATTAGTTTCCCCTCTCCCGGACCCGGAAAAGATTGAGCAATAATTTATTTGTCAGACAAATACCGTCATCCTGTTTGGTGGTGTTCTGACAAACAAATAAGTCTCGCGCCGATGTTATCTTTTCAAACACCGTGTTAATCCGTTAGCATGTTCAGAATCGGCATGATTGTAATGCAGCATCATAAAAAGGGGATAAGTTTATGCAGGAGGGAGCATGAATCAGGCATTTTCAACACCACGAAATTCGAAACCGGCAAACAGTCATTCATTCGGAGATTTATCTTCAACGAAGGATAAACTTCTCAAGGATGAACTGGCGGAAATCATTCATCAGGCCGTGCGGGATAACCGCAGTTACCTGATGGAACATGAAACCAAGGAAATTTTGGAAGGCGTCGGAATCCCGACCACCGGCTTTCTGGTGGCGAGATCAGAGGATGAAGTGCTGACTATGAGCGAAAAAACAGGATACCCTGTTGTGTTGAAAATCGTTTCACCCGACGTTATTCACAAAACAGATGCGGGCGGCGTGAAATTGAATTTGCATTCCGCCGAAGAAGTCCGCCAGGCTTATCAGGAAATTCTCGAAACATTTAAATACCAGCATATCGAAGGAGTCACGGTCCAGAAAATGGCCAGGCCGGGCATCGAAGCCATCATCGGCGTAACGCGCGATCCCAGTTTCGGCCCGTTGATCATGTTCGGTCTGGGCGGTGTTTTTGTGGAAGTGTTACGTGATGTGTCCTTCCGTGTTCTGCCGATCACGGAAAAGGACGCCTCCGAAATGATCGCGGAAATCCGGGGCGCCGCCATTCTGGAAGGGTACCGCGGCCAGGCCGTCGATCTCGAATCCCTCGGCAAACTGCTTTTGAAAATATCTCAGCTGGTCGTTGAAAATCAGGAAATCAGCGAACTGGATCTCAATCCGCTTTTCTTGTATCCGGATGGTTATCTCACGGTTGACGCCCGGATGTTTGTCAAAGAACCTTTACCGGGAGAAAATATCACGGCGACAGGCCGGGAGAGTCTGCGGGATTTCTTTTATCCGAAAAGCATCGCCGTCATCGGCGCGTCGGACGTCAGGGGGAAACTCGGTTACAATGTGTTCTGGAATCTGATTAATCATGATTTCCCCGGCCGATTGTATCCGATTAATCCGAAAAAAGAGTCCATCAAGGGCATTAAATCTTATAAGTCAATCCTGGACGTTCCCGATCCGGTAGATATGGCCATTGTTATTGTTCCGGCCAAAGCGGTGGAGGAGGCCATTTCCGAATGCTGCGCCAAGGGCGTAAAGTATGTGGTGGTAGAAGCCGCCGGGTTCGCTGAAACCGGTGAAGAAGGAAAACAGGCGCAGGAAAGAATCGAGAAAATCATCCGTGCCCATAGCTGCCGGGTTCTGGGGCCCAATTGTTCCGGCGTCATCAACACGCATCATAACATGGTGCAGTCCATCGGCTTGCTTTCCGATTTGCGCAAAGGAAATGTCGGCATGGTTGCCCAGGCCGGAGTTTACGCCGCGGGAATTCTAACCGGATTGAGCAATGTTCTTGATTTCGGTATTGTTGCCACCATCGGCAACAAGATGGATATCAATGAAACGGATATTCTGGAATACTTAAGCGACGATGATCATATTTCCGTCATCGTCATGTACATGGAAGATATCCGCAGCGGCAAACGTTTTGTGGACGTTGCCGGACGCGCCGCCGTGCGTAAACCGGTGATTATTTTAAAATCAGGAAGGACGGAGGCCGGCAAAAAGGCCGTTTCATCCCATACCGCGTCGCTGGCCGGAAACGATGTCATCAACAGCGCGGCATTCAAGCAGAGCGGCATTATTCGTGCCCGGGACAATGAACATTTATTCGCGCTGACCCGTGCTTTTTCCAAACAACCCGTTCCAAAAGGGAACGGGGTTCTGGTCGTCACCTACACCGGCTCACTCGGCGTTGCCGCAACGGATATGCTTTATCTCTCCGATATGCGCCTCTCCACACTGGAACCTTATTTTCAAAAACGTCTGAAAAATGCTCTGCCCGACTATGCCAGCATCGGCAATCCCATCGATTGCTCTTTTTCCATGACACCCAAACAGGTGAAAGATTTGATTGAAATAGGCGTGGAAAGCAACGATGTTCATAGTTTCATCGTCATTATTCAGGGTGAAATGCTAAATGCGTTTGTGGATGTCATGAAAAATATCGACTACAAGGATAAACCGGTCGTTTGCTGCGTCGCCTGCAAGGAGTTCATGATTGATGACGTCGTGAAAATGGAGCAGGCAGGGATTCCCGTTTATTCCACGGCAGAAACAGCGGCGGAGGTATTGAGCCAGATGTATCACTACGGGGTCAGACGTCAGAGCGCCATTGCCGATTCCATCGCCCGCCATATTACCAGGAATTCGCTTTCCGTCGATGACCGACCGGTACGTTTGCGTCTTATCAATCCGAAAGACATCGGCCTGTGGACAGACTTCGTTAACAATTGTTCGGAAAAATCTCTATGGCTCCGGTTTCTGTCTCCTTTTTCCGCGACCCCGGAAAGAGCTCAGCGTTTCTGCAACGTGAATCCGGAAGAGGAAATCGCTGTTGTCGCCGAAATGAAGGACGGAGACAAGTATAAATTCCTCGGCATTGCGCGTTTAATCAAAAATAAGCGATGTGAGGGCGAAGCGGAATACGCCATTATTGTTTCAGACCTCTGGCAGAACAAGTCACTGGGTCATACCCTCTCTGAGCAATGTATCGAACTGGCCAGGAAAGAAGGGTACAAAACCATTCGTGCGGAAACGCTTCAGGAGAATTACGCCATGTTAAGAATTTTCCGCAATTGCGATTTTGTGCTCGATTCCAAAGATGAAAACATGGTCTCCCTGTCACTGAAACTACTGTAGGTCATACTGAAATTTCATGCCCGTTTCAAAAGAAGGAGAACGGTAATCACCGTTCCCCTTCTGAGACGAGATTTGAACCAGCATAGCATGTCAATACAAGCATAGGTAAGCATTGACAAAAAAATGTTCCCTGCGTTGATAGCCAGCCATCGCAATCCAAACAAATCATGCACATCCCCTTAATTTACATGCAAGCTATTAATATTATTATAATATTATATATAGCATGCGTTTTAAGCATTCTGCTAAAAAACACTGTCTTTCTATGGTTTAGCTAACTTATCAACAGGCATATCAACAATCATTTCCACAAAACTGTTGATTGAAGATTATAACTTTCAATTTCTTAATTTCGCAATTCTATAAACCTTACATCAATCATAATCATTCTCACCGTTTCTCAACGGAAAGCGATCATCGCTTGACACACCAAATCAAATATTCTATACGCTCTTCCACAAAAGGGATGGGGGCGTTCATTGAAAACATAGCAAGGACACAATGCCCTGATCACAATATACAGGAATATGAAGAAAAATGTTTCGTCGAACGCCTGCAGTTTTTCTGATACCGCTAACCGCACTTTTTATTATTGTTTTTTCATATAATCCGGGTTACTCAACAGGAAAACATCTTCATGCGGCGGATTATGCTTCCCCGGAGAACAACTCGCAAGAACAACCTGACCCGGCAAATTCCGTTCTCTCTGACAATAAGCCAAAAAAGCCGTACTCTCTTAACATCTACGGGGGAGAAATATCTAAAAATCATGCGGACGATTTTGTCCTCCACACGAACAGGCTTAGACTGACCGACTCACGCCTGCTGGCCGTTACACTGGCAAGACGGCTCGGCACCTATAAAAACAGGGCCAGTCTGGAAATAGAAGGCCAGGTTGTTAAGCATTTCTATGACATTCAGGACCATTGGGAAATAAACGCCATATTAACCGCCCGCTGGGACGCATTTTTCTGGGACAAGTATTTGGACACAAGCGTAGCTTTCGGCCTCGGCCCTTCTTACGCAACGGAAAAACCGGAAATCGAAGCTATTCTGGACCGAGAGACATCCCAATGGTTAGCTTACTGGATGATAGAACTGGAAATGGGTCTTCCGGCCTATCCCGGCGTGTCATTCATTACGCGCCTTCATCACCGCTCAGATGCTTTTCGCATCGTCGCACCGGGCGGTGCTTCCACGGCCCCTGTTATCGGCCTGAAAATCCGGTTCTGACAGACCGCTGGCACAAACACCATAAATCGCTATTTTATAATAGTTTTAATTATTTTTTCATTCCTGTAAAAAATCTTACACCTGTAGATTTCAACGCAGCGGAATGAAAAAGGCCGGCAATGAACAGTTCGTGAAGCAAGACACGCGATTGTAAATATTATATTGACTATTGCATTTCTTTTCGCTATCGTACACGCCAATCACCCAGAACAATTTATAGAAACTTAAAGAGTCCAGGCATACTGTATGTTGCGTTATTCAGAACTTTAATCGTTGACAGCAACGAAAGGGTTTGCGTTAAAAGATTTTAACAAGACCAAGGGGAGGGGCAGATGAAAGACGTGATGAGGTGTATGAGTATGAGTTTTTGGAGTAAATTAACTTTTTACAAAAATCTGTTGATCATGATGATTGCAACGATGCTGATTTTTACAGCATCGGGATTGAGTCAGGCCTCAGGCGTGCCGTTGAACTCCAGCGGTATCTACAGCACGACGGCCGATGATGGCAGCAAAATCTTTTTATATCGATACGCGCCATACACAACCGGAACTCCACAGTTCCGAACCAGCGGGACGCCGGTGGTTGTTTTCACGGGTATCTGCATGAACATGAACCAATACCTTTCCGTCACACCCTCCGATATGAAGGATGCGTACAGCGGTGTTTACGTTCCTGATGTCTCCGGCGCTCCGGACTGGGCATTAAATGCAGACGGGACAGACTACGAAGCATACATCAAGGCCGACAAGATGCGTTATTACAGTCTGGCGCATTACCTCTGGCTTCAGGGTTTTGATCCATGGTTTGTAAATTACCGCGATACAGGCCGTGGCGATGTAAAAAGCACGGGAACCAACCCCAGAAGTATGAATACACTGGACACCTGGGCGACGCTTGATGCTCCGGCAGCGATTGCCAAAGTAAAATCGGTTACGGGAAAAAGAATGTTCATTGGCGGCCACAGCACAGGAGGTTTGGTTGCGTATAATTACCTGCAGGGCGCCTATATGGAATATGGCATTTCCAGTGCGTCCTGGGCAAAGAAAGCCTACTATCAGTTATGCTATAAACTGGGATATCAGCCGCATGTCAGAGCCAGTGCTACACTTGCCCAGGCCAGAAACGCTGATGTCAAGGGCTTTATCGGCCTTGATCCTGCCGGTGTGCCGGCATTGCCGAATCTTCTGGACACACCTCTTTTTTGGACAATCGTCGGCTCCAAGTTATTTCTGCCGCTGGATTACATTTCCGATAATTTAATCTCGTTGTTCCCGGAAAAACCGCTCGTCAGCATGCTGGAAGGCGTCTTTGGACTGCTGAACAAGGCGGCTGCGGGAGATTCCGCGGTGAGCGACTTTTTTGACTATCTGAACTTCTGGGTGGTCGAGGATATGGATCCTTGCCTGGAGGACTGGACGGTCCGCTATAGTATCGGCGGCGCTGCAATTCGCGGTTTCGGTCATTATATGGATATGGGTTTGCACAACACCCTTCGTGAACACTATGCCAACGGAAAAGAAAACTATCTGAAGTATTTGATCAAGGGAGCTCCGACACCCAATCCCGGCAACGACGGGTATTACTACTTCAGCGAGAACATGTCGCGCATGACCGTCCCGCTGATTGTTTTCTCGTCGAGTGCGGGATCACTAGTGGATCCGGAGGGGACTTACGACTTCATCATATCGAAAAAGTCTCCCACGGCTTACGACGAATGGTATGTTCTCAGCGGCACCGGTCATTTCGATTTGGCGATGGGCAAAAGAATGCCGACCACGGTTTTCCCGCAGTTAGGCGATTGGCTCAAAGGGGTTGATGCTCTTCCGGGCAATCCGCCAAACATCACCACGCCGGCTTCACGGATTGACGAATAGCGCTCGTTAAAGCGATATAATGCGTTTTGCGGAGGTGCCCCATACCCACGGGGCACCTCCGCAAAATATAAAAGAACCCTTTCTCACAGCAATACCTTTCGACTCACATTGTTAAAAATATTTCGAGGATTAATGGCATCTTCGAAAATATAACTCATCAACCACCCGGTGGAATAACAAAGCAGCCCATCGCTCTTTCCCTGAGATAATCGCCTTTATGATATTAAGACCTGTTATTGCAAAAAGAGAAATGCCGTTTCCTTTTTGAAGGGAAACGGCATTTTCAGGAAGGAAATTCTACGCGAAGAAAAAGCCCTGCCTTCTTCGCGTAGAAAAAATGTTAACCGAGTGTCTTCCTATTGGCGACCAGATCATCAACCACGGCCGGATCAGCCAAAGTTGACGTGTCACCGAAGTCACCGAATGTCTTGGCGGCGACGTTTCTCAGAACACGGCGCATAATCTTGCCGGATCTGGTTTTGGGCAGACCGTCCGCCCACTGAATCTGATCAGGCGACGCGATCGGACCGACGACCTTGCGGACGTGAGCGACCAGGGCCTTTTTGAGATCATCCGTCTTGGCCACATTATTGTTCAATGTGACATAGGCGAAGATACCCTGACCTTTGATGTCATGCGGGAATCCAACAACCGCCGCTTCGGCTACATCCGGATGAGAGGTGAGCGCCGCTTCAACTTCCGCAGTACCTAATCTGTGACCGGAAACATTGATAACATCGTCAACACGACCGGTGATCTTGTAGTCACCATCGGCGTCACGTTCCGCGCCGTCGCCGGAGAAGTAAGTGCCGGGGAACTGCGAGAAGTAATTTTCGACGAACCGGCCCTCTTTGTCATCCCACAAACCGCGGGCAATGCCGGGCCATGAGTTTTTAATACAGAGCGCGCCTTTGCCGACGCCTTTGATTTCTTTTCCTTCTTCATCAAACAATACGGGAACAACACCGAAGAACGGAACCATGGCCTTGGCCGGTTTGATGTCAATTGCACCGGGCAGAGGCAGGATCATATGTCCGCCTGTCTCCGTCTGCCACCAGGTATCGGAAATCGTGCAACGGCCGCCGCCGATCTTATTGTAGTACCACCACCAGGCTTCGGGATTGAGCGGTTCGCCGACCGAACCCAGAACGCGCAGAGAAGAAATATCATGCATATCGACCCATTTGTCGCCTTCTTTGGCGATGGAGCGAATAGCAGTAGGTGCGGTGTAGAAGTTATTAACATTGTATTTCTCAACGACTGCCCAGAAACGGCCGAAATCCGGATAGTTGGGAACACCCTCGAAAAGAATGCTGGAGTGACCGTTGCACAGCGGACCGTAAACGATGTAGCTGTGACCGGTGACCCAGCCGATGTCGGCGGTGCACCAGTAAGTATCATCTTCGCGCACATCAAAAGCGAGCTGCTGGGTCATCGACGCATAAAGCAGATAACCTGCCTGGGTATGCACCACGCCCTTGGGTTGTCCGGTGGAACCGGAGGTATAAAGGATGAACAGCGGATCTTCCGCGTCCATTTCTTCCGGCTTGCAGTAAGGTTTGGCGTCAGCCATCAGTTTTTCATACCAGATGTCGCGGCCTTCTTTCATGGCCACTTCCGTTCCGGTGCGTTTTACAACCACCATGGTTTTTACACCGGGGCACTGATCGACAGCTTTGTCGCAGGTGGCTTTCTGGGGAACGGCCTTGGCGCCACGGTAGGTGCCGTCGCAGGTAATAACGACTTGTGAGCCGGAGTTGTTGATGCGATCTCTTAACGCTTCCGCCGAGAACCCTCCGAAAACGATGGCATGAACGGCGCCGATGCGGGCACAGGCCAGCATGACGATGGACAGCTCCGCGATCATGGGCAGGAAGATGGTAACGCGGTCGCCCTTCTTAACTCCCAAGCCCTTCAGGACATTGGCAAATTTGTTGACTTCGCGATACATGTCGTAATAGGTGTAAACCTTCCAATCGTTGGGATCGTTGCCTTCGAAAATGATCGCGGCTTTGTTTTTCTTGGTTGCCAGGTGACGGTCCAGGCAGTTGTAACTGACGTTGATCTTGCCACCTTCAAACCATTTGGAATGAACGTCTTTGGCGTCAAATGACCAGTCCGACACTTTCTTTTTGTCAAAAGGTTTAAACCAGGTCAGTCTTTCATTGGCCATTTTGGCCCAGAAGGCATTGGGATCGGTGATCGATTCTTTGTAAAGTTTGTCGTACTCCGCTCTGCTCTTGATGTAAGATTTCTCTCTTACCCTATCAGGGACAGGAAATACCTTGTCATAAAAATCTTTTTCGTTTGCTTCAGCCATATTATTCTCCTTTATCTAAATTATTTTTAATGCCTTTCGCTTTCGCTGAAAAAAGCATTTTTTAAACATCCGTAGCTTGTTCCTTTCGTTGATCCCTTTTAATCTCATTTTTTCAACTTTTCAGGAGGGGTACGCCCCAGGCTTTGGCCTCGTTCCTGTTAGAAAAAAACGTTCATGATTCAACGGCCGCAAGGTGGGGCGTATTACATGGCTGATGCAATACATATACCCCCTGAAAAGCGATTACTGAATACACCTTTTGACAGGTTTGCGGTATCAGCTTGAGTCCTAATTAAAAGTGGGATTTTATCCTACGAGGCGTAAGTGTTTGTCTTACAGCGATATGTTTCCAATTCAGCATAAAGAGGAGGCAGGCTTTACATGACATGATTTATAGAAGAAATTCTGATATTTATAATACAAAAAACGGATGAAGCTTATTGAATTTCAAAAGCCCTGTTTTACCTGCTCCGTTTTTTCGACGAAAACGGATTCTCCTTCCCGGCACGCCGCGAAGGACTGTACTTTTTCTCGCGCAGAAGCCTGGAAATATCTTTTTGCCTTCTGGTCGTTTTTTGTTCGGCCATAAAAATTCTCTTTCATCTATTTGTTATATCCTGATCATTGGGGCGGCATGCGCAGCGCACCGTCCAGCCGGATGCAACAGCCGTTGAGCATCGTGTTCTCAATGATATGCAACACCATGCGGGCAAACTCCACCGGGTTCCCCAAACGTTTCGGAAAAGGAACCATTTGGGCCATGCCTTCCTTGACCGCCAAGGGCAATCCGGCCATCATCGGCGTATCGAAAATGCCCGGAGCGACTGTGACAATCCTTATGCCATAATCGGCAATTTCGCGCGCAATGGGCAGCGTCATTCCGACAATACCGGCCTTGGAAGCGCTATAGGCAACCTGGCCTACCTGTCCCTCAAATGCCGCGATCGACGCGGAGTTGACAATCACGCCTTTTTCTCCTTCTTCGCCGGGAGTATTTTTCATCATCTGCTCCACTGCCAACCTGATCACGTTGAGCGTTCCCACCAGATTAATTTGCAGAACTTTATTGAAAGCTTCCAAGGGCAGAGGTCCTTTTCTACCGACGAGTTTCCCGGGATTAACAACCCCGGCGCAGTTCACCACCACATTTATTTTACCGAAAGTTTCAACAGTTTGTTGTATAACCTGTCTGACCTCCGTTTCGCTGGTTATATCCGTTTTCACAAATATGGCATTGCGGCCAATTACCCCTGCCAGTTTTTCGCCTTTTTCCGCATCGACATCGATGATGACAACTTTGGCGCCTTTTTTAGTCAGTTCCTGAATGCAAGCTTCACCCAGTCCCGAAGCGCCTCCTGTCACGAATGCCACGACATCCCGATGATTCATATCTCCTCCAGAGTTTTATTGAAATGTATGCTTCACTGATGTTTCAAAATTCATTCTGTTCTCTTCACCGCGTTGGCTGCGGGTTTTATCATTTCCTTTTTTATTCTTTTGATAAACTCGCGGCGAAAAACGGGGGTTTTCGTCAGCAACACCAGTGTGCTGTTGATCAGCCGCCATTTGTAATATTTTTGAGGAAAATTATACATTCCGTGTTCTTTGTAATACCGGTGATCGGCCTGGAAAACAACCCGCAGCCTCCCGAAAATAGCGTCCCGAAATAACTTGGTTCCCGCGACCTGATAGAATGTCGGCGGCTGGATATAGTCCAGTTGACTCTGCAAGACGGAACTTGAAGCCATCGTCTGCAGAGCGGCATTGATTTCAGATGCGTTCACCAGATCATCACTGACAAAACCGGCCAGATTGCAATGTTGCATTTCAATGGAGGCTTTCATAATTTCTCGAAGATTGGCCATCTGATTGAGCGACCCGGCAATAACCAATCCGATCTGTTTGCCCATTAACGCGGGTGTATGACCATTGAAAAAACTGCGGTCAAAAAAACATTTCCAGAGCGACGAAAGATAACGGTCGTGAACGGCACCGGCGATAAACAAAATGTCCGCTGGCTTAACTGTGTTATTATAAAAATCAATATAGCCGTCTTTACCTTCGTAAACGCAGACGTTATCAAAGCCACACTGCATACAGCCGATACAGCCGCCTTTGATATCAACATCCTTCAGTTGCACCAGTTCGGCGGCAGGAGAAAAGGTCTTTTGCAATCTTTCCACCATTTTCTGAAGGTTGGAATTTGCCGCAAGATCATCCGCCACGATTAAGACTTTTTTACCGGCCACATCCACAGGGTGAATCGCCTCCGCTTCAAAAACAACTTCCGGCGTGACCAGCGGTTTGTAGCTTCTGATCGCCGGCGTTTCTTCCTTGATCGCTTTCAGAAACAATTCGCCGAAAGTTTTCAGTCGGCGGCGTTCTCTGACTTTCAGCAGATCATTCATTTCCGCCGAATAGGAACCGAAATAATTCATTGCCAGATCGTCGCAGACGGCATGGATATAATTATGGGCCGTATAGTCAAAGAAATTGATGGACGTTGTCAAACAGGCCGCCGGTTTGCCGTGAAAAGCGGAAACGGCGTTTTTTTCGAAAATTAATTCAATAAATCTTTTATACTGCGAACAAACCAGCAGAAAATAAAGCGGGAACGCCCAGAACACCGCATCCGCGGCGGCCACTTCAGCGATGACCTCCTGAAAAGCCCCGTCGTCATTCTCCAGCTTTTTAATTTTCAACGCCACGTCAAAAATTTTAAATTCCGTTTCCGGAAATCTCTGCTGCAGGAAACGGACATACTGCATGGTAACGCTGACGTCACCTTTCGGCGAACCGTTTAAAACGGCGATTTTCATACTTGTCACCTGCTATTACGTATTGGATTTGCAAGGACCCTTATCACAGGGGAAGTCTCATCTCAAGAAAATACCCGGCAAAACAGAATGCATCATCGTTTGCAAACAGGCAGGTTACCTGTTCGTGTTCACTCCGATTTTTGTATAAAGGGGACAGTAACCGCTTACCACGCTGGAAAGAAGCGATCCGCTGATAATCAGCAACAATCCCGCGACGCCCGGAAGCATCCCCCCCAGATACGCTATAATAATAATAAAAGCGACAACGGCCCTTATCCCTTTGTCAACCGTGCCCATATTTTTTTCCATGTCCCCTCCTCTTTCTGGTCTCTGTTTTCTTGTTTTTCTCGAAATTCATGGATCATTATTCCGCGTTGTTTAGTGCTTTTCTGCTTGTGCTGCGATGCAATGTAATCCGCAATTTTTCTGATTGCTTCCGCCGGTGTATTGACGAATTCAACTCCGGCATCATAAGCTTCGCCCTCACAGATGACTTTGATCCACTTCACTTTCCCCATGGCGGTGATCATCTGTTGAAGGTTTTTTAATTTAAAATCTATCTTGAGAAGGGTATCGATCGGCAAAAATATATTGGAATGAACGCTGGTTCCTGATTCCGAAATATCCTTACTAGTGTTGTAAATAACTTTTTCCCGGAGAAACTTTTTGCCTCCGGCAATCAGGGTGATGGTCACCTCATTTTCTTCCGTCAGGCGCTTCGCTTTTCTTTTATCGTTCATAACAACCCGTAATTTTTTGGTAATCGTTTTTGTTTAATTACACGTTCGGGAGCTAAAAAACATTTGGTGTGCTTTGTTGGTTATTATCCCAAAAGAAATCTAAAAAACAAGGATTTTTTAGTGAGACTCTCTGATAATGAGACCCAAGCTTCAGAAACGAAGTGAACTGAAGCTTGCTGGACGAATTATACCGGGCACGTCGTGACGCGGTAAAACGAGCTTAGCGAAGTTTGAAGAGTTAGTCGAACTATCCCCTGAACGCAGTGAATGGGGATGTGAGACTCTCTGATAGTGAGACAAGCCGAAGACAAATGCAATGAAGTTTGAGGCGTAAGTCGAACTATAGCGGGCACGTTGTGCCGTGGTGAAACGAGCGCAGTGAAGTTTTCAGCTGGTTTCATTGAAAGGCATACGCAACGAAACGGCCGTCATGGCTCAGGCTGACGTCGAGGTCTGTTTCTTTTCCGCAGATGCAAACTCGCGGCGGCAGAAGCTCTCCTTGTTGTTTTCTTCGTTTGATTTTTATTTGATGGGAATTCAGGGCAAAATGTTCTGCCAGACTTTTTACAAGGCATTGACGCGAAAAAAGCGATGGGCAGGTTCCTTCATCCGGCAGGGTTTCAACGTTCCAGATTAATTTATCCAGCGTTGCTTTATCATCAGAACCGGCGCAATGAATGTAGTCGGAACCGGAGAAAAGGCGGATAAAGACGCCGTCTTTTCCCAGTATTCCGACTTCCCCTTCCGCGTATCCCGACTTCGTTTTTTTAAAAACCGCCGGCCACCGCCCCGGAACAAAGGCGATCGCTGGAAATAATTTTTTGATGACTTTATAAGCGGTTTCCTTGCAGGCCCAGAACGACCAAAGCGCGGCATCAGGATTTTCAGCGTTTTTCACGTATTCAATTTCAGCATCTGTGAGGATTTTTCTTAGAAAGCGCGAATCTCCGCTTTTGCCCGTATTCGCCGCTTCCCGCAAATCCACCACATCGTTCCCGACGTGAGGCAAAATAGTTCTCCTCCATTTTCGCAAGTCTGTCAATGATCTGCGTGGCATATTCCCGTTGTGCCCTCAATTCGCTACCTTGGGCGGGTTGCGGTGTGAAGATTTCTATCTGTACTGAAAATTTCTCGCGCCAGGCGGGAATGATGCTGTAATGATCCTGCTTGTCGCCCCGCAGATACAGGCACATCACTTTGCAGTTCTCCACGTTCTTAATAAAACGTCCGACCCCGTAAGAGAAGCCTTCTTGATCTACTCTTCCGGTACGGGAGCGCTTGCCTTCGGGGAAAATCATGATCGTTTCTCCGCTTCTCAAAAGGTAAGCGCATTTGTCGAGAGACGCTTTCATCTTCTCACGAGCGCCGCCACGGTTTATGGGAATGCACTTCGAAAGATAACACAATATGGTCAGAAAAATATTATCTTTGTAGTTAGTCCATTCGGGCAGATTCCAGGGCATTTTTTTATAATGAATGATATGCTGGCCAAGATTGAACATGGCATAGCTCAAAATAAAAGAATCTATCATGGTTAAATGATTGGAACAGATAATCCATCCGCCTTTGTGCTTTCCAAATTCAGCGGCACACAGGCTTCGAATTTCTTTCAAATTCCTGACCCGGTAAAAGAAAACTTTTGCGGCAAAAAAATACAGAGGCGCAATGATTAATATGGCAATGCGTCCGACAATTTTTTGCAAATACAAAAGTATTCGGGCTTTCTTACTCATCTTTTACCCAAGCTTTTGTTTGATGATTCTGACGGCGTCGCCGATGGTGCGAATTTTATCAGCCTCATCGTCATCCACGCTAATGCCGTAAACGTCTTCACATTTTATAATGACATCAACCAGACGCGCCGAGTTTACTTTCAAATCATTTAAAATATGCGTGTCCAGTGTCGCCGTTGCCAAAAGATCCTGGTTCTTGGCGTATGGTCTTAAAATGTTAATCATTTCTTCCAAAATTTTCTTGTCATCCATAAAGCAATTTCTCCTTCACTATGTATTATTTTTCTTCCCATTTTTTAAATATGATGCAGCTGTTGACATCGCCGAAACCAAAACCGGCTTTTGCGATTATTTTCATTTCAGGAAATTCCAGACATTTTTGCGGAATCTTTGGCGCGAATTTTACGATATCGGGATGCACATCCTCGCTGTTCATGGACGGATGCACAAATCCCTTATAAAGTTCAAGAGCAACGGCAACACATTCGATGGCCCCGGCAGCTCCCAGGCAATGACCGACCAGTGATTTGGTGGACTGAATATAGGGGAAATTTTCCGGAGTCCTCTCCAGCGCTTCCGCCCAGTTTCTTACCTCGTGAGGATCGGCATAGGTTGCCGTCAGATGTCCGTTAATGGCGTCAATTTCCGCGGGATCAATACCCGCATCGGCTACCGCGCCGCGAATGCATCTTTTCACCCCTTCCGGATTGGGCGCCGTCATGGAACCGCCCATTCTCTGGCCGCCGCAGTTAACGTAGCCACCAAGTATTTCAGCATAAATGCGTGCGCCTCTTTCTATCGCTGTTTCCAGTTCTTCCAGGACAAGCATGGCTCCGCCGGAACCGGGAACAAAACCGGCCGCTGTAGCGCTGAGCGGGCGCGAACCGGCCGCGGGATTGTCGTTGAATTTACGGCAAAGCACGCGCATGGCATCGAATCCTCCCCAGATGTAAGGCGTTGCGCCTTCGGATCCGCCGGCCACCATACGTTTGGCCAGTCCCGTTCTGATTCTCCACATGGCATCAATGATGGCTTCATTGCCGGTGGAGCAAGCCGAAGAGTTCGACGTTACTTGATTGCCGGTAGCCAGTAAACCGGAGATGCGCGCGCTGGTTCCGCTGCTCATGACCTGTTCGACAATGCGGCTGCCTAATCTCCTGACCTTGCCTTCATTAATCACCGGGACTATGGTATTGGCTATCGTGTCCATGCCGCCGATTCCCGAACCGGCAATGACCCCGGTATCCCAGTCTACGGAATCATCATCATCGCTTTTCAGATTAAATCCGGCGTCCTTCCAGGCGTCCACCGCGGAAACAGAGGCATAACCGATATTGTCATTTATGGATAAAAGTTTTTCCCGGTCGAAATAACTTGATCTGATCTCATCAAAATTTTCCGGGACACCGGCAATCTGACAGCCGAAGTTCAATTCCTTCAGTTGCGGGATAAAACGAATCCCGGAAACTCCTTCTCTAATGGCTTTCTCAAAACTATCCAGACCGTGCGCATTAGGAGCGGCGACTCCCATGCCTGTAATGACAATTCTTTTTTTCATTGATCAACCCCCACTCCCGATAATTCCCCTCTGCAAATTATTTCGCCGTTTTCCTTTTCCATGGAAACACTGGCTTTGATGGTAATTTTACGAAAATAAATTTTTTTCGCTTTGACGATAACCCTTTCCCCCGGTTTCACAATCTGTTTGAACTCCACGCTGTCGGCCAGAGCGAACAGGCTGATCGGCATTTTCATTGCTCCGGGCCGCATATTTTTCTGACGCGACAGAAGATATATCCCGAAAGCGACAACGCCGATCTGCGCCATCGTTTCAATCAGAATAACGCCCGGCGTTATGGGATTGCCGGGGAAATGCCCGCGATAAAAATATTCGTCTTCGCGAAAACGGTAAGCCCCGACGATCTGTTCATCATCCAGGCTGATAATTTCATCAATAAAACGGAACGGCTCCTGCTGCGGCACAAGCCGCAGAACTTCCTGTTTCAGGCTTGCGTCAGCCTCCATAAAGACCTCCGTTGACGTGGATGACCGAACCGTTGATGTAACTTCCCTTTTTCGCCAGAAAGGCGACAACTTCAGCAACTTCCTCCGGCTTGCCGACACGCCCCAGAAGAATTTCTTCTGTGGCTTTATTTTTTATTTCCTCCGGCAGTTCTTTCGTCATTTCCGTGTCAATGAAACCGGGAGCCACGGAGTTAACCAGAATGTTTCTTCCTTTCATCTCCCGGGCCAGCGATTTGGTAAAGGCGTCCAGTGCCGCTTTTTCCATCGTGTAGGGAATCTGTCCGGCATTGCCTGTATGACCGACAACGCTGGAAATATTGATGATACGACCGGCGGAACTCCGAATCATGAATTGTCGCAAAACCTTTTTGGTCAGATACCAGACGCCCCGCATCAACGACCTTTGCGCATCGAACTGTTCCACCTTCATGGAAATAATATCAGCGTTAATGGAATGGCCGGCGTTATTCACCAGCACATCAATACGCCCTGCGGTATCTTTAATCTTGCCGATCATCGCGTCCACCTGCTCAATATTGGACAAGTCGGCCTGAACTAAAAATCCTTCTTTTATCTCATCCAGCAACTGCTGAGCGTTCGCGGCACTTTGATGATAATGGATACCGACATGAAATCCTTCAACGGCCAGAGCACGACAACACGCGGCGCCTATGCCTTTGGCACCTCCTGTAACCAATGCCACCGGTTTTTCAATCATCATTTATCCTCCACTTTCAGCATGGCGTAAGCCCAGGCCAGTCCGGCGCCGACAATCACCATGGCAATATTGTCTCCCGGCTGAATTTTATCCCAGTTCATACTTAACACCGCCGGAGCGCCGCAACAGCCGACATTCCCGAACTGATCAACATTGTACCAGTGGTTTTCGGGTTTTATGCCTCTTCGCTCGCATACTGTTTTAAGCATCATGTAATTGGCCTGATGGGCAATGAAAATAAAACGCTTGGCTTCAGCCTCATATTGATCCTGAAGCGTTTTAAGACATTCCGTTGTTGTTCTGATGGCAAAACCCTGAACGGCGTTGCCATCCTGGCTGAAAACCCAATCTCCGGTGACACCGACTTTTGCCCAACCCGAAGGACGGGCATCGAATTCACTGCTGATGAAAGCAGCTCGCGCGGGCATTGTTGCCGAAACTATCGCCGCTGATGCGCCGTCACCGAACAGCACCGCCGAATTGCGATCAGTATAATTAATCACTTTTGTTGTTGATTCCGCTCCGACAAGAAGAATGTAAGGCGGCAGCATCTCCGGCTGCATGCGTCGCAGAAAATTGATCTGCGTGCCGAAAGTTGAACAGGCGGAATTCAAGTCAAAACAGGGCACTTCAATTCCCAGCTCCGCGGCAACCGCTGAAGCCTCCGCGGGCGTAATATTATCCGGCGATGAAGAGCCGGAAATAAGAAGTCCGATATCCTCCGGTTTCAATCCGGCGCGCTCCAGCGCCATCCGTGCCGCTTTGGCCGACATTTGGGAATTTGTATACTGCCTGACTGCAAATGCTTCAAAGGGATTAACGTTTTTTGTCCGCCGGACATAGTCCAGCGGAAGAACTGTGCGGCGGTTTTGAATTCCAACGCGCTCCATAATCCATTGTTCGGTTGTGCCGATATCGAGCTCTTCCAGAAGTTTATTGGAAAGAACATTTTCGGGGTGAAAGTGCCCCATGGCATGAAGATAAAGCATTTTTAAACAATCTCCCGTCCTATAATCATATTCTGAACTTCCCGGACACCTTCATAAATATCGATAATGTGAGCGTCACGCGCAAGTTTGGAAATTTCATACTCATTAGTAAAACCATAGCCTCCGTGCAGATGCAGGCCTTCCGTCGCACAGAAGACCGCTGCTTCGGCGGCAGTGTTCTTCGCCAGCGACGCGTAAATGCCGGCGTCTTTGGCTTTTTCCTGGATTTTAAAAATTGCCTTGAACAGAGCCATCTCGGCCAATTCAACTTTTTTCCACATGGTGGTCAGCATCTCCCGGGCCACCGGCAAATCACAAATCCGGCTGCCGAACTGTTTGCGTTCCCGTGTATATTCCAGCGTCACATCGAAGGCTCTTTTGGCCAGCCCCAGACCAATCGCCGCCACCATCGGGCGGGCGTAATCCAGAACGTCAATAATGTATTTGAAACCCAGGCGTCTGTCGCCAATGATCTGATTCGGCGTAATAACGACGTCCTCAAATGTCACGCTGGCTGTGTTGGAAAGTCTCTGCCCCAGCTTGTCCTCGGGTTTGCCGATGACGATTTTTCCACCGGCGGGAACGTTTATTTCTCTGGGAGAGGTTCCGATATCAGGAATGTCGGCGGAAGTGGCGTGATCAACCGGAATGACAACGCAGGCCATGAAATTGCCCGTCGGTTTGCCTGTTTTGCAAACCACAGTGAACTGCGAGGCGTAGGAAGCATTCGTAATAAAACATTTCGAACCATTTAAAACATAGTTCCCGTCGTCTCTTTTACTGATAAAGGTGGTCATCATCGAATTATCCGACCCGGCATTGGGTTCCGTCAGACAAAAAGAGGCCAGGATCGGCTTTTCAACAAAGGGCCCTAAAAATAATGTCCTCTGTTCATCCGTGCCATGCAGGCCGATGACCACATTGGCCAGGTCGTTGCACATGGCTGACGTGGAGATACCCGTGTCGCCGTAGGAAAGTTCCTCAACAATCAGGGCGGACGTAAACAGATCAATTTCGTAACCCCGAACTGACTCGGGAATGCACAAGTTTATCAGACCGGTTTTCCAGGCCTTGTTGATAATCTCCCAGGGGAAGACATGCTCCTTTTCCATTTCCAGAATACACGGTGTAATTTCATTTTTGACAAATTTGCGAACAGTATCCAGATAGGATAACTGGCTCTCATTGAGACTGAAATCCATAATTAAACCTTTTGCTGCTTTTATTTTTTTAGAGATGAGTTTTTAAAAAACTCCTTTAATGAAAAAATATCTCTTCAAAAAAGGAGTTTATTTCTATTTCAATATTTCTAAGCGACCGCGCCTTTTTTGCGGGCATTTTCATCACCCGTGGTCTTGGGCAGTTCAATGCCATACTTCGTCTGTAAAAATTTCGTCATGGTTGCCGGATATAAAATATAGGCCAGCACATCTTCATCGCTGCGGGCCAGCTCGCCCATGGCTTTCTTTGCCGCTTCGATTTCCGGTTCCAGATAATCAGCCGGTCTTCCGGATACCGGTTCCTGCCCGCGCTTGTAGTTCTTCAGTATTTTTTTGGTCAGTTCAGCATCAATCGGCATCGGGGTTTTCCCGTACAACCCCAAAACCAGATCCTTGAGCTGATTGGACACTCTCACATAACGTCCGAAAAGAACATTGAGCACCGCCTGCGCACCGATAATCTGCGAAACAGGTGTGACCAGCGGAGGCGACCCCATGTCTTTTCGTGTCTGGACGACTTCTTTGTAAATTTCACCCAGTCTGTCCAACGCGTTCATTTCTTTGAGCTGACCGGTGAGGTTGGAAATCATACCGCCGGGAATCTGATGAGCCAGAACACCGTTATCGATAATCGAAAGTTTATGCGTGGCCAGATGGCAGTTATATTTCGGAGCGATGGCTTCCAAATGCTCGCCCAGCGCAAGCAGTTTGTACAGATCAATGCCTGTATCGTGCGCTGTGCCTCTGAGGGCGGCGACAATCGGCTCAATGGCGGGCATCGACGTTCTGAGCGCGAAAGGCGCCAGACACGTATCCACCACGTCAACCCCTGCTTCTATCGCTTTTAAATACGTCATGGAAGCCATACCGCTGGTGTAGTGAGAATGCAGATGCAACGGCAGTTTAATTTCTTTCTTAATGGCCGTCACCAGATCATAGGCATCGAAAGGAGACATAATGCCACCCATGTCTTTGATGCAAATGGCATCCGCGCCCATCCGCTCCAGTTCTTTGGCTTTCCGGACAAAATATTCCAGATTATAAACTTCTCCGCCTAGACGGATATCCGTGAGCGAATAGCAAACGGCTCCCTGAAAGATCTTGCCGTTAGCCTTGATTCTTTCCGCGCAGGATTCCATATTGCGAAAATCATTTAAAGCGTCGAAACAGCGGAACACATCAATGCCGATTTCGCAGGCCTTATCCACAAAAGCGCGCACAACATCATCAGCGTAGTGACGGTAACCGACCAGATTCTGGCCGCGGATCAGCATGGCGAAAGGCGTTTTTTTGATATATTTTTTGAGAATTCTCGGACGCATCCAGGGATCTTCTCCCAGGAATCTGTGCATGGTGTCAAACGTCGCGCCGCCCCAGACTTCCATCGCATGGAAACCACAGCTGTCCATCTCTTCGGCGATGGGAATCATGTCTTCCGTTTTCATTCTGGTGGCGTAAATCGACTGATGACCGTCCCGGAAGGTGTTATCCTGAATTTTCAGCGGACTGTTTTTTATATTGTTATCATGGATCAAGATATGTACTCCTTTGCGATCATAAACCGCATTCTTTTCAGTTCATTAATTCGTTGCCCTAAAAATTTTCTCTGCCGCGTTAAGGCCTGTAATGGATTGGCAGGTAACCCCTATCGACTTAAAAAAGTCGCGCAAGGGTCTGCCCGGTCCCACTTCGTAAATATCTGCGGCTTTTTCCGCCAGGCTCTGCATATTTTTACGCCAGTTCACGGTATGGCTGATCTGGTTGACAAGATTTCGTTTTACTTCGGCAACATCATCCGCATGAAAACCACCGGTAAAATTTGAGGTGACGCGGGTTGCGTTTACCGGATTAAGATGATTGCCGAATTTTTCCAGCGTTTCTGAAAAACGGCCCTCGATGGTTTTCATCAACGTGCTATGGAAGGGAGCGCTGACATTCAAACGTATGAAACGAAAACTTTTCCCCGTCGGAAAATTTTCCGTTAGACGCTTTTCCGCTTCGTCGATAGCCGGGAGTTCTCCGCTGATCACAATCTGATTGGCGGAATTGATATTAGCAATGCCGGCATTTAAACCGCCCATGGTTCTGCCCAGCACGTCCATATCGATGTTTTCCGAAATGACGGCTGCCATACCGCCGACACCGACCGGCACGGCTTCCTGCATCAAACGGCCGCGTGTCTGAACTATTTTTACGGTGTCAGCCAGAGGCATCACACCGGCAGCAACCAGCGCCGTAAATTCTCCCAGCGAATGACCGCCGAAATAATCGGGCTCAAAACCGTAACGTTCAGCCAATCCGCACAGCATGCATATCTCCGTTGTTACAATGCAGGGTTGGGTAAATTCGGTAAGATTAAGTTTTTCATCTTCGCCGAAACACATCGCGGCAACATCCCAGCCCAGAGCATCGGCCGCTTCTTCAAACGTCCGGCGGCAGACAGGAATCTGTTCATAAAAATCTTTTCCCATGCCGGGCCTCTGCGAACCCTGACCGGGGAAAACAATCGCTATATTTTTACCATCCCTCATTTAGACAGTTATTTCCTTTCTTTATTTTTTGTTAATGTACAGCAAAATATATGCAATAACAATATAAAGTGTTTTAAAAAGAAGCACAATCCATGCCGCAGAGGCATTATAAATTCCGGCATTACATCAAGCTGTATTTACTGTGTATTTTACAACGACCCGGAAAAATAAAACCGAAGGATCAGGGATTGAGTGCGTAAAATACTTCACACCGCGAACAGAAGTTTACCGCGGCCATTCAATAAGAATTGCCACCGGAATTCATTTAACGCAGTTCCACTTTTTTATTTGCCGGAATTCTCTTGGTTTCCTCAGAATTACTGTCTTTTTGGTTTTGATTACAAGAGGCCATGCATTTATCAAATTGAGCTTCGCAGCGCCTCCAGTCAGCGTACCTGTTCCGGCAGACCTGCATATTGTCATCACAGGATTTTATGCATGGAGCGGAATTGTTTTCCTCCGCAATGGCAGTTCCGGAAATGGGGAAAGCCAATCCGCCGAGAATCAATACGGCAGCAACAATAAAGAAATAATTTCTCAAAAGACTCATGATTTTACCTCCGATAATTTATAAAAAATTCGTTACCCAAAACACGGAAAAGTCTTTAATAATGAAAAACTTCCCTTTGGTATTTTAATATATACATTTACGCCAACAGAAGCAATCCTTAAAGGTTAACAATTTTCATCAACTTTAAAACACCGGTTTTTATTATAATATTGATAAAAAATTCGGCACTTTCACCGATTTCTTCTGTCCCGGCAAAAAAATTAAATTATATTAAATATTAATCCTTTTTCTCTTGACAGGTTAGCTTTGGATTTCTTATACTCCGCGCACCGGAAAAAGAATTGCTGCTTAAATTCTTATCAAATAAAAAAATAAGAAGGAGAACGACTATGAAATTGGAAGATGTGAAGAAAATTGCGGTAATCGGTTCAGGAGCCATGGGAAACGGCATCGCCCAGGTATGCGCACAGGCCGGCATCAAGGCTGTTATGGTGGATATTAAACAGGAGTTTGTTGACAAAGGCATGGCCACCGTCAACAAGAGCCTGGATTTCCTGGTCAGCAAGGGCAAAATGACTGCCGAAAAAAAGGCCGAAGTGATGGGCAACTTGTCCACCTCTTTAAGCAACGCCGAGGCGGTCAAGGACGCCCAGGTGATTATCGAGGCTGTTCCGGAGATTATGTCTCTGAAGAAAACGGTGTGTGCCGAACTATCGGCCGCAGCTCCGGCGGACGCGTTGATAGCGTCTAACACCTCCACCATGAGCATCAGCGAAATCGCCACAGCCGGGAAGAACCCGGAGCGGATTCTCGGTATGCATTTCTTCAATCCCGCGCCGGTCATGAAAGGCGTGGAAGTCATTTACGCCAATCAGACCTCCGACGCCAACGTGGATCTGCTGTGTGAACTGACCAAGAAGATCGGCAAAGTTCCCATCAAAGTGCTCAAAGATAAACCGGGCTTTATCGTCAACCGTATCGGCGCGCCCAATCAGGCCCTGATCAGCGCCATTCTGGATGAAGGCAAAATCAAAGTGGACACGATTGATGCGATCATGAAGGCCAAGGCCGGTATGCCCATGGGACCCTTTGAGCTTGCGGATTACGTCGGCATTGACGTTTTCTATCACACCCTCAAATATTATTCCGAGACGCTTTCTCCGGAATTCAAGCCCGGCAAAGTCCTTCAGAACCTGCTGGACAGCAAGAAACTCGGCATGAAGAGCGGTCAGGGCATCTACACCTGGGAAGGCGGCAAGGCCAAGATCGATATGTCCGTAGAATCTCAGGAATTCGGCCCCCTGGATTTTCTGGCCATTCAGATCAACGAAGCCGTGCGAGTTTTCAAAGAGAAGATCGCGGCATCCGCGGCGGATATCGATCTGGGCATGGTCCACTGCATGAGAGCGTTTGCCGGTCCGTTCGCCTTTGGTGCCGGTATGGAACCCGCACAGCTGGCCGATACGCTCAATAAACTGCACGCCCGTTTCGGACTCAAGATTTTCAAACCCGAACCCGAAATCGTGGACGGTTCCTTTAAACAGATGAAATAGTTTTTCATGTTTTAAAGTTTGATAATTAAGTTTTTAAAATTATGGAGAGCACGGTTCTTTCTTTACCAGGAACCGTGCTTTCTTATTTCATCTTTCCTTTGACAAACTCATTTTCAATCTGCTATGCCCATAACAAATCTATCAATTTGAAGAGGACTAATCATGGCTGACAAATTAAAGTATGCAGAAGTTTTTTCCGAATCTATCAATCAACCAGACGTTTTCTGGGACAAAGCAGCAGAAAATGTTGTCTGGAACAAAAAATGGGACCATGTGCTCGACAGCAGCAACAACCCTTTCTATCGCTGGTTTGTCGGCGGTGAATTAAACACCTGTTACAACGCGCTGGACTATCAGGTTGAATCGGGACGCGGCGAACAGGCAGCAATTATTTACGACAGTCCGGTTACCAATAACGTTCAAAAAATTTCTTATAAGGACTTGCTGGAGAAAGTTTCAACCTTTGCCGGCGCTTTAAGTTCATTGGGTGTCAAAAAAGGCGACACCGTGATCATCTACATGCCCATGATACCGGAAGCAGTCGTGGCCATGCTTTCCTGCGCCCGCATCGGCGCGGTTCATTCCGTCGTCTTCGGCGGATTCGCTCCCAATGAACTGGCCATCCGCATTGACGACGCCAAGCCGAAAGTGATGATTTCCGCTTCCTGCGGTATTGAAGGAAAAAAGACCATCCCCTACAAACCGCTTCTGGATGAGGCCATCAAACTGGCCGCTCACAAACCGCAGAAATGCGTTATCTATCAGCGTACCCAGGTTAAAGCAGAGCTGGATGCGTCACGCGATCTGGACTGGAACGATCTGGTTAAAAATGCCAAAGCGGTTCCCTGCGTATCCGTTGCTGCCACAGATCCCCTTTACATACTCTACACTTCAGGAACAACCGGCAAGCCCAAAGGCGTCCTGCGCGATAACGGCGGCCATGCCGTGGCCCTGAAGTGGTCGATGAAAAATATCTATGATGTCCAGCCGGGCGAAGTCTTCTGGGCGGCCTCCGATGTCGGCTGGGTTGTCGGCCATTCGTATATTGTCTATGCGCCCCTTCTTTACGGCTGCACAACTATTCTTTATGAAGGCAAGCCTGTCGGTACGCCCGATCCCGGCGCTTTCTGGCGCGTTATTTCTCAGCACGGCGTCTCCGTTTTATTTACGGCTCCCACGGCTTTCCGCGCCATCAAAAAAGAAGACCCCAACGGTGAGTATCTTAAAAAATACAATATCAAGTGCCTCAGATATCTGTTCCTTGCGGGTGAGCGTCTCGATCCCGACACGTACCACTGGGCCAGCGACATGCTGAAAATTCCCGTGGTGGATCACTGGTGGCAGACGGAAACCGGCTGGCCTATCGCCGCCAATTGCATGGGTATTGAGAAATTTTCCATCAAGGCCGGTTCACCGACAAAACCGGTTCCCGGCTACAACGTGCAGATACTCGATGCCGACGGCAACCAGCTTCCCAACGGCGAAGAAGGTTCCGTGGTTATCCAACTTCCTCTGCCTCCCGGATGTCTGCCCACATTGTGGCAGGATGACAAACGTTATCTGGATTACGTTACGGAAAGACCGGGTTATTACGTCACCGGCGACGGCGGACGCTTCGATGAGGACGGTTACATTTTTATCATGGGACGCATTGACGATGTCATCAACGTTGCCGGACATCGCCTGTCAACCGGCGCGATGGAAGAAATCGTTTCCAAACACAAAGACGTCGCCGAATGCGCGGTTTTCGGCGCGGAAGATCAGCTTAAAGGTCAGGTTCCCGTGGGATTTGTCGTGCTCAAAGCCGGCGTGGATCGCAAACCCGAAGATATCATCAAAGAACTTGTGCAGATGGTTCGCTCCGAACTGGGAGCGCTGGCCTGCTTCAAGGAAGCCGCTGTCGTCAAGGCTCTGCCGAAAACGCGTTCAGGAAAAACCCTGCGCAGCACCATGCGGAAAATCGTTGACGGCAAAGATTATGTGGTGCCTTCCACCATCGATGATCCTTCCGTGTTGAGCGTCATCGCCCAGGCAGCCAAAACCATCGGCTACGGGAAGAAATAGTTTTACCAAGTTTGTCATTGTGCGTCCTGGTTTACAGGACGCGCAATTTTTATTCCTGTTGCCATCGCTGGTTACGCGTAACAAGAATATTAACAAATAATATCACCCGCTGGGAAAAAGCCCATGGGAAAAGAAAATATCATTTCAAAACCTGGCAATAACTCCTCTCAGGAAACACAATATCACGGAAAAGACGCCGCGGTTACGTTAACGCATAAACAATTTGGAGAAATTCTACGTCAACGTTTTGCTGATTTGAAAGGGGCAAAGTTCTTTGACCAAGGTCTAACCGTCTGCAACTGTCCCAAGGAACAGTTAAGTCCGGGGTGCCTCGCATGCAAATCCGGCGCGTGGATTTGCGTCTATCCGGGATTCACCTGTAATGCGACATGCTGCTTTTGTCCCCGTCTGACAGCAGAGAACATAGAGAAACAAATGAGCAGTGAACAAATGAATTTTCTATTTGAACTGATCGACCGTCGCGCCGACAGGATTCGTGGACTTTCGATCAGCGGCGGTGAATTATTCCTCGACAATCTGCCATCTGCAAAAAAGATCCTGCGCCATATCAAGAAACATCACCCTCATATATATTTATGGGGCTATACGAATGGCATCGGCGCAACGCGTCACAATATGAATGAACTGCGCGACGCAGGTATGGATGAAATCCGATTCAATCTTGCCGCCACGAATTTTCATGAGGACATCGTTCAGAAAATAAAGGACGACGCCGTCCGGATATTTCCATGGGTGACAGTGGAAGTCCCGGCGTATGCAGAGACGCTGCATTACATGATTCAACGTGACGGTTTGAAGAAATTGTCGGATATTGGAGTCAAACAGCTCAATCTGGCGGAAATAAGAGTGCCTTTGCCATCGGCCGGTTCTAACGATCTTTCCCCTGCAACGCGGACATTTCTGGGACGGCATCCCCTTTATCAATACCGGAACTCGATGGGAAGTATTTATCTGAATCTGGTGGAAAGCCGTCTTGCCACGTGGGACATAATCAATCATGCTCACGAGCTCGGACTTCCCATTCGGGTCAATGATTGTTCGCAGGATGCCAAAACGCTGCAACAGATTCAACGCTACATGACAGGCATCTACATGATCCAGCTATATGCCACTAGTCAAACGGAATTTTTCGTCATCAGCCTCAAACAGGGCAGGATAAGTCAATGGTCTAACCGCGCCGTTGCCGGACTCTCTGCAATTCTCCCTCGCTTAGGCGCAGCCACCGTTTTAGCCATAGGTGACGCCTATCTTCTTCCGTTCACACGCATCGGACGAATGCTGCATCGCATCAGAAAATCTCCAGGCTTTATGCCGGAACCAATTGCCGCACCCCGACCCGATACATACCGCGATTTTTCTGTTGACAAACATAGAATTTAATTTATTATAAACGCACGCTGCTTAAGAGTAACTAATTCAAAATAAAAGGAGAACAGTTATGATTAACGCGGGTGGCGGTGGGACAACAGCTCCAGTCTGAAATTGTCAGATTACATTAAAAAAAATAAACTGATAAACAAGCAGTGCCGAGAATGGTTCTGCTTTGTTTATTATTTATCTTAAAATAATAATTCTGAATTTCACCACCATCTAATTCTCACGTCTTGACAGGTGCCCTAACATCAAACAACAATCCACTAAAACAACTTTGAAAGCATCCCATTTGCCAAACCCATCGGCTACGGGAAGAAATAATTTCCATTTCATAACCGAGAAGGGATATCGCAATAAACGCGGCAACCCTTCTCGGTTCTTTTGTCATTCCTGCCGTATATAACCTTGCCGTACCGGAAACCCGGATGAGAAAACTTATATGACAAAATATACCGGCGCAAGCGCCAGAGCATGTCTCTAAGATTCTTATTTAAAGCCTTCGCCAGCGAAAATAGTCAATTTTGTTATAGAGTTGTCTGCCTAAAGCACGAGGTCCTTTTCGCTTTAATTCATTCATCATAAAACGAAGTTCGTCTTTAAGACGCATGGTTCGATTATCCGGAATGGAAATTTTCGATGCCGGGCCCGCCTGCCGAACATCATTTTTGATTTTTTCATAAATGTACGGGAAAAATTGCCATCGTTTTAAAACAAGTTCACGGGCCTCCTGCAAGGCGGGCAAACGGCGACGCCAATCGTCAGGTTCCAATGCTTCAGCGATGATTTTCAGACTGGCCTCCGGATCATCAATATTGATACGAATAAAGGACTCGGGCGGAAAATATTGTTCCAGATTAAGGCAACCGTCATAAACAGGCACGGTCCAACTCAAAAAACAATCCGCCACTTTTTCCGTCCAGTAATCATTGCTGCGGTCATTTTCGATTGCTAGCGAGTAATAATAAGGAGCCAGGCCATCCCACTTATCGTTGATATAGCGGATACCTCTTCCATAAACATCCACCGGGAATTTACAGGATTGTAAATAGTGATAAAAGGCCATGCGTTGACACTGCATCGGCGTAACCGTTAATCGGCTCGTAATCCAGGAAAGCAAGCGTTGCTTGACCGGCCGTTTGCACCACATTAATTGTTTGTAGTTCCGGTCAACATGCCAGGGAACAGCGGGATGGGATGACTCGACCCTGCTCACACCGGCGGTGTGATGGGTTAAGATTCTTGAGCACCAATCAAGATCCTTGATCATCCAGTCATTCGAAAGAGGTATATACGGTTCCTGCATCATGCTCCAGACATGCTCCGGCGGGCAATGAACGGAAACGGGCATATTCCGTTTATTGTTGAGTATAATCAGATAATCGCAGTGCTTAACCGGCTCAAACGTAAATTGAATATCACGCCATTTACCATCATCCTGCGGTGTTTGGCGCATCAGGTCAGGCTGCGACCAATCTTTAACCAGACGTATCAGCATGGATTTTATCCGTTCGAAAATTTACACAAAATAATCATGGATTGAAGATTATGTTTCTGCGAAAAAGCATAAGAAATGCCGTCGAGCCTGTCAAGGTAATTGCGACAATTGAAAGGGCGGTTTAAATGATTTACCCAATGAGCTTGCTTCGTTCGTTCAAGACAAAAGATCTTTTGATCAATAATCACATCTTCTGCTTGACAGCAGCGTTCCCGCCATATAATTAAGTGGCAGGGGTGGCCGACAAGGTCTGAGATTATACCCTTTGAACCTGATCCGGGTAATGCCGGCGTAGGGAGAGAAAAAGGTGTATTGATCCGTTTCCCCTCATGAGGAAACGGATTTTTTTATGGGTATCCTACCAGTCCGCCGCCCAATTTAATTTTGGGGAGGTATTTATGTTAAACGAAGTAATCATCAGCAGGGCGATCCTGGATTCCTATTTTAAAAAACTTGATAGCTGTCTGGAGCTTGATGTCGCCATCGTCGGCGGCGGACCCTCGGGTTTGGTGGCCGGATACTATCTGGCCAGGGCCGGACGCAAGGTGGCGCTCTTCGAACGCAAGCTCTCGATAGGGGGCGGCGTCTGGGGAGGCGGCATGATGTTCAATTCCATCGTGGTGCAGGAGGCCGGTCGGCAACTGCTTGATGAATTTGACCTCAAAGGCACGGAATACGCTCCGGGATATTATGTTCTCGATGCCGTGGATGTCACGGCGACACTCATCCACAAGGCCGTGCGGGCCGGTCTGCATGTTTTCAACCTCATTGCCATGGAGGATGTGGTGATCAAGAACGAGCGTGTGGCCGGTCTGGTCATCAATTGGGGCGCGGTTGATACGCTGAAGTGGCATGTGGACCCGCTAACCCTTTACGCTCAATACGTCATCGACGGCACGGGCCATCCCGCCAATGTCACCGAAGTGCTCGTCCGGAAAATGGGCGTCAGACTGAATACGAGCACCGGCGGCATCCTGGGCGAAAAATCCATGGAAGCCGAACAGGGCGAAATGCAAACGGTGGAAAACACCCGCGAGGTCTATCCCGGGCTTTATGTCAGCGGCATGGCCGCCAATGCGGTTTATGGCGGCTATCGCATGGGTCCGGTCTTCGGCGGCATGCTGCTCTCGGGCCGCAAGGCGGCCGAAGAAATTCTGGAGCGCTTATGAATACGGCGGAGGCAAAAACGTTACGGCCATCCCTGCGACGCGGGCTTTATCTGGTGTTGACCGAACCGCGCGACGGTTATGAAACACTGTGCCGGTGGGCCGTAAAAGCCGGTCTTCCGGCAGTGCAGCTGCGTTACAAAGGCCATAACGAGCGTGAACATCTTGCTCTGGCGCATGCCCTGCGAAAGATCACCAAAGACACCGGCACGCTCTTTATCGTGAATGACCGGCCGGACATCGCGCTCGTTTCGCAAGCCGACGGCGTGCATCTGGGACAGGATGATCTTGCAGCGGCAGAGGCGCGGCAGCTCATCGGTCCGGCCATACTGCTGGGTCTTTCCACGCATAACCTGGAGCAGGTCGCGGCCGCAAATGCCGCGCCTGTGGATTACATCGGGTTCGGGCCTCTCTTCGCCACCAATTCCAAGGAACAGCCGGATCCGGTGACAGGGCCGGATGTCTTGAAGGCCGCGCTGGACATAAGCCGGCATCCCGTCGTAGCCATCGGCGGGTTGGACCTGGAGCGGGTCAGGCAACTGCATGCACACCCGCATAATGCGGCGGTCATCCGTGCTGTAAGCAACGCGCCCGATCCATTGGCCGCGATGCGCGCCATCCATGCCGTTTGCCTGGACATGAACTTGTGACGTCTGTCGGTTTAAGTACTGCCGATTTCTTTATCGATTGATTTTAAATATTCAATTCTCTCCAGCAGTGGCGGATGGGAATAATAAAACCAGACATACCAGGGATGGGGGTGCAGATTGGACAGGTTGTCTTTGGCCAGGCGTTTGAGCGCGTTAATCATCGGTTCGGATGTGCCGACCAGTTCCGTGGCCATCTTATCGGCTTCACGCTCATAGCGGCGTGAAATAAAAGCGCCCAGAGGGCTGAAGAAAAATCCGATGCAGCTGAAATAAACCGACACCAGCAGCAATCCGGCATAAACCGGCGTTTGTCTCAGACCGAATGTGCTGTAAAGCGGCGGCCAGTTGACAAGCAGATAAACCAGATAAAACCCGACCAACGAAGCGGCAATCATAAATATCAACTGCTTCAAAATGTGCTTCTTTTTCCAGTGACCGATTTCATGCGCCAGCACCGCCAGAATTTCTTCCTGCGAATGTGAAGCCAGCAATGTATCGAAAAGAACGATGCGCTTGGTTTTGCCGATACCGGTAAAATAGGCGTTGGTATGCTTGGACCGTTTGCCTTCATCAACCTGAAAAATTCCTTTAGCCTTCAACCCGACTTTGGCCAGCAGCGCTGTAATTTTTTCTTTTAAAACTTCATCCTTGATCGGTTCGTATTTATTAAAGAACGGCGCGATAACCACCGGATAAAGCCACATCAGTAAAATCTCAAACGATGTAAAAAATATCCAGGCCCAGAACCACCAGCTCTTCGGCAGGTAAAGAATAAAAGCCATGAATGCGGAAAGCAAAATGCCCATCAGGACGGCAGAAATTATCACGGATTTAATAAGATCGGTCAGCCAGAGCTTCCACGTGATGGTGGAAAAACCGTATTTTTTCTCCAGAACAAATGTGTGGTAAATATCAAAAGGAATTCCCGCAACGCCGCCGATTAAGGCCAGCGTTCCGAAGAATATCAGCGCCTGCCAGATCAGATGCAATTGCAGTCCTGCAATCTGGCCCACAAGCAACGGCAGTAAAAGAAACAATATGACCAGTTCCAGAATATCCTCGGTTAAATCTTCCTTGGTCTCCAGACGCGAGTTGTCACAGGTATAGTCCACCATTTTGGCGAGAGTCGCTTCATCGATCATACCCTGAAAAACAGGAGGAATCTCTTTGCCGTGATCACGCAAATGCCTGATATTGAGTTGCTGTAAAATATACCGCCAGATGATCCGGCCGATAAACAATATCAGAAATAAAATTAAAAGTGTATTTTCCATAAACTACCGATCTTGGGGGATTCAAACTTGTGATTTCTTGTAAATTTCCCGCCGGTGACCGATTCTGAGGATAAGAATGTTGTTATCCATTAAGGTGAAAATTACCCTGTAGTCTCCCACCCGCATTTTTCTTAATCCGGCAAATTCACCTTTGAGAACCGGATATGATTCAGCGTGTTCAGAGAGATCTTTTTCGATTTTATCAAGAATCCTGCGAGCCTCCTTTTTATCGAGGCGGCCGAGGTCTCTTTCAATCGTTTTTTTGTATTTGATGTTAAAGGCCAAGAGTTTTCCTCAACTCTTTTCCGGAAATAACTTCATCTTTCGGATTTCTTAGACGGTCAATGGCAATCCGTAAATCAGCAAAATCTTCAATATAGGCTTCCAATGCCTTTTGAATATGGAAAGAACGCGGCCTTTCCGTCTCTTTTGCAATATCGTCAAGATGCTTTGTTAATTCGTCAGGAAGACGGATAGATACTGTAGCTCTCATAAATACCTCTAATAGATTACTTTTGATACATTGTATACGATTTATGACATGTATGCAAGAACTATGTTTTCAAATTTCTTGATTATCGAAGACTTGAGGAATTTAAGTATGAAACAATAAAGGGGACAACCTGAACCTACCCCAGTTTAACGGACACTTCAAAAAGTATACAAAAGAGTATACGATGAAGAAGATATGGAGTGTCCGATGAGAAGGGAGCGACAGGCGTTTAGCAGAGAGTTTAAACTGAAAGCGGTTAGATTGCTGGAAGAAGGCAAGAAACCGGCAGTGGAACTGGCGCGGGAACTGGGAATCGGAAGGAACCAGTTGTACACGTGGAAAGAGGCAACGGATAAACAGGGAGGCGAGGCTTTTCCCGGTCATGGAAGACGGAAAGTTACATTTTGCCCATTGAGATAAAATCTACGAGCAATCACCGAGTGAAAGACGCCGCAAAACTGATTGCTTTTCAGAATGAATACGGCAAATAATCACGCTCAGGTTTGCTGCTGCATAACGGAAAAGAAACGGCATGGTTGACGCCCTCAGTTCTTGCCGTCCCCTGGTGGAAGATTGTTTAGATGAGGGGATAACCTTTTCACTTTTCACTCTTCAC